>NZ_JABLSI010000019.1 GCF_019303475.1 Streptomyces sp. JJ38
GCGGGCCGAGGGCGGGCGGCGTCCCGGGGCGTGGCCGACGGCGGGCGCGGGGGCGGGTTCCCCGGCGGGGGCACGTCCCGCGGAAGCGCCTGCGCCCCAGGCCCCGGCCCCGCAGAACCCGGCTCCGCAGGCCCCGGCCCCGCAGGCCCCGGCCCCGCAGAGCGGTGGGGGCGGTGTCGCGCAGGTGCGGCAGATGTGGCCGGACGTGCTGGAGGCCGTCAAGAGCAAGCGTCGTTTCACCTGGATTCTGCTCAGCCAGAACGCGCAGGTGAGCGGCTTCGACGGGACGACGTTGCAGCTCGGCTTCCCGAACGCCGGAGCGCGGGACAACTTCTCCTCCGGCGGCAGCGAGGACGTGCTGCGATCCGTGCTCAGCGAGCGCTTCGGGGTGCAGTGGAAGATCGAGGCCGTCGTGGACGCGGGCGGCGGCGAGGGGTCGGCGTCCGCGGCGCCGTCCCGGCCGTCGTACGCGCAGCAGCCGCCGCCGTCCGCGGGGTTCCAGCCATCACAGCCGTCACAGCCGTCGCAGCCGCCCCAGCAGCCGTGGCAGTCGTCCACCCAGGCCCCTCAGGTTCCTCAAGCCCCCCAGGCTCCGCAGAACCCTCAGGCACCCCAGGGGCCCCAGCCGCCTCAGTCGTCCCACCAGCAAGGCGGCCCGTCGCCGGCGCGGACCGCCCCGTCCGTGCCCCCGGTGGCGGAGAGCCCGCCGCCCCCCGCCGTGTCCGTTGAGGACGACATTCCCGAGGACGACGACCCGGATCTGGACGAGTCGGCGCTCTCGGGCCACGACCTGATCATCCGCGAGCTCGGGGCCACGGTGGTGGAGGAGATCAACCACGAGTGAGTCGGACGGGAGTACCGCGGAGCACGTAGGCTCGGCACACGAGCACGTGTCAGTGCCCGCCAGCAGGCGAGCCAAGCGGACGAAGGAGCGAGCCCGTGTTTCCCGGTGGTGGTCAGCCCGACATGCAGCAGCTGCTGCAGCAGGCCCAGAAGATGCAGCAGGATCTCGCCGCGGCGCAGCAGGAGCTGGCGGAGACGTCGGTCGAGGGCTCCGCGGGCGGCGGCCTGGTCAAGGCGACGGTGACGGGGTCCGGGGAGCTGAAGGCCCTCGACATCGACCCGAAGGCGGTGGACCCGGAGGACACCGAGACGCTGGCCGATCTCGTGCTGGCCGCGGTCCGGGACGCGAACGCCGAGGCGCAGAAGCTCCAGCAGGAGAAGCTGGGCCCGCTGGCGCAGGGTCTGGGCGGCGGCGGGGGCGGCGGCATCCCCGGCCTGCCCTTCTGAGCCACCACGACCACCAGGACCCCCAGGACCCCCAGGACAAGGCGCACGAGGAGCAGCGGTGTACGAGGGCGTCGTTCAGGACCTCATCGACGAGCTGGGCCGGTTGCCCGGTGTGGGGCCGAAGAGCGCCCAGCGGATCGCGTTCCACATCCTCCAGGCCGACCCCGCCGACGTGCGGAGGCTGGCCAGTGCGCTGTCCGAGGTGAAGGCGAAGGTGCGGTTCTGCGAGGTCTGCGGGAACGTGGCAGAGGAGGAGCAGTGCCGCGTCTGCCGTGATCCGCGGCGTGACCCGTCGGTCATCTGTGTGGTGGAGGAGCCCAAGGACGTCGTCGCGATCGAGCGGACGCGGGAGTTCCGGGGCCGCTACCACGTGCTGGGTGGCGCGATCAGCCCGATCGAGGGTGTCGGGCCGGATGACCTGCGGATACGGGAGTTGTTGGCGCGCCTCGCCGACGGCGCCGTCACCGAGTTGATCCTGGCCACGGACCCGAATCTGGAGGGTGAGGCCACCGCCACGTATCTGGCCCGGATGGTGTCGGCCATGGGTTTGAAGGTCACGCGGCTGGCCAGCGGTCTCCCCGTGGGGGGAGACTTGGAGTACGCCGATGAGGTCACGCTGGGGCGGGCCTTCGAGGGGAGAAGGTTGCTTGATGTCTGATACGACGCACGCTGCCACGGTAACCACGGAGGGCTCGCGCGTGGCTTCACGGCTGAGCGACGCGGCTGCCCCGGACGACTTCGCCGTTCAGATCGCCGATCAGGTCGAGAGCTTCATCCTCGCCGTCACGGAGGTGGCGAAGGGGGACGAGCCGAGCAGCGCGGTGCCGTATCTGCTGCTGGAGGTCTCCCAGCTGCTGCTGGCCGGGGGCCGCTTGGGCGCGCACGAGGACATCGTTCCCGACGAGCGGTACGAGCCGGACACGGGCCCCGAGCCGGACGACGTGGACGAGCTGCGGGAGCGGCTGGCGACCCTGCTGGACCCGGTGGACGTGTACTCGGAGGTCTTCGACCCGTACGTCCCGCGGAACGCGCCCGTCACGAGCCGGATCTCGGACGACATGGCCGACGTCGTCACGGATCTGCGGCACGGTATGGCGCACTACCGCGCGGGCCGGACGTCGGAGGCGCTGTGGTGGTGGCAGTTCTCGTACCTGTCGAACTGGGGCTCCACGGCCTCGGCGGCGCTGCGTGCGCTGCAGTCGCTGGTGGCGCACGTCCGGCTGGACACGCCGCTGGGCGAGCTGGACGGCCTGGACACCGACTCGGGCGCGGCCGGCGACGACGGCGAGCTGGAGCGCGAGGCCGGGGCGGTCATGGCCGCCGAGATCGGTGTGCCGCTGGGGATGAGGCCCAGCGGCGACGGCAACGTCTGACGGACGCCGTTCCCCTTTCCCCGCCGCCTCCCGGAACCCCGTTCCCGGCGGGCCCGTCCCCACGTACGGAACGCCGCCTCCCGGTGAGGGAGGCGGCGTTCCGTACGTGGAGCAGGGCCTGCCGATGCCCCCTCGGCACCGGCAGGCCCTGTCGTGGCCTGGAGGCGTGACCGTCAGAAGGTCAGGCTCCAGGAGTCGATGTAGCCCGTGTCGCCGCGGTAGACGTCGGTCACCCGGAGCTTCCAGGTGCCGTCGGCCGCGACGGACGAGGCGTCGACGGTGTACGAGGCGATGACGTTGTCGGCGCCGTCGTAGTAGTCGTTGCTCTTGAGGACGGCGGACGCACCGTTCGGGGCGACGATCTCGACCTTGAGGTCACCGCGGTAGGTGTGCTTGATGTCGACGTCGATCTTCAGGTCGGACGGGGCGTTGCCGCCGATGCCGCTGACGGCGATGGCCGAGGTGACGGAGTTGCCGGCGTCCGGGATGTTCACGTTGTCGGAGTTGGTGAACACGCCGGTGCCGGGGTCGGTCGGGTCCGTCGGGTCGGTCGGGTCCGTCGGCTCGCCGCCGATGGCGGTGAGGGTGGCGGCCGCGTCGGCGAGGCCGGCGCCGCAGCCGCCGCTGCACGAGCCGGGCAGGGCGCGGGCGTTGTTCTCGATGGCGGTCTCGACCTCACCCGGCGTGATGCCGGGCTTGGTCTCGTACATCAGCGCGGCGAGGCCGGCGATGTGCGGGGCGGCCATGCTGGTGCCCTGGTAGGCGACGTAGTTCTCGTTGCCGATGCTGCGGGTGCCGCTGTTCAGCGTGGAGAGGATGCCGTTGGCGCTGGAGACGGCCGTCTCGCCGCCGGGGGCGGCGATGTCGACGACGTTGCCGTAGTTGGAGTAGCTGGCGCGGTTGCCCTCGCGGTCGCTGGCGGCGACGGTGATGACGTTGTCGCAGCTCGCGGGGTTGTAGTTGGCCGCGTTGGCGTTGCTGTTGCCGGCCGCGACGACGACGGTGGTGCCGCGGCTGACGGCGCCGTCGATGGCGTTCTGGGTGCCCGCGTCGCAGGAGCCGCCGCCGCCGAGGCTCATGTTGATGACGTCGGCGGGGTTCGGGTTGTCCGGCACGCCCTGGACCGAGCCGCCGGAGGCCCAGATGATGGCGTCGATGATGTCGGCGGTGGTGCCGCCGCACTTGCCAAGGACGCGCACGGGCTGGATGGTCGCGTTGTGGGCGATGCCCGCGATGCCCTGGCCGTTGTCCGCGGAGGCGGCGATGGTGCCCGCGACGTGGGTGCCGTGCCAGGAGTTGTTGGTGTCACGGGCGGGGACGGGGCGGCCGAACTGGTCGGTGCCGCACTCGCCCTTGTTCATCCAGTCGCCGGGGTCGGAGGCGTCGGCGTCACGGCCGTCGCCGTCCTGCGACATGAAGGTGTCGGAGATGAAGTCGTAGCCGTCGATGACGTTCGCGGCCAGGTCGGAGTGGGCGACGTAGCCGGTGTCGATGACGGCGACGTTGACGCCCGAGCCGGTGGAGCCGGAGGTCCAGGCGTTCTCGACGTTCATGCCCGCGGTGGCCTCGAAGAGGTCCCACTGCTGGTTGTACAGCGTGTCGTTGGGGTCCGCCATCGTGTACATGCGCGTCTCCGGGACGACGTACGCGACGTCCGGGTCGGCCTTGTACTCGGAGATGACGTCCTCGAGGGCGCTGTCCTTGAGCTCGCCGCCGAGGTCGACGAGCGCGGCGCCGGTGCCCAGTCGGCGTTCGAAGTCCAGGGACTCGCCGGCCTTCTTGCCCTTGGCCTTGGCGTCCTTCTTGGCCTCGGTGTTGGACTTCGCTTCGCTTGCCTGCGTCTTGTAGCCGACGATGAGGCGCTGGGCTGCGCTGTCGGCGGTCTCCTCCGCACCTGCCGCGGTGGGCTGGGCGCTGGGGGCGGCCAGGGACGTCGTCACTCCCGTGCCCAGGAGTGCGGCCGTGGCTACTGCCAGGACGGATATGCGGAGATGTCTGGAACCGTTCAAGGGGGTGCTGCCTTTCACGGGCCGGCCCCGGAAAGCGGAACCGGCGAATGGTGCGGTTCATGACAAGTCGCGCATGCTGCGTCGGCCGCCCGGTGGGGGGTGGGGTAGGGGGTTGGGGTGGGGGGTGGCGGCCAAGGGGGTGGACGCGGGCAACGGAGGGAACGCCGACACGAATGCGATGGGTGCGCGCACTCGTGCTCGGTGCCGGGACCGCAGGGTGCCGGTGACCCCGCCTTGGTGAACGGTGCCCTCCCGCACGCCCGCTCCCTCCGGGGTGCCCTTGCACGACACCGGCTGGCCGAGCGCGGTCGCAGCGAATCCCCCGCAGCGGGTGAACGTTCGACCAACCGGTGGCCAGGAACCTACGGACGGACAGCTTGTACGACTATCCGGATGCCGCAACCTACGGATACGCAATTAACCCCAGCGTCCGTCGGACGCCTGGTCTAGTCCTGACCTGCGCTTTCGGGGAAATCGGCGGACTCCCGGGCCTCTGCGAGGTCCTGTCGGGACGCCGTGCCCAGCTTCCGCATCGCGCGGGCGACATGCTGCTCCACGGTCCGGGGCGAGAGGTGCAGCGTTGTCGCGATCTCCCGGTTGGTCAACCCCGTCGCAGCGAGTTCCGCGACCTCGCGTTCGCGGGGGGAGAGTTGGTCCCCGTACGACGGGCGCCCCGGCGGGCGTCGCCCTTCGGCGGGCTGGTGCGTGCGTAGCGCCGCCCGCACCCGGGCCGCGTCCCAGGCCGCGCCGAGCTCGGCGAACCGCTGGGCCGCCGTCGCCAGCTCCGCGACACCCTGCGACCGCGCCTCCTCGGGGGTGCGGGCCACGGCGCCCCGCGCGGCGGAAACTGACGAACTGCCGCTTCCGTCGCGCTGGTTTTCCTCGCCCGCGTCCTCCTCGTGCGGCTCACTCGGGTGGCCCTCGCCTCCTCCGCCGTCCGCCGAGGCCGCGGCCGGGTCCGAGGCCGCGGCCGGGTCCGGGTCCGGGGCCGGGTTCGAGTCCGAGTCCGTGACCGAGGCGAGCAGGCAGCGCCCCGCGCCCTCGGCCGTCAGGGCCTGGACGTAGGGGCGGGGGAGTGCGGCGAACGCCGCCTCGGCCTCCTGATACAGGACCGCGGCCTCTGACGTCCGGCCCGTCGTCTCGGCGAGCACCGCGCGCGTCCAGCGCAACGTGGCGAAGGCCGCGGGCGTGTCCAACCCGTCGAGCCCGGCCGCGAACTCCTCCGTCATGGCGTGTGCTTCGGCCGCCTCTCCCGCGCGGGCCAGCGCCTCCACGGCCCACGGGACCAGTTCCACGGCCCACACCCACACGCCCTTCTCCGCCAGCTTCGACCACGCCGCGCGGGCCTCCTCCGCCGCCGCCGGGAGGTCCTGCCGGGCCAGCGCGAGACGGATGAGCGCACCCGACACCGCCGAGGCCAGCGGCGCCGCCGCGTGCTCGACGGTCGGGGCGTCCGGACCCGACAGCCAGGCCAGCGCCCGGCTCCACTCGCCCTGCGCCAGGCAGAGCAGACCCGCCACCATCCGCGCGTCCGCCGAGATGACCGGCATGTCGGAGGTCTTGCGGACGAACTCCGCGCACCGCTCGACCAGGCCGTCCCACCGCCCCTCCGTCCACTCCAGCAGCAGCCTGGTGCCCAGCCCCGTCTGCTCGGTGTAGGGGGAGCCGCTCTTGGTCGACAGCTCCAGCCCCTGCTCCAGCAGCTCCCGGGACCGCTCGTAGTGCCCCAGCCACGCCGCCGCGTTGGCGGCGTTGCACAGCCCGCGCGCGGCGTGGTGACGCCGCTTGGGGTCCGGGCTGTCCATGGGCAGCGCCTCCAGCAGCTTCCACCCCTCCGGGTTTCCGTAACTCAGCGCGAGTGAAGCGCGGTTGGCGGCGACCGCCGCCCGCACCACGTCGTCACCGCTGGCCTCCGCCGCCTCCTCGGCCTCCCGCAGCCACGCGTGGTGGACGTCGAGCGAGCTGCCCGGCCAGTACGGCATGGCCAGCGCCGACATGGCCCGCGCCGCCAGGTCCGGCCGTGCGGCGCGCAGTTCGCCCGCGGCCCGCTCCAGCTCGCCCCAGCCCTGGTGGCTCATCCCCACCTGGTTGCAGAGCAACAGCCCCAGGTCGAGCCGCATCTCACCGCGGACGGTGGCGGGCAGCCGCTCGTCCTCGACGATCTGGGCCAGCACCTCCACCGTCTGGTCCGACCGCAGCCCCACCACCGCACTGCTCGCCAGCACCCCCGCCAGGTGCGCCCGGGTCTCCAACGGGACGGCGGACGAGGCCAGCGTCGTCTCCAGCAGGCAGATGGCCTCCTGGTGCCGCCCCGCCTGAGCGTGTTCCCGGGCCGCCCGCTCCACGGCCCGCAGCCAGCCCCGGACCCGGCCGCTGGCCCTGCGGTGCTGCGCCAGCGCCGTCCACGGCACCGGCTGCCTGCGCTGGAGGACGTCCGCCGCCCGCCCGTGCAGCTCCTGCCGGACGGGTCCGGGCAGCGTCGCGTAGACGGCGTCCGCGGCCAGCGGTACGGGCAGGGCGTACCGGTGCTCGGCGTCCTCCGCCAGCGCGCCACCGGTGAGCGCGGCGACGAGGGCGGCATGGCCGGGCGCGGTGCCGTCGCCCCCGTGGTCGGTGTCGGTGTGGTCATCGGCGTGGCCGGGGCCGCCGTCGAGCCCGGCGACCGCGAGCAGTTCCGGGCCGCTCACCGGCTCACCCAGCACCGCCGCCGCCCACACCACGCGGCGGGCCCGCGCCGGGAGCGCCGCCGTCCGGCCCAGCACCAGGTCCCGCAGCCGCACCGGCACGCCGACGTCGTCCACGTCCGCCGCCGTGCACCGCAGCCGGGTGCTGTCCCGCAGGGCCGCCAGCAGGTCCACCACGACCTGTGCCACGCCGCCGGTGCGCTCGTGCAGCCGGGCCACCGCCTCCGGCGTGCAGCCCTCGCCGACCGCCTCCACGGCGGCCTGCCGCACCTGCTCCGGGGTCCACGGCGCCAGCCGGTGCGGCAACACCGTCAGCTCGTCCCCGTACCGGGGTGGCGGCGCGCCGAGCGGCAGCCCGGCCACGGCCAGCTCCTCGGGCCGGTACGTCACGACCGCGGCCAGCCCGGGGCGCGGGTTCTCCAGCGTGCCCCGCAGCCGGGCCAGCTCCTCGGCGTCGGCGCGGTGGACGTCGTCCACGAGCAGCAGCACCGGCCCGCCCGGTGCGACCTCGGGCGGTGGCCCGGCCGCAGCGCCGCAGCGCCAGGACACCGTCGAGCCCCGGGCGGCCTCCGGCAGTTCGGTCAGCCGTCGCAGCAGCCGGCTCTTGCCCGTGCCCGCGAGGCCCTCGACGAGGATGAGCGTCGGCCCGGAATCCGCCTCCGCCAGCGCCCGCCGCAGCCGACGCACCCAGAATTCCTCACCTACCGTGACCACACTGCTCCCGAGCGCTGCTCACCGGGCCTGCCGGCGTTCTTTGCGTATCCGTACTTCAGTTTGCCCTGATTGCTGGGAGAGGGGGACGGCGGCAGCGTGGTTTTCACGAGTAGTCCAGATCCCGGACCCCTGGGAGACGGCTACGGGCAAGCGGAACAAGCGCGCAGGAGAGCCGCATGATCACCGCAGAGCACGGCGCACACCACCAGCAGAGCGTCACGACGACGCTCGCCGAGCCCTCCGCCACCCCGGAGCAGGCCGCGTGCACGCTGCCGGTCACGCGCGCCGCCGCACCCGCTCTCCGCCACTTCGCCACGACCACCGCACGCGGCTGGAACCTGCGCGAGGAACTGCACGACGCCCTGGCCCTCGTCGTCACCGAGCTGGTCACGAACGTCATCCTGCACAGCGGCAGCGCCGACGTCAGCCTGCGGATGCGGTGCGTGCCCACACGGCGCACGCTGCACGTCGAGGTCGAGGACGCGGGCCACTGGCGCCCGCACGCCGTCCCCGCCCCCGACGCCGACCAGCGCTACGCCGAGCGCGGGCGCGGCCTCGCCCTCGTCGAGGCCTGCGCCACCAGCACCTCCGTCCGGCTGACTCCGGCCGGTACGACGGTGCGCGCCGAGCTGCCGCTCAGCTGAACCGCGGCCGCCCGGACGACGTGCTCACTCGTCCCAGGCCTGCACGGTCGTCTGCTCGGTGATGCGTCCGTCCCGCAGTGTGGCCATCGAGCTGGCCAGCACCCTCGTCCCGTCCGGGTACTCGCAGGACTCCACGTACGCGATGTGGTCGCCCTGCACCACGCACTCCTCCAGCTTGTGCGTCATGTCCCGTGAGAACACGTCCTCCAGCACGCCCCGGATCTCGTCCCGGCCGTGCCTGACCATCGGGTGGCTCGGCTGCGTGTTCCGGTCGATCATGCGGTACTCGGCGTCGTCCGCGTAGAGCTCCAGCATGGTCCTGGTGTCCCGCCCCTCGACGGCGCGCCTGAGCGCGTCCGTGTCGAAGGCGGAGCCTGCTGCCGCGGTGCCCATGAGTCTCTCCTTCTTCCGTCCGTTCCCTGTCGTGATCCTGAGCTTGTCCGCCCCCTGTTCCAGATTGCGCCTCCCGCGCCGGGCGGGCCAGTTCGGCGGGTCGACGGCCAAGGGCTGTGTGATGATCAGACGATGGTGGGGAACCCGGCGAGACGACGACACCTGACCGCGCGGCCTGCCGCACACCGCCTCTGGGCGCCCCTGGCAGCCTGCGCGGCTCTGCTGACCGGCTGCGGCGCCGGGCCGACGGTGACGGCGGCACCCGCGGGCGACGGCCCGCCCACCCGCGAGTACTCCGTCGAGGCCGACGAACTGGACCTCGACGGCTCCGATGCTCCGACCGGCGGTGACCGGGCGTTGCCCCTGCCCCCGCCTCCGACCTCGGTCCCGAATCCGCTCCCGCCGGACCCGACGCCCTCGCCCGAGCCGACCACCTGCCCCGACTCCGGCGTGCGCATCACCGCCCCCTGGCCGCCCGAAGCCGCCATGGGCCTGCGGGCCATGGGCCTCACCCTCACCAACTGCGGTGATACCCCATACACCGTCGAGGGCTACCCCGAAGCCCGCGTCCTCGACGCCGACCGTCGGCCCGTCGACGTCCGGGTACTCGACGGCACCGGGCACATCACCGCCACCGGCGGGCAGGACGCCGCCGTTCGCCGCGTCACGCTCCAGCCCGGCGAATCGGCGCAGGCCAGCGTCGTCTGGCGCAACACCGTGGAGTTCGGGGACATCGTGGGCGCCCCCCACCTCGACGTCGCTCCCGGCGCCGGGGAGCCCTGGCACACCCTGACCCCCGACGGCGGCCTCGACCTCGGTACCACCGGCCGCATCGCCCTCAGCCCCTGGCGTCCCGCGCCCTGACGGCAGGCCCCAAGGGCAGGTCAACTCAGCAACCCCGTAACTGAATTGTTCCCCCCTTGGGTCGCCGGGCGACCTCCGCTAGCCTGAGCCGCATGCATGGGGGACTGGAAGAAAATTCTAGTTTGAGCGGTAGCGGCGCCACGCCCCTCCAACCGGGGGACCCACGGCGCATCGGCTCGTTCCGGCTGCTCGGGCTGCTCGGCGCGGGCGGTATGGGCCGCGTCTACCTGGGAGACTCGGCGGGGACGTACGTCGCCGTCAAGCAGGTCCTCCCGGCGCTGGCGGAGGACCAGGACTTCCTGCGCCACTTCGGGCACGAGCTCGACAACCTCGCCCGACTGCCCGACGGCGTCAGCGCACGCCTGCTGGAGAGCGACCGGGACGCCCAGCCGCCCTGGCTCGCCACGGAGTTCGTCCCCGGTGTCACCCTCAGCGACGCCGTCCGGCGGAACGGCGAGCCGCTGCCGCCCGACAGCCTGTGGAGGCTGCTCCGGGACGCGGCGGCCGGGCTCAGCGCCGTCCACGAGGCCGGCATGGTCCACCGCGACCTCAAGCCCTCCAACGTCATGCTGACCCTCGACGGCGTGACGCTCATCGACTTCGGCGTCGCCCGCGCGGCCGACCAGAGCCGGCTGACCCGGACCGGCATGGTCATCGGCACCCCCGCCTACATGGCCCCGGAGCAGGCCGTGGCCGAGCGGGAACTCACCGGCGCGGCCGACGTGTTCGCCCTCGCCGGGCTCATTCTCTACGCGGTGAACGGCCGGCCTCCCTTCGGCGACGGCTCCGGCCCCGACCTCTTCTACCGCGTCGTCCACGCCGAGCCCTCCCTCGGCCGCCTGCCCGAGACCGACGCGGAGCTGGCGGCCGTCGTCGGGTCGTGCCTCGCCAAGGACCCCGCGGACCGCCCCACCGCCGCCGAACTCACCGGCCTGGCGGACGAGCACGTCCCGGCGGCGACGACGGCCCTGTGGCCGCAGCCCGTCGAGGAGCGGATCACGCAGCGGGCCGCCTTCGCCGCGCAGCCCCCGCCCCCGCTCCCGGCCCCTCCCGAGCCGGAGCCGGAGCCGGAGCCGGAGCCCGAGCCCCAGCCCGATGCCGCGTCCGTTCGCGGTACCGCGCCCGACGCCAAGCCCACCCGCGAGCCGGGCGCAAGGCGCAGGCGCCGCGGGATGCTCCTCCTCACCCCCGTCGTGGTCGCCGCCGGCACGATCCTGACCGTCTCGCTCACCCCTCACCTGCTCCCGCCACGGGACGCCGGTGCCGACGCCGACGCCGACGCCGCCGAGCCGCCGTCGGCCGTCGCGCCACCGTCCACCGAGACGCCGACCGAGGACTCCCAGAACGCGAACTCCCCCTCGCCCAGCCCCTCGGGCCGCCGGGACGAGCCCTCCGGCAGCCCGTCGCCGGGAGCGCCCGGACCGGCCGAGGGCACGGACGGCGGCACCGGCTCGGGCGGCGGCACCGGAGGCTCCGACGGCGGCACCGCCGGAGGGCCGGACGGCTCGGGCGGCGGCTCCGGCGGCACCGGAAGCCCGGGCACGTCCGGAGGCTCCTCGGGCGGCTCCTCGGGAGGCTCCTCCGGTGGTTCCTCCGGTGGTTCCTCCGGGGACTCGGGAACGTCCGGCGGCTCGGGAACGTCCGGCGGTTCCACCACCTCCGGCGGCTCCACCGGCGGCACCCCCGAGCAGCCCCCGCCGTCGGGGAGTCACCAGATCCGCAGCGCGTCGACGAACCGGTGCGTCGCCGAGTCCGACAACCCGTACGGCGGCTCCGCCGTCCAGAACGCGGCCTGCGGCTCCCAGGCGAGCAACGGCACCACCCGCTACTACCAGTGGACGTACGCCTCTGTGGGCGGCGGCACCTTCCGCCTCGTCGCCCAGAGCTCCCGCCAGTGCCTGGAGTCGGTCAGCTACGCGGGCTACTCCCTCAAGGACTGCGACGGCTCGGATGCCCAGCACTGGCGCGTCGGCACCACGTCGTCCAACGGGCACAGCCTCGTGAACGTGGCCGACGGGACGTGCCTCACCGTCAACAGCTCCTACGGGCTCCAGGGAACCGCCTGCAACCCGTCCGACCTCGACCAGTTCTGGCGCAACTCCTGACCGCCGACCGGGAGGGGCCGCCCGCGGCCTACGGCAGCCGTCCCTCCCGGTTGATCTCCGTGACCCGCGCCCGCAGTTCCCCGAGCACGCCCGCCGGGCGCAGCGCCTCCGGCGGGTAGTCCCACTCCACGCCCCCACCCGGCGGCCGGAGCTGCACGTATCCGCCCTCGAACGCCATGACCCGTCCGACCCGGTCCGAGCGCACGTCCACCGCGTACACGCCGACCTCCGGCGACCACGGCATCACCGCCCGCACCCCTTCCGCACCACGGCCGCCAACGCCAGGGCCGTCTCCTGGTTGCACCGCCCCAGGTCCACGAGCGGGCGCGGCACCTCCCGCGCGACGGACACGAGATCCACCCGCAGCGACGGCAGCTTCACGCCCGCCGACCCCAGGGCCTCCCGCAACTCCTCCGCGACGGCCTCGGCCGCCCCGATCCGCTCGATCGTCGTCCTCCTGTCCGACGCCATGCCGCACCGCCTTTCCACGCTGAGTGTTCACGTTCCACACCCAGCGTGTCCGTTCAGGGGCTAGCGTTAACAGCGGAAATGTCCAACAAGGACGCCTGCTCAGTGGGGAGTTGCACCACCATGCCCGCACCCAAGAAGCTGGACCCCTCCTCCTCGCCCCGCGCCTTCCTCGGCGCCGAGCTCCGCTACAAGCGCGAAGAAGCCGGAATGACCCAGGAGGAACTGGGCCAACACCTCTTCGTCAGCGGCTCGTTCATCGGGCAACTCGAATCCGGAACCCGGCGCATGCAACCCGAGTTCGCCGCCAAGTTCGACGAGATCTTCAAGACCGACGGCTACTTCTCCCGCAACTGCGCGGCCGCGGGCAAGTCCCGCTACCCGGACCACTTCGCCGCGGCCGCCGAAGCCGAGGCCATCGCCACGGACATCAGGGAGTTCGCCCCTCTTCTGATCCCCGGCCTCCTCCAGACCAGGCCCTACGCCCGCGCCGTCTTCCGCGCCTACCAGCCCACCGCCCCGGAGGACGTCATCGACGAACTCGTCGACGCCCGGCTGGACCGCGCCCACGTCCTCGACGATCCGACAACGCCCCTGTTGTGGGTGATCCTCGGCGAGCCCGTCCTCCGCCAGGTCGTCGGCAGCCGCGCCGTCATGGCCGAGGCCCTCACCCACATCGCCACCCTCGCCCGTCGCCACCGCATCATCGTCCAGGTCCTCCCGTTCGAGGCGGGCGCCCACGCGGCGCTTGAGGGGTCGCTCAAGCTGATGGCGTTCGACGGCGCTCCCCCGCTTGCCTACCTCCAGGGACTGGGCACCGCTCAACTCAGCGATGATCCGGAACAGGTAAGGCACCACACCATGACTTACGATCTCGTCGGGGCGGCTGCGCTTTCACCGGAACGCTCCCTGACCCTGATCGAAGCGGTAGCGGAGGAGTACACCCATGAAGAGTGAACACGACCTGCGCACTGCTCGCTGGCGTAAGTCGTCGTACAGCGGCGGCAGCGGTGGCGACTGCATCGAGGTGGCTGACGGCGTTCCCGGAGTGGTCCCGGTCCGCGACTCCAAGGCGCTGAACCGACACCCGCTGCTGTTCGGCGCCGCCCCATGGGAGGCGTTTGTGACCGCCGCAACGAAGAACACCTTTCGGCCGTTCTGAAGCGCGCCCGCATCAGGGCGTTACCCCACGGGCACTCTGGGGTCATGTTCACCTGGCGTAAGTCCACCCACAGCGACGGCAGTGGCGGGGACTGCCTCGAAGTTCTGGAGGGCGTCCCCGGCCTCGTCGCCTTCCGTGACTCGAAGGCGCCCGCGCGTAGCCCGGTGGTCGTACGTTCGGACAGTTGGACGTCCTTTATCAGATCCCTGAAACGCCGCTCCTGATGCGTACACCCGGTCGAGTGGGGTTACCTGGGGGGTGTAGCCGGGCCCGCAGGAGGACGCCATGGGGACGACGCTCACCTCAGAGCGCTTGACGCTGCGCTCGTGGACGCTGGACGACGTCGACGCCGCGCTGGCGATCTACGGCCACGAGGACGTCGCGCGCTGGCTCAGCCCCGCCATGGACACCGTCGGTGACCGGGACGCCATGCGGCTGCTGCTCCAGCAGTGGATCGCGGAGGACTTCCGCGCCACCCCGCCCACGGGACGCTGGGCCGTGGAGCTGACGGCCGAGCGGCGGGTGATCGGCGGCGTCGTCGTGCTGCCGATGCCTCCGGAGGGGGAGGACCTGGAGTTCGGCTGGCAGCTTGTGCCCGAGGCGTGGGGGCACGGTTACGCCGCGGAGGCGGGCAACGCGATCGCTCACTGGGCGCTGAGCCAGCCGGAAGTGGACGAGCTCTTCGCCGTCGTCCGCCCCAACAACACCAGGGGGGAGGCGACGGCCAAGCGCATCGGTATGGAGTGGGTGGGGGAGACCGACAAGTACTACGGCATGCGGTTGCAGGTCTACCGCCTGCGCGCCGGCGATCTCGACCACCCCCTCCCCGGCCAGACCACCGCCACCGACACCAGCCCTGACTAGCCGCGCCCGTCCCCACGCGGAGCAGGCCATCAGGTGGCCGCCGCATGCGAAGCCAGGAGCCAGGAACCATGAGCGAACAGATCCTGACCGAGGTCAGCGCGATCGTCGCACCCGAGCGTGAAGCGGACCTCGTCGCGGCCTACCGTGATCTCGTCGCCAGTGCCTTGCCGGCCGGGCTGGTCCGCACGGACCTGCTGAGCGGGGCCGACGGGCGGTGGCGTATCCAGACGGTGTGGCGGGACAGCGCCGCACTGGAGGCCGCGCGAGCTGCCCCGGATGGCCCGGCAGCGCCTCGACTGTTCCGTGACGTCGGGAGCGACCCGAAGCTAGCGGTCTTCGATGTCATGGGAAGCGGCGGCGCGTCGGGCGAGTCGCCCTGACACGCATGTCGCCGGACCCTCACGACGCATCGACCCCAGACCCTGAGCGAGCCCTGATCACGCCGTCGGCTCCACGACGAGCCGGGCCTTCCCCCGTCGTGGAATAACGCGTTTCCCCGCAGGCGGATGCCGCATAGGCTCGATCGCATGTCAGCGTACGTTCGCCCCCGGTTGTCGCTCCCGGTCTTCCGCGATGCCTCGGGCGCGGTGATCGAGTACGGGAATCGGTGGGGCGATGACGAGCCCCCGGCCGACTCCTACAGCGTTGACGCACACCCGGAGCGCTTCGCCCCGCTGCACACCGTCGCCGCCGCGCTCATCGACTACCTGGTCGACGCGTACGACGTCCGGCTGGGCCACGACCCGGCCCCTGTCGCGGACTTGGTGAGCGAGCTGGACGAGCCGCCAGTGCGCGTGGCCACGTTGACGCCGAACTCCTGCGAGGACGGGGCCCCCTTGGCGTTCGTCTTCACGGCGTACCCCTCGGTGATGGTGCGTGCCGGTGTCCTGCACGACTTTTCGCATCCGGTGTGCGGGTGTGACGCGTGCGACGAGGATGTGGAGGAGGAGGCCGAGGAGCTGGAGTGGCGGGTCCTCGCCGTCGCCGAGGGGAGGTTCCGCGAACACTACCGGCGCGGCGCGAGCTGCCCGATCGGCCATGCCTTCGCAGGGCCCGACGGTACCGAGAGCGAGAGCGGCAGCGCCTCTGCCGAGGGCTACCCGAAGGCCCGGCTCACCGAGGCGAGGAAGCGCCTCAAGGCGCTGCCGAACGGCTGGGCCACCTGGCCGCGCAGAGCCAACCAGGACGGTTGAACCCCATTGCGAGCCGAGTCCGCGGGGTGACCATCTCGGCCTCAGCGGCGTCGGCCGCGCCCGTTCCCCCGCCGACTCGCCACGCAGCACACGGGCCCTGCCGAAGGTCTCAGGGCTGGTCTCCGCTGAATTCCACCGGCCCTTCCGGGAGGCTCTCCGCAGAGCGGCACTTGAACATGTCCGTGACGAGGGTGCGTGTGACAGAAGCAGTGAGCGAGGCAAGTTCTGAGATGTCCTTGCCTGCATCGCTCTGGCTGCGTTCAGCGCGAGACGACCTGACTGCCAGTTGCAACTTGCCTTGATCGTCATGAGTGGACCGCGGGCACCCAACGAACATGAAGAAGGCGCCGTCCTCGTAGTAGCCGTACTCCTCACCCCATTCCACGCGGCGCCGATCTTCCTGTACCTCTTCCTGGGGATACGTATCCCCGTGACGGTACAGGTACCAGACGTTTACCGTCTCTTGGCCGGCGCTGAGAGTGCAGTTTCCCTTCGAGATTGTGTAATCCACCCACCCGAAATTCCCCCCGTACGTTTCCTCGGTAAACTGCGGCTCTCCTTCGCTCGGTAGAAGTTTCTCCACTTGGGCCCCTGCCAGTTTCTCGCTGCACACCTTCTCTGGGATTTGAATTTTCTGTGGTGCGGTGAAGAGGTAAATGCCGCCCGCTATCGATGCGACCGCCAGTGACGCGGCTGCGCCAATCATAAGCCGCTTCCATTTCTCGTGGGTCTTAGACCCTGGGTCGCCCAATGAAGAGTCCATCTGGGGAATCACCTTTGGTGGTTTCTACTTGGATCGCTCGTATGCTGCCTTGGTTTCCTGCCAAGCTGCGGTAGCGGCGTCGCCTACATTCTCGTCGTGACGTGACATGCCTGCCTGCTCGGCGCCAGCGTAGACAGTTTCCTTCATCGCGTCTGCGGAATTCCAGCGCTCGGAAGCGATAAAATTCTCGCGATCCTCGGCGATCTCTGCTGCGGCCGCTTCGGGGTCCTTCTTGAAGTGCTCGACCGTTGCCTCGCGTAGATCTTCGATGATCCATCCGGCCACGTCTCCACCCACCTTGGCTCGCTCCAGGCCCATCTCGGTCAGGCGACCAATCCACTTATCGGCGGTTTCGATCGACTTGTTGAATTCTTCGACCTTCTTTACGCGGTCGTCCGCTTCGGCGATTGCGTCTGCTTGGCCGACGGATGCGGCAGCGGCCACTTCTGCTCCGGGGAATGCTGCCTGGCGAGCGGCCTCCGACAAGCTCTTATCCCCGGGGTCGAGCAATGCCTCCCGCATTATCTCGGCGCTCACGGCCTGCTGGGCGTGAATTATTGCGGCGTAGGAATCTGGTTCTGTGGACACGTTCTCGATGAACCTGGACAGGTATTCCCCGTCCTTCCTGAATTCTGCTGGAGCGCCGTGGGATTCGATTCCCCCAAGATCGCCACCATTCATGGCTTTCTGGATGTCGTGCATGTATTCGGCGGCGACGTTGCCGAGGCTGTCGGTGAGGGCTTCGAGCTCTCCGCCGGGGCGGATGAGTGTGGCGGGCTCGCCTCCGCCGAAGCGGGAGACGAGCTTCTCGACGAGCTCGGCGCCCTCCTTGGTGTGCTTCACTGACGGGCCTTCGTCGCCGTAGGGGCGGCCCGAGGTGGCGGCTTCGAGGGCGCGGCCGAGGGAGTCGACGCCGTTGATCTCCTTCTCGTTCCAGATCTCCGCTGAGTCGGGACGCCACGTGCGGGCGCCCTTGCCGTTCTCGTCGCCGAGGAAGTAGTCGAAGTTGCTGAGCTTCTTCGGGTTGCCCTCGCCGCCCCCGGTCGAGCCGTGGAAGAACTCCTCGGCTGCTTCCGGGCTGTGGGACATGGCTTCCATGAGCCCCGTCATGGGGTCGAAGCCGCCTCCGTGCTTACCGAGGCTCAGGTCGATGCCACGCTGCCCCGGCTCGGGACTGGGGTGGCCCCACGTCTTGTAGTAGTTGCCGTTCTCCCGCTCGAACAGGACCATGTCCTGCGCGATGGGGTTGAGGAACTCCTTGTCGTACTCGCCGTGGCGGAAGATGTTCGCCAGGACCTGGTAGCCGCGTGGGGTGTAGGCCGTGTCCGGGTGGTTGAGAACCAGGGGTTCGCGGCCGAGTTTCTTGAGGTCGGCGATCCAGCGGTCACCGATGTACGTCTTGTCGCCGGCCGCCGTGGGCTGGTGGTTCGGCGGGAGGTCGGTGGCCGTGGCGAGGGTGACGCCCATGCTGTTCTGGATGTGGCGGGCGAGTTCGAGGCGTTCCTTGTCGCCGTCCATGGAGGCGTCGACGCCGAGTTGGGCGTGGAGGCGGAGGGCCTCCTCGGGGCCGAGCGCACGGTAGAACGCGGTGGCGAACGCGTCGTCCTTGGAGTTGTGCTCCATGAGGAGCTGCCACTCGGTGAGTTCCTTCGTGCTGAGCTGTTTGCCCTGCTCGGTGAGTTTCAGGCTCTTCTCGGCGAGCTGGGTGGCTCGTTCGGACTGGGCGTCGTCGAGTGAGTCGTAGGTCGCGTGGCCGAAGTTCCGGGCGTCGGGACCCTGGCTCTTGTCGAGGGCGCGGTTGAGGGAGGCGTCGATCTCCTCGGCGTTCTCGATCAGCCGGTTGAGCCGTCGCTCCAGGGCGTCGCGGGCTTCGATCTCGGCGTCGGTGCGTTGGATGGGCCCGGAGTCACCGGGGTAGGTGGCGAAGCTGACCTTGACGGTGCCGTCGCCGTTGTCGATGACGACGAGCATGGGGTCCCGGTGCTCGACGGCGCGCCTGAGGCTTTTCTGGATCTCCTCCAGCTCCGTGTGGGCGTCGCGCAGGACGCTCCAGATGCTGCGGGCCTCGGCGTGGGCGTCGTTGAACTCGTTGCCGGTCTTCTTGACGAACTCCCTGGTCACGGTGGCGTTGAGCCCGGCCCAGCGGGCGTTCTCGGAGAGGCGGACCATGCCGCTGTTGTGCGTGTTGGCATGCTCGGCGATGTCGTCGAGCGCGTCGACCATGGTCTTCCAGTCGTCCACTGCCTCGCCGAGTGCGCCGAGGTCCACGTCGCGCAGGTCCGCGAAGGTGATCTTCCCCATGATCTCTCCCCGCTCAGCGGATCAGCTTGTCGATCTCCGAGACGGAGAAGACGGCCTTGTTGTGGTGGTGTCGCATCGTGGCCTCGATGTGTGCCTCGTCCTCGGCGTGGCGCTTCTTGGAGAAGTCCAGGTGGTTACTGATGTGAGCGCAGGCTTGAAGCAACGTGTCGACCTTGGTCTTCCACGTCGCCTCGGTGATGTTGAGGGTGCGGCCGGAGAGGAAGTTGTGCCGCTCAAGGCTCAGGCCTGCCCTGGCGGTTGAACTGAGGCCCTCGCCGTCGCGCCCGGCGCCCTGGATGTCCGCCGCCTTCCTGAACCTGCCGTGCAGGTCGAACGCGGCGTTGCCCACCGCGCCCAGGTCGTCCTGGTGGACGACGAGATCGGGCTGGCCGCCGCCGTAGCCGCCCTCGCCGTCGAGGCCGTTGAGCCTGGTGGCGTTGTGTCGCTCCTGTGCGTTCGCCCGGAGCTCAGCCCATTCCGCGTCGAAACTCATGCAGCCCGATTCCGTCCCACTGTGGTCAGTTGTTCGGTCGGGAACGGAGGCTACCAGGGGGAGTTGAACGATCGCTGAACGTCATCCCCGGTCAGGGGCTTGCGCAGGAGGTGTTCGCGGCGGCCGTCGGGGGTGACGTCGCCGTGGGGGCCGGTGTCGGTGAGGCCGTTGCGGCGGTAGAGGGCGAGGGCGGGCGCGTTGTCGGGCCGGACCGCCAACTCCAGGAGCGCGGACCCGGAGGCGCGGGCGAAGTCCTCGACGGCCCGGATGAGGGCGTCGCCCACGCCCTGGCCCCGGGCCTCGGGGGCGACCCAGAACGAGGTCAGCTCCGTCACTCCGGCCGTCTCGCCCGGGATGCCGCTGGCCATGCCGACGTCCTGGTCGCCCAGCGAGGCGACGAAGGAGCGTGAGCCGGGAAGGGCCAGGCGGGCCCGCCACCGGGCCTCCCGGTCGCCGTCGCCCGTCCACTCGGCCAGGGTGGAGCCGAAGGCGTGGGGCGCCTCGGCCAGGGCCCTGAGGCGCAGTTCGCGCCAGACGGGCCAGCCCTCGGGCCGGAGGGAACGGACGCGCGGTGTCATGCGGCCTCGCACTGCGGGCAGCGGTCCTTGCCGTCCCAGCGGGTCCAGCCGAAGGCCTTGGGCGTGAGGGACTGCCCCTCCAACTCCTCGCGAACCGCCACGCGGTAGGCCCAGACGGCGCCGATGTAGGGGTGGTAGGCGTCGTGGAACGCGGCCGACGAGGGGTCGGCGCCCGCCGCGACGGCGCGCTGGAGGCCGCGGAGACGCTGGTACATGGCCTGGCCCGCGCTGGCGACGGCGGTGTCGGCGTCGATGAACAGGCGTTCCCTGACCTCGTTGATCCCGCTGTCCCCCAGGGCCGCGCGGGCCGCCTCGTCGAGGTCGGGGACGCTGCCGGGGAACTGGGCGATCCGGCGCAGTTGGGCGTGGCACGCCTCGGCGGCGCCGATGAACTCGATGTACACCGCTCGCCGACGTTCCCCCAACCCCTGCCCGCTCTCACGGCGATGGCTCAGGAAGTCGGCCAGGACGGTTCCGGCTATGGCGATGGAACCGCCGCTCACGGTCGCGACGAGCGTCCCCCAGTCCATGTGGCTGTTCTCCCCCCGGCCGGTGCTCATGGTGTCAGAGATCGAATCTACTCTCGTACGCCGAGGACAACCCCTTCTCCCGACCACAGGCGCCCGACAGCACCGCGTGGTGGACGCCTTGCCCAACTTCGGGAAGACGCCGGGCTCGAAGGCGGGCTACGGCCGAGCCGTCGGCCCGTTGCCGGATCCCGGCAACGGGAGCCGTCGACAAACGACCGGCAATGGACTGGCGGGCGGTGGCCGTGGTGCGGCATGGTTTTGTCACAGGGGAAGGGGGACGACGATGGGGGAAACGAAGACAGCGGGGGCCGAGCCCGTTCTGCGCTGCGGCGGGGTGACCGTCCGGCTTTCGGAGGACGGCATCGAGTGGGAGGACCGCAAGGCGGTGAGCCGCATTCCGTACGAGGCGGTCGTGTCGGTGTCGGCACACGCCACGGTGGGACGGTACGCGCGGCTGCGGCTCGGCCTGCACCACACCGGCACCGGGCACCCGGATCACTACGAGCTGCTGTGCCTGCGCCGCTCCGGTCAGCCGTTCGCGGAGGAGCTGAACGAGCGGGTGTCCGGCGCGGGCGGGGGCTGGGGCCTCGGCCGTCGCCCGAGGGTCACCGTCGAGCCGCGCTCCGCCGCGCTCACGCTGCGCACCGCGCGGGCGGCCCTGCGGAAGCGCTGCGCGGTGCGCTGAACCGTGGGTGAATGAGGCCCGCCGTTCGCTCGGCGGGCCTCGGTGCCGCGCCCGTCCGCGTTCTTGAGTGTGTCTCGCGGATGCGCGTTCGAACGTATATTTCGGTGATCGTTTCTTCTGCTGTGATTCCTCACTCGCTGTGGTGACGCTGTCGCCCTTTCTCGTGGGTACGCTGCTGTGGTCGGCGAACATGCGGCCCATGGGAGCAGTAATGAGCACCGAGCCCGATTACCAGTGGCCGACCCCGCCCGAGGGCGGTTACACCGCCGAGGACCTCGACCGGCTTCCGAATCTGCCCCCGCACACGGAGCTGATCGACGGGAGTCTCGTTTTCGTGAGTCCGCAAGCCATCTTCCACATGCTTGTGCTGCGCGTTCTGGAGCGGGGGCTGATCCAGGCCGTGCCTCCCGAGCTGACGGTCGTCCGGGAGATGACCGTCGCCCTGGACCAACGCAACAGGCCGGAGCCGGACCTGTGCGTGGCGAGAGCGGATGCCGTCACCGGGCTGAGGCAGACCGCGTTCCACCCCGAAGACGTCCTCGTCGCCGTTGAGGTCGTGTCGCCGGACTCCGAAGCCCGGGACCGGGACACCAAGCCGCGCAAGTACGCGGCGGCGGGCATTCCGCATTTCTGGCGGGTGGAGAACACCGGTGGGCGGCCGGTGGTCTACGTCTTCGAGCTGGAGCCGGCGACGCGGACGTACGCGGTCACCGGAATTCACCACGACGTGCTGAAGCTCAGTGTCCCGTTCGACGTCGAGATCGACCTCGGGGACGTCGCGGCGCGATAGCTCCGAGGCTCAAGTCGCGGGCTCCGAGCCGTCTTTGCAAGGAATGGGTGGAGGGCTTCCACCCGCCCACCCACCCCTGTCCGGTCGAGGGAGAGCAACCGCTCAGGGTGTAAATATGACTAAAGGTGGTCGAATTGCCACGCCGAGTGCGCGCGGTTTAGCGTTCGCGGCAAGAAAGAAATGACCCCGGTTGGTGTCGTCAGCACCAGAGCCGGGGTCTGACCGACGAATCGTCCACAAGTAGAAAGACCAACGATCCGTGGCTGTTCACGAGCTTAGCCCCGAGTCCGCCGCCGACGCACACCCTCTCGCCAATCCGGGGTACGGAAAGCGCTCGGCGCCCGAACAACTTCCCCGTACCGCCTCAGATTTCGCACATCTGCCCGCCCGCGAGGCGTCCATCGCCGCCTACCTCGACCGCTTGCCCGAGGGCGCGGACGTCTCCGTCAAGACGCTGGCCAAGGTGCTGCCTTACGGACAGTGCGCCCTGTGGACGGCGCTGCGGCGGCTGTCGGAGGCCGGGCATCTGCGGCGGGTGCGCGAGCATCTGCTCGGGGACGGCCCGCAGCACTGGGTAACGCGGACGTACTTCACCCGCACCGCGCGGGACGACGCGTGGTGGGCCTCCTTTCGCGCGGGCGGCGGCGTGCCGTCGCGCGGGGTGCGGGAGGCGGAGCCCCCACGCCGTCGGGAGCCCGCCTTCGAGGCGCTGGCCGGGCTGGGGCGGCGCGACGCGCGCATGACGCTGTCCGCCGCGGCCTGCGCCGCGCTCGCGCCCCTCGCCGCCCGATGGCTGGAGCGGGGCGTCACGCCGGAGGGGCTCGGGCTCGCGCTGACGGCCGGGTTGCCGTCCGAGGTCCACAGCCCGCGGGCCCTCGCCCGGCGCCGGCTGACCGACGGCATGCCGCCCGAGCCGCCCCCGGTCCCACCCGTGCCCCCGGCCGCCCCGGCGCCGTCGCGGCCCGCGTCGGCCCTGCGGCTGCTGGAGTGCAGCGTGTGCCAGGCTCCGGGCCGCCCCGAGGCCCTTCCCGGCGGCGTCTGCGCCGCGTGCCGGGGGGAGGCCCGGCCCAGCCGCCCGCGCATCGACGCGCAGGCGCTTTCCGCCCAGGTGAACCGTGTGCGAGCGACGATGCGGCCATCGGTGAGGAGCCGAACGTGACGCGGTGTACGCGGAGCCGGAGAGGGGGCGGTACAAGAGCCGCCGCACGCACGACTGCGGCGACACGGTCCGCCTGCCGGAGCCCGTCGGGATCACGCTGCACACGGAGAAGCTGAGGGACTACGCGTAGGGGTGCCGGGGCGTCGGGCTCACCGGGGCGGTGACGCATTGTGTGAGGTATCGCACGTTTCCGTGTGGGCGCGCGGGGAGCGGGCAGGGGAGGCCGTGGCCGCGTCTCAGGATGCGGTTTCGAGAGGCCGATATCCGACCGCTCGATAAAATGAGCCGACCGAGGGCCCCGGCGAAAGGGTCCGGTGAGACTGAGAAACGAGGAGCGCACGTGAGCCTAGTCGTGCAGAAGTACGGCGGCTCCTCCGTTGCCGACGCAGAGGGCATCAAGCGCGTCGCCAAGCGGATCGTCGAAGCCAAGAAGCGTGGCCACGAGGTGGTCGTCGTGGTGTCGGCGATGGGTGACACGACGGATGAGTTGATCGATCTCGCCAGCGAGGTGTCTCCGATCACCTCCGGTCGCGAGTACGACATGCTGCTGACCGCCGGAGAGCGTATCTCCATGGCGCTGCTGGCCATGGCGATCAAATCGCTGGGCCACGAGGCGCAGTCCTTCACCGGGAGCCAGGCCGGCGTGATCACCGACGCCGTGCACAACAAGGCGCGGATCATCGATGTGACGCCGGGGCGGATCCAGGCCGCGCTGGACGAGGGCAACATCGCCATCGTCGCCGGCTTCCAGGGGGTCTCGCAGGACAGCAAGGACATCACCACGCTCGGCCGTGGCGGGTCCGACACGACGGCTGTGGCGCTGGCCGCCGCGCTGAACGCCGAGTGCTGCGAGATCTACACCGACGTCGACGGCGTCTTCACCGCCGACCCCCGGGTCGTCAAGAAGGCGAAGAAGATCGACTGGATCTCCTTCGGTGACATGCTGGAGCTGGCGAGTTCCGGCTCCAAGGTGCTGTTGCACCGGTGCGTGGAGTACGCACGCCGATACAACATCCCGATCCACGTCCGGTCGTCGTTCTCTGGCCTGCCGGGTACGTGGGTCAGCAACGAACCGCGAGTAGGGGACGAGCCCATGGAGCAGGCGCTCATCTCGGGTGTCGCGCACGACACCTCCGAGGCCAAGGTGACGATCGTCGGCGTGCCGGACAAGCCGGGCGAGGCCGCCGCCATCTTCCGGGCCGTCGCGGACGCCGAGCTGAACATCGACATGGTCGTGCAGAACGTCTCCGCGGCCTCGACGGGCCTGACGGACATCTCGTTCACGCTGCCCAAGACGGACGGCAAGCGGGCGATCGAGGCGCTGGAGCGGCGCAAGGCGCAGATCGGTTTCGACTCGCTGCGCTACGACGACCAGGTCGCGAAGATCTCGCTGGTCGGCGCGGGTATGAAGACGAACCCGGGCGTCACGGCCACGTTCTTCGAGGCGCTGTCCAACGCGGGCGTGAACATCGAGCTGATCTCCACCTCGGAGATCCGGATCTCGGTCGTCACCCGGCAGGACGACGTGAACGAGGCCGTGCGGGTGGTGCACACCGCGTTCGGGCTCGACAGCGACTCCGAGGAGGCCGTGGTCTACGGCGGCACCGGCCGCTGAGCCACACTCCGCGGGACCGAGGGGCGTCGGACGCGGTCCGGCGCCCCTCGGCGTTCCCGGTCCGTCCCGTAGTGGCCGGGTTGGCGGGAAATGTGAAACAGTCGTGATCGACCTGTGTTTGGTATGGACTTGCCCAGGGTCATCCCGTGGTCGAAGATGCTCGCGGTGCCTGGAACAACAGGGCACTCCGGCGCGTCCTCGGGGCGCCATCGCGAGCTCCACGGCGCCGGTGAAGGGGAAGTACGAGTGAGGCGAGTACGCATGGGGGAGTTCGTGACGTCGTCAGATGCGACGCCGAGCGCGTACAACCCTGACGGGGGGCGGCGTGTCATACAGGCGTGGCAGAGGTACTCGTTTCGACGGCACGGCCTATCGGCGGCGTGCCTGTGATGGCGCCGTGGTCGGCGGCTTCCCAGCGCCCGGCGGTGGCGCGAGCGTCCGGATCACGGGGTGCGACGGCCCCCCCGACGGCCGCGGGGCTCCCGCCCGCGGCGTACGGCGAGACTGACGGTGCCGCTGTCGTGGGCACCAGCGTCGACCACCTGACCGAGACCTACCGCACTCACTACCGTTCGCTGCTCGGCCTCGCGGCCCTGCTGCTGGACGACACCGCCTCCTGCGAGGACGTCGTGCAGGAGGCGTTCATCCGCGTGCACTCCGCCCGCAGGCGGGTGAAGGACCCGGAGAAGACGCTGGCGTATCTGCGGCAGACCGTGGTCAACCTCTCGCGTTCCACACTGCGCCGCCGCATCCTCGGGCTGAAGCTGCTGTCGAAGCCGATGCCGGACGCGGCGAGCGCGGAGGAGGGCGCCTACGAGGCGCTCGAGCGCGACGAGCTCAAGCGGGCGCTGCGCGGGCTGCAGCGGCGGCAGCGGGAGGTCCTGGTGCTGCGGTACTTCGCGGACATGACCGAGGAGCAGGTGGCCCAGACGCTCGGGATCTCCCGGGGCTCGGTGAAGGCGTACGGCTCGCGCGGCATCGCCGCGCTCCGGGTGGCGATGGAGGCACCGGCATGACGGCGGGGCCGGGCAAGGGCCGAGAGCCGGACGAGGGCTCCGGGCTGCCCGAGGACGAGGACGAGCTGCGGCGGCTGCTCCAGGACGCCGTGCGCGACATCGAGCCGTCCCGGGACGCGCTGGACCACCTGCGGCACGCGGTGCCCGTACGCCGGGCCCGGCGCCGGCACGCGATGATCGGCGCCGCCACGGCGGTGCTGGTCACGGCGGTCACGGTCCCGCTGATGACGACCGGCGTGGTGCCGGGGCCGCTCGCTGAGGACGACCGGGCGAACGCGGCGCACAGCACGGACGCCGGGAGCGGCAAGCCCTACGGTGGCCGGGACACGACGGGGGCGCAGGGCGAGTCGTCCGGCGACGAGGGGACGGGAGACGGCGGCGCCGCGTCGCGGCCCAGCACCTCCCCGAGCCCGGACGACACCGACGGCCTGGGCCCGTCCTCCCCGAGCTGCCTGCGCGACCAGCTCGGCGAGCCCGAGGCCGAGGTCGGAAAGCCGGACGAGGACGGGGTCATCCACGGCGCCTTCCGGTTCACCAACGTCTCCGGCGAGAGCTGCCGGGTCGGAGCGGCGGACCAGCTCTCGGCGAAGGCGCGCGGGGAGGCGGACGCCACCGCGATCACCGTCCTGGACCACACCGCGGGCGGCCGGGCACCCGGCCTGCCCGAACCGCCGGAGGTCGTGAAGGAGCTGATCCTGCGCCCCGGGGAGTCCTTCCAGGTGCGGTTCGCCTGGATGCCGGACGCGGAGCGCGGCCCCGGGGGCTGCCCGGCGCCGGACGCGGAGCCGGATCCGGAGCCGTCGGAGGGCGGCACGTCGGGCGGGAGCGAGACCACCGGAGGCTCGGGCGGGGACGACGGCGGCGCCCAGAGCGGGGACGGCGGCACCGAGGGCGGCGAGGAGACGACGTCCGGGTCCACCGGGGGCGGCGGCACCGAGGGCGGGGAGCAGACGGCGACGTCCAGCGGATCGGGCCCGGAGCAGAACGAGCCGTCCGGGCTGACGACGCTCTCCGACACCGGGACGGGCAGCGGTGAGCAGGTGGACGAGGCCGAGGACGAGGGCGCGGCCACGGCCGTGATCCTGCGCTACGTCCCGGCCGCGGGGGAGCCGTCGGCTCCGACGGCCTTCCTGGGAGGGGTCTGCGCCGGGACGGTGTACCGCACGGGCGTGCTGCCGGTGAGCTGAGCCGCCGCCGTCCCGCTGCCCGCCGCCCGCCGTCCCGCCGCCCGCCGCCCGCCGTCCCGCCGCCCGCCGTCCCGCCGGGCGGGGGTGGGTCCGGCGTGCCGGTTTCGCCCCCGTACCGTGGTGGGTGTGTACCGGTTCCTGCTGACTCCCCGCTGGTGGATGCTCAACGTCTTCCTCGTGCTGGCGGTGCCGTTCTGCGTGGTCATGGGCGCCTGGCAGCTGAGCCGGTTCGAGGACCGGGTGGACTCGCAGCGCCGCCACGACCGGCTGGCCACGCAGGGCGCCGCCCAGGAGGCCGAGCCGCTGGCCGCGCTGCTTCCCGTCACCGGTGACACCTCCGGCCGGATGGCGCGGGTCGAGGGCCGCTACGACTCCGGGCACGAGTATCTGGTGCCGGACCGCTCGCTGGACGGCGAGCGGGGCTTCTACGTGCTGACGCCGCTGCGTCCGGACGGCGGCGGGCCGGCCGTGCCCGTCGTCCGCGGCTGGCTGCCGGGGGAGCCGGACGCGTCCCGCGTCCCGCCGGCCCCGGCGGGCGAGGTGCGAGTGACGGGCGCGCTCCAGGCGTCCGAGAGCCGTGGCCGGACGGGTCTGCCGGCCGGGCAGCTCGGGGTGATCAGCGCGGCCTCGCTGGTGAACCTCGTGCCCTACGACGTCGAGGACGCCTGGATCACCGTGCAGTCGGCGCGCGAGCCGCTGAGGGCCGTCCCGCCCGCCGCCGCGAAGGGCAGCGGGCTGGACATGAAGGCCTTCCAGAACCTCGGCTACACGGCCGAGTGGTTCGTCTTCGCGGGGTTCGTGGTGTTCATGTGGTTCCGCTTCTTCCGCCGTGAGGTGGAGGTGGCCCGCGACGCCGAGATGGGCCTCATTCCCGGGACGCCGGACGGGCGGAGTCCGGACCGGGAGACTGCGGACCGGCGGACTCCGGACCGGGAGACGCCAGGCCGGGAGACTCGGGAAGACCCAGGTGCCGCAGTGCGAACCGCAGCTCCAGACCGACCTGCTTGATCCGTTCCTCCACCACCAGCGAGCCGTGCCCGGCGTCGTAGCGGTACACCTCGTGCGGGTGCCGCCGGGCGGCCAGGCGCTCGATGTAGTTCTCCACCTGCCGGATCGGGCAGCGCGGGTCGTTGACGCCGGCCGAGATGTAGACCGGGGCCCGGACGGCGTCCACGTAGGTGATGGGCGACGAGGCCGCGTACCGTTCGGGCACCTCCTCGGGAGTGCCGCCGAGGAGCGTGCGGTCCATGGACTTCAGCGCCTCCATCTCGTCGTGGTAGGCGGTGACGTAGTCGGCCACCGGGACGGCCGCGATGCCCAGCGTCCAGTCCCCGGGCTGCACGCCGAGGCCGAGCAGGGTGAGGTAGCCGCCCCAGGAGCCGCCGGTCAGGACGAGCCGCTCGGGGTCGGCCAGGCCGGAGGTGACGGCCCACTCCCGCACCGCCGCGATGTCCTCCAGCTCGATGAGCCCGACGCGGTGCTTGAGGGCGTCCGTCCAGGCGCGACCGTAGCCGGTGGAGCCGCGGTAGTTGACGCGTACGACGGCGAAGCCGTGGTCGACCCAGGCGGCGGGCTGGGCGGCGAAGGCGTCGGAGTCGTGCCAGGTCGGGCCGCCGTGGATGTCGAAGACGGTGGGGAAGGGTCCCTCGCCGTCGGGCCGCTGGACGAGGGCGTGCACGCGCCCGCCGGGCCCCTCGACCCACACGTCCTCGACCGGCCGGGAGGCGGGCGCCTTGAGCCCCGGCGGGTCCAGGACGACGGCGCCGGAGGTCGAGCGCAGCGCGGGAGGACGGGCGGCGGAGGACCACAGGAACTCCACGGTGCCGTCCGGGCGGGCCGTCGCTCCCGACACGGTGCCCGGCGGTGTCTCGACCCGGGTCAGCTCGCCGTCGGCCAGGTCGTAGCGCCACAGCTCGCTGCGGGCCTGGTAGCTGTGGACGACGAGCAGCCCGGTGCCGTCCGGGTACCACTCGGCGCCGACGTCCCCGGGCAGGTCGAGCGCGAGGTCGTGCGTCTCCCCGGCGACCGGGTCCCACACCATCGGCTCCCACCGGCCGCGCCGCTGGTGCCCGACCAGCAGCCGGGTGTCACCGTCGCGCGGGGCGAAGCCGAGGACGGCGAGCCCCAGCTCCTTGGTGCCGCCCTCGCTGTCGTCCAGCTCGGCGACGGCTCCGCCGTCGCGGTCGACGACGCGCAGTGCCGCGTGCATGGCGTCGCCGTGCTCGGTGTGCTCGATGACGAGGTAGCGGCCGTCGTGGCTCAGGTCGCCCACGCCCGCGGACTCCCGGTGCCGGTAGATCTCGGCCGGCTCCCCGCCCGGCGGTACGACGTGGATCGTCGTGCCCTCCTCGTCGGTGGAGCGGCCCACGACGGCGGTGCCGTCGCGGCCGAGGGCCAGCCCGGCCGAGTAGGCGGCCTTGAGCCCGGGCACGGCCGGTTCGTCGCCGCCCGCACCGCCTTCGCCGTCCCCGCCGGGGCCGGTGAACGGCTGCCGCATCCAGACGCCGAACTCGTCGCCGTCGGTGTCGGCGAACCACCAGATCCAGCGGCCGTCGGGGGAGAGGAGGCCGTCGGTGGTGCCGTTCGGGCGGTCGGTGACCTGGCGGGTCTCGCCGGTGGTCCGGTCCCAGGCGTACAGCTCGTAGGTGCCGGTCGCGTTCGACACGAACAGCGCGTGGTCGGGGGCGTCTTCGGCCCAGTCGGGCAGGGAGACGCGCGGGGCGCGGAACCGCTTCTCCCAGTCGGGCATGGTCTCTGCGTCGGTCATGGCTCCATGTAAGCCGATCGACGGGGTGGGCCCGCCACCGGGACGCGCGGCGGGCCCGGCACGGCCGGAGGCGCCCGGCGCGCTCAGGGCTCCAGCAGGTTGCGCTCGCGGATGAGGTAGCCCAGTTCCAGGCGGCTCTTGGCGCCGACGCGGGTCATGATCTCGGAGACGTGGCGCTGGCAGGTGCGCACGGAGATGCCGAGGGCGCGGGCCACGCCGCGGTCGTCGGAGCCCTGGACGAGCAGCCGCAGTATGGCCTGCTTGGTCTGGTTGCCGATGCCCTGGATGGAGGGCTTGTCCTGGCAGCGGCCCATGGGCTGGCCCTGGGCCCACAGGACCTCGAAGACGTCGGCGGCGAAGGAGCTGAGGTCGGGGTCCCGCAGTACGAGGGCGCCCTCGGGGGCGTCCGGCAGGGGGAGGACGACGGTCTCGCGGTCGAAGACGAGGAAGCGGGTCAGGCCGCTGCTGAGGGTGCGGATCTCGGCGCCGTGGGAGGTGAGCTGGGTGGCGTGCCAGAGGGTGGCGCTGTCGAAGCGGGCCGAGTGCTGGTAGAGGGAGCGCAGTTGGACGCCGCGGTTGAGCAGGTCGAGGTCGCGGTCGGCGGCCTCGGCGAGGACGTCGGCGGGGCGGGGCCCTCCGGGCTGGGCCGCCAGGACCTCTTTGGCGCAGGAGGTGGCGAGCTGGTTGAGGGTCTCCCGTACGGCGCGGTTGGAGGTCAGCCGCTCCTGGGAGGGGGCGTCCAGCTCCCCCTGGGCGCGGTGGATGGAGTCGAGCAGGTGGAGCTGGTCGCGCAGGGCGGCGAGGCGGCGCTTCTCCTCGGCGAGGTGCTGCTCGTGGCTGTGGAGGACCCGCATGGAGGAGAGGGCCGGGTCGACGGCGGCGATGCGCTGCCGTCCGACGCGGCGCAGCAGCCCGAGCCGCAGCAGGGACTCGACGGCTGCGTCGGCCGGTTCGCCCTCGTCGCCCGTGGCGGCGCGGGTGGCCTCCTCGATGGGGAGGACGGTGTGCCGGACGACGTGGCGGTAGAGGCGGATCGCCGTGGGGCTGAGAACGGGGGGTATCGTCCGTGCGCCTTCGCTGACCATCGGGGCCTGTCCTTCTTGAGACTGTCATTTTTACGACGCCATGTTGAGCTTGCCACAGCATTCCGCGCGAAGTACCGGGTAAAACAGAGGCGTTGGGCCCTCCTTCGAGACTTCGCCAGCAGGGTGCGAGCAGGCCGCCCGCGACGTGCGGGCGGCGGCGGGCGCCGGGCGCCGGGAGCGGTCGTGACGGCCGGATGACACCCCCCTTCCGGACGCCGGCCGCCGTGCCGGTGGGGAAGATGCCACCGGGGGTGTTCCGTTGCCCGAACGCACGGTGTGGTCCGTCACGTCACGACCGGGCAAAGGAGCGTGGAGGGCTGTGCTCCGCGGTGGAACGGCGCTGGCCTGCTGCGCAAGCCTTCCTACTTACGCCTGTCTCAATCACGACAATGTCGTTATGTTGCCGCGCGACACGAGGCCGGGGCAACCTCTTCCCGTGGGGCTCGCCGCCACCTCAGGCGACCTTCAGAGAACAATCTTCACAGGATTGGATACGGGGACATGGCCAAGAGAGCAGCGCTCGCCGCTTCGGCCTCCGCACTGGCGTTGGGCCTGGTGCTGGCAGGTGGAGTCCTGACACAGGACGCGGGTCCGGCCGCGCACGTGGCGGCGGATCAGCGGCCCGGCCAGATCTCCGCCGCCGTGCAGTCCGGAGGTTCCCAGGGCGACACAGGGTGGGGCTGACCCGAGTGCTGGGAGCAAGCGGGCGGGAGGCCGGCCTTCGGGCCGTTGCCTCGTCCGTGCTCCGCGGGGAGAACGGGGGTCTGTTCGGTGTGCTTCCGGGACGCGGCCGTCGGCCGGTCCGTGGAAGGTCCTGACGGCACCGTCCGGCACACGCGCGGTGCCCCGCGACAGCGGGACGGAGTCCGCGTCGGCCGGACGAGACCGGTCCGGCCGCTCGTGCCGCGCCCGTGCCACGCCCTTGCCGAGCCCATGACCGCGTCGGCGAGCGCCCCAGCGCCCCGTCAACGTCGTGCGCCGACCTCACGTGCCCCTGGCGACGCGAACACGCCATGCGCCCATGCGACGGGATCGCGACCGAGCGCCGTGATGCCTCACGAACAGAAAGATCCTCTGTGACATGAGTGTGTACCTGCACCGCAACTTCCTGCTCAGCTTCCTCGCGTCGTTCATCTCCCTGTTCGGCTCGAAGCTGCTGATGATCTCGTACGTGGCGTACGTCTTCACGGAAAAGGGAAGTGCGACGCTGGCCGCGATCGTGTTCGCCGCCGACTGGATCGCGAACCTCTTCATCGGCATCCTGGGCGCGCAGTACATCGACCGGCAGGACGCCAGAAAGCTGCTGATCTGGCTCAACCTGGTCACCGCCGGCGTCACGTTGGTGTTCCTGGGCTTCACGGACCCGGACCTCTACGTGTACGCGGTCGTCATCATCTTCCTGCGGGCGCTGCTGAAGAGCGCGGTGCAGAACGCCCGGGTCAAGGGACTCGTGCAGTTCTTCAGCGAGAAGGAGACCAACACCTTCTCGCCGCTGTTCAACTCCGCCCTGCCGATCGCGATGGCGCTGGCGGGCGCGGTGGGCATCGTGATCCTCGACATCGCCGGGATGGCCGCCGTCGTCCTGATCGACGCCGCCTGCTTCCTCGTCGCCGCCGGGTTGATGGTGCTGGTGCGGCCCAACAAGACGCGGCTGGAAGCCTCGTTGAAGAGCTCGCGGGGCGAGGGCCGCCGCACCAGCCTGGCCGGCGTGCGGGAAGCGTCCTCGCTGATGTCGCGCAACGACACGATCGGCACCGCCGTCTTCTACATCGTCCTGTCGGTCACCGCGTTCCAGGCCACCTACGAGTCGCTGATCACGGTGATCCCGGAGATCTGGTACGGCTACGGGGAGTCCGGCATCGCGCTGTTCTTCACCTTCGAGTCGATCAGCATCATGGCCGGCGCCTTCATCTACCAGTGGTTCAGCCGCCGCGACCTCATCAACGACGCGAACAAGCAGAAGGTCAACCTGTCGGTCGTCACGGCCATCACCGCCCTGTATCTGGCGATGCCCGCGACGAGCGACAACATCGTCCTCGCGGTCGCCGTGTTCTCCCTGATGGTCCTCGGCGGCGAGATCATCTGGGTGCACCACTTCAAGCTGATGATCGCCACCACGCCGGACGCGCGGGTCTCCTCCGTGGTGGGGCTCCAGACCGCCATCGGCTACAGCCTCATGGCCGTCTTCGCCTTCGTCTTCGCCCGCGGCCTGGACAGCAGTCTCGGCATCGACACCACCGTGTACCTCAACGTCGCGCTCACCGTCGGACTCGTCATCGGCTGGGAGCTCCTCCGCAGGAGGATCCAGCGACGTGAGCAGCAGGCGACGCCGTCCGGTGTCGACGACCCGGCACCCGCCCAGACCGCCGCTCAGTAAGCCCTGTTGGAGGAACCAGCCATGACGGCGTCCGAGAAGAAGCAGGCTTTCGTCCTGCTCGAACTGATGAACCACATGCTCCTGATCGCGCAGGAGGCCAAGCGGCGCGGCCACCACGTCGTCGTCCTCAACCAGGGGCCGCTACAGGACAAGGGGCCCTTCGCGGTGCCGGACGGCCTCGTCGACGAGCTCGTGCGGGTGCCCTCCTGGTCCGACGCGGAGCAGGTCGGCAAGATCGTCGACACCGTGCACGCCACCTACGACGTGGTCGGCACCTACGCGGCCTTCGAGGCGACGCTGCCCTTCGAGGCCGAGATCAGGCACCGCGCCGGGCTCCCCACCAGCGGATTCCACGGCGTCACCCAGGTGCTGGACAAGGCGCGGGTGCGTCGCAAGCTCTACGCCGAGGGGCTCTCCACGCTGCGCTCGGTCTCCCTCACCGAGGCGCTGGCCTGGGAGAGCTGGGAGTTCGAGCGATCCGCGGTGCTCAAGCCCGCCAACGGCACGGGCAGCGCGCTGTGCTTCATGGTCGGCACGATGGACGAGCTGCGCGACGCCGCGGAGCAGGTCTCCGCGGCGGCCGTGGTGAACCCGATGATGAAGGAGTACATCCTCAGCCACGGCGAGTTCGTCCTGGAGGAGCGCGCCGAGGGCGAACTGCTCTCCGTGGAGTCCCTCGTGGACCGGGGCGAGGTGCACGTCGTCGGGCTCACCGGGCGGTACGTCTCGGCGATGGACCCCGTCGTCGAGCAGGCCGCGTGCTTCCCCTACCCGCACCCGCGACGCGCGGAGATCGAGTCGGCGGCCCGGGATTTCCACGCCGCGCTGGGCATCGGGCACGGGCCCACGCACCTGGAGGTCATGGTCCCCGACGAGGGGCCGATCGAGCTGATCGACTTCAACATCCGCATGGCCGGGCTGGCCATGGCGGTGTGCATGGGCAACGCCTTCGGCATCGAGTACGCCGTGCCGCTCACCGACATCGCCTGCGGCGAGCGACCCGACCTCGGCTTCCTCGGCAACGCCCGCCGCGCCTCCGCGGACATCCTCCTTCTGCCGCCCCCGGAAGCCACCGTGATGTGCGAACTGGGCTTCCCCGAGGGCACCGAGTACGGACGGCACATGAAGGAGATCGGCACGCCGCTCTCCGGGCGTGCCGACCAGCTCGACGTCGTCGGCATGGTCATCGTGACCGCCGACAGCGTCGAGGAACTGCACCGCAAGATCCTGACCGTGCGGAGGGAGACCCTCTTCGACGGCAGGCCGCTGGGCGACAACCCCAACAACCAGCTCTTGTTCCCGAGGTACCACCACTCCGCAACCCTTGCCTAGGAGCGATCCCCCATGACGGTTACCGAGTCCGGTGCACAGGCGCAGACCAGCAAGATGCAGGAGACAGACGCCCGTTACGAGAAGCACTTCGCCGACCGCTTCACCGGTGCCGAACTCAGCGGCCTACAGGAGCGGTTCCGCGACGAGCACATCGTCCCCATCCGCGGGTTCTGCCCGCCCGACCTGCTGCGCGAGCTGCAGCGGGAGGCGTTCGGGATCATGGACGAGCACGGTGTCGACCGCAAGTTCTCCTTCGAGATCACCGACGGCACGCCCCGCCAGATGACGACGGTGGGCCAGCCGGTCATCAAGGACGAGGGCCACCTCATCCACGCCACCTACTTCTCCCCGGCCGTCAAGAGCCTGATCGGCTCCATCGTGGGCGAGGAGGTGTACACCTGCCCCTACGCCGGCGAGCACTACGTGATCAGTAGGCTGGGCAAGAACGGCGACACCCACGGCTGGCACTGGGACGACTACACCTACGGCTTCATCCTCGTCCTCCAGGCCCCCGACTACCGGGACGGCGGCTTCGTCCAGGCCGTGCCCCACACCTCCTGGGACAAGCAGAACCCCGACGTGTACGGCGCCCTGCTCAAGAGCCAGGTGCGCTCGTACCACCTGGAGGCGGGCGACGCCTACGTCGTCAAGACCGACACCACCATGCACCGCGTCTACCCGATCCGCGGCGAGACCAGCCGCACGATCGTGAACATGACGCTCGCCAGCGCCGCCGACCTGACCCGTGAGATCACGCACGAGACCAACGACGCGCTGTTCGGAGGTACCGGTGCCTAAGTCGCAGGAGCAGGAGAAGCCGCGGGCGGCGGAGCAGACGGCCCCGACGACGCCGGAGGGCGCCGAGCAGCTCCGGCACAGCAGCACCTCGGACGTCGCGGAGCTGGCCGACGCGGAGCCGCGGGAGAGCATGCGCTTCTTCCCCGGCTTCGTCCAGCCCTACCTCACCTGGATCACCGGCGTGCCCCTCAAGGGCGGCAAGCAGCTCATACCCTGGAGCCCCAACCGGGCCGGCCTGCTGGGCCTGTTCCAGATGGCCGGGGGCATCACGCTCGGCGCGTTCGCGCTGCACCCCTTCACCGCCTGGTCCATCCCCCTGCTCGTCCTGGGGTGGCTGTTCACCAGCGGCGGCATGCGGCGGCTCGACGTCGTCGTCGTCCACCAGACGCTGCACCGGATGTTCCACAAGTCCGCGCGCGTCAACCGGGTGGTCGGGGAGATCATCACCACCGCGTTCTGGCGCACGCCCTACGACAAGAACCGCGAGGAGCACCTGGCGCACCACGCCTACCCCTGCTCCATGAAGGACAGCGACACCCTCTACCTGCTGGGCACCGGCATGCGGCCCGGCATGACCCGCTCGCAGTTCCGCACGTACCTGTGGAAGGCGCTGTTCTCGCCCCGGCACCACCTCCTCGGCTTCTACGGCCGGGTCAAGGGCAACTTCGTCGGCGTGAAGCCGCGGTACCGGCTGGTCATGTCGATCGTCTACGCCGCCGCCACCGCCACGTTCGTCGCCCTGACCGGCTGGTGGCTGGAGTGGCTGCTGCTGTGGGTCTTCCCCGTGTCGTACGTCTTCCAGAACTGCACGTTCCTCTACACCATGACCGAGCACCGCTGGTGGCTCTTCGGCAACCAGGAGCGGCTCAGCCGGGACAAGCGCGACCTGCTGACCTTCGGCCGCTTCTGCGGTGAGCCGGTGCCGGACCCGTCGCTCAGCGGCGTGCGCAAGCTCGGCGCGTGGACCCACTGGACGTACCGGATGCTGCTCGTGCACTCCGCCTACCGGATGTTCGTGCTCGTCGGCGACACCGTCCAGCACGACCTGCACCACGTCATGCCCGCCTGCGACTGGGCCAACTCCCCCTGGATCCGCGCCGACGACCAGGACAACCGGCCCGAGCGCTACACCGAGGTGTGGGGCTCGCTCGCCGACCACCTGCGCGCCGCCGGTCAGGTCGACGGCGACCGTACGGGCCTGCCGGAGGACACCGAACCCACGCCGTGGGAGGAGTCGGTCCCCGTTCTCACCGGCGTCGTCCCCGCGCCCGCGGGCTCCGTGAGCAAGGCACCGGGAGGCACCCCGTGACGGACGTACTGGTCATCGACGGCACCGGGCGCGGGCACGCGATCTGCGACCTGTTCGTGCGTACCGACCCCACCACCCGGGTGTACTACGGGCCCGGCTGCGACGCGCTCCAAGCCGAGCGCATCGTCCCGGTGCCCGCCATCCGGCTCGACTCCCCGGACAGCGCGCTGGAGTTCCTCGCCGAGCACCCGGTCGAGTTCGTCTTCGTCTCCAACATCGACGCCCTGTCCATCGGCTACGCCGACGTGCTCGCCGAGCACGGACACCGGGTGATCGGGCCGTCCCGCGAGGCGGCGGCGCTGGAGGCCAGCAAGGAGCGCGGCAAGCGGTTCTGCGACGAGCACGGGCTGCCCACGGCCCGCTACGCCTCCTTCACCGACCCCGGGGCGGCCCGCGCCCACGTCCGCGCGGTGCCCTACGCCTGCGTCGTCAAGACGGACGGTCTCACCCCGGACGGCGACGGCTCGGTCGTCTGCGACACCGCCGCCGAGGCCGAGGCGGCCCTTGAGGCGTTCGCCGCGGCCCAGGGGGAGAGCTTCCACGTCGTCATCGAGGAGCGCCTGTACGGGCAGGAGATCTCCGTCTTCGCCCTGCTGGACGACGCGGGCTACCTGCTCTTCCCCACCGCGCTCGACTTCAAGCGCACCCTGGAGCGCGACGCCGGCAAGAACTGCGACGGCATGGGCTCCATCTCCCCGCACCCGCAGGCGTCCCCGCTCCTCATGGAGGAGATCCGGCGCACCCTCGTGGACCCGCTGGTGCGCGGCCTGCGCGCGGAAGGGCTCGCCTACACCGGGTTCGTCTACATCGGCGCGATGATCACCGGCACGGGTCTGCGGGTGATCGAGATCAACACCCGCTTCGGCGACTCCGAGGCCGAGGCCGTCCTGCCGGGCGTCCACAGCAACTTCACCGAGCTGTGCCGGGCCGTCCTGCGCCGGGACGTCGCGGGCCACCCCCTCGTGACGGACGGGCTCGTGCGGTGCAGCGTCGCCCTCACCCAGGGCTGCCTGGACCTCTCCGACCCGACGACGCCGCCGGGCTGGCCCTTCGGCGACTTCGTCACCGGCCAGCCCATCACCGAGACCACGACCGAGGCGCCGGACGCCGGCCAGGTGTTCTACGCCAACGTCCGCACCGGCGCCGACGGCCGCGCCGTCTCCAACGGCGGCCGGGTGCTCCACGTCGTCGGCACCGGCATCACCCTCGCCGAGGCCCGCGCCGCCGCCTACCGGCGCATCGAGCGGATCACGTTCCCCGGCATGCGGTACCGGTCCGACATCGGAGCCGCCTTCGAGGCGGCACCTCCCACCCGGTTCACCGAGGCGCACGGGGAACTGGCCGTAGCGGACAGCGGAAGGTAAGACGTCACATGGCCACTGACACCATCACGCCGACGCTCTTCGAGACCGTCGAGTCCGGGGTCCGCTCCTACGCGCGCTCCTTCCCGGGCATCTTCACCAGTGCCAAGGGCGACCTGCTGTTCACCGAGGCGGGGGAGCGGTACATCGACTTCCTCTCCGGAGCGGGCACGCTCAACTACGGCCACAGCCCGGACTGCATCAAGCAGGAGCTGATCGGCTACCTGGAGCGGGACGGGCTGATGCACGGCCTCGACCTGTCCACCTCGGCCAAGGCCGACTTCCTCGACGCGCTGCGCACCTTCGTCCTGACCCCGCGCGGGCTCGACTACAAGGTGCAGTTCACCTCGCCCACGGGCACCAACGCCGTCGAGGCGGCCCTGAAGCTGGCCCGGCTGGCCACCGGCCGGACCAACGTGGTGGCGTTCAGCGGCGGTTTCCACGGTGTCAGTGCGGGTTCGCTCGCGGCGACGGCCTCCGGCTACTTCCGTCAGGGGCTGCACGCCACGCTCAACCACGTCACCCACATCCCCTACCCGGACTCCCCGCTCGGGGAGTTCGACAGCCTGGACCTGCTCCGCCGCATGGTGGAGGACCCCAGTTCCGGGGTGGAGAAGCCGGCCGCGGTGCTGCTGGAGACCGTGCAGGGCGAGGGTGGCGTCTGGGTGGCCCCCGTGCCGTTCCTCCAGGGCCTGCGCGAGCTGTGCGACGAGCACGGCATCCTGCTCGTCGTCGACGACATCCAGGCAGGCTGCGGCCGGACGGGGACGTTCTTCTCGTTCGAGCGGGCGGAGATCGTTCCCGACCTCGTCACGCTGTCCAAGTCGATCGGCGGCTACGGACTGCCGCTCGCCGTGCTCCTCCTCAAGCCGGAGCTGGACATCTGGCAGCCCGGCCAGCACAACGGCACCTTCCGGGGCAACCAACTCGCCTTCGTCGCTGCGGCATCCGCCCTGCGGCACTACTGGAGCGACGACACCTTCTGCCAGCGGGTGCGGACCAAGGGCGAGCTGGTCACCGAGCTGCTCCAGCGCCGGGTCGTCGAGCCGCTGGGCGTCCGCGTCCGCGGCCTCGGCCTGATGCAGGCCGTCGACGTCAGCGGCGTCCCGGGGCTCGACGCCGGCGAGGTGTCGCGGCGCTGCTTCGAGAAGGGGCTGGTCGTGGAGGTCTGCGGCCGGGCCGACGAGGTCCTCAAGATCCTGCCGCCGCTCACGATCAGCCAGGTCTCCCTGTCGGCGGGGCTCACCATCCTCATCGACTCCCTGGCCGAGCTGCACCCCGCCGTCGCACAGGGCGGCCAGTCTGACCAGCACGACCTGACCACGAACGGAGTGCCGACCGCATGAAGACAGCAGTCATCGTCTCGACCCGGGGGTTCGCCGCCTTCCGGTACGACCTGCTGGAGTCGCCGGAGTCCGTGCGGTTCGTCGGGATCTTCTCCGACCTGGACGTCGTCAACCTCACCGAGGAGCAGCGCGGCTGGTTCGAGCGGATCCACGTGGTGCCGTGCGGGCTCCCCGACCCCAGCGCCATGCTGGCCTCGCTCGTCGATGAGGACGCGGCCCGCAAGGCGGTCGGGGAGGAGCTGGACGGCAGCTCCCTGGACGAGTTGACCCTGCACTGCTACGACGAGCAGAACATGATCGTCGCGGCGGGGATCCGCTCCCACTTCGGCATCCGCGGCCCCGGCCTGGACGACATCCTGCCGTACCGCGACAAGGTGCTCATGAAGCAGCGGCTCCTCGACGCCGGCGTCCGGGTACCGCTGTTCGGCGTCTTCTCCCCCCAGCGGTACGCGGAGGACCGCGCCGGATACTTCAAGGAGATCGTCGGCGAGGTCGGCCTGCCCTTCATCCTCAAGCCGACCGACGCGGCCGGCTCGGAGGGCGTCCTCAAGATCGCCGACGTGGCGGAGTTCGAGCGTCTGCCCGCCGACTTCGGGCGGGACTACGAGTACGAGGAGTTCGTCGAGGGCGCGATGTACAGCGTCAACATCGTCACCGAGGGCGGGAAGACCGTCTTCGGCGGCGTCACCGAGTACCTCGTCAACTCGATGGAGATCCCCGGCGGCAAGGTCAACGCCGACATCAACCTCATCGACTCCGACCCGCGCGTCGCCCGCATGGTGGCCTTCGGCGAGCAGGCCATGGATGCCCTCGGCCGCATCGACGGCGCCTCCCACCTGGAGCTGTTCCGGACCGAGGACGACGAACTCGTCTTCCTGGAGGTCGGCGCCCGCTTCAAGGGCATGGCGGGGCTCGCCGCCATGCAGCGCAACTACGCCATCGCCTTCGTCAACCTCGCCTTCCAGATCGAGAGCGGGGTGCCCAGCCGCCCCTGGGACGCCGAGCAGATCTACTGCTACGACGGCGTCGTGCCCAAGAGCCACGGCATCGTCGCCGAGCTGATCGAGCCCGAGCTCGAGAGCGACGTCGAGATGACCTGGAAGGTGGAGGTCGGCGAGGAGATCGAGAAGAGCAACTCGCTCATCGCCAACGGCGGTACCTTCCTCGTGCTCAACAAGGACTACGAGGCCGCCTACCGCGACTTCCGGCGGCTCGCCGACTACCGTCCCATCCGCTACCACCGCCCCAGCCGCGTCCTCAGCACCGAACCGGCCGCGCCGGAACGGGCGGTGGAGTACTTCCGGGACGCCCGGCTGGCCTGCGAGACCGACCCGTTCGACCTCCACCACGACATCGAGGCCGAGGTCGCGGGCCTGGTCGTCGTCGACGCCCGGCTGCCCGAGGCGTACGCGAGCGAGCGGCTGCCCGGGGCGATCAGCCTCCCGCACCAGCACATCGACGCCGAGTCCGTCGCCGGGCTCGACCGGGACGCCGTCCACGTCGTCTACGGCTGGGACCCCGCCTGCAACGGCGCCACCCGCGCGGCGGCCAAGCTCGCGGCGCTCGGGTTCCGGGTCAAGGAGATGATCGGCGGCCTGGAGTACTGGAAGCGCAAGGGATACCCGACGCGTACGGGCCGCCCGGAGTGATCCGGCCGCCCACCGCGACCGGCCGCCTCGCCGACGCCCTGCTGCTGCACGCGGCGGAGGCGACCGGAGGGCGGCCGGACCGGTGGCGCACCGAACTGGGCCTGGGCGCCGCCGGCGCCGTCCTCGTCGACCTGGCGCTCATCGGACGCGTGGCGGTCCGGCCCGACGGCGTCACCGTCCGGTCCGCCGCCCGGGTCGAGGACCCTGTCGCGGACGGGGTGCTGGGCGCCCTGCTGCTGAGCGGGCGGGGCCGCTGCCTGGAGGGCTGCCTCGAGCACCTGGCGCCGTCCGTCTACGAGGCGGTGTGCGCCCGGCTGCTGGCCGAGGGCCGGCTCGTGTGCGTTCGCGGGCGTTTCGGCGCCCGGTACGGCCGCTGCCTGCCGACCGGGCCGACGCCGGTGCCGACGCCCGGGGCCCACGCTGACGGACTCGCCGCGCTGTTGGGCGCGGTCCGCCGGCGTTCGCCCTGCGGCGAGACCGCCGACGGCGGCCCCACCGCCGTGGTCTGCGCGGCCGTCGAGGCCCGCCTACGCGCCGCAGCCCAAACCCTCACCTGCCCCTTCTAACCCGCGCGCCGCGGGGGCGGGGGCGGGGGCGCCCCCGGGAGCCGGGGCCCACGGGGGCGCCGCCGGGACTACGCCAGCTCGACCTGGATCTCGATCTCCACCGGCGCGTCGATGGGCAGGACCGAGACGCCGACGGCGCTGCGCGCGTGGACGCCCGCGTCGCCGAGCACCTCGCCCAGCAGTTCGCTCGCGCCGTTGACGACCCCGGGCTGGCCGGTGAAGTGCGGGGCGGAGGCGACGAAGCCGACGACCTTCACCACCCGGGCGATCCGGTCCAGGTCACCGGCGACGGACTTGACGGCCGCCAGGGCGTTCAACGCGCAGATGGCCGCCAGCTCCTTCGCCCGCTCTGGCGAGACCTCGCTGCCCACCTTGCCCGTGGCCGGCAGCGAGCCGTCCACCAGGGGGAGCTGACCGGCGGTGTAGACGTACGGACCCGTCCGCACCGCCGGGACGTACGCGGCCAGCGGCGCCGCGACCTCGGGCAGTTTCAGGCCCAGCTCGGCGAGCTTCGCCTCGACGCGGCCCGCGCTCACGCCTTCTCCCGCTTGAGGTAGGCCACGAGCTGCTCGGGGTTGTTCGGGCCCGGCACGACCTGGACGAGCTCCCAGCCGTCCTCGCCCCAGGTGTCCAGGATCTGCTTGGTCGCGTGCACGAGGAGCGGCACCGTTGCGTATTCCCACTTCGTCATGGGCCTGAGCGTAACGGCTGGGGCCCACTCGTTACGCTCGCAGGGTGAGCAGGCTGCATGTGGTCACCGGCAAGGGTGGTACCGGCAAGACGACGGTCGCCGCCGCACTCGCGCTGGCCCTGGCGGACGCCGGGAAGCGCACACTCCTCGTGGAGGTGGAGGGACGACAGGGCATCGCACAGCTCTTCGAGACCGAGGCGCTCCCCTACGAGGAGCGCAAGATCGCCGTGGCCGCCGGGGGCGGTGAGGTGTACGCCCTGGCCATCGACGCCGAACGGGCCTTGCTGGACTACCTCCAGATGTTCTACAAGCTCGGCGGCGCGGGCCGCGCGCTGAAGAAGATCGGCGCGATCGACTTCGCCACCACCATCGCCCCCGGCGTGCGCGACGTGCTGCTGACCGGCAAGGCGTGCGAGGCGGTGCGCCGTCGCGACCGGGACGGCGCCTTCGTCTACGACGCCGTCGTCATGGACGCCCCGCCGACGGGCCGCGTCACCCGGTTCCTGGGCGTCAACGACGAGGTGGCCGGGCTCGCCCGCATCGGCCCCGTGCACAACCAGGCCCAGGCCGTCATGCGGGTGCTCAAGTCCCCGGAGACGGCGGTGCACCTGGTGACGCTCCTGGAGGAGATGCCGGTGCAGGAGACGGTCGACGGGGTCGCCGAACTGCGCGGCGCCGGGCTGCCGGTGGGTGCGGTCGTGGTCAACCTGGCACGCCCCGCGGTGCTGGACGCCGATGCCCTGGCCGGGGCCGACGACCTCCGTCCCGAGCTGGCCGAGGCGTTCGCCGCGGCGGGGCTCGGCGGCGAGCGCAGTGGCGGTGGTGCGCGGCGCCTGGTGGAGCCGCTGCTCCAGCAGGCCGGGGAGCACGCCGAACGGATACGGCTGGAGGCGGTGCGGCGGGAGGAGATCGCCGCGCTCGGCCTGCCCACGCTGGAACTGCCGCTGCTGTGGGACGGCGTCGACCTCGCGGGGCTGTACGAGCTGGCCGCGCGGGTGCGCACGGAGCTCAAGGGCTGCGAGGAGCCCCAGAACGTCTCCGAGGACCACGGCACGGACGGCGGCGAGCGGGAAGGAGCCGGAGCATGAGCCCGGAGACCCTGCGGGACGTACCGGTCCTGGAGACCGACCCGCTGCTGGACGACCCGGACACCCGCATCGTGGTGTGCTGCGGCGCGGGTGGCGTCGGCAAGACGACCTCCGCCGCGGCGCTCGGCGTGCGGGCGGCGGAACGCGGCCGGAAGGTCGTCGTCCTGACCATCGACCCGGCGCGGCGGCTGGCGCAGTCCATGGGGCTGACGGAGCTGGACAACACGCCCCGGCGGGTGCCCGGCGTCGACTCCGCCAAGGGCGGCGAACTGCACGCGATGATGCTGGACATGAAGCGCACGTTCGACGAGATCGTCGAGGCGCACGCGGACGGGCAGCGGGCCCGCGCGATCCTGGCGAACCCCTTCTACCAGTCGCTGTCGGCCGGCTTCGCCGGGACGCAGGAGTACATGGCGATGGAGAAGCTCGGCCAGCTGCGGGCCCGCGACACCTGGGACCTCATCATCGTCGACACCCCGCCCAGCCGGAGCGCGCTGGACTTCCTCGACGCCCCCGGCCGCCTCGGGTCCTTCCTCGACGGCCGGTTCATCCGGCTCCTGTCCGCACCGGCGAAGGCGGGCGGCAAGGCCGGGCTGAAGATGTTCAGCCTCGGCATGACGGGCGTGTCGATGGTCACGGGGGCGCTCGGCAAGCTGCTGGGCGCCGGCATGCTGCGCGACGTCCAGACGTTCGTCGCGGCCATGGACACCATGTTCGGCGGCTTCCGCGCGCGGGCGGACGCCACCTACCGGCTGCTCCAGGCCCCGGGCACCGCCTTCCTCGTCGTCGCCGCGCCCGAGCGGGACGCCCTGCGGGAGGCCGCGTACTTCGTCGAGCGGCTGCACGCCGACCGCATGCCCCTGGCCGGGCTGGTGCTCAACCGCGTCCACGGCAGCGACGCCGACTCCCTGGGCGCCGAACGCGCGCTGGCGGCGGCGGAGGCCCTGGAGGACGCCACCGGTGACGGCGAGTACCACGAGCTGGCGGCGGGACTGCTGACCCTGCACGCCGAACGGATGCGGGTCATCGCCCGCGAGCGCCGGATGCGGGATCGTTTCACCGCACTGCACCCCGAGGTGCCGGTGGCTGAGGTGGCCGCGCTTCCCGGCGATGTCCACGACCTGGCGGGGCTGCGCGACATCGGAGAGCGTCTCGCCGTCCAGCGCCCCTGAACGGGACTCCGTCGGGGACGCGGGGCACCGCGCGACCGGCTGCGACTCACCCGCACCCTGCGGGCAGGGGCGCGCTCTGCCCGAGCGGTGCCCCGCGCCGGCCGACCCCGCGCCTCCCGCTGGCGCAGACCTCGCCGGCGCGGAGGCGGCGACCCCTCAGACCGCGGCGACCGGCACCTCCGCCTGGCCGGGTGGAGGTGCCGCGTAGCCCTGCCCGAAGGACTCGTACTCCGCCCGGGCCGTCTCCAGCAGCCGACGCCAGGACGTGACCGTGGGGCGTCGGCGCAGCAGCGCCCGCCGCTCCCGCTCGGTCATGCCTCCCCAGACGCCGAACTCCACGCGGTTGTCCAGGGCATCGGCCAGGCATTCGGTGCGTACCGGACATCCGGTACACACCGCCTTGGCTCGATTCTGGGCCGCGCCTTGCACGAACAGTTCATCCGGATCAGTCGTACGGCAGGCGGCCTGCGTACTCCAGTCGGTTGCCCAGCTACTCATGCTGGTGCCGTCCTCTCCCGAAATCGAGGCTCCCCCACGGCGACAAACGGCATATGCACCGTCGCCAGTTGAGGACGTTACGGAAGGCGAGCAAGCGACAACACCCCCGTCGGGCCCAATCTTGAATGGCCCGAACGGACTATGCGTGCGCGCGACATCACCCAACGGAGTGACCCCACGTCGGGCGGCTTGCCATGCGTCCGGGCGACCAGTTGTCTGTCATATGACGCCAATCTGGACGGCTCTCATCACTCGCAGGAGTGAGATTCCGGACGTTACGGCCCCTGCGCGCGGCCACCCTAGCCGAACATCCGCACTCGTGTTCGCTCTTTTCCCACGCGTGTTCGGCGGCTTCCTCTCTCGCCCCTCAGTTGAACGACCCCCACGCGCGGACGACGCCGGACGACGCCGGGCGACCCGGAGGGCCCGCGAACCCGGTGGCGCCGCAGCCCGCGGGGGCCTGCGGCGCTGGGGGAGCGGCCGGGCGTCGGGCTACCCTTGCCCGCATGGCAAACAAACGCTCGGGCGGTGGGCTGTCCGCGACGCAGCAGGCCGCCAAGTTCCTCGGCGTCAGCGTCCTCGCCGGAGCGGTCGCGGCCGGGATCGCCCTGCCGGCCGTCGGCATCGCGGGCCTCACCGCCAAGGAGACGGCGCAGGGCTTCGAGGAACTGCCGATCGACCTCAAGCGGCCCCCGCTCAGCCAGAAGACCCGCATCCTCGACGCCGAGGGCGGGCTGATCGCCGACGTCTACTCGCGCAACCGGGTCGTCGTCCCCCTGGACGACATCTCCCCGTGGATGCGGCAGGCGATCGTCGCCATCGAGGACTCCCGCTTCTACGAGCACGGCGCCGTCGACCTCAAGGGCCTCCTGCGCGCCCTGACGCGCAACGCCCAGAGCGGCGAGGTCACCCAGGGCGGGTCCACCCTGACCCAGCAGTACGTGAAGAACGTCTTCGTCGAGGAGGCGGGCAACGAGGAAGAGGCCTTCGAGTACGCCACCCGGAAGACCCTCGGCCGCAAGATCACCGAGCTGAAGTACGCCATCGCGCTGGAACAGGAGCTGACGAAGGACCAGATCCTGGAGAACTACCTCAACATCACGTACTTCTCCGAGCAGGCCTACGGCGTCGAGGCCGCCGCCCAGCGCTACTTCTCCAAGCCCGCCAAGGACCTCGAACTGCACGAGGCCGCCCTGCTGGCCGGCATCGTCCAGAACCCGAGCAAGTACAACCCGGTCGCCTTCCCGGAGAACGCCAAGGAGCGCCGCGACACGGTGCTGCGGCGCATGGCCGAGGTCGGCGACATCACGCCCGAGGAGTCCGAGGCCGCCCGGGGCGAGGAGCTCGGCCTCGACGTCAGCGCCCCCCGCCAGGGCTGCATCACCGCCGCCGACGAGGCCGGCTTCTTCTGCGACTACGTCGCCAAGGCCTTCCTCAAGAACCCGGCCTTCGGCAAGACGGACAAGGAGCGGCTCGCCCGCTGGAACCGCGGCGGCCTCACCATCCACACCACGCTCCAGCCCAAGGCCCAGGCCGCCGCGTCCGCCGCGTCCAAGAGCAAGGTCAACCCCGACGACGAGGTCGCCGCCGCCGTCGTCTCCGTCGAACCCGGCACCGGCAAGATCGTCGCCATGGCCCAGTCCCGGCCGTACGGGTTCAACGCCGAGAAGCACCAGACCATGCTCAACCTGTCCGTCAACCACGACATGGGCGGCTCGACCTTCGGATTCCAGGTCGGCTCCACGTTCAAGCCCGTCGTGGCCGCCGCCGCGCTGCAGAAGGGCATCAGCCCCGCCCACACCTTCAAGAGCGACTACAGGCACGAGTTCGACCTGTCGAAGTTCACCACGTGCGACGGACAGCCGTACAACCAGGAGAAGTACGACGTCCCCAACGAGCTGAAGACCGAGCGCGGCACCTGGGACATGACCAGCGCCCTGGGCATGTCCATCAACACCTACGCCATCGACCTCCTGCAGAAGACCGGCATGTGCGAGACGGCCAAGATGGCCAAGGCCATGGGCATCACCCAGGGCTCAGGCAAGCCCCTGGACATCCAGCCCTCCATGGCCCTCGGCGCTCAGCCCAGCAGCCCCCTCACCATGGCCGCTGCCTACGCCACCTTCGCCAACCGGGGCACGTACTGCGAGCCGATGGCGATCGAGTCCGTGACGGACGCCGAAGGCAAGGAACTGCGGCCCCCGGGCCCGAACTGCAGCTCCGCCATGGCTCCGAAGACGGCCGACACGATCAACCAGATGCTCAAGGGCGTCGTCGAGGACGGCACCGGCACCTCCGCCGGCCTGCCCGGCCGCGAGACCGCGGGCAAGACGGGCACGACCGACGAACGCCGCAACGCCTGGTTCGTCGGCTACACGCCGGAGCTCTCCACCGCCGTCTGGGTCGGCGGCGACGGCGCAAAGAAGGTGTCGATGTTCGACATCACCATCGGCGGCCAGTACTACGCCAAGGTCAGCGGCGGCGGCCTGCCCGGCCCCATCTGGCGGACGGCCATGTCCGGCGCCCTGGAGGGCGTGCCCGCCTCCGCGTTCAACCCGGTCAAGGTGCCGCGCGCCAAGCCGGACAAGGAGAAGAAGCCCAAGGACGACGACCGCGACGACGGCCGCCCCGGCGGACCTCCGCCGCCCTCCGGCGACCCGGAGTGGCCCGAGTTCCCCTGGGACCCGCTGACCGGCGGCAACGGCAACGGCGGCGGTAACGGCAACGGCGGCTGGACCGACGGTGGCACCACCGGGGGCTGGACCGACGGCGGCACCACGGACGGCGGCACGACGGACGGCGGAACCACCGACGGCGGCACGACGGACGGCGGCACCATGGGCGGCTGGGGCGGCACCACCGGCGAGCCGGGTTACCCGCCGAGCCCGCGGTAACGGCACCACGACGAAGGGCCCGCTCCCAAGGAGGAGCGGGCCCTTCGTCGTCGCGTCACGTCGGAGCCGTCACGCCCTCACCGGGACGGCCGAAAGGCGCCCGGACGAGGCAGCCGGCGGCGTCCGTCAGCCGAGGCGGCGTCCGTTGGCCGAGGCGGCCAGGTGGACGGCGGGTGGGACGCGGGCCGACTCCACGAGGGCGGCTCAGCCCGTGAGGGCCCTCTTCACAGCGGCGGCCACCCGGCCGCCCTCCGCGCGCCCCGCCACCTTCGGGTTCACGGCCTTCATGACCTGGCCCATGGCCTTCGGCCCCTCCGCACCCGTCTCCGCGATCGCCGCGGCCACCAGGGCGTCCAGCTCCTCGTCCGTCAGCTGCGCGGGCAGGTACTCGGCCAGCAACCGGCCCTCGGCCCGCTCCCGCTCGGCCGAATCCGCCCGGCCGCCCTTGTCGAAGGCCTCGGCCGCCTCGCGGCGCTTCTTCGTCTCGCGCGTGAGAACCTTCAGGACCTCGTCGTCGGAGAGCTGCCGGGCCTCCTTGCCCGCCACCTCCTCCTTGCTGATCTCGGACAGGGCCATCCGGAGAGTGGAGGAGCGCAGCTCGTCGCGCTCCTTGATCGCTGCGGTCAGATCATCCTGCAGCCGGGACTTGAGCGTGGTCATGCCCGTCAGTCTGCCAGCAATCCCCCACACACGCGTCCGCATAATCCCCGTGACCGCCGCACCCGCCCGCCCCACAGGCCGTACGATCACGAACAGCCCATCGGCACGGGAGGGGAGCCCTGTGTACAAGCCGACGGAACTCACGTCCGTACAGACCCGGTTGCGGCCGGCGCCGCTCGCCGAGGACGGCACGCCCGCCCTGTGGACGGCCCACGTCGCCGCCCTGGGCGCCGAAGCCGCCCGGCTCGCCCCCGACGTCCTCGACCCCGCCGAGGCCACCCAGGCCGCCGCCTTCCGCCGCGAGGCCGACCGCGCCCTCTACGTCACCTCCCACGTGACCCTGCGCCTCCTGCTCGCCGCCTACCTCGACCGCTCTCCCCAGTCCGTCCCCCTCACCCGGCTCACCTGCCCCGGCTGCGGCGAACCCCACGGCCGCCCCGCCGTCGTCGGCTCGCCCCTCCACTTCTCGCTCTCCCACACCGGCGACCTCGCCCTCGTCGCCGTCGCCACCGTTCCCGTCGGCGCCGACGTCGAGGCCCTCCCGTCCCCGGACACCGTCGGCACCGTCATCCGCTCGCTCCACCCCCGCGAGTCCGCCGAGCTGCGCGCCCTGCCGCCCCACGAGGCGCCCGCCGCGTTCACCCGTACCTGGACCCGCAAGGAGGCCTACCTCAAGGGCCTCGGCATCGGCCTCGCCCGCGACCCCGGCCTCGACTACATCGGCTCCGGCCCCACCGCCGCCGCCCTCCCCGGCTGGACGATCACCGACGTCCACACTCCCACCGGCTACGGCGCCGCCGTGGCCACGGCCACCTGACCCCCAGAGCCCCGCGGGTCCCGAGGCCGGCCTCCGTCCCCCGAGTCGAGCAGTCCCCCTCCCCTTGACCGTCCCGACCTGCGATCCCTCTGAGACCATGGACGGATGCGCGTGCGATACGGAGTTCCCCTGGGTGTGGCCGCCTTCGGCGCGGCCTGCGTCGGCTACGCGGTGGGCATCGAGCCCCTCGCCTTCCGCCTGCGCCGGATCAGCGTCCCCGTCCTGCCCCCCGGGATGCGCCCCCTGCGGCTGCTCCACGTCTCCGACATCCACATGGTCAGCGGCCAGCGGCGCAAGCGGCGCTGGCTCCAGTCCCTCGCGGCCCTGCATCCGGACCTCGTCGTCAACACCGGCGACAACCTCTCCGACCCCGAGGCCGTCCCCGAGCTCCTCGACGCCCTCGGCCCCCTCATGGCCTACCCCGGCGCCTACGTCTTCGGCTCCAACGACTACTACGGCCCCCGCCTGCGCAACCCCGCCCGCTACCTCATGGAGAAGGTCAGCGGCCGCCACGGCCTCAACGGCAACCCCCCGGTCGTCGGCGCCGTCCACAACCCCTGGGAACCCATGCGCGACGCCTTCGACGCCTCCGGCTGGGCCGACCTCACCAACGCCCGCGGCCGCATCAAGCTCGAGGGCTGCGACCTCGCCCTCACCGGGCTCGACGACCCCCACATCAAGCGCGACCGCTACGACCGGGTCGCCGGCGGCCCCGACCCCGCGGCCGACGTCTCCCTCGCCGTCGTCCACGCCCCCTACCTGCGCAGCCTCGACGCCTTCACCGGCGACGGCTACCCCCTCATCCTCGCCGGCCACACCCACGGCGGCCAGCTCCGCATCCCCGGCTACGGCGCCCTCGTCACCAACTGCGACATCGACACCGCCCGCGCCCGCGGCCTCTCCACCCACACCATCGACGACCGCCGCGCCTACCTCCACGTCTCCGCCGGCTGCGGCGCCAGCCGCTACACCCCGGCCCGCTTCGCCTGCCCCCCCGAGGCCACCCTCCTCACCCTCACCCCCCGGCCCCGCTGAGCCCCGCGAAACCGGATTTCGCGCTCACGCGAGCGTGGGCTAAAGTAGTCCCCGTTGCTTCGGGGTGTGGCGCAGCTTGGCAGCGCGCTTCGTTCGGGACGAAGAGGTCGTGGGTTCAAATCCCGCCACCCCGACTGTGAAGTAGCAGGTGAGGGCCGGTTTCCCAATTCGGGAAACCGGCCCTCACGGCGTCGGGTGACTAACTGAGTGACTACGGTTTTTGATCTTCGTCCTGAGTGCCTCCGAAGATCCCGTCCATCGCCGTCGCCCCGGACTGGATCACCGGTCGGATCTGCTTCCGGTAGACCTCTTCGGTGACAGCCGTACTGGAGTGGCCTACCAGCCGCGAGATCTCTTCCAGCGGTAGCCCGTTGTCGGAGAGCAGCGACACGAAGCTATGCCGTAGCTCACGAGGCGTCCACTCGTCGGGGTCGATGTCCTCAGCGCCCTTGACGGCCGTGCGGAAAGCACGTCGTACATTCGCCGAGTCGAGCTTGGTCCCCACATCGGACGCGAACACGAGACCGTTCTCCTGCCATCGCGCCCCGGCGGCCAGGCGTTGCCACCCCTGACGCTCCCGCTGGACCTTGAGAGCATCGACGCATCGCGCCGGCAGAGCGAGCGTCCTGCGGGACTTCCGTGTCTTGGTGTCGCCCGTGCGGCGGACAGATCGCCACACCGCGACGTGCGGTGGCACAGCGGGGGTTGCCGTGGGGTCGCCGACCAGGTCCACGTGATCCCAGGTGAGTGCCCGGAGTTCCTCCGTACGCCCGCCGGTGAGGAGCGAGACCACGATGTAGGCGTACATCGGCGAGTTCGCCGCGGCGTTGAGCACAGCCTCGGCCTGGGCGAATGTGAGGGCCTTCGACGGGCGTCCGGTCCGACCCTCGGGGATCTCGCACAGCTCCACCACGTTCCGCTTCACCTTGTCCCGCGCCATCGCCCGTTTCACCGCCCGGTTCAGACACGAACGCATCGCCTGGAGGGTGCGGGTGCTGTGGGTCTCCGCCTTCTCGGCAAGCCATCGGTCCACGTCTTCTGCGCTCAAGTCGCGCAGCTTTCGTGCCCCGAGAGCCGGGATGACGTGGTTCTTGCTGAGGCTCGCGTTGGTGTCCTTGGTCCTCTGGTCGCGGCCCGCGAGACCGTATGTCAGCCAGTCCGTCACGGCGTCCTTGACCGTGTAGCCGGAGGGTGCGATGGCGAGGCCGTCTTCGTAGTCCCTCAGCACCTCCTTCAGCTTGTTCTTGGCCTCGGTCTTCGTCTTGCCGCTGCCCTTCTTGACGATGCGCTTCCCCCGAGCGTCAAAGCCGAGGTGGACCGTGGCGATCCAGCGCTGCCTTCGTTCGTCCCAGTGGAGACCGCCGTCACCCCGGCTGCGTCGCTTGGTCACCGCTCACCACCCCTTGCTTCGCGCTCCAGCAGCGCGACGTACTCCTCGATGGCGGCGAGGGGGATGAGTCGCGTCCGCCCTTGCTTGACGGAACGCAGGCGGCCCCGGCGGATCTGCTCGTAGATCAAGGTCCGTCCCATGCTCAGCACGCGCATCGCGTCCTCGACCCGGTAGAGCATGGGCGTGGTCGGCATGGCTCGGTCCGGGGCGGCGACGCTCAAGGCTTCCTCCTCGTAGGGCGGTTGGGCGGTTCGCCGTGCGGGTCGGACCCTCGCCGCAGAAATCACAGAATCCGCAGAAAGGCGGCTACGACTGGTCTGACCTGCGGGGATAGGCAAGCGTTGGGCGGCGCCGCGGAAATCGCCGTAATCGCCGCAGAAACCAGCGACGGGGGCAGGGGCCCGGCCGGCGGAGCGGGTAGCAGGAGGAGCAGCCTGGTTGCTGCGGTTGGTCCGGCGCGATTTGTGCGGCGGTTCCGTGGCTTTCTGCGGCGACGTGGCACTGGGCCTCGGCTGGTTGCTGCGTCGCTGGCCAGCCGGGGTGCGCGCCGGATTCTGTTGTTTCTGCGGATTCTGCGGCGGCCGTCCGGAGCGCCGGGCGTTGGCAGCTGTGGTCATGCCTGGGCCTCCCGGAGCTGCGGGTGGACGAGGTACCGGGGTGCCGGCGGGCGTCCTCGCTTGCCGGTGCGGGGCGGGGTGTGGTTGCGGAGGTAGCCGTGGTCCTCCAGGAGGGCGAGGGTGGGCTCCAGGTCGGCCACGGTGGGGAACTGGGAGCGCGGCAGCTTGGCGAACAGGTCGCGGCGGCTGATGGTCTCCCACCCGCCCGTGGTGAGGACATCGAGGACCGTCCGGGCCCGGGCCTGGGTGGCGTCGGCGCCCATGAGGTCGAAGACGGCCAGGGCGTGTTCGGCGTAGTAGTCGGCCAGCTCGATGGCGGCCCGCATGGTGTCCTTGTCGATCGGCCGCTCGTGTCCGGCGTCCAGGTGGCTGCCGAGGTGGAGGAGCCCGGCAATGCGGGCGGCGGCGCCCACGAGCTTGCCCGCCCACTTACCGATGTGACCGAGCTTCCCGCCCTTGGAACGAAGCTGGGGTTCGATGCGCTCCTCGTAGGCGACGACCGTCTCGGAGGCGGCCGGGGTGAGGTGGAGGACAGTCGGGGCGGTCCAGCCCGCCAGGGCGAGCGTGAGCGTGGTGACGTTCTGCTCGTAGGTGGCGGCCACCTTCTCGGGCACGGGAGTCGGGTTGATGGTGCGGTAGCCGACGAGGGATTCGGGAAGCGCGTAGAGAAAGCGAGCGAGGAGGCCGCGGCCATCGAATCCACGGTTCTTGCCGATGTCCTCCAGCACGGTCGGCTGTACCGCGAGGCCCATCGTCAGGGCGGGCTGTTCGACGTACTCCTCCCGGCATCGCCGGTCCACCCGCAGCCGGTCACCGGCATGCCCCTTGAGAAAGACCTCCATGTTCGGGGTACCGGAATAGCGTCCGGCGATGATGTCGAAGATCCCGCCCTCGGCCGACATCACCGCGAGCCTGCCGCCCTGCTCGGAGAGCAGCGTCGAGACGACCTCGGGAGTGGCGTCGTCGGCCAGGAGTCGAGGCCGCACCGGCACGGTGAGAGCCTCGGCGGTCTGCGCCAGGTCCACGGCCTCGGCCACGAGCATTTCGCGTTCGGGCCCTTCGGCGTTGGCTGCCTTCCCCGCGGCCTTGTCGGCCGCCTCCCGGGCCACCTTCGCGGTGAGTTCGGCTTCCACGATCCTGCCGGCCGCTGCCTCGGCGAGCTGCTTCTCCGCCTCGTACAGCGGTCCGGTCATCGCCGAGAACACCGCTGACTTCCGGTTCGCCGGCGGGAGCGCCACGACCACGAACAGGTTCGTCGGCTCGCGCCAACGGCCGCGGACCTGGACGACGCTGCGGCCTGCGGCGGCGGTGGCCAGCACCGCCAGGGCGAGAGATCCCGCCATGTCGGACGGAGTCTGCGTTTCCTCCGCCAGCGCGGCGGTGAAGTCGGCCAGCCAGCCGGGGAGCGCATGGACGGGGAAGGGAGGCAGGGCCGGCCGGTGGCTGAGCGGGATCGGCTCGGACCACGTTTCGGGCACGGACTGGGTCCCGGCGGCCAGGGCCTCGCGCACGTCGTCGGGAGTCGACTCGGGAGCCGTCGCGGCCTGGACGAGGCGAGTTCCGGCCTCGATCATGCGGCGCCGGTCGGCCATTTCACGGACGATGCGCGCGTAGTAGTCGGCGTGCGCGGGCGTCGGGGTGCTCTGCACCAGCGTGTGAAGGTAGCCGTGTCCGCCGGCCCGGCGGAGGTCTCCCCGCTGGTCGAGGAAATGGGCGACCGTGATCGGGTCGATGGGCTGGCCCTGGCCGCGCATTTCGACGATGGCGCGGTGGATCGTCTCGTGTGCGGGGCGGTAGTAGTCACCGGGGTCGATCACCGCGCAGGCGGTGCTGATCGCGGCGGGCGCGAGCAGCATCGAGCCGAGGACGGCCTGTTCCGCTCCGGTGTCCTGTGGCGGAATGCCGTGCAGCGTGGCAGGGGTATCAACTGGCATCCTGGATGTCTCCTGTTCTGTCTCGTTGGGCGGGCAGGGGAAGCCGGGGGCGGCGGGCATTCCTTGGCCGGTTGGCCGTCGCCCCCGGGGCTTCAGTCGGCGTAGCCGATCGGGCCGAGTGCGTTGTGCGCGGTGTTCAGTCCGTTTTCCAGCGACTCGGCCGCCGTCCGGGCGAGGTCGAGGCCAGCGCGCAGTTCGCGCAAAGCGAGGTCAAGCCGCTTGCCGCTCTCGTCGGTGCGGAGCTGGCCGCGGGCCTCCAGCCGCTCCATGAAGTGCTGGATCTGGTCGATGGACTGTGGGAGCCGCTGCGCAAGCTGCTTGAGACCCGCGACGGTGGCGTAGGCGTCCCCGGGGTACTCCAGGCCGGCGGGCTGCTGGCTCCCGCGGCCGGGCCAGGTGGCGTGGTTGAGATCCCGGATCGCCGAGGCGGCGACGAAGGCGAGGTACTCGGGGGCCGTGTCGGTCACGGTCAGTTCTCCTTGTCGGACGGCGCGGCGAGGAGTTCGCCGAGGGTGCCGTCGAGCGTGCTCAGGCGATGCTCGATGGCGTGCCAGGAGTCCGGGTCGATGGACATGAGGGCGTGGGCGGCGGCGGGGCGGTCGTTCCGCCGCAGCGCTTCCATGGCGTCGCGGAGTTCGCCGGCGGCCATGAGCGTGATCCGGTCGTTCGGCACGGCTTCCCTCACAGGTTGGGAATGGCGGCGATGACGGCGGCGGTGAACTCGTTGATGGGCCCGGCGGCGCCGGTCGCGGCGAGGAAGTAGCCGAACCCGGCAGCGACGAACGCGGACCCGGCGCTGACGCTGTGGGACTTGAGCAGCAGCGCCAGGACGATGCCGAAGAAGAGGGCGAGGGAGATGGTGATGGCCATGACGGGTGTCCTTCCTGGGGTGGTGTGCGGGGTCAGCGGGTGCCGTCGTGGTGGGCGCGGGAGACGAGGTTGAAGAGGTGCCGGCCGAGGCGTATGCGCTTGCGGTCGCCGTGGCAGCGGGGACAGGTGCGGCCGGGGCGCGGGCGCCCCTTGCGGTCGGTGCGGATCTCGACACCGAAGCCCCGGCACTTGCGGCAGTTGCCGAACGGCGAGACGGCACACAGCGCGGCGTAACCGAGAGCGACGAGGAGGAGTGCGAAGCTAGCGTCAGCGGAGATGGGCACGGAGGGCCTCCAGGAGCCGTTTCAGGACGTGCGAGGGGAAGGGCGCTAGGCGCTAGCGCCCTGATCAGGGCAGGTATTGATCGCTAGTGGAGGTGCTAGACCTAGCGGGCGAGTCCGCTAGGTCTAGCGGCGATGCAGGGCTACGCAGCACCCCGGGTCTGGTCACGTTCTGCGACGGAGGCAGTGATGTCGGTGCGCTTGATGCCGCGCCGGTTGGCGCCCTTGCCGTCCTCGGTCTTGCCCCACACCTGACCGGTGGCGATGCGGTACGGCTTCAGAGCGGCGGTGAGCTGCTCGGCCTCCCACCCGCCGTAGACCTGCGGCCGCAGTTCGGCCAGGCGGGCCACAGCGGTCTCGTTCCACAGCTTCGGTTCGTCGGCGCCGATGACGGCCAGGAGGTCGGCCAACAGATCGAACGTGGCCGTCGGCTCAGCCTCCGTCTCCTCACCGAGGGCGTACCCGGCCAGCAACCCGGCGTCCTGCCGGGCCGCGCGGCCGCGCAGAGCGATGGCCTCGGCGGCCGGGGCGTCGATCTCGACGGCCCGGACGATGCGGGCGTCGGCACCTTCCCCAAGGAAGTAGCAGATGCCCTTGTCGCCCCAGGCGAACGTGGTTGCCCGGACGCCGCGCTTGTAGGCGCCGGTCCCGAGGACCATGTCGTTCTCGGTGTGGGACATGACCTTCAGGCACCAGCGGGCGCTGGCGTTCGCCGAGATGCCCTTGGGGAGGCTGTCGTCATCGGGCCGCTGAGTGGCCAGCAACAGGACGATGCCGAGGGCCGGTCCACGCTTGACCAGGTCGGTGCAGATGGCCTCCAGCTCCTTGCCGTGCGTGGGGTGCTCGAACCACTTCTGGCACTCGTCGACGGCGACGACGATCGGGTGCAGGCCGAGCGTGCGCTTGTCGGCGAGTTCCGAGGTGACCTTCGACTCCGGGCACACATCCCGGGGGAGAGACCGGATGACCTTTGTGCGCCTGCGCAGTTCGTTCTGCACCTCGCGCATCGACGTCAGGCCGTAGAGGATGTCCTCTTCCTCGTCGCCGGCCCGATGCCGGTAGGAAACCGCGTCCCCGACCGGATCCAGGTCGCCGGTGCCCTTCAGATCGAAGCTGTAGAGCTGTGCCCGCGGGTCGAGCGCAGCGATCAACATGAGCAGCCGCAGGAGGTACGTCTTCCCCATCCTGGGGATGGCGCCGATGACTCCGGCCAGGTACATGAGCGTGATCTCGACCCACCGGCCGCGCTGATCGGTGCCCCAGGCCACGGGAGCGAAGAGGTCGACAGAACCCGAGGCGGCCAGCGGCCAGGCGGGCTGCTTGGCCTTGTTCATGTCCTGATCGCCGACCCACAGCCGCAGACGGCCGGTGTGCTCGTCGGGTACCGGCTCGGGCCACACGCACCCCAACGGACGCCGCAGGCCGGACGCGAGGCGTTCGCGGCGGTCCATCACGTCCGCCACGGTCACGCCGTAGGGAAGGTCCCCCTCGGCCAGCCACCCCGGCCCGTCCCGAGTGATCGGGCTGGTGAAGACCAACGGATCACGCCCCTTGGCGATGGCCTGATTGATCTGCGCGATGCCCAGAGCGGACAGGGACCTCAAAACGATGTCGCTCGTGAGCTTCTGCACCTTGGGCGCGACCACGGCCCGCTGGATCAACGGGGCGTCGGCCGGCGCCCCCAACCAGCCGAGAGCGAGGGTCACCACGGCCCCGGAGAGGGCCAGGAGCCAGGCGGGGGCGAGTACGTACAGGGCCAGCGCGGAGACGAAGCCGGTGACCGAGGCGACGACCGAAACCAGGGTCCGCCAGCGGACGCGTCGGTCCCGCTGCCGGGTGAGCTTCAGGTACTCGGCCGCGTCCTCCTTGCGAGCGGCGGCCGCACGCAGCGGCTCGCCTTCCGCGTCGGAGACCCACCGCAGCGTGCCACCGAGGAACTTCGCGGCCCCGTGCGGCGACTGGACCGCCAGGCGACCCGCGTAGGCAGGGAGACGGACGGCGTGGAAGGCGGCCGTGTGTCCGAGGTGTCCGGCGAGCCAACCGGCCGCCGTGACGAACTCTGCCTTCGATTTCGCCCAAGCCGGGATGACGGGGCGACGCTTGGCCGCCCGGATCTGTGCCAGCAGACCAGGGCCGGCCGGAGCCGGAGCGTCGACCATCACGGCCGAGCCCGGGTCGGTCGGCGTTTCATGAGCGGCGGCGCTCTCGCGCACGGCGCGGGCCTTGTCGAGGTCGACCACGTCGGCACCGTTACCGGGCGCGGTGTGGCCGTTGTCGGCGTGCTTCACTGAGACTTCCTTCCATGCGAAGGGGTGGCGGGCCCGGCCGCTGCTTTGGTCGGTCGTGACCGGGCCCGTCACGTGCTGTGGGCTGCGGGGCCTAGCCGACGGCGCCGACCAGGGCGGGGCCGCGACTCCGTTCGGCTTGTACGGCCTTGATCTGCTTGCGGGCCCAGCCCTCGGAAAGCCCGAACTGCTTGCTGAGTGCGGCCGGCCCGATCGGCCGTCCGGCCGCCAGCGACTCGGCGTACACCTGTCGGGCCTCCAGCCGCTTCCGCTCCATCACCGCTTCCTCGTACGCCCGGTGGGCGGCGCCCGTACGCTCCGGCGGGTGAGCCTTGGGCGCGGCGGGCGTACGGGGCACGGCATGTGTGTTCACCGGGCTCGTACGCTCCGCCGTACGGGCTCCGGCCAGCGCCGTACGCCCACCCGTACGTCCCGCCTCGGCGCCCCTGGCGTCGTGTTCGGGGCGTTCGCGTACGGGCCGGACGGGCTGATGGTGAAGGACCTTGGCCACCAGGTCGGAGCCGAAGAAGATGGCGCCTACCGGCAGAGAGGTGGCCAGCAGCACCAGGGCCCAGTTCGCCGGACCCCAGTCCGCCAGCGGTACGCGTCCGGCGCTGCCGTACAGGCTGGGGGCGAGGCCGTGGACGTAGTTCAGGACCAGGGAGGCGAGGGTGTACCCGGCCAGCACCCGCAGGGCGAAGACCCGGTCCTTCCCGGTCAGCACCAGGGTCGCGACCAACGCGAGGGCCATCAGCCCGTCCACGACGAACGGATAGAGAAGGGCGGCGGTCGCATCCGCGCCGACCGCGCTGGCCACGTCCTTCAAGGCATTCCAGGACACCCGGAAGGCCATGCCGACGACGGCGACCAGGGCGAGCACGAGAAGCGTCTTGGCGCGACGGTTCATGCGGCGAAACCCCCCTGCGGGCGGCGTACACGGCGCCTCGTCGTGATCGGCACGATGTTCAGCAGCGCCGGCGTGTGGGCTTCCAACGCCTCCACCGCGATCCGCGAGACAGCGTCGATCAGCTCCGGGTTCTCGGTCAGGATGTCGCGGGCCGCGTCCTCGCGCGCCGCACGTTCCTGCGGGCTCTCGCCGTCCACCCCAAGCCACAGCTCCGGCGGGGTACCGAGCGCCAGCTCCACGAAGTCGTCCGCGGTGACAGCCTGATGGCTGCCGACGAAATACCTCACAGCTTCTCTCCTGGTGTTGGGCGGGCAGGGAAGGCCAGGGCAGCGGGCAGTCTTGGCCGGTTGGCCGCAGCCCATGGCAGATGACTCCGGCGAGGCTCGCCGCGTCACGTGACAGCTTGTACTAGCACGTGCCATCGCGCAAGCCCGCTCGTGGTTAGTGCTAGTGCGTACTAAGGCGTGGGTACATTCGAAGGCGTGACCATCGTTGATGACGACCCCCGGCTCCCCTACGAGCAGCTAGCCGACGACCTGCGCGGACAGATCCAGCGCGAGGAGATCGCTCCCGGCGGCAAGCTGCCCTCGGTTCGTGACCTCGCGAGGCACTACCGGGTCTCCCCGACGACGGTGCAGAAGGGATTGGGCATCCTTCGCGACGCTGGGTGGATCGTGACCTCCGGGCGAGGGAGCTACGCCCGCGATCCGCGAAGCGCGCCGCCGGCCAGCAACCAGACACTCCAACAGGAGCTTGAACGTCTCCGCAGCCAGATCACGGACCTCTCCGACCGGGTGCGAAGCATCGAAGAGACGCTCGCCAACCGCGCTGACACGTAGCGCTCTTGCCTTGCCCCGTCGCGCGGTCGACGTCCCCATGACTTTCTCCTCCTCTCCCGCCACCTACTCGTTCCGTCGGTAGGCTGGTTGCTGCCTGTGCATCGTTTGTAACGGCACCGGAGCACGGATCGCCAGGCATGCAATGTGGCCAGGCCAACGGGCCACAAAGGCCACACGGGGAGGACTCGGGGAGGCACGGTGGGGCAGAGGCCGAAGGAGTTGACCCCGGACGCGAGCCCGTGGCACCACCTTGGCGCCGAGATGCGCGCCTGGCGGAACCAGCGGGGCCTGTCGCTGGGGAAGTTAAGCAAGAAGATCCTGTTCAACCCCAGCTACATGGCCCGGGTCGAGCGCGGGGAACAGGCCGCATCCGCCGATCTGGTGTCCGCCTACGAGAATGCCCTGAGCGCGGGCGGTTCCCTCGTCCGCATCTACCGACGAATCACCGAGGGCGACAACGCCGAGGGACTCGTCCGTGGCCATGTGTCCAAACCGGGGCCTCATGTGTCCAACGGCGATGTGGCCCTGGTAGAAGACCCGGCCGGCCAGGCACCGTCATCGGAGGGGATTTCCGTCCCCGTCCGTACCGATGACGGAAGGATCATCTTCGTGTCCCTGTCTCGTCGCTCCTTGCTCGGCGCGCTGGGTACCGCGGCGGCCCTGTCGGCAACCCCGCAGGCCGCTGCCGCTGCGAGCCTCACGCCTACTCCGGCGATCCCGGATATGAACCCGCTTGAGCATCTCCGAGCGACTCGCCGAGTCCTGATCGACAACGACAACCTGTTCGGCGCCCACCAGGTCATACCGCTCGTTCAGCGCCAGCTCACGGCGATGAAGGCTCTGCGCGGGGAGCTGCGCGGCACCGACCGCAAGGAGCTGCTGAGGCTCCAGGCCCAGTACGCGGAGCTATGCGGCTGGCTCCACCAGGACACGGGCGACTTCAGGGCCTCTCAGCACTGGACACGAGAGGCCCTGGAAACCTCGCACATGGCGGGCGACCAGGACCTCACTACGTACATCCTTGCCCGCCGTAGCCAGCTCGCCGGCGACATGCGTGACCCCATCGAGGCCGTGGACGTAGCGGAAGCTGCCGAGGACATGGCGCCGCCCGGGAGCCGCCTCGCCGCCGTGGCTGCCACCTTCGGAGCTCACGGTCATGCCCTGCGCGGTGACGCCCTCGCCTCGGCGCGGGCCTACGAGCACGCTCACACGCTCCGGGAGTCGATGGACAGCGACCCCGACTCGCCCTGGGGCGTCTGGCTGGACGCGGCCTACATCGAAGTCCACCGTGCACACAGCCTCGCCCTGCTCGGCGATCACCAGAGCGCGGCGGAAGGCTTCCGGAAGGCCATCGCCGAACTCCCCGCCGGCTTCCATCGGGACCGTGGCGTGTACCTAGCGCGCGAGGCCGCGGCCCTCGCCGGAGCAGGAGAAGCCGAGCAAGCGGCCGTCCTCGGGCAGCAAGCCCTGAAGATCGGGATAGACACCGGCTCAGCACGTATCACCCGGTCGCTTGGCCAGCTCCATAACGACCTGAACCAGTGGCGTAGCGTTCCCAGCGTGGCCGAGTTCAGGGACGCCATGAACGACGCCGTCCTCCGGCAAGCCTGAGAACCCGGACCAACACGCTCAAGGAGACCACCTGTGCCTCGTCCGTACGTCCTGCTCAGCGTCGCCACGTCCATTGACGGCCACATCGACGACACGAGCTCCGCCCGGCTTCTGCTGAGCAACGGCGAAGACTTCGACCGCGTCGACGAAGTCCGGGCGGGGTCGGACGCCATCCTCATCGGCGCCGGCACGATGCGAGCTGACAACCCCCGCCTCCTGGTCAACAGCCCCGACCGCCGCGCCGCTCGTGCCGCCGCCGGAAAGCCCGAATACCCCCTGAAGGTCACCATCTCCGGCAGCGGTGACCTCGACCGCGACCTGAAGTTCTGGCACCACGGCGGGGAGAAGGTCGCCTACACGACCGACGCGGCCGAGGAGAAGCTCAGCGAGCGCCTGGCCGGCCTCGCCGACGTTGTCTCGACCGGCCAGGACCTCGACTTCGGCGCCGTCCTGGACGACCTCGGCGCCCGAGGGATCGAGCGCCTCATGGTTGAAGGCGGCGGCCAGATCCACACTGGCTTCCTTTCGGCCGACCTGGTCGACGAAATCCACCTCGCCGTCGCCCCCCTCGTCGTCGGCGACGCCGACGCCCCCCGCTTCCTCCACCCGGCCGACTACCCCTGGGAGTCCACCCGCCGCATGAAGCTGGCCGAGGTCCGCCAGATCGGCGACGTGGTCTTCATGCGCTACCTCCCGAAGCACGAAAGCGACGCGGCATGACCCGAGAAGACGACATTCGCTGGATGCGGCGAGCCATCGAACTCTCCCACAAATGCCCGCCCAGTCAGACCGCGTTCTCCGTTGGCGCGGTCATCGTTGACGCCGACGGCAACGAAATCTCCAACGGCTACTCCCGCGAAAACGACCCCCACGTCCACGCCGAGGAATCAGCTCTAATCAAACTCCCTGCCGACGACCCCAGACTCGTTGGCGCTACAATCTACAGCACTCTGGAACCCTGCACCGAACGCAAGTCCCGTCCATTTCCGTGCACCGAGTTGATTCTTCACTCACGGATCTCCCGTGTAGTCATCGCATGGGAAGAACCGGCTGTATTCGTTAAAGACTGCACAGGCGTAGAGACATTGCGTTCTGCTGGCATTACTGTCTCGGAGCTCCCCGCGCTGAGGTCAGAGGCCCAGGTCGTGAATAGACACCTACCGGGCATGTGAGAGCTATTTAGGCTCCTGAGTCGCTGAATAAGAGGAAATGGCTCAGAGTTGCTCTACCTCGTCCAGAGTGAGCACGGATCTATCAGGCCCAAAGCCCTTAACCTTCATTGTTGCAGGCCGCCCAGGTGGCGTATCCAGGATGCCCGTTACTACTACCCTACGGCGCTCTCCATGGTAGCGGGCGGCCCGCCTGTAGGTGTCTAGATCGAGATCGAAAGAGACAGAGCGAGGTCGTCCCGCGATGAGGGTTTCAAGCGTCACTCGGCCGATTTGCTCGTTCTTCCTGAGTGACATTTTTCGGATTACGCCGTATAGAACGGTCTCCGACGGCTTCTCGACACCCTTAAGCTCTTCGCCGACCTCCTCGATAAGCGTTGCTTGCTCTTGGGTGAATTTGATCTGATCCCGCAAATTCCCCGGCGAGGGTGAGGCGGTAGCCCATTTGAACGAGACATCGAACGCGGAGATGCCCCCCGCCCCAATGACCTCCAACACTGCCCTGCAAAGTTCAGTGGAGACACCCTCGTCTACTGAATCGATGACCTCGTCGCGAGAGGGTGCCAGCTCTCGAATCATCGTCATTTCGGCCAGAGTCTCCAGCGATCGAGAAAGAGTTGCAAGCACCCTCCTGTCAAAGTAGGATTCCTCCGATTCGACATGCAGGCGCGGAACTTTCTCTTCGGTCTGAATCGGGTACCCGAAACGCGCGCTGCTAATAATCGGGATTACGTATGACCCTGGGCGAGTCTGGCCGAGTCGCAGGCGGCGCGCATGTGCATGCGCCGCCTTAGGCATTGATCGCCCATAGTACCCTTGGCGTTGAATTGTTGCAGCAGCAGCAGAGACCATCAGTCGGTTTGCCGAGTTGAAGAGACTCATACCCGCTTGAAGTGAGATCGTACTCTCAGTAATGTCGTCGTCTGCTGCTCTAAGGTCCGTTACGTCCAGGAATTGGCGTGCAATATCGCGATGCACGTCCTCTGGCTTCCGGCGTTCATAACGCGCCACTTCAGATGTAAAGACGCCCAGCGTTCGCTTGAAGTCTTCAGCCTCAGCGTGTCGCGGGACTAGAACAGAAATTTCTGTATCGTCAGAGGCCTGCCAAAGCTCTGCCAACGCACCTGCGCGTGTGCGTGTCCAGCCGGTACGACTGAGGTACGTGACGAGTTCCTCAGGTCCTACGTCGGAGGTGATCATCAGATGGCCTCCCCCAGTGAAGCATTGGAACCGAAGAGCCTCTGGTCAGCGAAGTCAAACATCACATCGAGCCCGTATGAATCAAATCTCTGGGGGCTCGGCAGGTGTATTCGCGTCGTCTTGCCAGCAGCAGCAGGTAGATCTTGAATTTGCGCATAACGCCCATGGCAACGCATGAGCAGCGCCTCGGCGTCGTGCTCAAGCCAGGTTTCAATATCGCGAGGGACTACTACTAGCCCTAGATATCCAGGTGCTGTTCGACGAGGCCCCCTGAGTTTGTTATAGGTAGGGATGTCGAGATCGAACGCGTATGTCGTACCGTCGGCCAATATCTGAGGCTCGGAAGTGCACTTCATTTGAAGCTCAACCAACTGATGGTCACGCTTAAGTGTTGCGTCGACACCATCCTTGTCAACGTTCCAACTGGCGACGGTCGCCCCTGCCCGAGTGGCCACCGCAGACATGTAGGCGAGGCTGATCTGCTCCTGCTGCCAGGTTGCAGGGTGCCCCACGCGACCTCCTCGACGCTGTCTGACCACAACATAGCTCAGCGTAGTCGGAATCCACGTGCTGTTGGTCGTGCGGAGCCGAATTAGTACGTCAGGCGAGGCCCCTGCGCCTGCTGACGGTTGCCTGAACGAGCAGCGTGCGCACATGGCGACCTCCACGGCTCCAAGCGCGGCACCCAAGCCGCACCATCGACAGAATCGCACACCCATACGACACGGTGGGGCCTCGGCGACGCTGCGGGTGCCAACCGAGTGAAAACGGAGCTCAGCCCCAGCTAGGGCTCTGAAGTGATGTGGATTTCATAGGCGACCTCCCAGCGGGAGTCGGGCACGACGACGTCGGCGGTCTCCACCGGGCGGCCAGTGGTGTCGTAGTAGGTGCGCTCGATCCGAAGGAGGAGTTCGCCGACGTTGATACCCAGGAGGTTGGCCTCCTCCCGTGTGGCGCGGCCGGGGCGCGGGACTTCTACGGCTGTGTCCACCGTGACGCCGATGGACCGCATGCGTTCCACCACGCCGACGCCGGCCATCGGGCCCATCTCCGGCAGGAGGATGGGCGTCTGGTCGGTGAGCGCCATGGGTTCCCAGGACGTTGAGAGCTGTACCGGCTGGCCGTCGGCAAGGAACTCGTAGGCCGTGCGCACGCAGAGGTCGCCGGGGTTGATGGCCAGGCGCTGGGCAATGTCGTCCGGGGCTGGCACGCGAGCCTCGGTGTGGCAGTCCCATGATCCACGCTTGCCCTTTTCGTGCATGTCCGCACGGAAGGGGCTCCCGTTGCGCGACTCACGGTGTCGTGAGCGGACCATGCGCATCCGTTGGCGAGGCTCTCGGACGTAGGTGCCGGAACCGGCGCGGCCTTCGAGCACCCCTTCGACAATGAGCCGCTCCTGCGCTCTCTGCAGAACGTTCGGGCCGACCTCGTACTCCGCGGCCAGCTTGGCGCGGGATGGGAGGCGCTCGCCAACAGCCCACTCACCAGCCGTGATTCGGCGGCGAAGATCATCGGCGACACGCATGTACGGCGGCGGCTCATGACCCATGCTGCGGCTTCCCCGGGTGCGGCATCAACGGCTGTGCGGCCCTGACGGACCGCGTTGACAAGCTAATCCATCAGGTGCAAGCTAATTCATTAGAACCACGTTACGTGATCGATTGCTCACGAAGGAGACCTGTGGGTTCCCCGACTGCTCGCGCGGCCTCCCTCGCTGCACAGCTTGCCGCTGCGACGGGCCAAGAACCACGCACCTCCTTGGCGGGCGACCGGCTCCGTATCGAGGTCGACTTACCCGAATCGCTGACGGAGACGGCTTGCCGGGTGGTCCTTATCGCGCTTGGTACCGCCGACCGCTACGGCTACGAGCGCGTGAACGGTCACCAGTACGTCTGGGCCGATCTTCGCCAGGAGGAGACCGAGCAGCGCTGAGAGGTTCTGCCGTCGGTTTCCGCCACTCAAGGAGAGAAGATCCGTGGTCGGTTTCCTTGCCTGGGTCGCCAGGCGCATGTTCCGGAGCCTGTCACCGCCTTCCGGCCGTCACCGCCGGGCCGTTCCGAGTCCGTACGTGGTCAGCGGAGGCGGTCGGCACCGGTTGTCTGCGACGGCACCGCGCCGTACCCCTGCCATCGACTTCGAACCGCTGCTCGATCGGCCGCTTGTTCCTGCGTACCTCCTCTCCGCGGAGGAGCGGGAAGAGCGGCGCCGGCGGCAGCGACCGCGTCACCTGTACGTCGGCGCGCACGTCAGTCCGCCGTTCTCGCCGCTGGACGAACGAGCAGATCAACGTCTCGGAGGGGGCCAGTGATGGCACGAACAGCGAAGGAGGTGGCGCTCGATGTCACGGCGGCCACCATCCGGCGAGGAGACCGTCTCACTGTCGGTGGCCAAGTGATGCGGGTTCGCGATCTCGTGTCTCTTCCCTCCGGAGCGAAGCGCATCCGGTTCAGTACGGGGGAGACGTTGTCGATTCACTGCGGGACGAAGCTCACCGCATGGCGCGTAGTCCAGGGCTGGTGAGTGATGTCACCAGTAGCTTCGACATGTATCCGCTGTGGGCAGGGGCACCTCGAACTCATACTGGTGCAGATCATTGAGGTGGGCTCCGGACCTGGGCGGGGGCTCTACGCCTGCCCGGCGCCGTGCGCCGAGGAGTACGCCCGAGGCCCTTGGGCCCCGGACTGGCTGCAGGACGATTTGCGTCAACGGGGCTTGCGCGGAGGGAACGAGGCCAGCTCCGGTTAGTGACGGCCGCCTGCCGTGTGCCGGGCGCGTAAGTGGCAACTGCCGAGCCTCTAGCGAGTGTCTAACTGAGTGACAACGGGGGCGAACGTCGGCGGACGGCCGCGAACGTCGGCGAATGATTCGCGCAGGTCAGGGGGCAGGAACCGGGCGGCGGCCCTGGGGCCCGGATTGCTTCGGGACGAAGAGGTCGTGGGTTCAAATCCCGCCACCCCGACTGAAGGAACACAGGTCAGGGCCACCGACTCACGTGAGTCGGTGGCCCTGAGCCGTTCCTGGAGATCGTTTGGGAGAAATCCGGGAGAAGATCTTGGTCGGCGCTCTCCCACACGCTGCCGTCTCCCGCGACCACAGCGTGGTGCAGCCGGACCACGGACCCAGTGCGGTCGCCGACCTGACCCGTGAAGCTCGGTATCAGGAACGCCGGATCGAGCCCGTTTCATGCCCTCCTCCCTCACCCAGTGGGCACGCCTGTCCTCGCGATCACGCGACCAGGGGTGGCATGGTCGCGGACGCTGCGACCTGGCAGAAGGAACAAGTCAGTCGTGCCTTCGGGCACGCCTTGGCCACACAGGGCGGATACACGATCTGCGACTGGAACGTGGACAAGGACGGAGTGGACGTCACCCTCCGCTCGCGCGGTCTCATGGTCGACATCCAACTCAAGTGGACACAGAGCCCGCGCGTCGTCCGTAGCGGCTACAGCTTCGACTTGGACATCGAGACCTACGACAAGTTGAGTGACCCAGAGTGCTCGGCGCCGGGGCACCTGGCGTTGCTCATCGTTCCGTCCGATTTCGCGAGCTCCGTCGTGGAACCCTTGGGGCGAGAGGACCAGCGACACGAGAGGAGTCGACGTGCCGAAGGCCAACCGGCAAGGTGCGAACGTGCGGGTACCGGAGGCTCTCCGTAAGGCTGAGAAGGACCACGCGGCATGACGACCGGGGATCGAGGGACCTTCGACGCCGCACGTGCAGAGCACCTGCTGACGAAGGCTTGCGCGCTCGCCGGGGTGCTCCCCCAGGACGTCGTGCTGCTGCGTCTCGGCGACCACGCGGTGTTCCAGCTCCATGGCGGAGAGGTCGTCTCCCGCATCGGACGCCACCCCGACCGCCTTCCGTCCGTCCGCCGAGAAGTGGCTGTAGGGCGGTGGCTCGCGACTGAGGGATTCCCGTCGGCGCGGCTCGTCGAGGAGGCGACGCAGCCCGTCGTCGTGGAAGGTCACCCCGTGACCTTCTGGGAGGGGCTGGCTGATGGCGGAAGGTATGCGAGTACATGTGAGATGGGCGAGCTGCTACGAAGGCTGCACAGTCTGGAGCCGCCGAGCGTTCGACTGCCCGAGCTGCGTCCCTTCGACAAGGTTGAGCACCGTCTAAGGCGTTCGGTGATACCCGCCGAAACTCGAAGGTACCTCGGTGACCTGGCAGACGAACTGGCTGCTGAGTACGGGAAGCTGCGGTTCATCCTCCCGCCAGGGCACCTGCATGGTGACTTCAACGTCGGCAACGTCCTGCGAGACGCTCGCGGGCGGCCAACGGTTATTGATCTTGACGGCTTCGCAACGGGCCCTCGCGAGTGGGATCTCATGCAGACGGCCATGTACTACGACAGCTTCGGCTGGCACACCGAGGCCGAGTACGCCGCCTTTGCGGACGGCTACGGCTTCGACGTCCGCCAGTGGTCCGGATACACCGTGCTACGGAGCGTCCGCGAACTGTTGATGGTTACCTGGCTCTCCCAGAACGCAGACGCGGATCCACGCGCGGCCGACGAAGTCGAGAAGCGGGTCAAAACGCTTCGGGCAGGAACATCCCGCAGGAGCTGGGCGCCGTTCTAAGACCGTGTCCTATGTGGTGAGGCGGTCGTTGAGCTTGGCATGGGGCGGGGTACGTGGAGTTGGATTGTTCCGGACGGGTTGTGGGAGATCGCGCAGCCGTTGATCCCGCGGTCTCGGGTGCGGCCGCAGGGCGGCGGGACGCAGGACACGCCTGATGAGCAGCTGTTCGCTGCGATCATCTACGTGCTGGTCAGCGGCTGCGCCTGGCGGGCCTTGCCGCCATGCTTCGGGATATCGAAGTCGACCGCCCATCGCCGGTTCCTGATCTGGTCCAAAGCCGGAGTGTGGGGCCGACTGCACGAGGAGATCCTGCACCGCCTCGACGACGCCGGCCTGCTCGACCTGTCACGCGCCGTCCTCGACTCGGCCCACGTGAGGGCGAAAAAGGGGGCGGACTCACCGGTCCGAGCCCCGTGGACCGGGGCAAAGCGGGTTCCAAGATGCACGTCTTGTCGGACGCGAACGGCTTGCCCCTCGTCGTCGGCGTCTCGGCCGCCAACACCCACGACAGCCAGGCCTTGAAGCTCATGGTGCTTGGGCACCAAACGAGACACGACCCCCACCGCGGCCGTCACTTCAAGCCCCAGCGCCTGCACGCCGACAAGGCCCACGACATACCTGAGCTGCGGAAATGGCTCCGCGGCCAACGTATCGGCGTCCGTATCGCCCGCAAGGGCATCGAGTCGTCAGAACGACTCGGCCAGCGCAGATGGGTCATCGAGCGGACCATGTCCTGGCTGACCGGCTACCGCCGCCTCAACCACCGCTACGAACGCCACCCCCGCAACTACCTGGCCTTCCTCGGCCTCGCCGCAGCCCTGTGCTGCTACAAACGACTTCACCGCCTCACCACATAGGACACGGCCTTAAGCGGCGTCGTGGCTCCATGTTCAGCGGGCTCTCGTCTCCAACGCCACACGCGTTGTTGCGGGTACGTCCAACACCTGGACTGCAACAATCCTCTCCGGTCACCTGAAGAGTTCGCTGGGATGAGAAGAGAAAGCGCAGGTGAGCGCCTCCCACGAAGCGAGGTGGAGCTGCAACCTTCGGCCAACCGTCCAGTGAGCCATCGTGAGGCACATCACTAGCAATACTTTTGAGTCTACTAGTGACGGCCTCATGAGCTGGAGCCGACGAACTTGGCTCGGTCCGGTCGCGAAGGCCCGGCAAGATCAGGAATGCACGCTGGTGGAGCTGGCCCTGGCCGTGTCCCCGAGGCGGTGGCGTATGCCCGTATGGTCCCGCTGATCACCGGGCCCACGAGGTCGCAAGGTGACCGGGCGCTGGCCTTGAGAGGCCGGAATCAGCGGTGCCCCGCAACGACGTCACGGGGCACCGTGAAGCTATCGGACGGCGACTGCGCGCGCCCGCAACAGCGCGTCGAGTGCCCTCACCGGTGACGTCGGGCGCATCGTCAGCCGGGCGTCGAGTGCCGTCTCCCACTGCTCGGTCAGCCCGAACCCGAGGCGTTTGCGCATGCCCGGGGTGACGTGGGCGTAGCGCGCTGAAACGGAGCCGTCGATGTGGCCCATGCGCTCGTCCATGAGGACCTTCTCGGTACCGAGGTCCTCCATCATCGTCCGGTGAGTGTGGCGCAGGCCATGAGGGGTGAGGCCCTTGGCTATCGGGAGCCAGCAGGCGTCGGCCCGGTCGCTGGCACCGCGTCCCCGGGCCGGGGCTCCGGGCCACGGCTCACCGAGCAGTGGTACGGGGCGGGCCACCTGGGGTGCCTTCTTCGGGTACCAGCCGGATACGGCCGGGGTGAACAGCCAGGTTGCAAACCCGTTCCTGCGCCAGGGCGCGGCATGCTCCGGCACGACGCTGCCCCGCACGAAGCCCAGGTCCGCGATGGCCTGCTTCACCTTCGTTCGCGTGGCTTCGGCGACGCGGTCAGGGCAGTTGAGGACGTTGGACACGGTGCCCGTGGAGACTTCGGCATGGCGGGCGACATCTACGAGTTTCGCGCCGTGGTGGCCGCCGGTGCGAGCCGCGCCTTGGCCCCGGAAGACGTAGGTCTTGCCGTGCCAGGAGCACGGTGTGGGCTTGGTGCGGGCGATGTGGTTGGCGACCAGGGCCGACAGCCAGTCCATCGAGTCGATGGTTCGGTAGCTGTCGTCCTTGGGCGGGCAGCGCACCAGTTCTCCCGTGTCGAGTTCGTACAGTTGCCACTCGACACGGACGGCGCCGGGGCGGACGAAGGCGGTCTCGAGGCCGACGACTTCGCCCCAGCGCATGCCGGTGTACTCCTTGAGGACGACGGCGACGAACTCGTCGTCGCGGCCGGAGAGCAGGGCGGCTCGCTCGGCGGTGAGCAGGATGCCGAGCGCGTCGGTGACGACCTTCTCCGGGCCACGGTCGCGGGAGCGGCCGGCTCGCTTGCCGCGCCCTCGTCGCCTGGCCGCTGGGTTGGACGGGATCAGGCCCTCGTCGATCGCGTCCTCGAAGATCAGGTGGAGCGTGGAGCGCCAGGTCTTGACGCTGGAGGCCGCGTACGCAGCCCGCTCCTTCTTCTCCCAGGCATCGACGTCCGTGCGCAGGATGCCCGCGAGCGCCTTGTCCTCGAAGTCGGGCAGCAGGTGTTCCTCGATGTGGCGCTTGTAGTTCTGCATGGTCGAGGCGGCCAGGTCCTGGGCTTCGTACCAGCGGTTCGCGTACTCGCCGAAGGTCTCCTGGCCGAGCGCCGGATCGCGCCAGTCGCCGCGCCGGTACTTGTTCTCGGCCTCACTCGCGGCGCGCTGGGCCTCGCCCTTGGTGGCGAACCGGATCGCCTTGCCGTTCTCATCGACGACCGTGAGGTGCTTGCCCGGGGCGGTCTTGTATCGGCCGCGCCAATAGTTTCCGCGCTTCTCCGCGAAACCCAAGTCCCGCTTCCTCCTCTTGTTCCGCTTCGTTGGTGGCGGCGCGCTACGCGACGGTGTCGTACTGCGTCCGACGCGGTGGACGGGCGCGCAGGCGTGGTGCCGAGGTACCGGGCGACCGGCGAGGTCGCGGGGGACCGGCTTGAGGGGCCGACATCGAAACCGGCCCTGCCACCGCTGCGACGGCCCGCGGCGGCAGGGTCGGCCGCTCCTCGTAGAGGCGCACGATCTCGGCGAGATGGTCGGCTGTGAATCGGTAGGCGCGACCGACTCGGGTGTGTGGGATCAGGCGCCGCCGTGCTCGGTCCTTGACCCACCAGGCGGAGCAGCCGAGGACCTCGGCGATCTCCTCGGGCCGGTAGAGGCGAGAACGGGCAGCTTCGGCCCCGCTGCCGGGGAGACCGGTCGCAGGGGCAGAGGGCATCGCGGCGTGACGCTGCAAGGAGGTGTTTCCTGTCTCGGTGGAGGTGTGCTCGGTCAGCGGTGCTGGACGCGCTTCATCAGAGCGCGCCCCGGTCCTGGCAGCAGGACGAGGTGCGGGGCGAGGAGAGCTTCGATGACGGCGAGGTCATCGACGTCGCAGCAGCGCTGAGCGCGTTCGATGCGGGACATCGTCGTGTCGGGCCTGGATATACCCGTGGACGGTCACGAGCTCAGCCAACTGGCCTTCGGACAGGCTGGGTTTGAGGCGGAGAGTTCCGAGGGTTCGGGCGCCCCTGTATTCCTGTTGCCACGGTTTCCAATATTGGTGCTGTCATGGCTCACTTGTAGCGTGCATTCGCCGGTTTGGTTAACCGGCGATCGTGGTCTATGTTCCGCCTGGCGCCGTTCAAGCGAGTGGTGATCCGGCGATCCTTCAAGGGGCAGGATTCACAATGCTGCGCAACTCCCTGGACGTCTCTGACGTGCGGTGTTGTGTTGTAACTTCGTCGTCGGCAGCACGTCAACGGCTTGGCGATGTGATGCTTCTGGCTCGGCATTCTGGGCACTTTTTGGTCAGCCGCCGATCGTGCCCTACCGTTTTCGCGCCACCCTCTTCGGCTCGATTCTCGGCGCCGTTCTGCCGTGAGAGATGCGACCGGATTGGGCTGGACTTGTGCGACCTGGGTGTGGCTGTGTTGAGGGCACCCCCAGAAATCGCGACCGGCTCTCAGTGCACCCTGCGCCAACAGCCGGGCACCGCCCTGCCCTTACGCCCCGACCGCCCCGATCCACGGTGCGCCGTGGGATCTCCGCCCACCGGCAACCGAGTGAGGACCGCCCCTCGTGGCACGAATTCGCACCATCAAGCCCGAAGCCTTCGTTTCCGAATCCCTCGCCGCCGTCACAATCACCGCCGAGCGCACCTTCTTCGGCCTGCTGACCCAGGCCGACGATCAGGGCCGCCACCGCGACCACGCCGCGATCATCGCCGGCCAGCTGTGGGTTCTGCGCCCGGACCACACCCCCGCCCACGTCGAGGAGGACCTCGCCCAACTCTCCGACGCGGGCCTCATCTGCCGCTACCAGGGCCCGGACCACAAGCGCTACCTCCACATCGTGACCTGGCAGCAGCATCAGAAGATCAACCGGCCCAGCAAGAGCCGTCTCCCCGCCTGCCCACACCACGACGCCCCGGCCGACACCACGCAGATCACCGAGCGCGCCACAACGGCCAACGTCACAGAGCCCGCACCGCCGTCTCACGGAACCCTCCGTGAGAGCTCCGGCGAAGCGCGGGAGCACCCGGGGAATCTCGGCACCGAAGACGAATTTGCAGGTCAGAAGGGCTTCACGGAGCCCTCCGTGAAAGCGCCCGGAGGAGTCCCCGCGATGGCGGTGACGCCTCATCGTCCGGATCTAGGACCTAGGAACATGGATCTAGGAACTACCCCTTCGGGGGGCGCAAGCGCCCCCGCACCCGACACCGTCTCAGCCCAGCAGCTCATCGCCGAGTACGCCGCCGCCTGTACCCATCGCCCACCCAGGGACGTCCTGAGCCACCTCGGCCAGCAGGTGCGCAAACTGCTCGACGAGGGCATCACCCCCGCGCACATCCGCTCCGGGCTCGAACGGCACCGTGCCAAGGGCCTGCACCCCAGCACCCTGCCGAGCCTGGTGCACGAAGCCATGAACGCCACACCCAACACGTCGCCTGTCCACAGGCCGTGGACGAACCCCACCGACGTCGCCGCCGCCTACGGAGAAGAGCTCTGACCGCCACCCGCACCCGCGCGCCCCAGCACGTCGGCCCAATCGCCGACCGGCTCAACCGGATCCTCGCCGACCGCGGCATCGACCCGAGCGCCGCAATCGAGGAGCCACCGGACGAGCCGATCACCGCGCTGGAACTCGCCGACGCCCGCATCCCCGCCCGCTACCGCCGCGCCCTGGCCGACCACCCACAGGTCACCACCTGGGCCGACCAGGTCGCCCATGCCGGACGCCCCGGCCCCGGCGGGCCCGGCATCGCGGAAGGCCCGTCGCTGCTGATCGCGGGCCCCACCGGCACCGGCAAGACCCACCAGGCGTACGGCGCCATCCGGGCCCTCCTCGCCCGTGGCGTCCGCCTGCGCTGGGAAGCCACCACCACCGCCGACCTGCACGCTCGCCTCCGCCCGCGGACCGGGCACGACGCCGAACGCGACCTGGAGACGCTGGCTCGGTGCCCGCTGCTGCTCCTGGACGACCTCGGCGCGGCCAAGACCAGCGAGTGGACCGAGGAACTCACCTACCGGCTCATCAACCACCGGTACGAGCACCTGCGCCCCACCCTCATCACCACCAACCTCCCCACCGCCGAGCTGCGTACCGCACTCGGCGACCGCGTCGCCTCACGCCTCGCCGAGATGACAGATCGCGTCATCCTCACCGGCCCCGACCGACGCCGCACCGCGCCCACCGCTTGACCGCCCCGCCCGCGCTCACACCTGCACCGAACCGCGCGGGCCCCTCCTTGTCGAGGGCATCAGGCGACTCCCGCGCCGATCACCCGCGCCTTCTGCTTCCCCGCACCTTGGAGAACCCGCTGTCCCCTACCGCCTTCGCGCCCCAGGCCACCCGGAGCACCGACACCCCTCTCCTCCCGGACTGGGCCACCTCACCCACGACCACCGCGGTGCTTCTTCTGCTCGTCGTCCTGCTCGCCGGATGGGTGATCCGCCAGCAGCGCCGTCGGCCGTCCGAAGCCAGCCGATGGCGCGGAACGGTCGCAGCGCGAGTCGCTGCCGTGGCCGCGCTGGGCTGCACCGCGTACAGCGCGGACACCAGCTGGCGGTTCGCCGCCGACTACCTGGACATGGGCAGCACCGTAGAGCGCGCCTTCATGTTCGCCACCGCGGAGCTGGCTCTGTTCGCGACAGCCCTGATGGCCCGCCAGAACCTCAACGGTCCGACACGGGCACCGGGGCTGCCCGGAGTCCTGGTGTGGGTGATCACCGCAGTGCAGATCATCCCCGCCTACGCCGAGTCCGGTCCCGTCGGCGGAACCGTGCGAGCCCTGATCGGACCGGTCATGGCCGCGATGCTGTGGCACTTGGCCATGGGCATCGAGCTGCGCCACCGGGCACCCGAAGCGGTCTCACGGAGCCTGGTCGCCGTCCTCATGCGCCAAGCGCGCGAACGCCTGCTGGCCCGGCTGAGCATTGCCGACCAGGACGCGGACGCCACCCGGCTCATCCGCGGGCGTGCCCTGAGCGAATCCGTTGCCCTGATCCTGCGCGCCGAGTCGATGACCGACCAGCAGCGCGGCAAGCGGCGGGGACGACGCCTGACAGAGCGCCTCCACGAGGCCCTGGAGCGGGCCGACGTCGACAGCGACCCGCGCCAGGACGAGCTGCTGCTGCGCAAGCTCGCCACTCGCAAGCAGGCGCTCGGCCTCGCCTCCATCACGCTGCCGCCGCGCTGGCACGCCCCGACCTCGTACGCCGCCCGTGACTCCGGGCACAAGCACCCGCGTACCGCCCGCCCGGAACCAGCCCCACGGGCAGAGGAAACTGCCCGCCCGCACCCGTCGGGACCACACGACGATCAGCTGTCCCCGACTGCCCGCCCACAGTCTGCCCGCCCGACGCCAGCACCGCCCTCACGGGCGGAGCCCGGGCTCCGCCCGCCCGAAGACCGCCCGTCGCTCACGGGCGACGCCTCCGACAGTGTCCCGGGCAGACGTAAGCGAAATCGGGCGGCCCGGAAGAGCCGGGAGGACAGCAAACCCCGCGCCTCCGACGAGGTCATCCTGACCTTCACCCGCCGTATGTACGAGGAGACCGGAAGCGTCGGTCGCGATCGTGTGGAGGACGCCCTGCGCGATGCCGACTACACCGTTTCCAGCGACGACGCCGGACGCGTGGTCCGCGAGTTCAAGAAGCAACTCACGGCCACGCCCAGCGCCCCCGCTCCCTGACCCTCACAGCCAACTGCTCCTGTAACCAGGTACTGAGACGGAGGTCCCCATGCGCGCCCGGCACCGGGAAGAACCCACCACCCACGACGACTCGCCGCCGGTCATCCCAGCCCCGAGCGGAGTGAGCGGAGCAAGGTATGGCATTGGACCGTCCAAGGGCCGGACCAATGCCGAAGCCTCCGCCCTGGGGGTGGCGGAGGCAGCACCCCGGCGCGAGGGCGCACCGGGGCAGGGGGTCGTGCGTGCCGCCGACGAGGCCGCGGTGCACCGTGTCGCCCGTCGTCGTGCCCGCCAGGGCGTGCAGCGTACAGAGCGTGTCGATGTTCGCTACGGCGCCGACGAGAAGCCCCTGATCCTGGCCGAGGCCCGTCGGCTCGGTCTGGCCGCCGCCCACTACGTCGGCGCTGTCGTCATGGCGCATGTCCGCGGTGACCTCGCCCTGCCCGGCCGACGCACAGCGGCCGATGACCTGATTGACGAGCTCGCCTCGCTGCGCACGCAGGTCGCCAGGATCGGCACGAACGTGAACCAGATCGCCCACCGCTTGAACGCGGGCGGCGATCCACACCCTGGGGACGCGTCCGTGCTCGCCGAGGCCGGACGGATCGTGGCCCTGGTAAAGCAGGCGGTTGCTGCGATCGACACGGCCGCCGATGTGGCCGCCACGCACCGCCGGGCGGCCTGATTGATCGCCAACATCGTCAAGCCCGGGCACAAGACCCGGGGTGTCCTCAACTACCTGTACGGGCCCGGCCGCGCGAACGAGCACACCGACCCCCACCTCGTCGCCTCCTTCGACGGCTTCGCCCCCGACCCCGGCCGCGACCCCGACGCCACATTGGCCCAGCTCACGGCTGTCCTCGACCTGCGGGTCAAGCAGGCCGGCGACAAGGCGCCGAACGACCACGTGTGGCACTGCTCGATCCGCGCCGCGCCCGAGGACCGAGTCTTGTCCGACGACGAGTGGGGCATCATCGCCCGCCGGGTGCTGAACGCCACCGGCATCGCTCCGGTAGGCGATCCCGACGCCTGCCGCTGGGTCGCCGTCCGCCACGCCGACGATCACATCCACATCGTCGCCACCAAGGTCCGAGGCGACCTCCGCCCGCCCCGCAACTGGAACGACTTCCTGCATGCCGACAACGAACTCGCTGCTATCGAGGAGCAGTACGGCCTGCGCCAGGTGGTACGCGGTGACCGGACCGCCGCCAAGCGGCCCACCCGTGCCGAGCAGGAGAAGGCCCGCCGCACCGGAAACGCCCGGACCGCCCGCGAGCGCCTGCGCACCACGGTCCGCACCGCCCTCGCGGCTGCCGCCAGCACCGAGGAGTTCTTCCGCCTTCTCGAAGGCTCCGGGGTCCTCGTGGACATCCAGTACTTCCCCTCCGGGGATGTCCGCGGGTACAAGGTCGCCGTCGACGGCGACACCAACAAGGACGGCCAGCCCGTCTGGTTCTCCGGCTCCACCCTCGCACCCGATCTCTCCTACCCCAAGATCGCCGATCGGTTGGAGTCTGTGACGACACCAACGGCGGATCGCACCCAGTCCCCTGCCTGGCGACGCCTCACCCAGGCCGCCGACCAGACGCCCGACCTCCTCGCAACCATCGACGACGGGACTGGGCAGGCGCACATTGCCGCCCTCGCCGAGACCCTCAACGCCCTGCCCCTGATCGCACCCGCGGATCTTCGGCCCCAGCTCGTACAGGCAGCAGCCGCCTTCGAACGAGCCAGCCGCTCCCGCATCCGCGCTCGCCACCAGCAAGCCCGCGCCACCCGGGCCGCCGTCAAGGCGGTCCTGCGTGAACCCGCCCCGAAGGACGGAGCCGTCCTCGCAGCCCTGTTCGACGCCCTCCTCCTGGCGGTCGTCGCCGCCTGCCACTGGCACCAGGCCCGCCACCACGACCAGCAGGCCGAAGCGGCCGCCCTGACCGCCGAGCACCTCCGCGCCGTCTACCAGGCAGCCGCAGTCCAGCCGCTGGCAGTGATCCACCGTCGAGGCCGGCGCCTCGCCCTACCGCGGCTTCAACAGCAGGCGACCGTTGTGCGCCAGGTCCTCCCGGACCTGGCCGACCAGATCGTCGCCGAAACCGGCTGGCCCGCCCTCGCCGCCACCCTCACCGACACCACCGCCGCCGGCCACGACCCCGCCGCCCTCCTCGCCCAAGCCACCCGACACTGGGAACTCGACACCGCCACCAGCCTCAGCGACGTCCTCACCTGGCGCCTGCGCCGCCTCGCCGACCTCCCCCAGCACACCCCCGGCGCCACGACCAGCCAAGAGCCGGCCCGGCCTGCCCGTTCCGCCTCGGCGCGCCGTGCGCGCTGAACTCTGCCCACCTATCCGACAAGGAATCCTGAAGATCCACCCTCGCCGCCGACATGTTCCCGATGCTCAGCGAGGACGACTGCTCGACCTCACCGAGTCCATCAAGACCGAAGGCCAGCACAGGGCGATCGCCCTCGACGCCGAGGGCGTCCTCCTCGACGGCCGCAGCCGTCGCACTGCCTACAGGCTCGCCGGCATTGAGCCCCGCTTCGGCGCATGACCCGGTCTACGGGCGAACCTGGAGCAGAGCGTGAGTGCCGCTGGTGCGCCAGGCCGACCCCGACCGTTCGACAGCATCCAGCGTCTCCCGCTCCAGCCCCGCGATGACGTCCGACTTCAGCGTGCGGAGCGCTGCGACCGCGCCCGGGAAGTACGCCGTGAGGTCCGCGAACGGGGTCGTCGCGTCCCACATCCGGTCGCCCACAAGCCGCCGGTAGTTGAGGTCGCCCTTCAGGATGGTCAGTGTGACCGCCGCGAACTCCTCCCGCAGATCCTGCGGCATGTCTTCGTACGGCAGTGGCGCGCAGAAGAACGGGTGGGCACGCAGCTCCAACCGGCCTGTGGCCATGGCCTCCCAGAGACGCCCGCCGATCCTGCCGGCCGTACCCGGCGCCTGGGTGAGGCGGCGGAGACAGTCGACGACATCCGCCGTCATCGCGTCGGACACGTAGTACGGGTGGGGCTTGACGTGCAGCACGATCCGCTTGGCGTGCCGATGCACGAGGAGGTGGTCGATGAGGATGAGGTCCGGGATCAGTTCTCGCCCCGCGTTGTCCGCGACCACGGCGACGGTGGAGCAGGCTCCAGCTGGCAGGAGCTGCCACAGCTCCGCGCTGTCGTCAGCCACCAGGCCACCTGCAGCGTCGCCGGCCGCCGCCTCCCCCTCCGTGACACGGAAGCCGAGGTCGGCGCGGTTGCCCCAGAGGGAGGCGTGGAGCAAGGCCGTCGCTCGCTCTTCGGTCGACGCGGTGGCGAGCGCGTCCAGGGCCCGCAGTTCGTCGTCGACCGTCGCACTGCGGAGTTCAGCCTGCTTGAAGGGGGCGAATGGATCGATCCCCTGCCACGGGCCCGTATCGAAGTACTCGACGGCACCGAGGAGCCTGCGGTAGAAGTAGCTCTCCGCCCACAGGAACGGGGCGTCGAACCACGACCGCCCGAAGTGCTCCCGCCCCCAAACCGCCCACTGCTCGTGATCACGCTCCGAGGGAGCGAGCGGCTCGACGACGCCGTTGGTGATCTCCTCCAGCAGGGCGTCGAGCGCCTCGTGCTGTCGACGGCCGTACGGGAAGGCGTCTCGCACCTGCTGGATCAGGGCCGGGTGGCGTTTGGCCAGGACACCCCAGGCGAACGAGCCGGGCTCGTTGCTCAGGATGACCCGTGCGTCGCGTTCGGTGGCCGAGCCGGAGTTGCGGTCGGCCCCTTCGCCCGAGCTATGGGAGATCTTCTCTGTCATGGTGACCGAGCCTTTCGTTTCGCGTGTCGCTCGTTCAAGCCACCGGCTGCCGTGTGGGTCCCGAGGTAGCTGTCCGTCATCCGGTCCGCTCGGACAAGGTGCCTCACGAAGCTGAACTCGCCATGGCCAGGACGATCCAAGCGGCCTTTGTTCCCTGCTCGGTAAAGCGGAATCCCCACTGGCCCTTGGCCAGTTCGTGAACGATGCGGAGGCCCCGCCCGCGTTCGATCAACGGCTCGTCCAATGCCCGTTCTCCTGTACGGCCTTGCCACGGAGACACGCATGCCGTGTAGAGGTGTGTGGGGAGCATGGGATCCCCGTCGTGGATCTCGCAGATGTACCTCCCCGCAGCCGAGCGCATGCGCACCTCGTACGGGCCGCAGGCGTGCTCGTGCGCGTTCGCTACGAGCTCCGAGACCGCCAGGGCTCCGTCACTGATGACGTCGCTTGGCAGGCCCAGGTCCCTGAGGACACATCGCAGAATCGCTCGGGCTTCGCCTGTCGGGTTGATGGTGTGGTCGGTCCAGCGGTACACGAGGCCGAGAGCGGCGGACGGCGCGCTGATCATCGGGCGGCGAACCTCCTGTGGGTGACATCGGTGGCCTTCTCCCGGAGCTCTGATGTGGTTCGCGACAGTGCCGCAGCACGCCGCCGAGAGGCGTACCGTCGCGGGCAGCACCCTGGCTTTGGGCGTCGGCGGACCCGGGAGGGTCGTGGCTCAAGCCCCCAACCGCGAGTCCGGTCGCGAGTCACGCATTCAACGATGGCCGCCGGTGTCCCTGATGCTCATGGGCGTTTATGAGCGCGCGGGCGAGCGGCCGGGCCAGGCTGCCGACTCACCCCCGGGCTTCACCTTCGCCCGTCTGGACACTGAGAGCATGGGCGGGTGAGTGCTGACGTGCTGGGACGCTGGGTGCCGGAACACCCCGAGGGCGCGGCTACGGTCTTCGCCAAGGCGGACTTCCCGTGGTGGATCGCCGGCGGATACGCGATCGAGCTCGCGGTCGGCCGTGAACTGCGCCCGCACGGTGATCTCGACATCCTTATCCTCCGGCGCGACCAAGTCCTCGTACGTGATCTCCTCGCTGGCTGGGACCTGTACGTGGCGGACCCACCCGGCCAGGGGGAGCTGCGACCATGGCGTCCTGGAGAGCTCCTTCAGCCACCGCTCCACGACATCTGGTGCCGCCGCGCGCCGAATACGCCCTGGTCCATGCAGCTCATGCTGGACGAGGCCGAAGGCACCCAGTGGGTCTCGCGGCGTACGCCGGAGATCCGGCTCCCGATCGACCGACTCGGGCGGACGAGCGAGACGGGCATCCCGTATCTCGCCCCCGAGGTGCAGCTCTTCTACAAGGCCAAGGCGACCCGGGAGAAGGACGAGACCGACTTCGAAGCTGTGCTGCCGCTGCTTGACGCTCCAGCACGCGCTTGGCTGGCGAAAGCGATCAACGTGATCGCGCCCGATCACCCCTGGATTCGCCGGCTCCTGCCGGTCAGCCGAACGTGAGCAGCGGGACGTCGTAGAGGTCAGGGTTCCGGGGGCGGGTCATGATGGGCGACGTGACCTCCACGACCATCAGTTCGCTGAGGAACTGGACCTTGGCGCTGAGGAGATGGCTCGTGCGACCGTCGGCCGACTGGGCCTTCAGGCCGGCGGAGACATGGATGTGGGGAAGGATCCCGCCGGTGGCCGGGTCATGGGCGAGAGTACCGGCGCCGAACGCTTCGACGTTGGTGACGTACGTCTTCGCCCAGACCGGTGCGTCCGGGTCGGCCAGCTTCTCGCAGGCGCCCACGATCTCGGCCTCCGTGAAGGCTCCGATGAACGCAGGGATGTAGCCCTGCCGTACGCCGTTGTCCCGGCAGAAGGCGGACAGTGCCTCGAAGAAGTCTTCCCCGTGGTCGAAGGTGACGCCGAAGGTACGGCCGACGGTCAGCTCGTGAGCACGCATGTGCGGGTGTCTCCTGATGAGGTGGGATCAGCGGGCGGAGGCGGTGGTGAAGGTCTCGCGGACCATCGCTCCGTCGGCGCCTTGGGCGAGCAGGGCGTGCAGGAGGAGCCGCGCCTGGTACGGGCCGAGGTCTCCGGCGCCGATGAGCCCTCGGCCGAGGAGGTCCTTCTCGGAGCCGGGGAAGCCGTACGTGTCGGACAGGACGGGCCCGTTGCCGATGCGGGATGCGAGGACCACGGGGATGCGGGACGCGAGCTTGGTGAGCCCTTCGACGAGGCGCTCCGGGACGTGGCCGACGCCGAAGGCCGCGACCACGAGTCCGTCACAGTTGCCGTCCCACAGGTCGAGCAGGGTGCCGTCGTCGCCGAGGGTGACGGTGTAGAGCCCGACGCGCGCCTCGCGGGTGGGGGCGCCGATCAGCGGTCCGCGGGGCGGTAGGCCGCCTACCATCCGCACCCGGTTCTCCGCGATCCGCGCGATCGGGCCGCTTGCTGGTGAGGTGAAGGCGCCTGGGCTGGTGGTGTGGGACTTGCGGACGGTCCGTGCCGAGTGGATCTCGTCGCCGAGTACGACGAGGCAGCCAGCGCCGGCGAGTCCGGGGTCGGCTGCGGTCAGGACGGCGGCGTGGAGGTTGGCCGGGCCATCGGCGCCGGGCAGGGTGGGGTTGCGCATCGCGCCCGTGACGACGATCGGCTGCTCGTGACCGTGGTAGAGGTCGAGGAGGAACGCGGTCTCCTCGATGGTGTCGGTGCCCTGGGTAACCACGACGCCGTCGACGTCTCCGGTCTCCAGCTCCGCCGTGATCGCGGCGGACAGTGCGGTGAGGTCCTCGAAGGCCAGGGAGGCGCCGGGCAGGCGCCGGAAGTCCCGAACCTTGAGGCCGATGCCGCTCGTGGCCAGGGCGGGTACCGCGGCGAGGAGCTCGTGGGCCGAGAGCGCGGGTACGACGCCTCCGGTGGCGGGATCCGTGGTCATGGCGATCGTGCCGCCGAGGGAGAGGACCGCCACGTTCCTGACCGACTCCGTCATATCCCCTGCTCCCCTGTCCGGACGCCGCCGAGCGCGGCCTCACGAGTGGTTCACGCAGGCTATCGGGTCGGCGCCGTCCGGGTACGCGGAATGATCACCAGCTGCTCGGCCACGAACCGGCAGGCGGCCTCAAGCCCTTCGAGGCCGAGCAACCGGCTGCGTGGCCGGGCCAGCCGCTCCGTACCGGCTGCCGACAAATGTGCGCACCGGCGACCGAGCCAGGAGGTGTCGAGGCCGAGGTAATCCGCGGTCGCCGCCAGGCGCTGTCCGGCCTGTTCGGCCGCCGTGGCCGAGCGGTGGCTGACGTGGCCGGTCACATCGGCGAACGTCCGCAGGGCTCCCGGCCGCGCGGTGACCGCGAGGTGGGAGGCCCCCTCGGTCCGTACCCATGTGGCGACGACGGCCCGGCGCCCCGGGGAGAGGGCGAAGCCGTCGGTGTGAGCGAAGCCTCCGTCGTCGGTCACCCAGGTGCGGATGCCGAAGGACTCCATGAGCGCGATGGCGAGGAAGAGCAGAACGCGCTCGTACGCGGGCGAGGAGGCCACGGCCGTCTCGGGGACGCAGAACCCCCGGCCGCTGGTACCACCCGGACGCCTGGGCGCCATTCGTTCCAGGTACTGGTACTTGTGCCGGAAGAACAGCCACGTGGCGGCTTCCTCACCACGCTGTTCCCTGGTCCAGAAGACAGGAGCGTCGCCCAGGTGGTCACGGTGGCCCAGGATGTACCGAGCCGCGGTCTCCGAGCCGATCAGCATCCTGGAGACTTCGGTCAGGCCGTGGTCAGAGGCCAGAGGTGAGCCTGGGGAAGCGGTGAGCGACGCTGGCGAGTTGTACAGGACTTGGTCATCGCCGAGGAGCGCCGCCTCGAAACCAGACACGGCCCACAGGATGCCGTAGGTCAGATCGTCCAGTTCGTACGCGGCGGGGATGTCGACCGGGGCTGAGGCGACGGCGCGTACGTCGCTCGGTCGGGCGTCGGTGACGAACTGTCGGACCGCCCCGTCCACCGTGCGGTTCGCGACGACGAGCGCGCGCATCGGCATGGTGCGCCAGGCATCCAGCTCGGGGCGGGAGTCGAGTCGCAGGCTGTCCCCGAGAAAGGAGGCGGCAGGAAGGGTCAGTACAGGAAGCGCCGTCGTCGAGACGGACCGGCCGGCGGGTAACAGAAGCTGACCCGGCCCTTCGGGCAGCGCCGCGTACCCACGGGCTCCGGTGTCCCCCGTTCCCGGTCGTCCCGTGGAGCCCGGGGTGTGCGGATCGGCCGTGGGCAGGAGCCCGATCAGTTCCTCCGGAACTCCCAATGCATCAGTCCATTGGACGAACTGCCGTCGGTCGCGGATCTGTTTGAGCCCTCGTTCCAGTCTGCTGACTTCGGCCTGGTCGATGCTGACCATCCGCGCCACGCCGGCCTGGGAGAGGCCCGTGTGCTTCCTGAACAGCTTGACGACGGGGCCGAGTTCCCATGCGACCACGGCTCGCCGGACCGTCGGATCACGCCAGAAGGCCGGGTCGGCCCGTCGGGCGGTCGGCCCGTCCTGGCACGAGGCGCATCGTGTACCGGCGTTGAAGCGGCTGAGAAGGGCACCGCAGCGCGTGCACCGCCGCTGTCCGCTGTCGACCATGGTCGGCATTCTCCCTCGCTCTGCGACCGCGCGGACACGTTCCGCTGGTCGGGCTCATAAACACTCATAGGCGTGGGCCTTCGTGGCGGCCATCGTGGTGGAGCACCACCGACCGGAGCCGCGTGACGCGACTCCCCGGACGTGAGGATCCGACCTGTGACCTCCTTGACCCTGCCGCCCCGGCCTCCCGGGTCGCCGCCGCTGGCCCATGCCTGGCAGACGCTGGCGGACGGGCTGCTGACCCAGCGGCTTCATCTCCATCTCGACGAATGGCGGGCTGCTGTCGCCGAGGAGAAGGCGCTGTCGGACGTGCCGGGCGCCGATATCTCCGTGCTGGCCCAGCGCCCGTCGCCGCTGCCGGTGGGCGACGGGTCCGCGATGGCGCTGCTGGAGGACGCCGGGCTTGGCTTCTGGTGGGAGCTGCCCCAGCGGCACGGAGCGGAGTCGCGGAACCAGTGCGGGACGCTTCACCGCGCCGCCGACACCGCTGCCCAGAGCCTCCTCGCGGAGGAGTCCGGGGCGGCCTGGTCCGACGCCGTGACCGCCGTCAGCGCCGCCGCCGCGTGGTGGGTGGGCTTCTTCACGGTCATCCGCCACCGCGGGGTGCACCACATCACGCTGGAGCCGCACCAGGGCCCGCTCCATGAGCAGGCCCTGGGCACCGCGGTCAGCGTCGTGGCCCACGGCATGGCCACGCGAGTGCTGGAGGCGGCGCTGCACGACTCCGACGACGACCCGGCCCTCCGCGCCGCGTACTGCCGGGCCGTCGAGGCCGGCATCTGCGCCGAGCCCGAGCTGCCCCAACTGGTAGACGAGTTGGCGGAGCTGCGGCTGGTGGACCTGGTGTCCACGACGGCCCGCTGGCGGGGCCGCTTCACCAAGTACGCCGGTGGCACGGGGGCGGGGCAGGTCGAATGAACCACCGTTATCCGTTCATCGTCATCGAGGGGCTCGACGGCACGGGCAAGACGACGCTGCGCAAGGGCCTGTTCCGGCTCTGGGAGGGGCTCTACGGCGTCACCCCGCTGTGCGTGCTCACCACCAACTTCCTCGCCGCCGGCCAGGCCGCCGCCATCGTCACCGGCAAGTCCCAGCCGAACGCCGGGAACCGTGACGCCCACCTGTCCGCGATCGCGGCGGACAAGCGGGCCACGCTGGATCGCCTCGTGCTCCCCCAGCGACCGGCCCGGCCCGTGATCGCGGATCGCTGGCTGCTCAGCGAGCTGGCCTTCTTCGCCGTGAAGCACGGCATGAGGGCGTCGGAGACCTACGAGACGCTGGCCGCGCACCTCACCGTGGCCCCCGATCTCACGCTCGTCCTGGACCTGGAGACCGACGTCTCGATGAGCCGGGCGCAGGCCCGCCAAGGTGACGCCGTCCGGGCCGACTGGGACGTACACGACGTCCAGAGCCGGGTTCGCGAGACCTACGAGGCCGTGGTCACGAAGCCCGACGCGTTCCCGCTCCTCGGCGACGTGGTCCGCCTGGACGCCCGCCGGTCCCGGTCCGAGATGTTGCTCGCCGCCTGGGACGTACTGCGCGAACGGCAGCTGGTGCCGTCGCTTGCCGCCCATGCGGAAGGAGGAGAGATCCATGGCTGACGACACGAAGGCGACGCGTCTGCGTGAGGCCCTCGACGACAGCGAGCGGAAGCACCCGCTCCTGGCGATCGGTGCGGTGAACGCACTCGCCGCGCACGTCGCGGCGGAGGCGGGCTTCGATGCCCTGTGGGTGAGCGGTCTGGAGGTGTCCGCGGCCTCCGGGCTGCCGGACGCCAACGTCCTGGGCCCCCGGGACCTGTCCGACGTGGTCGCCTCGCTCGGCCGTGTCACCGAGCTGCCCGTCATCGTGGACATCGACAACGCGGGCGGCTCGGGGCGCACGGCGGAGCGGTTCGCGTACGACCTGATGCGCGCCGGAGCCGCGGCAGTGTGTGTCGAGGACAGCGCGTACCCCAAGTGCAACAGCTTCGCGGCCCACCGGGCCCAGAGCCTCGCCGACCGGGACCTGTTGTGCGAGCAGGTGGGGCGCATACGGAAGCTCGCTGGTGACGGCCTCGTGGTCGTGGCCCGCACCGAGGCCCTGATCGCAGGCGAGGACATGGCTACGGCGATCGCCCGCGCCGAGGCGTACGCCGAGGCCGGAGCGGATGCGATCCTCATCCACTCCAAGGACGCGACCGGTGATCAGGCGCGGGTCGTCGGGCGTGCGTGGAGCCACGGCGCGCCGCTGGTCAGCGTGCCCACGGCGTTCCCCGGCCTGAGCGCTGCCGAGCTCGACGAGGCCGGCTTCCACCTCTGCATCTACGCGAACCAGCTCAGCCGTGCCGCCCTCGCGGGTATGCGCACCGCCGCCCGTCAGTTCCGGCGCGGAGGGAGTTTCCGCTCCACCGTCGCGGGGTCCCTCGCGGAGGTCGGCGACCTGATGCGCGTCGGCGAACCGGAGGCGCTGTCGTGCCTCTGACGCCCGAACTGCCTCGGATCAGTGTCTCCGTGAAGGCGGCGATCGTACGCGACGGCACCGTCCTGCTGCTGTCGTACGACGACGAAGCCGGGTTCCACTACAACCTCCCGGGCGGCAAGGCCCAGGTCGGCGAGGACCTGCGCCAGGCCGTGAACCGCAAGGTCGCGCAGGAGACCGGCCTGCAGGTCGTGGCCCGGCGTCTGCTGTGTGTCGTCGAGTACGTCCCCGAGTCGTGGCAGGGCGAGTTCGGAGACGTACAGAAGGTTCAGTTCAACTTCCTCGCGGAGCAGGTGGACGACGCCGAGCCGCGCATGCCGGAACCGCCGGACCCCCTCCAGGTGGGCTACGAGTGGGTTCCGCTGGAACGTATGAGCGACGTGTACCTGCTGCCCCGGATCAACCGCCCGCTGTCGGCGGCGTTGAGAGGGGAACTCGCCGACCCCTTCGTGGACAGGTGGTGACCTTCATGGATCCGACGTTGAAGGATCTGCGGGAGTGGCTGTTGCGGGAGCACTCCGGAACGGTCTGTGCCGACCGGCTCCGGGTGATCGCCGACGAACTCGCCGACATGACCGCCCGCGGTCTGCCGGGAGCCGTGGTCGAACTCGGCTGCTACAGGGGCGCGATGGCCCTCTGGACCCGTAGCGTGCTCGACTCGCTGGGCGACCGCGACCGCGAGATCCACGTCTACGACTCCTTCCAGGGCATGCCCGCGCCCGGCGCCGAGGACTCGGACCATCTGTCGGCGGGCGAGCTCCGGTCATCCCCGGACGACGTGCGAGCCACGCATGCGGCCTGGGGCAGGTCGGCGCCGGTCATCCATCCGGGGTGGTTCGACGAGACCCTTCCCAAGGAGTTGCCCGACGAGATCGCGTTCGCCTACCTGGACGGCGACTTCCACGACGCGACCCTCACGGGACTCACGCACTGCGTCACCCGCCTGGTGCCGACGGGCGTGTCGCTCGTCGACGACTACGCGGACACGGCGGTCAATCCACGGGCCTGGGACGGGCTCCCGGGGGTGAAGCGCGCCTGCGACGCGTACTTCGGCGCGCCTTCGCCCGTGACCGTCGTCGTCGGCGAGGGTGATCTGGCCTTTGGCCGGTACGAGAAGCCGGGGTCCCTCGGATGAGCGCAGTCCTCGTGGTGCGCGGAGCGGCGGATGCGGGTGCGATCCGCCGCGCGCTGCCCGGCGTTCTCGTGCACGACTTAGTGGACCTGAACTCGCCCCTGCCCTCCGACACGGCTGTGGTTGTCCTGCGTTCCGGTGTCCGACTCGGCGAGCGGGAGCTCGACGCACTGCCCCGCCTGCGGCACGTCGTACGGACCGGCTCCGGCATCGACCACATCGACGTAAGCGCCCTCCAACGCCGTGGCATCACGCTGCACCGCAACGCCGAGGCCGGCGCTGGCGCCGTGGGAGAGTGGGTCCTCGCCGCTGCCCTCGCCCTGGCCCGGCGGATCCCCCTGGGGCAGCACGCGCTGCTGCTCGGCCAGCACGAGAAGCACGCGTGCATGGGAGCAGCACTCGGCACCCTGGCCGCGGGTATCTGGGGCGCGGGCCCGGTGGGGCTGGCCGCCGAGTGGGCCCTCGCTCCCTACGTGGACCGCACGGCCTTCGCCACGTGGCCGTCGAACCCTCCCGGTCTGCGTGAGCTGTCGCAGACAGCGCTCATGGAGCAGTCGCAGGTGCACGTGATCGTTCTGCCGCTGCGCCCCACGACCGAACATCTCATCGGCGAGGACTTCCTCGCACGCGTCTCTCCGCAGAGCCCTCTGCTGATCTGCGCAGGGCGCCTGGAGACCCTCGACGTCGCCGCCTGCCTGCGGGCACTGGCAGACGGGAGGCTCTCGGGCCTCGCCCTCGATCCGGTCGAGCGGGAGCACCTGCCGCTCCTCACCGGCTCCGAGACGCCGCTCAACCTCCTGGCCTCGCCCCACATCGGCGCCCAGCGCACCGACGTGCGCAGCGCGCTCGACCGATGGGCCATCGCTCTCCTCAAGGAGATCACCGCTGACGACAAGATCCTGATCGAAGGAGGCCACCGGTGAACCCATCGGCACGACTGCGCCGGGAGATCGCCGACAGAGTCGCCCACGAGCTGATCGCGTCCGGCGAGGCCCGCGAGGTCTGGCTGGAGGGAGCCCTCGCCTGCGGCTTCGCCCACGCGGCGAGCGACGTCGACCTGCGCGGCATCGTGGACGGCGCCCTTCCGGCGTGGGAGTCGCGCATCGTGGACGGCGTCCGTGTCGACCTCCAGGCGGCGGCGCCGCAGCGGGCGGAGGAACTCCGTCATCTGCTCCGCTCCTTCGACGTCCGCCGCGACGACCTCGGATCGTTCCGCCGGGTACGCGCCTCGATGCACGACCTCATGTGTCTGCGCACCGCTCTCTCGTACGGCTCCGGACGCTGGGATCCGGTGCTCGATCCCGGGGAGCGCCGGGGCTACCGACGCTGGGCGGTCGCCGACCAGGCCGAGATCGCGGCGAGTCTCGCCGAGGACCTGACCGGTCTCGTCGAGGACGGCATGGCCGAACCCGTCGGCGTCGTGTGCCGGAAGCTGGAGATCTGCCTCACCGCGCTCGAGTGCGCGGCGGCCGGCCATCCGGTCCTGGGCGACAAGTGGCTGCCGCTGCTTGCCGACGCTCCGTTCGGTCCGCCGATCCACCCGGCCCGCGCGGAGACGTGGGAGTGGTTCCGTCCGGTTCAGCGACGCGTGGCCAGAGCGCTCCTGGACTGCTGGCCCGTCGACGACCCGCTGCAGAAGCCTCCCAACCTGACTGCCCCCGACGCCGGCTGGCTGCCCCAGCGGTACGCCGACGGGTGGTTCCTTCGCCGCGGCGACGTCCACATCCCCATCACCGGCGGACAGCTTCTCGGGTGGCTGTCCATGGTCTCCACCGATGGCGCGTAGACCGCGCCTCTCCTCCTCAGGAGTCCTCTGATGCCCCTCACCCGCACCGCCCCCATAGACCTGAAGACTCTCCACGCCCCGCTGTCGAACACCGGGCCGGACACGGCCGTCTCCGTCATCCTCAAGCTCCGCGGGGAGACCTGCGACATCGACTGCCTGTACTGCTTCGAGAAGCGCAAGGAGTCGCCGGGCGGCGCCCGGATCAGCGCCGCACAGGTCCACCGCCTCGGTTCGATCTTCTCCGGGCGTCCGCTCAGCGTCGAACTCCACGGCGGAGAGCCCCTGACCGCCGGCCGGGAACGGATCACGGAGATCCTGGACGCGCTCGCCACACAGCCGAACGTCATCCGCGTGAGCCTCCAGACCAACGGCCTCCAGCTCGACGACGCCTGGTTGGACCTGTTCGAGCGGCACTGTCCGGAGCTGGAGATCGGCATCTCCCTCGACGGGGACGCGCTTGGGAACTCGTGGCGCGTCGGGTACGACGGCCGCCCCACGTACCCCCGAGTAATCGAAGCCCTGGAACTCCTCGGCCGTCGGGAACGCCGCGTCGGCGTCATCTGCGCCGTCACCCCCTACGTCCTCGGCCGGGCCTCCGAGGTCATGGAGCACCTCGCCTCCTTTCCCGCCGTGACGACGGTCAGCCTGGTGCCGTGCTTCGACGCGGCGGTCACCCGGTCGACTACGGTGGCTGGATCCCGTGCGCCGACCAGTCGGGCACTCCAGCGACGAGCCATCGGCCCCACCGGCCCGGCCTGGGCCGTCACGCCACGCCAGTACGCTGACTTCGTGCTGGAGTCCGCCCACCACTGGGTCGCCAGCGGCATGTTCCGCCACGTCAAACTGGAACCGGTCGTCTCGGTCATCCGCCGCCTGAGGGGCCTGCGCACCCGCTCCTGTCACTTCTCCGACCTGAAGTGCGACCACGTCCTCACCCTCTACCCCGATGAGCGCCTGGGAAGCTGTGACGAGTTGCCCTGGCCGCAGGCCGGCCTCGACTCCCTCGGCGACGTCCACACCGAGGCGGACGTGGCCAGTGCCCAGGGCGGCTCTCGCTTGCTTCAACAGGCACGCTCCCTGGCCACGAAGTGCACGACCTGCGACTACCGCGACACCTGCGGCGCGGGCTGCCCGGCGGTCCGCCTCCGCTTCGCCGCTGCGGGCGACGAAGACGCGTACTGCGACCACCGCATACGCCTGATCGACGGCGTCGCCGCCCTCCTCGCCCAACCGGAACTCCCGCCCGGCGCCTCCTGTTCCCGGCTTCACTGGCGTCCCATCCGCCCCAACGACATGCACCACGTCGCGGCGTTCCTGGCCCGGTGGGACGACCCGGCGGCGCCCCGTCCGCCCGCGCGCCTTCAGGTCAGCGCCCACTGCAACATCAACAGGGTCGGCCTCCCCGGCGTGCAAGAGGCAGACGATCTCGACCCCCACCATCCCCAGTGGCACGAAGGCATCGAGCCCGGTATCCGCCCGGTCATCGACGCGCTCACCTCAGGCTGGAACACCGTCACCTATGACAGCTGCCAGGGCCACGCCTATGCCGACCTCCCCGGAGCCGAGTCCCGGTTCCTCTCGGTCGGCATCCTGCCACGCGACCGCGCCGAGTACGCACGTACAGCGGCGCGCCTGTGCCGCGCCGCCAGCCGAGCCGAGTCCTCCCTGCCCGGGGCGTGCTCGCTGGTCCTCGGTCGCAGCGAACTCACGTGCCGCAGCACCGGCAGGATCTATCCGACGCTCGACCTCCATCTCGTGCCCGCTGCCGGCACCACGTCGGCCGAGTACTTCGGGGACCTCGCCCAAGCGGTGCACGTACTCACGGTGGCCCTGGCCGAAGCCGCCTCTGTCCCGCCCTCCACCCCCTGCGCGTGCGGAGGCGAGCAATGATCCACATCGCCGAGACTCTGTCCACCCGTACTGTGGAGGGCTTCCTCAAGCCGGACGAGATCGAGCGACTCAACCTCGTCATGGACGACACGCTCGGCTCCCTCGGGCGCGACCGGCACGGCACGGCCCGCCGCACCACCATCCACGAGATCCCCGGTCACTCCCCCGCCGAGGCGCAGGACGTATACGAGCCGGCCGGCCGGATCGAGATGACCGACATCCCGTACGAGGCGACCACCGTCCTCGACCAGGCCCTGACGCTCCACATGTCCGCGATCACGCGCGCGCTGCCATCGGTCACCGGCCACCGGCCGTGGATCTACCTGGAGTACGGCCCCGGCCAGTACATCACCCCGCATGCCGATGGCATCGCCCCCGACCCCGTCACCCGTCCCCGCCAGATCGCCGCCGCGACGGTCACGCTCACGGACATCCACGACACCGGCGGCGCGTTCTACGTGGAGACCACGGGCAGCGACGCCGTCTGGACCGCCGACGAGGCACCGATCGGATCGGGTTACGCCCAGGGAATGCGCTTCGCACTCGACGGGACTGACATGTCCTCCCCCTGGTTCCGAACCATGCCCCGCACCCGATGGAGCGTCGCACCCGCTCCCGGCACGCTCGTGGTCTTCGGAAGCCAACTCGTCCACGGCACCGAACCTGTCCGCACCGGCCGCGTACGCAAGTTCCTCACGCTCTTCGTCTCTGACCAGGGAGCCCCGCCACCATGACCGGACCCCGTAGCCCGCCCGAACCCGCCCATCCCACAACCCACGGCCCCGATCAGAGGAGAGAGCGAGCAGTGGCAGAAGACAAGACGTTCGACGAGTTCCTGGAGGCGGTCGCGTCCCTGCGCGACAGCGACACCGTGCGCACCACCGCGCACACCTCCAACGCGGCCACCGAGACCTGGCTTGCCAACACGGCGGAGCCCGGCACCACCAAGCCCACCAGCACCTCCTGACCGCCACGGGGCCGGCCCATCCAGGGGCCGGCCCCGTCCCGCACCCCTGGAGCTCAGATGAGCGCTCTCTCCCCGGAAGCTCTGGTCACCCTCGACGGCATCGCTGACTACCAGCACCGCCGGACCAGCCGCATCGCGGCCGTACTCGGCAACCGCCTCTGCTCGTCCGCCCTTGACTACGCCGTGGCCCACCACCTGCTCGAAGGCGCCGAACACGCGGCGCGCGCCCGGGACGCGGACCGCCTCGCCTGGTACTGCAAGACGACGACGCGAGACCTGCCCCGCCTGTCCGCCGACCCGCACATCGTGCTCAACCCGCGCTCCGCGGACCTCCTCCACTCGGAGATCTCCGAAACCGCGTACTACCTCGTTGGCCCCGACACCAGCCCCGCCCCACCCGAGGTCCTTGGCCTCGTTCGTGCCGCCATCGCCTCCGCGACCGAGCACGGCTTCGGGACCCTGCTCACCCAGCACGCCCCCGTCATCTGCCTGCTCAACCGTCGCCGACTCGACGAGACCCTCCACAGCTGGGCCCTCACCCGCCTCCCGGGCACCGTCTTCACCGACTACACCGCCCACCCCGAGGTCCTGGCCCGCGACCTGATCCACGAGGCCGCCCACAACTGGCTCAACGACACCCTGGCCGCGTACGACGTGGAGCTTCCCGCCGACGTCACCTTCTTCTCGCCCTGGCGGGGAACTCCCCGTCCCCTATACGGCTTTCTTCACGCCTGCTGGGCCTTCTCCCTCACCGTGCTGTACGTACGGGAGGCGCGGTGCAGCGCCACGGGCGCCGTCGTACCCTTCCTCGACGCCCACCTGCGCCAGCAGGCTGTCCAGTTCGCTGCCGCTGCCGCTGCCGCTGCCGAGTGCTTGGATCAGGCCCTCTCGTACGTGTCAGCAAACGAAATCCGTGATCGCATCGGCCGCGCAGTCGGCGAGGTCGTGGGTCCCGCATAGCAACCGCCTGAGTTCGGTGGGGACCCTGCGGTGCTCAGGATTCGGCTGCCTCAGCGTGCATCTTGAAGCCCTGAGGACCACGCTCCTGGGTCAGTTCGGTCTCATTCGCTCCCGTCCGGCGCAGTCCAAGACCGCTGCCACCACCCGCTCCGCCCCAGGTCAGAACGACGGTACTCCTGCAACGGCTGGAGGCGCACAGTCCTTTCCGTCCGTCCGCGAGTGCCGCCAACATCTGCAGGAACTGTCCGACTCCGTTTGATGTCGACCGCCTGACCACCGAGGACGAGCCCGCATCGGTGAAGAGACTGCAAGACTGCAGGGATGGCCGACATGACGACGATCTACGTTGAGGTGGCGCCCGAGTTCGAGCCGGTGCGGGCGGCGTTCAAGGAGAACTTCACCCGGCACGGGGACCTCGGGGCGGCGGTGTGCGTGTACCGGAACGGCCGACCGGTGGTCGACCTGTGGGGCGGCGTGACCGACGCCGAAACCGGTCGTCCCTGGACGCGGGACACGCTGCAACTGGTCTACTCGGCGTACCGGATGTTGTACGGAAGCGTCGTCCTGAGCGACTTCAACAGGGCGAGCAGGTTTGTCTCGCCTGCCACGAGGCCCTCGACCGGTCGGTCGAGATCGATCGGCTTACAGGGCGTCGAAATGGGTGGGCTTGAGCGGTGTGGTCCCGCTGCTGACCGGGAGCCCTATTTGCCGAAGCTGTCGTTGTTCCACGGGATCTCGCCCAGGTTCTTGCGGTGGTTGATGAGCAACTGCTCCGGCGCCAGGGCGAGAAGTCCTCCGCCACGTAGAGACAGGAGAAGGTCATGCCATTCGGCGTGATCCCACGCCGGCCCGAAGTCTTCTTGAGGTGCTGTCGAAGTCGCATCGGCAGGGACTTCTCGGCCTTCCCCACGTAGACGAAATCGTCGTGCAGGTAGAGCTGGTAGACACCGGGGCGCTGCAACAGCTGCTTGATGCTCACGTCACTCAAGAGGGTCCTGGTCAGCTTGGCGAGATCCGCCGCGAGCTGATCGCCGAGTGCCTTCGGGTGAAGCTTCGGGGGAATGTCGGCTCCTCCGGCCCCCTGCTGTCGCCGTCATGGCCCCCGTCGCCCTCCTCGTGCTTCTGCCGCTGTGGAGCGTACGACCTCACACGAGTTTCTGCGGCACATGGGTCGCGATGAGCACTACTCCGCGGTATGGTTCTGGCTGCACTGAACTGCTAGGGGTGGAAAATGCAACGGACGTCGGTGGAGCTCTTCGCGGGCGGGGGCGGGCTGGTCCAAGCCAGCACAAACACCGGCTTCCGGCACCTGCTACTGAACGAGTTCGCGAAGAGGGCGTGCGAGACGCTTGAGAGCAATCGCTTCGAGGCGTTTCCGGCGGACGTCGATTCCGATGTGCTGGCCAAGTGGCTGGACGAGATCGATAAGCAACGCGCGTTGGGTTTCGAAGCCGCAGGCGCCGCTGAGCGGCCCCAATACCCTCCCCTGATCACCGGCGACGTCCGAGGGTTGGACATGCGCTTCCTCAGGGAGCGAGATGTTGACCTTCTGGCCGGCGGGCCACCATGCCAGCCGTTCAGCCTTGGGGGAGTCGCGAAGGGTGACGAGGACGAGCGGAACATGTTCCCGGAGATGTTCCGGGCGGTTCGTGAGATTCGTCCCAAGGCCGTCATCTGTGAGAACGTCCGCGGGCTCCTTCGTCCGTCCTTCAATCCCTACTTCGAGTACATCAAGCGCGAACTGTCCCTGCCGTTCGTGAAGCGCCGACGGGGTGCCACGTGGCAGGAGCACGACCACGCGCTGCGGGAGCGACTCGACGCGAAGGACACCGATCCGGTGGAGACCTACGAGGTCACCCAACACGCCGTGAACGCCGCTGACTACGGGGTGCCGCAGATCCGCAACCGGGTGATCCTCCTGGCGTTCCGCGCTGACCTGGGCGTGGACCCGGATCTGGTCAAGCGCGCTGTCGCGCGCACCCACTCCCATGCGGCCCTCGCGCGGACGATCCTCGATGGCTCCTACTGGGACCGCCACAAGCAGGCAGGCGCCAAGATCCCGAAGCGCGTCATCGATCTGGTGACCTCGCGCTACGCGAATGAGCAGCTGTCGTTCGAGAGCGGGGATGAGGAGCTCCAGCCATGGCTCACCCTTCGAGACGCGGTAATGGGGCTCCCCAAGATCAACACCAGCATGTTGGACAAGACGACGGAACAGGGCGGATTCCCCGACCATGTCGGGTGGCCCGGAGCCAGGATCTACGACGGACACACGCCCAACGAACTCGACCGACCGGCCAAGACCGTCAAGGCCGGGGTGCACGGTGTGCCCGGTGGCGAGTCGGTCATGCAGCTCGACAACTTGGTGCGTGACGAGAAGACCGGCCATTTGCGCCCCGAGCACCGCTACATGACCGTGCGCGAGACTGCCCGGGTCATGACATTCGGCGATGACTGGAGCATGGCGGGCCCGCGTGGTGAACGCATGAGGCAGCTGGGCAACGCGGTTCCCGTGAAGCTGGGCGAGGTGTTCACCAGCGCCGTCGCGAAAGCCCTCGACGACGCGGAACGGCGCTCATGAACGACGCCGCCGAATCCCGGCAAATGGGCTGGAGGGACAAGCCGCCGCCCGAGAGGGCCTGGCGGGGACGGCAGGGACGGACGAGGAAGGCGATCGTCGCCGAACAGGATCGTGCCGCGGGTGGTCGGGAGGGCCGCTATGTCAAGCGCAAAGACGGCGACTACGCGCTGGCCTCGATCACGCTGAAATTGTTGCCCAGGACTCGTCGGATCAGGGCCTATCTCCGCTGGTCGGAGGACGGGCGTTCGCCCGCTCTGTATGTCGGGGAAGTGGAGCACCTGACGCGTGCGGCGAATCTCGAACAGGCTTGGCGGATCGCCAAGGACCGGGGATTGGTTGGAGAGCGTCCTCTCCCGGAAGGGTCGTGGGCGTCGTCCCCTGCCACGCGGTCAACAATGCGCGGGAACCGAGGCCGCGACACGGCACCGGAACTACGTATCCGCTCACTGCTGCACCGCGAGGGTCTGCGCTACCGAGTATCGGCGCGGCCGCTTCCCGGGCTGCGGCGAACCGCCGACCTCGTGTTCACCCGCGCCCGTGTCGCCGTCTTCGTGGACGGGTGCTTCTGGCACGGGTGCCCCGATCACTGCCGCCCAGCACGCACGAACAGTGACTTCTGGCGCGCCAAGATCGACGCAAACCGGGCCAGGGATGCCCAGACCGACCAGTTCCTGGCAGAGGCGGGATGGCGCGCCATCAGAATTTGGGAGCACGAGGATCCCGTACAAGCGGCGGGCCGGGTCGCCGCAGCCGTTCGCGACTTTGCGGCACGGAGTGATCACAACGTTCCGTGATTCAGAAGATCGTCGATGGCGTCGGAGGCCCGGCGCAGGACGATACGCCCGTCGCCGTCGCTGAACGCGAGCAGGTCGTCCCCAACGTTGATGCCGGCCTCGGCCAACAGCCCCAACGGTAGTTCGACGCGTCCATCGGGCTCTACGGATACCTCGGCGGGTTCACGGATCACGGGAGGAGTCTCCCAAGGACCGTCGGCGTCTGCCACCGACACTGCGGATCGTCGGGGGACCTTGCGATTGCGACGGTTGGCGGCTGGATCCCGCAACGTGCCGTAGACCCCTCAAGTGGATGGAGTGGCAGGGGGAACTTACCGCCGATTGTCAGTGGCGCCCTCTACCCTCTTCATCACGCGTACGGCTCTACCCGAGCCGCGCGCCGAAACGCTGCCCGCGGCAGGGCTTCCTTCGGCGTGCCCGCGCGAGACGAGGACAGGGGGTCCACGTATGAAGATCACTCCTTCCGCGCGTGTGCTGCGCATGCTCGGTGAGATCGAGTTCGACGAGTGGCAGTGCATCGCGGAGCTGATCGACAACGCCTTCGACGACTTCACGGAGATCCATCGATCCGGGACCCCCTGGGCGGGCGGATATCGCGTCAGCGTCGAGCTCCCCGACTCCGCGCAGGGCCAGCTCGTGATCACCGACACCGGTCGCGGCATGACGTACGACCGGCTGGAGCGGGCCGTGCGGGCCGGCTGGTCGGGCAACGACATGCACGACAAGCTCGGCCTCTTCGGCATGGGGTTCAACGTCTCGACGGCGCGGCTCGGCAAGCGCACGCGCGTCCTTACCACGCGCCAGGGCGACACCGAGTGGATCGGTGTGGAGATCGACCTGGACCGCATCGGGGACGACTTCGAGGCCGAGGACATCACGGAGCCGAAGGCCGATCCCAACGAGCACGGCACGCGTATCGTCATCAGCCGCCTGCATCCCACGCGCGCTCGATGGCTGCAGAAGAACGGCTCGGCCCTGCGTAACATCCTGGGACAGGTCTACTCCTGGATCTTCCTGAACCGTCCGTTCGAGCTGTGGGTCGGCGGCTTCCAGGTGAAGCCTGTCCGGCACTGCCGTTGGGGAGACGACCGCTCGGTCCTCTACAACAACAAGGAGCGCATTCCCGCCTACATCGAGATCGACCAGAAGCTGGAGAACGGTCTCGCCTGTGGTGACTGCGGACAGTGGCAGCTCACTGATCGCGACGCCTGCGAGGACTGCGGGAGCGATCGGCTCACCGTTCGTGAGCGCCGGGTGCACGGGTGGCTCGGCATCCAGCGTTACATGCACAAGCACGATTATGGGATCGACTTCCTGCGCAACGGCCGCAAGATCCTCCGCTGGGACAAGCAGCTGTTCACCTGGCGCAACCCTGACGGAGCGGTGGGCAACGAGGAGCCGGAATATCCGGTGGACCTCGCCCACCAGGGCGGCCGCATCATCGGGGAGATCCACCTCGACCACGTCCCGGTCACGTACCAGAAGGACGCCTTCGAGTACGGCGACCGCAGCTGGCGCTCGGCCGTCGAGATCGTGAGGGGGGTCGCGCCGCTGCTGCCCCAGCGCGCGGCGAACCTTGAGTACGAGGAGAACACCAGCCCGCTCGCGCTCCTTTTCAAGGGATACCGTCGTAACGACGCCGGTCTGCGGTACCTGGTCCCGGGAGACGGCCGCAAGCCGATCCACGACGACACCCGTCGGTGGGGACATGAGTTCCACCGGGGCAACCCTGACTACCAGACCGATGAGCGCTGGTGGCAGGCGGTCGAGGACCACGAGGCGACCAAGAGCAGGGGCAAGAACGCGAAGGCGGCCGCCGTCACCCCGGGAAAGCCCGACGAGGCGGCCGTGATGGAGGCGCTTGGTTTCGACGGCGCGGAGATCGGCAGTCCGAGTTCCCCCGCGACCGGTCCGGACGAGACGAAGCCCGGTGCCCAGGCGCAGCCCCCGGAGGACGGCGAGTCCGCTCCCGCCGCGCCGACCCCGGAGAAGCGTAAGGAGACGCGGCAGGAACGCGTCACGCGCTACATGGAGAACTCGACCACCTACCCGGGCTTGAGCCGTTCCTTCGGCCACCCGCGCGTCGGCTTCGTCGAGGTCGAGGCGCGTCGGCTCACGGTGGGAAGCCTGACCGACGAGAACCTCCACCCCACTCCCGTCCTGCTGGACCAGCGCGGCGGCAACACTCTCGTAGCGTTCCTCGACCTCGATCATCCGATCTTCCAGAGGTTCGGAGCGGACCCGGCAGATCTGCTGCTCGCGGAGATCGCCGTGCTGCTCAGGGTGCAGACGAGTTCGGAGTGGAGCCACTCGGAGCTCATCGCGGCGATCCGGGCGGAGTCGCTGCCCGCCAGCGCTCTGGACGCCGAGATGATCAGTGCCGAGGCCAAGGAACTGCTGGCTGAGGTCCGCCGCCGGATGGCGTCCGAGCTGGACCGCGCCGGCGAGCCGGAGAAGGCGTTTCAGTTTCTCTCGCCCGATGAACTCACCCACACCGAGCACACCATGATCGCCAACGGCAAGGTCACCCGTACGACCGACCTCGGTGCGAGCGGTGAGTTCCTGCTGCACGTGCCCGCCCTTTTCCTGGTTCGTCTCGTCGAGTCGCTGCCGTCGCTGTTCATGGACAACCGCGTCTTCCAGGGTGTCTACGAGGGTGTCGCCTCCGCGTCCGCGCGGCGGCTCAGCCTCGCGCGCACGGTCGGCTACCTCTCCGACGTCGCGACGCAGGCGACCTACGCCGGGGCCAGCCTTCCGGACCAGCTGCTGCGGACGAGGCTGAGTATTCGTCTGCTGGCCGACGACCTCGCGGAGGAGAAGTGAGCGCCGTCTTCCTCTCGGCGGACGAGTTGCTGAGGGGAGGGCCAGTGGGTCTCACGCATGCCGTCGAACGGGCCCTCTGGTACCTCGGCTTCAACGACGTGCGTGTCATCGACGGCGCCGGCGACCAGGGCGCGGATCTCTTGGCGGTACGCGGTCGGGAGCAGTGGGTCTTCCAGTGCAAGTGGAAGGCTGGAGGGAAGGTCGACCGGAGCGGTGTCGACGACCTTGAGCGCGCGCGTACGCGCTACCGCGCGGACAAGGCCATCCTGGTCACCAACACCGACATCAACGCGGCGGCGGAGGCCCGCCGCGTGGCGCTCAACGGAGTCGGAGTGCCGATCACCGTCTGGCACGGGGCGACCCTGCGGTCGATCGGGGACCGCATGCCCGAGACCGTTCCCGCGAAGTACGCCCTGCGCCCGTACCAGGCCGAGGCGGCGGACGCGGTGGTCCGGGACCTCGACGCCAACGGCACCGCGCTACTCGTCCTCGCGACGGGTCTGGGGAAGACGGTGGTGGGCGGGGAGATCATCAGCCGTCACCTCAAGACCAATCCGAACGCCAGGATTCTCGTCGTCGCGCACATGAAGGACCTCGTCGCGCAGCTCGAGAAGGCGATGTGGCGGCACATCCCCAATTACGTTCCCACGCGCCTGCTCACGGGAGAAAGCCGACCCGAAAGCCTCGACGGAGTCGTGGTCGGAACGGTCGAATCCGTTCTCAGTGCCGTACGCGTGGGCTACCGACCCGACCTCATCATGATCGATGAGACGCATCACGTGGCCGAGACCGGCAGGTTTGCGGAATTGCTCGACCTGTGTGGGAATGCTGAGCAGTTCGGCGTGACGGCGACACCCTGGCGCGGCGACAAGTTCGACATCACCTCCCGCTTCGGATATCCGAGCTTCAAGATGGGCATCGCGGAAGGCATGGCCGCCGGCTTCCTCTCCGCTGTCGACTACCGGCTGTACGTCGACAACGTCGACTGGAACGTCGTCCGGGACGCCAGCGTGCACGGTCAGTCGATCAAGGACCTCAACAAGTCCCTGTTCCTGCCGCAGCGCGACGAGGAGATCATCGAGCACTTCCGTGAGGCGTGGCGGACCACGACGGAACCGAGGGCCATCGTCTTCTGTCAGACCATCGAGCACGCCGAGCACATGGCCCGGTTGTTCGCCTCGTCCGACGCGGCGTGGGCCAACGCGTCCTTCCTGCACAGCGCACTCCCGCGGCAGCGACGCCAGATCCTGCTGAACGAGTTCCGGCTCGGCCGGGTGCCAGTGATCACATGTGTCGATGTCTTCAACGAGGGCGTCGACGTCCCGGACGTGAACCTCATCGCCTTCCTGCGGGTCACACACAGCCGGCGGATCTTCGTCCAGCAACTCGGCCGCGGACTCCGACTCAGCCCCGGCAAGGAGGCCCTGAGGGTCCTCGACTTCGTGACCGACATCCGCAGGGTGGCGGCGACCTTGGACCTCCGGCGATCGCTGGAGGCCCAGGAGAGCGAGCACCTGCGCGTACGAATGCCGCACGCCTCCCGTATCCAATTCAGCGACGAGACCGTCGGGTCGCTGATGGACCACTGGATCCAGGACGCGGCGGACCTTGAGACCAAGGCGGACGAGGTCCGCCTTCAGTTCCCTCTGACGACTGGAATCGAATGACCAAGTATGCGATCCCCTCGGACCTGGAAGAAGAAGTCGTGCGTCTCCTCTACAGGCGGGCCGCCGACCTCAACTGGACCTATCTCACGGACACCGAGCGCACCCGTCACTATCAGGCGTGGACCTCCGACCCCGAGGTGGGAGGACGGCTCCTCCCGTTCATCGGGAAGCCGGAGAACATCCGGCCGTGGCTCAAGGACAGGCCCATGAAGGAGTACATCCGGGCGACTTACGGGGTGGGCAAGTGGGCTCCGCTCGTGGCCAAGCCAGCCACTCCGGTCAGCGCTCTCGTCGACAAGGCCCTCGGTCACGGCTGGAACGTCGACCTTGAGACGCTCGACATCAAGCCGCTCTGCGTGACGATTCGCCACGAGGACGACGAGGAGATGGAGCGGCGCTTCGCCTGGGCGCCCATGCGCGACTTCAAGCATCTCGCGTGGGCGGCCATCGCGTCGCAGGCCGGCGGCGACCCTCTGCCGTGGGTCATCTGCACGGTGGACTCGTTCGTTCGGAAGATCACCCCGGAGCAGAAGGCGACCAATGAGCGGATCGCGAAGCGGCTTGGTCTGATCAGCGCGCACGTTACCGATGGCTGAACGGGGCTCCGCCATGACGAGGGACGCCGACTGGCTTCAAGCTGCTTTCGGTGCGCTTCCCGCCCGGTCACGTCGCATGATCGAGGATCGTGCCGACGGGAAGACCCTCGGAAGTATCGGGCAGGAGCATGAGGTGAGCCGCGAACGGGTCCGCCAGTTGCTCCTGAAGGCGCAGGAGCATCTCTGTCTTGTCGCCGACGCCTTCGTGGATGACTGGCGTGATCGGCTCACCACCCTCACCGAGCGCTCGGCCGTGCCCCAGTCCGAGGTGTCGGCGTTGTTGGGCGTACGTGACCAGGTGGCCGTGGAGGCTCTTGTCGAAGCGGTCGGGGCTGAGCACCCATTGACGTGGGCTGGTCGTCTGCGCGGCTGGTGGACCCGCAGCCCTGGCGCACTGGAAGTGCTGCTTCGGCGAGGAGTGGAGGAGGCGCCGCTGCGTGGGGAGGACGTAGCGGTGACCTTTGCGGCTGCCGGAGTACCGGACGAGGTCCCCTTGCTGGATCTGCTCGGACATCCGGATAGCCCTCTGGTGCCTGGCTTCGGGGGAACTTGGCTGCGCCGTCGCGCCCGCGGAAGGGACGCGGCCTACCTCTTCCTCCTGGCGAATGGCGAACCCTGCCGCGCGGAGGAGTTGCTGGCGCCGACCGGGATCAGGCGGAAGTCCGCCGTCGCCGAGGCGCTCAGGCGGGACGAGAGGTTCGTGCAGCTCCGTCTGGAGGGTAAGTGGGCGCTGGCCGAATGGCCTCAACTGAATGTCACTCCGTATCCGAACGCTATGGAAGCCCTCGTTGCTGTGCTGACCGAACTGGGGCCGCTGCCCAAGGACGCTCTCTTCGTGAAGGTCGGCGAGCGCTACCCGGTGACCCTGTGGCGCCTGCACCAATGCCTGCTGGACGACAGGGTGGGCATCACGGAGGATGGCTTGATCGAGCTGGTCGCGCGAGGTGCTACCCCAATCGAGGAGAGCGAGCCGGCACGGCCGGCGAGGATGGCCGTCGATCCTGCGGGAAACGTCTTTGGCGTCCGGCTCACGGTGGACAAGGACATCCTTCGGGGTAGCGGCGTCGTCGTCAGCAGCTGGCTCACATGGCAGCTCGGAATGCGACAGGCCCCTATGGTCAGGACCTTCTCCATCGCCGGTCACCCCACACCGATCGTCCTCAAGCGGGCGACGAGCGCGGCCCAGATCTCCAGCCTGCGGGTGCTGGTGAAGGAGAACGGAATGGTGGGCGGCTGCGAATTCGTCCTCTTCCTCCGCACGGACGACTCGACGGCCCGCATCGAGCACGCGTGCACCCTACACATCTGCCCTGCGGCGATCGGGTCTGCCAGGACAGATGTGAGACCGCCGGGCGACTCCGCTCTTGAGCTGTCGCCGTAGGAGTTCGGTGAACCCCTGACGAGGGGCCGCATGGGGCAACGGGAGAAACGATGATGGCGGCCGTGCAGGTTAGGCTCTTCCTCTCGGGAGCCCGGAGGGTCGGGCTCTGCTGCAACAGGCTGTCAAACGTCCAGCGCGTTAGCGGACGGGATGGCACGGACCGGGTCTGGCTGGCATTGAGGCAGTCGACGGGACTCAGCCTGGGAGCCATCTGGGAGCCAACCCACTCCCCGAGTCCCCTCCAAGCCACGTGACACCAACCGATACCACGCTTCCGACCTGCGGAAATGCCATCGAAGCTGGCAGGCTCACCAACCGAACCTCATTCGGGACGAAGAGGTCGTGGGTTCAAATCCCGCCACCCCGACTGTGAAGTAGCAGGTGAGGGCCGGTTTCCCAACTCGGGAATCCGGCCCTCACGGCGTTGGGTGGCTAACTGAGTGACCACGTTCTCGGCCTCAGCCTGTGGCTGGAGGCTCCGCCCCATCGCCGTCGTCCGGGCCGGATCACTGGCGCTCCCGCTGCGCCTGGCCTCACTGAGAAGTGGCGGTTCGTGGTTCACGCCTCGCGGGGGCCGTCGTGCTTCGCTGTCGGGTCCCAGAGCCCCCGGGCCCTGCCGTGAGCAACGTGTTCGGCGTAGACGCGGACCTTCCCGGCGATGACGGAACGGCACTCCTCCAGCGCCGCGATCTGTGCCTCGACGCGCCGCTGGTGGGCGTCGAGGAGTTGCAGGCGTCCCGCCTCGTTGCCCGGCCCCTGCCTCACCAGTTCGGCGAACCGCCTGAGCTCGGTCAGTGGCATTCCGGACTCGCGGAGCTTGACACAGATCGACAGCCAGTCGATGTCGACGGTGGTGTACCGTCGCCGCCCGCCAGCGGTGCGCTCGACCGGCCCGACCAGCAATCCCTCGCGTTCGTAGAACCGCAGCGTGTGCACGCTGAGCCCGATCCGTGCGGCTGCCTCGCCGATGCTCAGTGTCTCCTCGGGAGGTCCGGCCGTCGTCATGACGCGAAGTCTAGGGCTTGATCTAGACCTTGCTCTAGATCGTAGCGTCGGCGACATGACTTCCACTCAGCAGCAGCCTCTCGACTCGTCCTTCACCGCAGCGAGTACGGCTGTGGACGTGATGGCCGGTCACGACCTCTCCGGGGTGACCGCCGTCGTGACCGGGGGCTACTCCGGGCTTGGTCTGGAGACCACCCGGAGCCTGACAGCCGCCGGGGCCCGGGTCATCGTTCCTGCGAGACGACCCGACCTCGCCCGTACCGCGCTCGCGGACGTGGGGCGCTGCGAGATCATCCCCATGGATTTGGCCGACCCCGGAAGCGTTCGCGCCGCCGCCCTGCGGATCAGGCGCTCGGCCGAGCGGCTCGACCTCCTGATGGCCCTCGGGGGCGTCATGGCAACCCCGGAGCGGCGTGTGGGGCCCGGCTGGGAGGGCCAGCTCGCGGTCAACCATTTCGGGCACTTCGTGCTCGCCTGCGAGCTCTACCCGCTCCTGGCGGCCGCCGACGGCGCACGCGTCGTGGTCAACAGCTCCGCCGGACACGTCCTGACCGATATCCGTTGGCACGACCCGCACTTCCGTACCGGCTACGACAAGTGGCTGGCCTACGGGCAGGCCAAGACCGCCAACATCCTGTTCGCCGTACAGCTCGACATTCTCGGGCGCGACGACGGCATCCGGGCCTTCGCTCTTCACCCAGGCAAGATCATGACCGGGCTGCAGCGAGAGATGACGCTCCGGGAGCAGGTAGACCGGGGATGGGTGGACGAGCACGGCAACGTGATCGGTGCCGACTTCAAGTCGCCTTCCCAGGGTGCTGCCACCGGCCTGTGGGCGGCCACCTCTCCGCTGCTCGACGGCCTGGGCGGGCTCTATCTCGAGGACTGCGATGTCTCGCGTGTCGCTGCCCCCGGTCAGCCCATGGATGAGGGCGGCGTCCGCGCATACGGCATCGACCCCGGCTCGGCTTCCCGGCTCTGGGAGTCGTCTCTCACGGCCACGGGGGCGCCCCCCGTCCACGGCTGACGTCCGAGCCCGGGGAGCCGGGGGACGTTTCCGCCGTGCTCGGTGGAAGCGGTCAGCGGCCGGGCCCGGGCGCGGGGAGGGCGGCCCGGGCCCGGGCCGATGGGGTCAGAGGAGCTTGTCCGGGGTCAGGGGGAGGGTGCGGACGCGGTGGCCGGTGGCGTGGAAGACGGCGTTGGCGACGGCGGGGGCGACGCCGACGGCGCAGATCTCGCCGAGCCCCTTGGCGCCCAGCGGGTTGACGTCGGTTTCGGCCTGGCCGACGAAGCGGGCGTCGATGGTGCCGATGTCGGCGTGGACGGGGACGTGGTAGTCGGTGAGTGCGGGGTTGACCATGCGGCCGGAGACGGGGTCGAGGGTGAGCTTCTCCATGAGGGCGGCGCCGAGGGCGTAGATGATGCCGCCCTGGGCCTGGTTGCGGGCGGTCTTGGCGTTGAGGACGAGGCCGCAGTCGAAGACGGCGACGTGACGGGTGACGCGGACGCGGGGGAGGTCGCGGTCGATGCGGACCTCGGTGAAGTGGGCGCCGAAGGTGGACAGGGCGTGGGGTGAGTCGGCGGCGGGGTTGTAGTCGCCCTCGCCGCGGAGGGTGCGTTTGCCGTGGCGGGACATGAGGGCCTCGTAGGTCTCGCCCCGGTCCCGGTCGTCGCGGTGGAAGAGGCGGCCGCTCTCGGCGTCGACGTCCTCCTCGGCGAGGCCGTGCAGCGGTGAGCCGGGGTCGGCGACGGCGAGGCGTACGGCAATGCGGCGGGCGTCGGCGGCGGCGAGGTGGACGGCGCTGCCGGTGCTGCCGGAGGTGCGGGAGCCGAAGGTGGGCGCGGTTTCGGGGAGATCGGTGTCGCCGGCGCGGATGCTGACGCGGGCGGGGTCGATGCCGAGGCCGGAGGCGGCGACCTGGACGAGGGTGGTGAGGGTACCGCCGCCGATCTCGACGGTGCCGGCCCGGACTTCGGCGGTGCCGTCGCGCCGGATCTCGACCACGGACCGGGCGCGGGCGCGGTGTTCGACGCGGATGGCGGAGGCCATGCCCCAGCCGACGAGGTCGTCGCCGTCCCGCATGGAGCCGGGGCTGTGGTCGCGCCGGTCCCAGCCGAAGACGCGGGCGCCGAGGTCGTAGCACTCCAGGAGCCGGTTGCCGGCCCAGGGTTTGCCGTCGGACGGGCGGACCTCGGCGTAGTTGCGGCGGCGCAGCTCGACGGGGTCGAGGCGGGTGGCGTGGGCCAGTTCGTCCATGGCGGACTCGAGGGCGAACATGCCGGGGCTGTCGCCGGGGGTGCGCATGGCGCCGGAGGTGCTGGTGTTGACCTTGGCGACCCTGGTCGTCGTCCGCAGGTGCGGGACGGGGTACATGACGCGGGTGCAGGCCGTCGTCGTCTCGTGGCGGTCGACGACGAAGGAGGTCGGGTTGACGCTGTCGTGGGTGAGGGCGCGTACGCGGCCGTCGCGGTCGGCGCCGATGCGGACGGTCTGGAGGGTCTCGGGCATGTGTCCGGTGCCGGTGAAGACCTGCTTGCGGTCGATGGTGAGCCGGACGGGGCGGCGTACGGCCTGGGCGGCGAGGGGCGCGAGGTAGGTGTGCGCCCAGACGAAGGACTTGTTGCCGAAGCCGCCGCCGACGTACGAGGAGACGAGGCGGACCCGGTCGAGGGGGAGGCCGAAGGCGGTGGCGATGGCGGGGCGGTGGCGGAAGACGCCCTGGCTGGAGTCGTAGAGGGTGAGTTGGTCGGGCTTCTCCCAGACGGCGAGGGTGGAGGAGGGCTCCATGGGGGTGTGCGAGATCGTGGACGTCCGGTACTCGGCGGCCACCGTGACCGGGGCGTCGCCGAGTTCGCGCTCGGGCTTTCCGCGCAGGGAGTCGGGGTCGCCGAGGACGAGGTAGGGGCCGGTGGGCGTGTAGGCGTCGGGGAGCGCGTCGTCGAGGGTGGGGACGGGCTTCCGGGTGCGGTAGTGGACGCGGACGAGGGCGGCGGCGCGCCGGGCCTGCTCCAGGCTCTCGGCGACGACGAGGGCGAGGGGCTGTCCGGCGTGGAGGACGCGGCCGTCCTCCAGGGGCATGCGCGGCTCGGCGCTGTAGGGGATGTCGGGGGTGCCCTTCCACGCGGGCCGGTCGCGGTGGGTGAGGACGGCGAGGACGCCGTCGGCGGCGAGGGCGGCACGGGTGTCGATGCGCCGGATCCGGCCCGCGGACTCGGTGCTGGTGACCATGACGGCGTGCGCCATGCCGGGCACCTTGACGTCGCCGGAGTAGACGGCGCGTCCGGTGACCTTGTCGCGTCCCTCGACCCGGTCGAGCGCCGCGCCGAGCGGCTCTTCCCACGTGGCCATCAGCGGCCTCCCGCCTCGGTCAGGGCCCGCCGGACGCAGCGGCGCAGCAGTTCCACTTTGTACGCGTTGTCGGGTTGCGGCCGGGCCTCCGCGGCGGCGGCCTCGGCGGCGGCCGTGACGGCCGCGTCGGTCAGCCGCGCGCCGGTGAGTTCGCGTTCGGCGGCGCGGGAGCGCCAGGGTTTGGGCGCGACGCCGCCCAGGGCGACGCGGGCGTGCCGCACCGTCCCGCCGCGGACGTCGAGGACGGCGGCGACGGAGACGAGGGCGAAGGCGAAGGAGGCCCGGTCGCGGAACTTGAGGTAGTGCGAGCGCCGCCCCTTCGGCTGGGCCGGCAGCTCCACCGACTCGATCAGTTCGCCGTGCCTCAGGGCGTGTTCGCGGTGCGGGGTGTTGCCGGGGAGCCGGTGCAGCTCGTCGATGGGGATGCCGCGCCGCCGTCCGCCGCGGCCCACGAGGCGCACGGTGGCGTCGAGTGCCTGGAGGGCGACGGCGAGGTCGGAGGGGTGGACGGCGACGCAGCGGGAGCTGGTGCCGAGGACGGCGTGGTGGGAGCTGTCGCCGTCGAGGGCGGCGCAGCCGGACCCGGGGTCGCGCCGGTTGCAGGCGTACTCGGGCAGCCGGAAGTAGGGACACCGCACGCCCTGGAGGAGGTTGCCGCCGAAGGTGGCCATGTTGCGGATCTGCGGTGAGGCGCCGGAGGCGAGGGCCTGAGCCAGCAGCGGGTACCGCTCGCGCAGCGCGGAGTCGAGGGGCGCGTTGGGGTGGAGGGCGCCGATGCGGACGCCGCCGTCGGGCAGCCACTCGGCCTCGTCGAGGGGCAGGCCGCCGATGTCGACGAGGTGGGACGGGGCGCGGACGCCGTCCCGGACGAGGGTCACGAGGTCGGTGCCGCCCGCGACGACGCGGGCGTCGGGTTCCGCGGAGAGGAGGGTGACCGCCTCCGCCACGTCGCGTGGCCGGGAGTAGTGGAACAGCCGCACGGTCACATCTCCTTCCGCGCTTGGGCGATGGCGTCGGCGATATGGGGGTAGGCGGCGCAGCGGCAGAGGTTGCCGCTCATCAGCTCGGGCACCTGCTCGGCGGGGACGTCGGGGGACTCGGCGAGCAGCCCCGCGGCCGACACGATCTGGCCCGGTGTGCAGAACCCGCACTGGAAACCGTCCTGTTCGACGAACGCCTTCTGCAGCGGGTGCGGCCGGCCGTTCGCGGCCAGGCCCTCGACGGTGGTGACCTCGCGGCCCTCGTACATGACGGCGAAGGTCAGGCAGGACACGGTGCGCCTGCCGTCGACGAGGACGGTGCAGGCCCCGCAGGCACCCTGGTCGCAGCCCTTCTTGGGTCCGGTGAGCTTGAGCCGTTCTCGCAGCGCGTCCAGCAGGCTGGTGTGGATGTCGACGTCGACGTCGCGGGTGCGCCCGTTGACGGTGAGGGTCACGGTGGCCGTGCGGGGCGGTTCGCCTCTGCCGCCGCTCTCCCCGTCGTCGTCCCGGTCGCGGGCGGCGGCCTCCGCCGGGGAGAGCAGCGCGGCGGCGCCGGCCACGCCGGCGCCTACGGACGCCCCGGCGACCAGGACGGTCCGGCGGTCCACGCCGTCCGGCGGCGGGGCGGAGCCCATGCCGTCGGCGTCGGCCGCTTCCGTCGCCTCCGCGGTTTCCGCGGGCGGTGGCGGGTCCTCCGTCTGCGTCCGGCTGTTCGAGTTCTCCGTGTGCTGTAACGCCATAGAGCATCCCCACAGGTTTCACGGTCGCCCGGCATTCACGGCGGGCGAGCAGCACTCACACAGTAGCCTGCGTTCTACTTAAGGCCAATACTCTGTTGATGTGCTCGGTGAGTACTATGCGGCCATGCAGATGCCAGTCACGGAACGCCTGGGGCACCACGTCAAACGGGTCGAGCAGGAGCTCATCGCGCTCAAGCAGGCGGCGCTGAAACCCGCAGGGCTGACGGTCGCCCAGTACACGGTTCTGGTGGTGCTGGCGCAGAACCCGGGCGCGTCGGCGGCGGCCCTGGCCCGCCTCTGCCTCGTCACGCCGCAGACGGTCGCGACGATCCTGTCCAACCTGGAGGGCAAGGGGCTCGTAGTCCGGACCCCGCACCCCTACCACCGCAACGCCACGGAGACCCGGCTCACCGAGGCCGGCGAGGAGACCCTCGCCACCGCCGACGCGGCCGCGGTGCGCATCGAACGCCGGCTCGGGGACGCCTTCACCGCCGAGGAGCGCGGCCTGCTGATCGAACTCCTCGGCCGCTGCTCCACCACCTTCCACACGATGGCGGAGGAGGTCGACGGGGGCCGGAGCGTCCTCGCGCCGTTCCGGGGGGCCTCGGCGACCTGACGGGCGGATCGCCGCCCAGGCACGGATCACGCGAGTCGGAGAGAATCTCCACTCTGGCTGCCTCGAGTGGTCGGACAGCGTGTCAGGAACGGAATCGCCGAACCCTGGGAACAAGCTCCCCGGGGCCCCAGCTCCCAGGGCTGCCTCGCTGCGCCCTTCGACGGGCTGTGCCGTGTAGTGAACCAGCCCACACCACCGGCCCGTTCATCCGGCGGACCGCGCCGCCTCGCCGATCCGGGCGCTGCCGCCCAGACAGATGCGCGGGCCCCACGGCCCCGGCACCGCCGAGGCCGTGATCGTCGCCGGGCTGCCGAGCGCGTCACCCATGTCCACGGCGATCTCGGTGACGCCCCGCCCGGCGAGGTGGGCCGCGAGACAGGCGGTGCTGTTGGCGTTGGCGATGTCCTCGGGCACGCCGATCGACGGCGCGAACATGCGCGCGGCCAGCCGGCCCGCGCCGGACGGCGGGGAGTGCACGTAGGCGCCCAGCAGGCCGAGCCGGTCGCAGCCCTCGCGGAGACGGTCGAGATCCGGCCGCAGGGCCGCCAGGGCCGCACGCGTGGGCACCGGCACCAGCAGCCGCTCCCGGCCCACGCCGGCCACCCGCATGCCCCACCCCGGCTCCCGGGACGCCTGCGGTGCCGCGTCCCGCCCCGCCTGTCCGGACGGGATACCCAGCGCGGACAGGGCGAGTTCGCGCTCGTCGTCGGTGGGCCCGCGCAGGCCGACCGGGCCCGGGTCGAAGGCGGCGGTGACGCGGTCGCCGTCCCGTACGGACCAGCCCTCGAACGCGCGCCGCGCCGTGCGGACGGTGGCCCGGAGCCGTCCCCCGGGCCCGGCGCGGTCGGCGAGGAAGGCCAGCGCGGCCACCGTTCCGTGGCCGCACGCGGGCAGCTCCCCCTCGGCGGTGAAGAAGCGCAGGTCCACCGTGGGCTCCCGGGACGCCTCGTGCCGTACCCGGAGGAAGACGGCGTGCGAGGCACCGCTCTCCGCGGGAACGCGGCGGCGCGCCGCGTCCGGCCACTCCTCCTCGTCGACCACCACGGCGGTGGGGCTGCCGCCCGCGCCGTCGCGCAGACAGGTGTGCACGAGCGTCACGGAGGGTGCGAGCGTCACGGAGGGTGCGGGCGTCGCGGAGGGTGCGGGCGGTTCGGGTGTTGTGTTCATCGGTGGCCCCTGGCGTCTCGGTTTCTTGCGGTGGTGCTCACTGGCCCTTCTCCGTCGTCGAGCCCGGGCCCTCAGCCCGGCAGGGTCTGGGTGACGCGCCACAGCCTGCGGGGCAGTTCGCCCTCCTCGAAGGCGTGCACCTCGTCGAGGCGCCAGCCTTCGGCGAGGGTGTCGACCAGGGCCCGGTCGAAGAAGTGCACCGCGAAGCCGCCGTGCTCGAAGATGCCGCCGCCGTGGGCGGTGCCGGTGCCGTAGTGCGCGTCGCCGGTGTGCCGGACGGTGTAGACGAACGTGCCGCCGGGGCGCAGGACGCGGCCGATCTCGCCCACGAGCCGCACGAGTTCGTCCGTGGTCAGGGCCATGCACAGCAGCATGTGCGCGAAGACGCCGTCGACCGCGTCGTCCGCGAGGGGCAGCCGGTCGCGGACGTCGTGGACGCTCGTGGTCACCGACCCGGCCAGGCCGAGGGCGTCGGCGCCGTCCGCCAGCTGGTCCAGGCCGGTGGGGCTGAAGTCCGTGGCGTGCACGGCGAACCCCTCCCGCGCGAGGAAGAGGGCGTCGCGGCCGTGGCCCGCGCCGAGCTCCAGCACTCGCCGGGCGCCCGCGGCGCGGAAGACGGCGGCGGCGTACCGGCCGGGTGCGGAGGGCTCGTCGCCGTACATGCCGGGGTGGTCGGCGTACGTCCGCCGCCAGTGCTCGCGCTGCGCCGCGGCCAGCTCCTCGTCCCGCATCTCCGCTCCCGTGGTTTCCCCCGCGGCCGGCCCCGCTGTGGGCACGGTGCCACCCTACGGCTCGGGTGTGACGACGCCCGGCATGGCGCGAACGGTGGGGTGGATGTCGTTGACGCCATCAGCCGGGGCGGGCGACGGTTGGGGGGTGAATCAGCGCCGCATCGTCTTCGTGGTCTTCGACGGCTTCCAGCCGCTCGACCTCGTGGGCCCGCACGAGGTGTTCCAGCACGCCGCCGCGCGGTCGGGGGCGTACGAGTGCGCGGTCGTCTCGGCCCGCGCCGGCGCCGTGCGGTCGAGCAGCGGGCTGCTCCTGCACACCGGGCACGGGGTGGGCGAGCTCGACCCGACCGGGACGGACACCCTCGTCGTCGTCGGCGGGGAGGGCGTCGACCGGGCGCGGGACGACGCGGCACTGGTCGGCTGGATCGCCGCGGCCGCGGCCGGTGCCCGCCGGGTCACCTCGGTGTGCAGCGGGGCGTTCCTGCTCGCCGCCGCGGGGCTGCTCGACGGGCGCCGTGCCACCACGCACTGGGCCCGTGAGCACCAGCTGGCCCGGGAGTACCCGGCCGTCCACGTCGACTGCGATCCCGTCTTCGTCCGGGACGGCGACGTGTGGACGTCGGCCGGGGTGACGGCCGGAATGGATCTGGCGCTCGCCCTCGTCGAGGACGACCTCGGCCGTGACGCCGCCCACGCCGCCGCCCGCGAGCTGGTGCTCTTCCTCCGCCGCCCGGGCAACCAGTCCCAGTTCAGCCTGGCCCTGTGGTCGCGCCAGCCCGCGACCGAACCGCTGCGGGCCGCGCTCGCCGCCGTCCACGCCGACCCCGGCGCCCGGCACGGCATCGCCGAGCTCGCCGCCGTCGCCGGGCTGAGCCCCCGTCACCTGCAACGCAGGTTCACCGCCGAGCTCGGCGTCCCGCCCGGCACCTACGTCGAGCGGGTGCGCGTCGAGGCGGCGCAGCGCGCCCTCGCCGAGGGCGACGAACCGGTCGAGGCCATCGCCCGCCGCCACGGCTTCGGCACGGCCGAGACCCTGCGCCGGGCGTTCCACCGCCGGATCGGCGTCGCGCCCTCCGAGTACCGGGAGCGATTCCGGTCCACCCTCGCCCCCGAGCCCGTCCACCCCGCCAACGAGAGGACCTCCGCATGACCACGTACGGCGTACTCGTCTTCGACGATGCCGAGGAACTGGACTTCACCGGCCCCTGGGAGGTCTTCCACACGTCCGCCGTCCTCCGCGGAGAGGGCGACGCCGCGGTGCTCGTCGCCGAGGGCAGCGGCCCCGTGCGCTGCAGGCGCGGCATGCGGATCCTGCCCGACCACAGCCTGGACGACCACCCGCCGCTGGACGTCCTTCTCGTTCCCGGCGGGGAGGGCGCGCGCCTGACGCAGCCGCACAACCCCGTCGTCACCGAGTGGATCGCCAAGACCGCCGAACAGGTGGACTGGGTGCACGGCGTGTGCACCGGCGCCTTCCTGCTGCACGCGGCGGGCCCGGCGCAGGGGCGCCGCGTGGCCACGCACTGGGCGCACGAGGACGAACTCGAGGGGCTCGGCGACGTGACGGTCGTGCGGGACGCCCGCTACGTCGTGGACGGCAACCTGCTCACCAGCCAGGGCGTGTCCGCGGGCATCGACAGCGCCCTGTGGCTCGTCGGGCGCCTGTACGGGCGGGAGCACGCCCGCGCCGTGCGCCGCGCCATCCAGTACGACCCCGCCCCGCCGTACGTCGCCGACGCGCCCTGCTGACGCGCGGGGAATCCGGTGGCGGCGCGGCGGCGGCCCGGGGAAGGGTGGCCGCATGAGCGAGGCCATACGTGAGATACGGGCGGTCCACACGGCCGACACCGTCACCGTCCACCAGGCGTACGCGCCGCACATCGGCGTCCCGGCGGCGCGGGACGGCCGCTTCCCGGCGAGCTGGAAGCGGGATCGGATGACGTGGGTCAAGCCCTCGTTCCTGTGGATGATGTACCGCTGCGGCTGGGGCGCCAAGGCGGGCCAGGAGACCGTGCTCGCGGTGGAGATCACGCGCGCGGGCTTCGAGTGGGCGCTGCGGGAGGCGTGCCTGTCGCACCACGCCGCCGGGCTGCACGGGGACCGCGCGTCGTGGCGGCGCGCGTTGGCGGCGGCACCGACACGGGTGCAGTGGGACCCGGAACGCGACGTCCACCTGCGCCCACTGCCGTACCGTTCGCTGCAGCTGGGCCTGTCGGGGGAGGCGGTGCGGCGCTACGCGGACGAGTGGATCGTCGGCATCCGCGACGTCACCCCGCTCGCCCGGGAGGCACACGCCCGGGTGCGGGGCGGGGACGTGGAGGGCGCGCGGGCGCTGCTGCCCGACGAGCGGCCGTACCCGACGCCGCCGGGGCTGCTGTCCCACCTCGGCGGCTGAACGCCCCGGGCCGGCCGTCGCGGGGCGATGCGCGGAGCCGCTGCGGGCGGCCCCGGCGGGCGCCGGTCGGGGCGTGGGGTCAGCGGGTGCCGCGGTGCTTGACGGTGGCCTTCTGCGTCTTGCCGTGGTGCTTGGCGCTGCCGCCGCCCCCCGCCTCGCGCATCGCCTGCCGGGTGCGCTGCTGGAAGGCGGTGTTCTTCGAGTTCTCCTGCTCGGTGAAGCCGTCGCGGTTCTGCCGGTGCTTCTTGGACATGGCCTGCCCCTCCTCGTCGTCCCTCCACTGTCCCCCGAACGGAGCAGTCCGGCATCTCGGGTCATTTCGCTCGCACGCTCGAATCTTCGGGCCCCGGGGTCGTACGATCCGCCCATGGCGAACAACGGCCGGAACGGCCAGTGGTACCCGGCGTCGTGGCCGGAGCGCATCCGCGCCCACCAGCGTGGCGAGCTCACCCCCGTCGAGCCGAAGCGGGCCGCGACCGTGATGCTGCTGCGGGACGGGGCCGAGGGCCCGCAGGTCCACATGATCCGGCGCCGCACCTCGATGGCCTTCGCGGGCGGCGCCTACGCCTACCCCGGCGGTGCTGTGGACCCGCGGGACGAGGCGGAGATCCGCTTTGGCGGACCGGACCGCGCGTGGTGGGCCGGGCGGCTCGGCGTGAGCCCTGCGGAGGCCCAGGCCATCGTGTGCGCGGCGGTGCGGGAGACGTTCGAGGAGGCCGGCGTGCTGCTGGCGGGCCCGGACGCCGAGTCCGTCGTCGCCGACACCACCGGGGAGGACTGGGAGGCCGACCGCCGCGCCCTCGTCGCCCGGGAGCTGTCCTTCGCCGACTTCCTGGCCCGCCGCGACCTCGTGCTGCGCGGCGACCTGCTCGGCGCCTGGGCGCGCTGGGTCACGCCGGAGTTCGAGGAGCGGCGCTACGACACCTGGTTCTTCGCCGCCGTCCTGCCGAAGGGCCAGCGCACCCGCAACGCGTCGAGCGAGGCCGACCGGACGGTGTGGACCACCCCCGCCGAGGCCGCGGCCGGCTACGACCGGGGCGAGCTGCTGATGATGCCGCCCACCATCGCCACCCTGCGCGACCTGGCCGTGCTCGGCTCGGCCGACGAGGCCCTCCCCGCCGCGGCCGGACGCGATCTGACGCCGGTGCTGGCCCGGGCCACACTGGACGGAGAGGAGATCGTGCTCTCCTGGCCGGGGCACGAGGAGTTCGAGAAGAGGATCTTCCGGGTATGACGAACGCCGCCGAGCTTCCCGGGCAGCCGCGCGGAGCCGTGGTCACCGGCCCCGTCACCGAACGGGCGACCTGCGTGCTCGCGCCCAACCCCTCCGCGATGACGCTGGACGGTACGAACACCTGGATTCTCGCCGAGCCGGACGCCCGCGACGCCGTCGTCGTCGACCCGGGGCCGCTGGACGAGGGGCATCTGCGCGAGGTCGTCGCCATGACCGAGCGGGCGGGGAAGCGGGTCGCGCTCACGCTGCTGACCCACGGCCACCCCGACCACGCGGAGGGCGCCGCCCGCTTCGCCGAGCTGACCGGGACGAACGTCCGCGCCCTCGACCCCGCGCTGCGCCTGGGCGGCGAGGGGCTGGGCGTCGGGGACGTGGTGACCACCGGCGGCCTGGAGCTGCACGTCGTGCCCACGCCGGGGCACACGATGGACTCGCTGAGCTTCCATCTGCCGGCCGACGCGGCCGTCCTCACCGGCGACACCGTGCTGGGTCGCGGGACGACGGTCGTCGCGCACCCGGACGGCCGGCTCGGTGACTACCTGGACTCGCTGCGCCGGCTGCGCTCCCTGGCCGTGGACGACGGCGTGACGACGATCCTGCCGGGGCACGGCCCGGCCCTGGAGGACGCGCAGGGCGCCGTCGACTACTACCTGGTGCATCGCGCGAAGCGGCTGGCCCAGGTGGAGACCGCCGTGGAGAACGGTTTCCGCACGGCGCCGGAGGTCGTCGCGCAGGTCTACGCGGACGTCGACCGCAGCCTGTGGCCCGCGGCCGAGCTCTCCGTCCGGGCGCAGCTCGACTACCTGGCCGAGCACGGGCTGATCTGACCGCGGCGCCCGTTCCGCGCGTCTGACGGGTGGCGTCCGTCCCGCGGGAGTCGGCCGCCTGTCAGCCGGGCGTCCGGCTCAGCGGGAGCGCTTGGCCAGCCGCTCGACGTCCAGCAGGATCACCGCACGGGCCTCCAGCCGCAGCCAGCCACGGCTGGCGAAGTCGGCGAGCGCCTTGTTGACCGTCTCCCGGGAAGCGCCGACGAGCTGCGCCAGCTCCTCCTGCGTGAGGTCGTGCACGACGTGGATGCCCTCTTCGGACTGCACGCCGAAGCGCCGGGAGAGGTCCAGCAGCGCCTTGGCGACGCGGCCGGGCACGTCGGAGAAGACGAGGTCCGACATGGAGTCGTTGGTGCGCCGCAGCCGACGGGCCACCGCGCGCAGCAGGGCGGAGGCCACCTCGGGGCGCACGTTCAGCCAGGGCTGGAGGTCGCCGTGGCCCAGGCCGAGCAGCTTCACCTCGGTGAGCGCGCTGGCCGTGGCCGTACGGGGGCCGGGGTCGAAGAGGGACAGCTCGCCGATCAGCTCGCCGGGCCCGAGGACCGCGAGCATGTTCTCCCGGCCGTCGGGGGAGCTGCGGTGCAGCTTCACCTTGCCCTCGGTGACGACGTAGAGCCGGTCACCGGGGTCGCCCTCGTGGAAAAGGGCCTCTCCGCGGGCCAGCGTCGTCTCGGTCATGGAGGCACGCAGCTCAGCCGCCTGCTCCTCATCGAGCGCCGCGAAAAGCGGGGCGCGCCGCAGAACGTCGTCCACGAGTTTTCTCCTTGTCGACCTGCGCATGAGGGTACGGGCCCATGATGCCGGACGTCTGAAACAGTGCGATCAATCACAAGTTTGACGCACCGGGCCTTCACAGTGTGAGGCAGGGGTGTGAACGGGCAGGGATCGACCCGGGCCACCGGCGAATGTCGGCGCGTCCCCGTAGGCTGGCCGGGTGGTCAGCAGCCCAGCCAGAGCACAGGAGAGGGGGCCGGACGGGTGAGCGCTTCCGGTGATTCCGCCGTGGGCGAACGCGGCACCGCCAACCGGGGGAGGGCGGGGAGCCGCCGCACGAAGCCGGAGACGCGGCTCGGGATGGTGCGCCGGGCGCGTCGCATCAACCGCGAGCTGGCCGACGTCTACTACTACGCCCATCCCGAGCTGGATTTCGAGAACCCGTTCCAGCTCCTCGTGGCCACCGTGCTCTCCGCCCAGACGACCGACCTGCGCGTCAACCAGACGACGCCCGCCGTCTTCGCCGCCTACCCCACGCCGGAGGACATGGCGGCGGCCGACCCCGAGATGCTGGAGGAGCTCGTCCGCCCCACCGGCTTCTTCCGGAACAAGACGAAGTCCCTCATCGGCCTCTCCGCCGCCCTGCGGGACCGCTTCGACGGCGAGGTCCCCGGCCGGCTGGAGGACCTGGTCAGCCTGCCCGGCGTCGGCCGCAAGACGGCCTTCGTCGTCCTCGGGAACGCCTTCGGGGTCCCCGGGCTCACGGTGGACACCCACTTCGGGCGGCTCGTACGCCGCTGGGGCCTCACCGAGCAGACCGACCCGGAGCGCGTCGAGGCCGAGATCGCCGAGATCATCCCGAAGAAGGAGTGGACGGACTTCTCGCACCGCACGATCTTCCACGGCCGCCGTGTCTGCCACTCCCGGCGCCCCGCCTGCGGGGTCTGCCCCATCACCGCCCTGTGCCCCGCCTACGGCGAGGGCGAGACGGACCCGGAGAAGGCGCGGAAGCTGCTGAAGTACGAGCTCGGCGGCCAGCCCGGCCAGCGGCTGCGCCCCCCGGCCGACTACCCGGGGCAGCCCGCGCCCGGCCCCTCCGCCGAGCGGGCCGCCCGGCCGCGGGAGGCGCGGTGAGGGTACCCGGCACGGATGGCGCGCCCGTCGTCGTCAGCTCGGACGGCATCCCGCGGTGGCTCACGCCCGTCGCGGACGCCGCCGCCTCCCTGCGACCCGAACAGCTCAGCCGCTTCCTGCCGCCGCCCACCGGAGGGCGGCAGTCGGCCGTGCTGGTGCTGTTCGGCGAGGTCTCGGACGCCGACGGGCGGCCCGGCCCCGAGCTGCTGCTGATGGAGCGGGCCGGGAGCCTGCGCTCGCACGCGGGCCAGCCGTCCTTCCCCGGCGGTGCCCTCGATCCGGAGGACGGCGACCCGCTGGGGGACGGCCCCGTGCGCGCCGCCCTGCGCGAGGCCGAGGAGGAGACGGGGCTCGACCCGGCGGGCGTCCAGGTCTTCGGGGTGCTGCCCAAGCTCTACATTCCGGTCAGCGGATTCGTCGTCACCCCGGTGCTCGGCTGGTGGCGCGAGCGCAGCCCGGTGCAGGTGGTGGACGTCGGCGAGACGGCACGGGTGTTCACCGTCCCCGTCGCCGAGCTGGTGGATCCGGCCAACCGCGCCACGGCCCTGCACCCCAGCGGCTACCGTGGCCCCTGTTTCCAGGTGCGCGACAGCCTCGTGTGGGGCTTCACGGCGGGCGTCATCGACCGCATCCTCCACTTCGCCGGCTGGGAGCGCCCCTGGGACCGCACGCGCGGCATACCGCTCGACTGGCGCTCCTGAACGGTCCGCCGCACCCGCACGCCCGCCTTCGGCCGCCGAGGGCCCCGGGCCCCGGCCTCCCGGCCCTGGCCCCGGGCCTGGTCCGGCCGGGCTCCGGGTTCGGTGCCCGGGGCTCGCGATGCAGCGGTGCCCGATGATGCTTACGGTGCTGCTGATGCGAAGACCACCGACGAACGGCAACCGGCCGATACGGCGAACGAGGCGAGGGTGATGCGGTGAACGTGCTGGACATCCTGCTGTTGCTCGCGGCGCTGTGGTTCGCCGTCATCGGCTACCGCCAGGGCTTCGTCGTGGGCGTGCTGTCGGTGGCCGGGTTCCTCGGCGGCGGGCTCGTCGCCGTCGTGCTGCTGCCGCCGCTGTGGAGCGAGCTCAGCGACGGCGCCGCCGCCGGCACCTGGCAGGCCATCGCCGCCGTCGTCATCGTCATCGTCTGCGCGTCCATCGGGCAGGCGTTCACCACGCACCTGGGCAACCGGCTGCGCGGCCACATCACCTGGTCCCCCGCGCGGGCCCTGGACGCCACGGGCGGCGCGTTCGTCAACGTCGTGGCCATGCTCTTCGTCGCCTGGCTGCTCGGCTCGGCCCTGGCGACGACGTCCCTGCCCACGCTCGGCCGCGAGGTCCGCAGCTCCGCCGTGCTCCAGGGCGTCTCCCGCGCCATGCCCGGCCAGGCGACCACCTGGTTCACCGGCTTCGGCTCCGTCCTCACGCAGAACGGCTTCCCGCAGGTCTTCTCGCCCTTCACCGCCGAGCCGATCACCAACGTCCCCTCACCTGACCCCGCGCTGGCCGCCGGCCCCGCCGTGGCCGAGGCGAAGGAGTCCATCGTCAAGATCACCGGGACGGCCCCGAGCTGCGGCAAGTCCCTGGAGGGCACCGGCTTCGTCTTCCACGACGACCGGGTGATGACCAACGCGCACGTTGTCGGCGGCGTCGACGAGCCCACCGTGCAGGTGGGCGGCGAGGGACGGCTCTACGACGCGAGCGTCGTCCTGTACGACTGGGAGCGCGACATCGCCGTCCTCCACGTGCCCGGCCTGGACGCCCCCGCGCTGGAGCTGGCCGACGGCGACGCCACCACCGGAGACGGCGCCGTCGTCGCCGGCTTTCCCGAGAACGGCGGCTTCGACGCCCGCTCCGCCCGCGTGCGCGGCCGGGTCCAGGCCGACGGCCCCGACATCTACCACCGCGGCACCGTCCGCCGCGACGTCTACTCCCTCTACACCGTCGTCCGGCAGGGCAACTCGGGCGGCCCGCTGCTCACTCCGGAGGGCGAGGTGTACGGCGTCGTCTTCGCCAAGTCGCTGGACGACCCGGACACCGGCTACGCGCTCACGCTCGACGAGGTGCGCGAGAACATCACCCGGGGGCGCGCCGTGCAGAAGCCCGTGGACAGCCAGGGCTGCGCGATGTGACGCCGGGCTCCCGCCCTGCCGCGCCGCCCGTGGGTGTGGGCATGGACGCCGCCGTGTGGCTGCTCGGGCGCTCTACCGCGTGTCAGGCTCTTGGGCGCCCTTCGGGCGTGCTCAGGTGCGCGGATGCCGTAGCCGGGCACCGACCCAGCGGGCCCGGCGCCCGAGAATGCGCGGAATCCCGATGCCCGGCGCCTGCCCGGGCTGTGGCTCGCGGAACGCGCGCGGATGATGCGCGGAACGTGCGGCCAGCCGGGAACCGGCTACCCTGCCGCGGATGTTGCGAGACACGTCGCGTTGGTCCTGTGTCCAGCCCATACCCCGGACTGTGCCCGCGCCCGGGGGCCGGTAACCGCTCAACGACCACCCAATCGGCTCATGCTCCGGGCACATGTGCGACGCATGTGGCCGCCGGGGCGCGTCGGGCACCCCCTGCCGGGGACGCGTCGTCCGGCCGTCACCGGGGTGCTCCGGCGGGGGCGCCGCCCGGCCGCTCCGCCGGGGGCGGCTAGCGGTCCGGCTCGGGGTCCCTGAGCCAGTCGATCAGCTCGGTGTTGAAGGCGGCCGGGTCCTCCTCGTGCGGGAAGTGCCCGAGGCCGTCGAACAGCCGCCAGCGGTACGGCGCTTCCACGTACTGGCCCGAACCGGCCGCGCTTCTGGCCCGCACGACCGGGTCGAGCGAGCCGTGCAGATGCAGGGTCGGCACCCGCACGAGCCGCTTCATCCGGCGGTAGAACTGCACGCCGTCCGGCCGGGCCAGCGAACGCACCAGCCAGCGGTACGGCTCCACCGAGCAGTGCGCGGTCGAGGGGATGCACATGGCCCGCCGGTAGATGTCGAGGACCTCGTCGTCGAACGCCTCGAAGACCCGCGGCCCGGACCACTCCCGTACGAACCGGGCCACCAGCGCGCCCTCGTCCGCGACGAGTTGCCGCTCCGGAACCCAGGGCCGCTGGAACCCCCAGACGTGTGAACCGGCGGCGCTCTGCTTGACGTCACGCAGCATCGCCGCCCGCCAGCGCCGGGGGTGCGGCATCGAGACGACGGCGAGCCGCCGGATCAGCTTGGGCCGCATCACCGCCGCCGTCCAGCCCAGATAGCCGCCCAGATCGTGGCCGACCAGCGCCGCGTCCGGCTCGCCGAGCGACCGCACGACACCGGTGATGTCGAGCGCGAGGTTCGCCGGGTCGTAGCCGCGCGGTGTGCGGTCGCTGCCCCCCACGCCCCGCAGGTCCATGGCGACGGCCCGGTACCCGGCCTCCGCCGCGGCCGTCAGCTGGTGGCGCCAGGTCCACCAGAACTGGGGGAAGCCGTGCACGAACAGCACCAGCGGGCCCTCGCCCAGCTCGGCGATGTGGAAGCGGGCGCCGTTGGCGGCGACGTCCCGGTGTGTCCAGGGACCGTCGAGCGCTGGGACGGACGGGCCGGGTGATGCGGGGGCGGTCATGGGGACGAGTCTGTCACTTCCCGGACGACTTCCCGCCCGTCCCGGCCGGAAGGGCGGATTCCCGCTCCGGCTCCCGCTGGGCCGAGGTGAGGGACGCCGCCTCCCGCGAGGACCGCGCCGAGCCCGCGGGCCGCGGGTGCGGCTTGGCCTTCGTCAGCACCGACGCCGACTCCCGGGCCGAGGCCATGGAGCGCTTCGGCGCCTGGATCTTCTTCAGCAGCGACTTCGCCGCCAGCCCGCACAGGACGGCGAACAGCAGCATCAGACCGCCCACGATGGCCATCGCCACCGCCAGCGGGATCTTCCACCACGCCTCCAGCCAGTACGCGAGCGCGAAACTGAACACCGGAAGCGAGAAGAGCGCCAGCACGCCCGCGACGAGGATCGCGCCGCTGCCCGCGACGCCGCGCGAGACGGACTGCCTCATCTCCGTCTTCGCCAGCGCGATCTCCTCGTGCACCAGCGCCGACAACTCGGTTGCGGCCGAGGCGACCAACTCACCGAGGCTGCGTTCGTCCTGGGCACCGCTCATCGCTCACTCCCTCTGGCTGACTTCTCAGCGTGTCGACTCGTCAGGCGGGCCCGCCGCTACCGCGCAGTACCCGGGTATCAGCATGCCGGACGGGGCCGCCGGCCGATGCGTCCGGGCTCCGCGTTTCGGCACGCCGACGAAGCCGGGACGGCGGGCCCGGGGGGCCCGCGTCCACCCGTACCGCCCGGAAACCGGTCAATCCGGAACCCTTCCGGAGCTCGTCCGACCCGCTTGCGGAGCGCGGGCGAAACGCCGGCGAACGCGGGCGGGGTGTCCGGAGCGCGGACACCCCGGACACCCCGGTGACGCAGCCGACGCCGCCCTCCAGCCGGGGAGGCCTGCGGTGGCAGCGGCGGTCGCGGTTCAGTCCTCGCTGGCCGCGCTCGGCAGCTTCGACTGGATGAGCTGCATGACCGAGGGGTCGGTCAGCGTGGTGGTGTCGCCCAGGTCGCGGTCCTCCGCGATGTCCCGCAGGAGCCGCCGCATGATCTTCCCGGAGCGGGTCTTCGGCAGCTCGCCGACGGCCATGATGCGCTTCGGCTTGGCGATCGGGCCGAGCTCGTGGGCCACGTGGGCCCGCAGCTCGCCGACGAGGCCCTCGCTCTCGGCCGCCGAGCCGCGCAGGATGACGAACGCGCAGATGGCCTGCGTCGTCTGCGGGTCGGTGGCCCCGACGACGGCGGCCTCGGCCACGGCGGGGTGCGAGACGAGTGCCGACTCCACCTCGGTGGTGGAGATGTTGTGCCCGGACACGAGCATGACGTCGTCCACCCGGCCCAGCAGCCAGATGTCGCCGTCCTCGTCCTTCTTCGCGCCGTCGCCCGCGAAGTAGCGGTTCTCGAAGCGGGACCAGTAGGTGTCCAGGTAGCGCTGGTCGTCGCCCCAGATGGTGCGCAGCATCGACGGCCACGGCTCGGTCAGCACGAGGTAGCCGCCGCTGCCGTCGGGCACCTCGGCCGCCTCGTCGTCCACGACCGTCGCCGCGATGCCCGGCAGCGGCACCTGGGCGGATCCCGGCTTCGTGGCGGTGACCCCGGGGAGCGGGCTGATCATCATGCTGCCCGTCTCCGTCTGCCACCACGTGTCCACGATCGGCGTGCGGCCGGCGCCGATGTGCTCGCGGTACCAGATCCAGGCCTCCGGGTTGATCGGCTCGCCGACCGAGCCGAGGATGCGGAGCGAGGACAGGTCGAACTTGGCCGGGATGTCGTCGCCCCACTTCATGCAGGCGCGGATCGCCGTGGGAGCCGTGTAGAAGATCGTGACGCCGTACTTCTGCACGATCTCCCACCAGCGGCCCTTGTGCGGGGAGTCGGGGGTGCCCTCGTACATCACCTGCGTGGCGCCGTTCGCCAGCGGGCCGTACACGATGTAGGAGTGGCCCGTCACCCAGCCGATGTCGGCGGTGCACCAGAAGACGTCGGTCTCGGGCTTGAGGTCGAACACCGCGTGGTGGGTGTAGGCCGTCTGGGTGAGGTAGCCGCCGCTGGTGTGCAGGATGCCCTTCGGCTTCCCCGTGGTGCCGGAGGTGTAGAGGATGAACAGCGGCTGCTCGGCGTTGAACGGCTGGGGCGTGTGCTGCTCGCTCTGCCCGTCCACCAGCTCGTGCCACCACAGGTCGCGTCCCTCGGTCCAGCCGACGTCCTGGCCGGTGCGGCGGACCACGACGACCCGCTCGACGCCCTCCGTGCCGGGGCGCGTCAGCGCCTCGTCCACGGCGGGCTTCAGCGCGCTGGCCGCGCCCTTGCGGTAGCCGCCGTCGGAGGTGATGACGACGCGGGCGTCGGCGTCCTGGATGCGGGTGGCCAGCGCGTCGGCGGAGAAGCCGCCGAACACGACGGAATGCGGTGCGCCGATGCGGGCGCAGGCCAGCATCGCGTACACGGCCTCCGGGATCATCGGCAGGTAGACGGCCACCCGGTCGCCCGCGCGCACGCCGAGCTCGGTGAGCGCGTTGGCCGCCTTGGAGACCTCGCGCTGGAGCTCGGCGTAGGTGATCGCGCGGCTGTCCCCGGGCTCGCCCTCGAAGTGGATGGCGACGCGCTCCCCGTGCCCGGCCTCCACGTGCCGGTCCACGCAGTTGTAGGCGACGTTGAGCTCGCCGTCCTTGAACCACTTCGCGAACGGCGGGTTCGACCAGTCGAGCGTCTCGGTCGGCTCGGTGGCCCAGCTCAGCCTGCGGGCCTGCTCCGCCCAGAACCCCAGCCGGTCGCGCCGCGCCTGCTCGTAGGCCTCTGCGGTCACGTTCGCGGCTGCGGCCAGCTCGGCCGGGGGCTCGAATCGGCGCCTCTCGTGGAGCAGATTCGCCAGGCTCTCGTTGCTCACGGCATCTCCCTTTCCCGGGGTGTGCGCTGTGTCCCAGCTCATACCTCAGCAGGTGGCCAGGTGGTGTGACAAGGGTTTCCCGGAAATTGGTTTAGACCTCTTGCGCCAAGTGGTCGAGCGGCCCGGCCGAACGGTCCGCGGACGGTCGCCCGGCGGCGTGAGGGCGGCCTCTTCACTCCGCCCGCACCGGCGTGAAGACCGCCGCCCGCCCCGTCGTGCCGTCCGTCGCGTCCAGTACGTAGGCCTGGGCGTCGCCGACGTGGAAGTACATGCCGTGCAGCTCCAGCGCCCCCTCGGCGACGCGCTGCGCCACGCACGCGTGGGCTCGCAGGTGGTGGAGCTGCTGGACGATGTTGGTGAGGCACAGCGACTCCAGCTCGTCCGCCACGGGCCGGTCCGCCAGGCGCGGTGCCGAACCGTTCTGCGCGGCCAGCCGCTCCAGACTCGGCTGCCCGTGCCGCAGCCAGTGCGCGAGCGCGCCGGGCGGCGTGTCGGCGTCCTCGGCGGTGGCGCCGGTGTGGAGCGCCTGCATGGCTCCGCAGCCGGAGTGCCCGCAGACGGTGATGGCCCCGACGCGGAGCACGTGGACCGCGTACTCCAGGGCGGCGGCCACCGAGTGATCCCCGGCCGCGCCCTGGGCCGCGGTTCCGGGCAGCGGAACGAGGTTGCCGATGTTCCGCACGGTGAACAGGTCACCCGGACCGCTGGACGTGATCATGCTGGTGACCAGACGGGAGTCGGCGCAGGTCAGGAACAGTTGGGAGGGGCGCTGTCCGTCCCGGGCCAGCCGGGCCAGCTCCGCTCGGACGAGTGGGGCGGTCGTCCGCTGGAAGTTGCGCACGCCGCCCAGCAGCTGCCCGTGCCGCTTGGGCGGGCCTCCCGCGCCCGGGTGCTCCGGGCCGGGGCGGGTGCACTGATGGTTGCGCCACGGCGTCCACGGTGTGCAGTGGTGGGTGGCGGACGGCTCGGCGATCCGGGCCCCGGCACGGCCGGCGATCTCCACCGTTCCGCCGTGCGCCTCGTGGCTCGCCCGCCAGTCCTGCAGGGCCTCGTAGGCGGCGTGGTCCATGAACGAGCCGTCGAGCTCTACCCGGACGTCGGCGCCCGGCGGTACCTGGGCCAGCGTCCGGCTCAGCCGGGGCACGGCGAGGAACGTCAGCTGGCCCCGGACGGTGATCAGGTGCGTCCGGCCGGGCTCCTCGCCCCGGCAGCCGCGCGTGGCACCGCACGCGCCGCTTCCGTCCCCGCCCCGTTCGCCGTCGCGGCCTGCGTCCGCGTCGTCGCCGTGGGCCGCGTCGCCGTGGGCCGCGTCGCCGTGGGCCGCGTCGCCGAGGGCCGCGTCGCCGTGGGCCGCGTCGCCAAGGGCCGCGTCGCCCCGGGCTGCGTCGCCCCGGGCCGGGTCCTCCGGGACGCCGGGGCCGGAGTGGATGATCCGCGTGCGCGTCAGCCGGTGGAGGGCGACGCCGACGGCCACGGCGATGCCGATACCCACCCCCTCGAGGACGCCGAGAAGCGCCACCCCCGCCACGGTGGGGAGGTAGACGACGACCTCCCGGTGCCGGGTGACGGTCCGCAGATGCGTGATGTTCACCATCTGCACACCGACGACCATGACCAGCGCGGCCAGCGAGGCGAGCGGGATCGGCTCCAGCAGCCCGCCCAGGAACGCTGCGGCCAGGGCGATCCAGCAGCCGTGCAGGATGGTGGAGTTGCGGCTGACGGCACCGGCCTGGATGTTGGCCGTGCTGCGCACGGCGACGCCGGCGATCGGCAGCCCGCCGAGGGACCCGGAGACGATGTTGGCCGCACCCTGGCCGCGCAGCTCCCGGTCGAGATCGGCGCGGGGCAGGGGGCGCTCGCCGGTGCGCCGGACGCGCGCGGTGGCCAGCTTGTCGGCGGCGCAGGCCGAGAGCAGTGAGGCGACGCTCCCCACGAGGGTGACGGTGAGGACCGCCGCGAGCAGGCCGAGCACCGGACCCTGCGGCAGCTCGGGCAGGGCGTGGCTGCGCCAGGACGGCAGGTCCACCCGGGGCAGCTCCAGCGGCGCGAGGAAGGCGAAGCCGGTGGCGAGGAGGACGGCGGCGAGCGGTCCCGGGACGATGCGCCGCAGTCGGCCGAACCGTCCGCGCAGCCGGGGCCAGGCGAGCAGGACGGCGATGGTGAGCGCGCTGACCGACAGGGCGGCCGGGTGGGGATCGGACAACTGCTCGGGCAGCTGCCTGAGGTTGTCGACGACGGAGCTCTGCGGACTGCCCCCGAGGACGATGTGGAGCTGGGCCATGGCGATCGTCACGCCGATGCCCGCGAGCATGCCGTGCACGATCGCGGGGCTGACCATCAGCGCCGATCTGGCCACGCGCAGATGGGCCAGGGCGAACTGGGTGAGCCCGGCGAGCACCGTGATCGCGCACGTCGTCCGCCAGCCGTACACCTGGATCAGCTCGGCCGTGACGACGGTGAGCCCCGCGGCGGGGCCGCTGACCTGGAGCGGGGCTCCTCCCAGCCACCCTGCGACGATGCCTCCCACGGCGGCGGCCACCAGACCGGCCTGGAGCGGTGCGCCGGTGGCGAGCGCGATGCCGAGGGAGAGCGGCAGGGCCACCAGGAAGACGGCGATGGACGCCGAGAGGTCGGCTCCGCGGGGGGCGGCGGCGGGCGGTCGGGGAGGTGGGGCGGCCGGAAGTGTGCTGAGGCCGGGCGCGCGGGTGTGGTCGGACATCGATCCCTCTCCGTCTTCGGTCGCGGCTGTGCGCCGCCCGGCCACGGTGGCGGCCGGGCGGCGCACAACACAGACGTGGGTCACGGTGTGTGTCTGTCTGGTGACGCTCAAGATTCGGTAAACGGAGCGTAAGGCAAGGTAAAGAGCGGCGAAAGCGATCAGCGGTCGCGTGGCCTCGCATTCCTTCTCACGGGTGAAAAGGAGGCTGCTCATCGGTTTGTCATACTGATCCACAAATCACACCGTGCGACTTTCTTGGTACACGGTGTGAGGGGAACGGCACGGCGGCAGCGCCTGCGGACACCCGCGCACGAAGGCGTCGAGTGGCGAGGTGACGAATGGTGGCGGGCTTGCGTGTGCGCTGCGGCGGTGCCGCGGCGATGATGGCGATGACCGTGCTGGCGACCGGCTGCGGCAGTGGAACCGTCGGGAAGGACGGCGGCGGGGTGAGCCGCATGGACGCCCAGGCGAAGGAGCAGTCGCTGCCGCGGATGATCGGCGACGGCTCCACCTCCTTCACCGGGCGGCAGCCGAACCAGCCGGAGGTGGCGCGGCTGAAGCCGGGGGAGCGGCCACCCCAGTTCGTCGTCTTCTCCTGGGACGGCGCCGGCGAGGACGGCAAGAAGCTCTTCTCCCACTTCCGCGAGGTCGCCAAGAAGCACGACGCGCACATGACGTACTTCCTCAGCGGCATCTACCTCCTGCCCGAGGACGAGCGGGCCCGCTACCGTCCGCCGGGCCGCTCGCCCGGCGCCTCCGACATCGGCTACCTGAAGGACGAGAACATCCGGGCGACGCTGGAGCAGGTGCGCGGCGCCTGGCGGGACGGCAGCGAGATCGGCACCCACTTCAACGGGCACTTCTGCGGTCCGACCGGGGTGGACACGTGGTCGGCGGCGGACTGGAAGAGCGAGATCGAGCAGGCCAAGTGGTTCGTCCAGAACTGGAAGACGACGACGGGCTGGAACGGGGAACAGGCGCTGCCGTTCGACTACGAGAAGGAGCTGATCGGCGGGCGCACACCCTGTCTGGAAGGCCGGGAGAACCTGCTGGAGGCAGCCCGGGAGGCCGGCTTCCGCTACGACTCCAGCGGCATCGGACGCCAGGTCTGGCCCGGGAGGGAAGAGGGGCTGTGGAACCTCCCGCTACAGCTCGTACCGATGCCCGGGCGTAGCTTCGAGACCCTCTCCATGGACTACAACTTCATGGTCAACCAGTCCGGGACCGTCAACGGCGACCCGGCGAAGCGGCCCCACTGGGAGCAGCAGATGCGCGAGGGGCTTCTGCAGGGCTTCGAGCGCGCCTACCAGGGCAACCGGGCGCCGCTGATCATCGGAAACCACTTCAACAGCTGGAACGGCGGCATCTACATGGACGCCGTCGAGGACGTCATCGCGTCCGTGTGCGGGCGGGACGAGGTGCGCTGCGTCTCCTTCGAGCAGCTCGTGGACTGGCTCGACGCCCAGGACCCGGCCGTCCTGGAGCAGCTGCGGACGCTCGGTGTGGGGGAGAAGCCCGCGCGGGGCTGGCGCGACTTCATGACGCCGACCGCCGCGCCGGCCGGAGACGCCGCGCAGCCGCGCGAGTCCTGAGGGCCACAACCCCTCCGCCGTCCGACGGGCTCGCCGCCACCCGCGCCATGACGCGGGTGGCGGCGAGCGGCGGGTCCTGAGCCCGGGTCAGGCGGGCTGCGTGGCCGCTTCCGCGGTGCCCGCGCGCAGACTCTCGCGCAGGACGAAGTCCGGATCGACCTGGGCCGCGAGGTCGGCGCCCGTCCGGGCGTTCCCCCAGCTCTCCGCGTTCTTCAGGTGGAAGTGAACCATCTGGCGGGTGTAGCGCTCCCAGTCCCGCCGCTCGTACGCGGCGTCCGCCGTCGCGTACAGCGTGTCGAGAGCCTCGCGGTTGGCGTCCTCCAGGGCGGACAGCGGCAGCGCTCGGCCCTTCTCCATCGCGCGCACCCACTCCGAGTGGCCGACGGTGACGAGGAGGTCCTCCCCGACGGCGTCCCGCAGGAAGGCCAGGTCGTCCGGGCTCTGCACCTTGTTGCCGACGACCTTCAGCTCGACCCCGAAGTCCCGTGCGTACTCGCGGTACTGGCGGTAGACGGCCACACCCTTGCGCGTGGGCTCGGCGACCAGGAACGTGGTGTCGAAGCGGGTGAACATGCCGGAGGCGAACGAGTCGGAGCCCGCCGTCATGTCGACGACCACGAACTCGTCCCGTCCGTCGACGAGGTGGTTGAGGCACAGCTCCACGGCGCCCACCTTCGAGTGGTAGCAGGCCACTCCGAGGTCCGCGTCGGTGAACGGCCCGGTGACCAGCAGCCGGACGGCACCACCGGTGCCGCCGTCCAGCGAGACGTGGCGGGCGCAGGCGTCATAGACGGGGTTGTCCTCGACGACGCCGAGAAGCCGGGATCCCGCGCCCGGGGGCGTCGTCTTGATCATGGTCCCCGCGTCGGGGACGCGGGGGTTCGCGCCGCGCAGGTACTCCTTGATGAGTGGGAGGTGCGCGCCCATGGCGGGAAGCGCGGCCGCCTCCTCCTCGTCAAGTCCCAGGGCCGCGCCGAGGTGCTGGTTGATGTCCGCGTCCACGGCGACGACGGGCAGCCGGCGGGCGGCGAGGTGACGGACGAAGAGAGACGACAGGGTCGTCTTCCCGCTGCCGCCCTTCCCAACGAAAGCGATCTTCATGTTCATGAGCGTAGGGCGCGCGGAGGGGCGCGAGGCCGGATTCGGTGATCGAGTGAACAAGACCACTCGTTCGTGGGGCTTGGGCGTGGGCGGGGGTGCGTAGGGTCGTGCTCATGAGTGCGAAGCCTGATCCGTTGGCCCCGCTCGGCGCCCTGCCCGGCGTCGACGCGTCCGTCGAGTCGATGCGCAAGGCCGTGGACCGGATCTACGGGCATCGGGTCATGCGTCGCCGCAGCGCGGAGGTGACCTCCGAGGCCGTGCTCCGCGGTGCCCGCGCCTCCGCCGCTCTCGCCGGTGCCGACTGGGCGCTCGAAGAGGTGCGCCGGCGCACGGACTTCGGGGCCGATCCGCAGGCCAGGACGGTCGGTGCCGCGCTGCGCGTCACCGCCGAGGCGGGCCAGTTGCTGCCGGTCTGGCGTCAGTCGCCGCTGCGCGTGCTGGCCAGGCTCCACCTCGTCGCGGCCGGTGGCACCGGTGCGGAGGAGAGCGTCGGCCGCCCCCGGCTCGCGGGCGAGCAGGTCGACGAGCCGGTCGTGACGCTGCCGCTCCCGGCCGCCGACGAGGTGGCCGCCCGGCTGGAGGGTCTGGCGGAGCTGATCGCGGCCGGAACCTCGGCCCCCGCCCTCGTGACGGCGGCCGTGGTGCACGGCGAACTCCTGACGCTGCGCCCCTTCGTGTCCCACAACGGTCTGATCGCCCGTGCCGCCGAGCGTGTCGTGCTCGTCGGGAGCGGTCTCGACCCCAAGTCGATCTGCCCGGCCGAGGTCGGCCACATGGAGGCCGGGCCGGACGCCTACCGCGCGGCGCTGGACGGATACGCCTCCGGTACGGCCGAGGGCATGGCCGAGTGGATCGCCCACTGCGGCCGGGCCGCCGAGCTGGGCGCCCGCGAGTCCACGGCCGTGTGCGAGGCGCTACAGCGCGGCGCCGCATAGGGGCTGCCAGCGCCGTCGGCGTCCCCTATGGGTGATTGAAGCGGAAAGTAAAGTTCCGCGCCCTGGCTTCCGCTTCACCCCGTATCGGGGTACAAAGGACTTAACGGCCCGCGAGACCTACGGCCATCCGGGAAGGATGACCGAGAGATTGAAGGCCCACGGACCGACGCATGAAGATCGAGCACCCACGCGACGCCGACCCGTCGATTACGGGCCTACCGCACCAGAGATCGGGCAAAGATCCCGCTCTGCGCGGCTACTTCGAGCACGCACTGGTAACTCGGTGGACATGCCAGCGGCGGCACGGCTCCTCGGAGCGGTGTCGCCGCAACTCTGTGTCCGGGCCGCCGTCCGCGGGTCAGGCCCGCAGCCGGCGCCGTTGCGTGTACCAGACGAGCCCGGCCGTCACCGCCGCGGCGGCCACCGCCGCCCCGGCCAGCACCGGCATGGGCGGCACGGAGAGCTCGGGAAGCCGCTGCTTGAGCCGGACGGGCCGGGTGAACGTGAGCGTCGGCCAGCCCCGCTCGGCCGCCTCCCGCCGCAGGACGCGGTCGGGGTTCACGGCGTGCGGATGCCCGACCGTCTCCAGCATGGGCACGTCCGTCCCGGAGTCGGAGTAGGCGTAGCACCGGGAGAGGTCGTAGCCCTCGGAGGCGGCAAGCTCCGTGATCGCCTCCGCCTTGGCCGGTCCGTAGGCGTAGTACTCCACCTCGCCGGTGTAGCGGCCCTCCTCGATGACCATCCGGGTGGCGATCACCCGGTCCGCGCCGAGCAGCTCGCCGATGGGTTCGACCACCTCGGCGCCCGACGTCGAGACGATCACGACGTCCCGTCCGGCCAGGTGGTGTTCCTCTATCAGCGAGGCGGCCTCGTCGTAGATGATGGGGTCGATGATGTCGTGGAGCGTCTCGGCGACGATCTCCTTGACCTGCTCGACGTTCCAGCCCCGGCACAGTGCCGACAGGTACTCGCGCATCCGCTCGATCTGGTCGTGATCGGCGCGACCGATGAGAAAGATGAACTGCGAGTACGCGGTGCGCAGGACGGCCCGGCGATTCATCAGGCCACCCCGGTAGAAGGACCGGCCGAAGGTCAGCGTGCTCGACTTCGCAATGACCGTCTTGTCCAGGTCGAAGAAGGCGGCGGTGCGCGGCAGGGAGGCGTTTTCCACGAGACCGAGGATAAGGCCCGCCATTCGGCGTACGCTGAGGCGTGTGGGTTTGCCTGAGAAGGCTCTCGGGTACACCATGGAAGTCACGGATCGTTCGCGACCGTGCTAACCCGGTTCGACTCCTCCCCCCCCGAGTCGACCGAGGAAGACGACCCCCGCTCTCCCCCCCGGCGGGGGTCGTCGCATGTCCAGAGGGCTTTTCGCGTTCTCGCACGGCTCCTCCCGGCTCTCGGTGCGTCGTGGTGCCACTCGACCGCCACCCATCAAACACGTAACCGAACGTAGTCGTCGGCGTGCTCTCCGGTTGTCACCAAGACGGGTGGCGGAGTTATTCACAACTGGCGAGTTCTCCACAGATATGGGCCGAGATCCCCGAGATTTTCCCGGCTTCCGCATCGTGATTGCGCACGGCATCCGCGGCGTTCGCGGATGTGAGAGTGCGAAGCCGGAAGGAGAAGGCCCGATGGCCGAAACCACGACGGAACCCATCCTGATCCTCACCGAGGACGCGCGGCTCCTGGACGATCTGCTGCGGCTGTGCGCGGCGGCCGGAGCCGAGGCGGAGGTGGCACACGGTGCACCGGTGAACGAGAGTGCCTGGCGTGCCGCGCCGCTGGTGCTCGTCGGCGAGGACCGGGCGGCCCACCTGCACGGCGCCGCGGGTGCGCCTCCACGTCGGCCCGGTGTCCTGCTCGTCGGGCGCGATCCGGAGCGGCGCGAGGTGTGGGAGCGCGGCATCCGTGCGGGAGCCGAGCAGGTGGTCTTCCTGCCCGAGGCCGAACCCTGGCTGGCCGGCCGCATCGCCGATGCCGCGGAGGGCGCGGCCGAGCAGGCCCTGACGATCTCCGTGACCGCCGGCCGCGGCGGCGCTGGGGCGTCCACCCTGGCCTGTGCCCTGGCCGTCACGGCCGCGCGCTCGGGCCGCCGCGCCGTGCTGGTCGACGGCGACCCGCTCGGCGGCGGCCTCGACGTCCTGCTCGGCGGCGAGACGGTCGAGGGCCTGCGCTGGCCCGCCTTCGCCGGTTCCCGGGGCCGGGTCGGCGCCGTCGCGCTGGAGGACGCCCTGCCGCGGCTGCACGGCGTCCATGTGCTGAGCTGGGGACGTGCCGACGCGCCCGGCGCCGGAGCCGAGGCGACGCGCTCGGTGCTCGCCGCGGCCCGGCGCCGGGGCGGCGTGGTCGTCGTCGACCTGCCGCGCGGGGCGGAGCGCGACGGCGCCGTGTGCGAGGCGCTCGCCCAGGTGGACCTGGGGCTGCTCGTCGTCCCGGCGGAGCTGCGCGGCGTCGCGGCGTCCGGCCGGGTGGCGGCACGGCTGTCCACGGCGCTGAACGACCTGCGTGCGGTGGTCCGCGGCCCCTTCGGTTCGGGGTTGGGCGGCGGTGAGGTGGCCCGTCTGCTGCGGCTCCCGCTGGCCGGGGAACTGCCGGCCGAGGACGGCCTGCGGAGCGCCGTCGAGCGGGGCGTGCCACCCGGCGCCGTCAGGGGCGGGCCGTTGGCCCGCTTCTGCTCGGGCTTCTGGGAGCAGGCCCTGGCCGCCCGCGAACAGGCGGGGGCCGCGGCATGACGGCGTCGCCCGAACTGGTGGAGGCCGTGCGCACGCGGCTCGCGGCCTCCGGAGCCGAACCGACCCCCGCGCGGGTCGCCGCCGCGCTGCGGGCCCAGGGGCGGCTGCTGGGGGACAGCGCGGTGCTCGGCGTCGTCGCGGCGCTGCGCTCCGAGCTCGTCGGCAGCGGCCCGCTCGAACCCCTCCTCGCCGATGCCGCGGTGACCGACGTCCTGGTCAACGGTCCGGACGAGGTCTGGGTGGACCGAGGGGGAGGGCTGGAGCGGGCGCCCGTGCGGTTCCCGGACTCCGCCGCCGTGCGGCGGCTGGCCCAGCGGCTCGCCTCCGCCTCCGGGCGGCGGCTCGACGACGCCAGACCGTGGGCGGACGCCCGGCTGCCGGACGGAACCCGGCTGCACGCGGTCCTCCCGCCCGTCGCCGTGGACGCCCCCTGTCTCTCCCTGCGGGTCGTGCGGCCGCGCGCGTTCCGGCTCGACGAGCTGGTGGCCGCCGGCACCCTGCCGCCGGGCGGGGACGGACTGCTGCGCGCGGTGCTCGCCGCCCGGCTCTCCTTCCTCGTCTCCGGCGGCACCGGCTCCGGCAAGACGACGCTCCTGAGCGCTCTCCTCGGTCTCGTCCCCCACGACGAACGCGTCGTCCTCGCCGAGGACTCGGCCGAGCTGCGGCCCGACCATCCGCATGTGGTCCGGCTGGAGACGCGCCCGGCCAACCAGGAGGGCGCGGGCAGCGTCAGCCTGCGGGATCTCGTCCGCCAGGCGCTGCGGATGCGCCCCGACCGGCTGGTGGTCGGGGAGGTGAGGGGTGGCGAAGTGCTCGACCTGCTGGCCGCGTTGAACACCGGGCACGAGGGCTGCGGCACCGTCCACGCCAACGCCGCGGCCGACGTGCCCGCCCGTCTGGAGGCCCTGGGCACGACGGCCGGGCTCGACCGCGCCGCGCTGCACAGCCAGTTGGCCGCCGCCCTCTCCCTCGTCGTCCACCTCGTCCGCACCCGGACCGGGCAGCGCCGCCTCGCGGAGATCCACGTCCTGCGGCGGAACGCCGACGGGCTGGTGCACACCGTGCCCGCCGCGCTGTGGGCCGAGGACGGCTTCGTCCGGGCGGCAGGCTGGCCCCGGCTACGGGAGTTGTGCGAGCGCCGTGCGGGTGCGTCGTGACGCCGCCGGGTGGAGCGCCGGACACCGTCTACGCCGCGCTGGCCCTCGCCGGGGCCGCGGTCTGGCTGGCCGGTGGGCGAGGCGCGGGCGACCGACGTCCGCGTCTCCTGCTCGCCGGTGACGGCACGGCGTCTCCCGGTTCGCCGAGCCCCACGGCGGCCCGGGCCGCCGCCCGGCTCCGGGGCGCGGCAGCGCGGTGCGGACGGCACTGGCTCTGCCTGCCCGCCGGGGCGCTCCTCGGCCTCCTGGGCGCGTCACCGCTGCCCTTCCTGGCCGGGGTCGCCGCCGTGCCGCTGGTGGGCCGGGCGCTGCGCGCCCGGGAGCGGCGCCGCGCCGCCCACCGCCGGGAGGCCGCCGTCATCGAGCTGTGCACCGCGCTCTCCGCTGAGCTGCGCGCCGGCCGTCAGCCGGACGCAGCCCTGCCCGAGGCGGCCGAGGCGGGGCGTGCCGCCCTCGGCGAGTTCAGGGCCTCCGTGCTGGCCGCGGCGCGCTTCGGCGGGGACGTTCCGTCGGCCCTGCGGCGGGCGTCCGGCCGGCCCGGCGCCGAGGGGCTGGCCGGTGTCGCAGCCTGCTGGCAGGTCGCGGTGGACGGAGGCGCGGGCCTGGCCGACGGGCTCGATCGCGTGGCCGACGCCCTGCGCGCGGAACGCGACCAGCGCGAGGAGCTCGACGCCCAGCTCGCCGGCCCGCGCACGACGGCCGTCGCGCTCGCGCTGCTCCCCGCCTTCGGTCTGCTGTTGGGCTCGGCGATGGGGGCCGAACCCCTGCGCTTCCTGCTGCACTCACCGGCCGGCTGGGGCGTGCTGGCCGGTGCGGTGCTTCTGGAAGCGGCCGGCCTGGCCTGGACGCGACGGATCGTCCGGGCGGCCGGCACACGCCCGTCCCGCGCCGCCCTCCCGGCTGCCGGGCCCGTCCCGGTCGAGGGGCGGTGACGTCGTGCACAGGCTGTGGATGACGTCGTCCCGCGCCAGGCCGGGCCTCCTCGCCCTCCTCCGCCCGGCCACCCGCCACCGGACGGGGGCGGCCCGGCGGCTGACCGATCTGCTCGACCCGGGAGGCACCGGGGCGGCCCCTCCCCGCAGGCGGCACCGGGCGGGGGCCTCTCCTGTCGCGCAGAGGGCCGGGCGCGATGCCGCCCTGTCCCTGGGCGGCGGCGTGCTCGCCCTCCTGCTCCTGGGAGGAGTGCCCGGAACAGCCGTCGGCGTCGTCCTCGCCCTCGGCCTCTGGCGATGGCTCCGGAGGCGTCCGGGGCGTGACGGACGGTCGGCCGAGCAGGCCCGGGAGCGGGCGGTTGCCGAGCAGCTGCCGCTGGCCGCCGAGCTGCTGGCGGCCTGTCTGGCGGCCGGCGCCACGCCGCCGGAGGCCGCCCGCGCCGTGGGGGACTGCCTCGGCGGCCCCCTCGGTCGCCGACTGGCCCGGGCCTGCGCGGAGCTGCGGCTGGGCGCCGATCCACCGGCCGCTTGGGGCCGGGTGGCCGCGCTGCCGGGCGCGGCGGCCCTGGCCCGCTGCCTGGAACGCGCCCACAGCTCCGGCGCGCCCTCCGTTGCACCCGTCGCGCGGCTGGCCGCGGAGAGCCGCGCGGGGCAGACGCGCCGGGCCCAGGCCCGGGCGCGGCGCGCGGGAGTCCTCGTCACCGGGCCCCTGGCGCTGTGCTTCCTGCCCGCGTTCCTCCTGGCCGGGGTGGCCCCCGTCGTCATCGGGCTGGGCCGCTCCCTGCTCTGAGCCCGGCACGGAACCGCACCCACGGGGCGGGCAGCCCCGAGCAGACGGCCCGAGCGAGCGGGGCCAGCAGATCACCCGTGAGAAACACGACCGAGCGAGAAGTGGAGACACCATGCTGGAACGGAAGGTGCAGGAGATCCGCCGCGCCCTGCGGGGCGCGCACCGGGACCGGGGCATGAGCACCGCCGAGTACGCCGTCGGGACGATCGCCGCCTGTGGCTTCGCGGCGGTGCTGTACAAGGTCGTCACGAGCGAGCCGGTCAGCTCGGCGATGCAGCAACTCGTCGAGAGGGCACTCGATGCGGGCTTCTGACGCCCGGCCCGGTCACGTCCGGCCCGGTCACACGCGGCCCGTTCACGCAAGGCCCGTTCACCTGCGGGCCGGCCGGCCCCGGGTGGGTCGGGTCCGGTTCGGCGGTGACCGCGGTCAGGTCACGGCCGAGACGGCGGCGGTGGTGCCCTCACTCGCCCTGCTGGCCGCCCTGTTCGTCTGGGGCCTGACGGCGGCGGCCGCGCAGATCCAGTGCCTCGACGCCGCGCGGGCCGGTGCCCGCGCGGCGGCCCGCGCCGAGCCGGCGGAGGCGGTGCGGGCAGCCGCCCGCTCGGCCGCCCCGGAGGACGCCGAGGTGAGCGTGGGGCGCGAGGGTCCCCTCGTCCGGGTGCGGGTCCAGGCACACCTGGCCGGTCCGGGGGCGCTCGGCCTCGAGGTGGACGGAGAGGCGGTGGCCCATGTGGAGGCGCGCTGATCCTCTCGGCCGCGGAGGCACGGCAGGCGTGGCCGAGGGCGACCGGGGCTCGGCGACGGTGTGGGCGGTGGCGTGCGCCGCGCTGCTGTGCGCCCTGTTCACGGGGCTGCTCGCCATGGGGCAGGCGGTGGCCGCCCGGCACCGCGCCGGAGCCGCCGCCGACCTCGCCGCGCTGGCCGCCGCCGATCACGCCCTTCGCGGCGAGGCCCCGGCCTGTGCCGCGGCCGGGCGGGTGGCCGCCGCACAGGGCGCGACAGTGGTGCGCTGCGCGGTGCGGGGCACCGTGGCCGACCTGACGGCCGCGGTGCGCTGGGGCCCCTATGCGCCCGAGGTCAGGGCCCGGGCCGGGCCCGCTCACCCCGTCGGTGGTGATGTGACGTCAGCCCGCGGTGCGCAGCAGCTCCGTCAGCAGCCGGACGGCGCCCTGCTTGTCCAGGGGATCGTTCCCGTTGCCGCACTTGGGGGACTGGATACACGACGGGCAGCCGTTCTCGCACTCGCAGGCCGCGATGGCCTCACGGGTGGCGGTCAGCCACTCCAGCGCGGTGTGGAAGGCGCGCTCGGCGAAGCCGGCGCCGCCGGGGTGGCCGTCGTAGACGAAGACGGTGGGCAGGAGCGTGTCGGGGTGCAGGGGCACGGAGACGCCGCCGATGTCCCAGCGGTCGCAGGTGGCGAACAGCGGCAGCATGCCGATCGACGCGTGCTCGGCGGCGTGGAGCGCGCCGCCCAGGAGCTCCTGCGGGATGTCCGCGGCCTCCAACTGGTCCTCGGTGACGGTCCACCACACCGCCCGGGTGCGCAGGGTGCGCGGCGGCAGGTCCAGCTTCGTCTCGCCCAGCACCTCACCGGTGATCAGCTTCCGGCGCAGATACGAGACGACCTGGTTGGTGACCTCCACCGAGCCGAAGCACAGGCGCCCCTCGCCCCAGGGCACCTCGGTGTCCGTCTCCAGGACGGTGACCGCGGTGGTGTCCCGGGCCATGGTGGTCCAGGGCGGGCTGGCCTCCTCGACCAGCGCCACAGCGCCGTCCGGATCGTCCAGGCGGAGTTCCTGGACGACGTAGGTGCGCCCCTGGTGCAGGTGGACGGCACCCTCGTGGACGGTGGTGTGAGCCGCCGCGGCGTCGACGGTGCCCAGCAGCCGTCCGGTGCCGCTCTCGACGACCTGGACGGGGCGTCCGCCCTGCCCGCGGATGTCGGCCAGGTCCGCGGCCCGGCGCCGGCTCGTCCAGTACCAGGCCGCACCACGGCGGCGCAGCAGCCTGCGCTGCTCGAGCTGCGGCATCAGCTCGGCGGCCTCGGGGGAGAACAGGGCGAGGTCGTCCTCCGTCAGCGGCAGCTCGGCGGCCGCGGCGCACAGGTGTGGCGCGAGGACGTAGGGGTTGTCCGGATCGAGCACGGTCGTCTCGACCGGCTTGGTGAAGATCGCCTCGGGGTGGTGGACGAGGTAGGTGTCCAGCGGGTCGTCACGGGCCACCAGGACGGCGAGGGCGCCCTGCCCCCGGCGCCCGGCGCGCCCGGCCTGCTGCCACAGGGATGCGCGGGTGCCCGGATAGCCCGCCAGCAGGACGGCGTCCAGCCCGGAGATGTCCATGCCGAGCTCGAGGGCGTTCGTCGCGGCGAGGCCCAGCAGCTCACCGGTGTGCAGCGCGCGTTCCAGCGCCCGGCGCTCCTCCGGCAGATAGCCGCCCCGGTAGGCGGCGACACGCCGCGGGAGTGAGCTGTCCACCTCGGCCAGCCGATCCTTGGCCAGCACGGAGATCAGCTCGGCCCCGCGCCGGGAGCGGACGAAGGCGACGGTACGGGTGCCGTTGGCCGCCAGGTCGGTCAGGAGCTCCGCCGTCTCGGCCGTGGCGGTACGCCGTACCGGCGCGCCGCGTTCGCCGCGCAGCTCCGTCAGCGGCGGTTCCCACAGGGCGAAGACCAGGTCGCCGCGGGGGGAGGCGTCCTCGGTGATCTCGGCGACGGGAAGTCCGGTCAGCCGGGAGGCGGCGTGCCCGGGTTCCGCCGCGGTGGCGGAGGCCAGCAGGAAGGCGGGCTCGGCGCCGTACCGGGCGGCCACTCGGCGCAGCCGCCTGAGCACGTGGGCGACGTGGGAGCCGAAGACGCCGCGGTAGGTGTGGCATTCGTCCACCACGACGTAGCGCAGGCTGCGCAGGAAGGAGGACCAGCGGGCGTGCCCGGGCAGGATGCCCCGGTGGAGCATGTCCGGGTTCGTCAGCAGGTAGTTGGCGTACTGGCGGACCCAGTCACGTTCCTCGGGCGGGGTGTCCCCGTCGTAGACGGCCGGGCGGACGGCGGTGCCCAGGGGCGCGGCCAGCTCGGCCACCGCGCGGCGCTGGTCCGCGGCGAGGGCCTTGGTCGGCGCCAGGTACAGCGCGGTGGAGCCACGTGCGCCGGGCTGCTCGGCGCCGTCCAGCAGCGCGCTCAGCACCGGCACGGCGTAGGCGAGCGACTTGCCCGAGGCCGTGCCGGTCGCGACGACGACGGACTCGCCCGCCAGGGCGAGCCGGGCCGTCTGGCTCTGGTGCTCCCAGGGTCGGTCGATGCCCGCGGCACGCACGGCGGCGATCACTTCCGGCCGAATCGCGGCAGGCCAGTCGGCATGGCGGCCCGGCCGGGCGGGCAGGTGCTCCGTATGAGTGATGCGTGCGGAGCGTGCGGCCCCGGCGGAGAGGAGTGCGAGAGCCGACCGGGGTGAGGAGTCCGCCCGCCGGGTTTCCGCGCCGTGCCGGCGCCGCCCGACGGGCTCGCCGAGGCCGCCGGGCCCGTCGGGGCGCTCGGCTTCGTCCGGGTGGCGTGGGTCGCCTGGGTGTCGGGCCATCAGCACCGAGTGTGTCACCGGCGCGGCGGACATTGGCGGCAAGGCGTCGTGCACCATCGCACTGAAGTGATTGAATGCCCCTGCGGCTGCCGATCCATGGGGGGCGACCGCTCGCTTGCAAGGTGCTGGAGGAGATCCGTGGACCTGTCCTTGTCGACCCGGACTGTCGGTGATCGCACGATCGTCGACGTTGGCGGCGAGATCGATGTGTACACCGCGCCCAAGCTGCGTGAGCAGCTCGTGGAACTGGTGAACGATGGAAACTTCCACCTGGTCGTGGATATGGAACGGGTCGAGTTCCTCGACTCGACCGGCCTGGGTGTGCTGGTCGGCGGGCTCAAGCGGGTCCGTGCCCACGAGGGTTCGCTGCGTCTGGTGTGCAACCAGGAGCGCATCCTGAAGATCTTCCGGATCACGGGCCTCACGAAGGTGTTCCCGATCCACAGCTCCGTCGACGAGGCCGTCTCGGCCACCGACTGACGCGGCTTCACCCGATGCCCCGGGCGCTGTCGCCCGGGGCCGCGCTCCAGGGGAGTGGGTGTCGGCTCCGGCTGCCCCGCCCCCTGGGCGAAGCACTCGTACCACCTTCAGGGGGATGGCTATGGCCACCGTCGAACTGCGTTTCAGCGCTCTGCCGGAGCATGTGCGTACCGCCCGGCTGGTCGCCGCGGCGGTGGCCCGTCGGGCCGGGGTGGACGAGGCGGTGCTCGACGAGGTCCGGCTGGCCGTGGGTGAGGCGTGCAGCCGGGCCGTGGGCCTGCACCAGAGCAGCGGCCTGGAGTCCCCCGTCCGGGTCTCGCTGATCGAGGACGAGAAGTCGTTCTCCATCGAGGTGGGGGACGACGCCCCCACCGCCCCGGCCCAGCTCGTGCCCGGCGCCCGGGAGACGGAGGGCGCCGCACCGCGCGGCGAGGCCGCCGACGCCGAGAGCGACATGGGGCTCGCGGTGATCAGCGGCCTGGTGGACGATGTCGAGGTCACCGCTGACGAGCACGGCGGGCTCATCCGCATGTCGTGGCCTACCGCGGCCCACGCCGTCCTGCCCTGAACCGGATGTCCACCGCGGCCCACGCCGTCCCGCTCTGAACCGGGCCCCGCCGCTCCGGCGGGGTTCACCCGTACCCGGCTTCCGCCGTTCCGGCGGCGCTTGCCCCGACACGGCGCACACCCGCGGCGCGGGCTGTGCGCCGTCGTCGTTTCCGGCCCTCGTGGTCTCCTCGGCCCGGCGGCCGGGCCGCACCACCCCCGGGCCCCGGACCGTCGTCCTCCCGCCCGTTCGTATGTCCTGCGGAAAGCCAAAGAGAAGATCATTAAACAGATCATTTTCTCGGCGTCAGGAATAACTCGGCATTCCTTCTTGTGAGCGAATTCTCAAGCTCCCGGCTCTGTCGGACTTCGCTGGTGCAGGCGAATTCCCGTTACCGCGCCCTGTTTCCGGGCGCCGGTGATCCCTAGAATCCGCCACATCTTTCCCGCAAACGCCATGGGCGCGCTCTCGCGCCACACGTCAAGGAGGACGAATGGCGGGGCAACTTCCCCCTCTGCAGAACCATCATCAGCTGGCCGCCGACGCCGTGCTCACGTCCGGCAACCGCGGCCTGGTCCTGGTGATCGCCGCCATCGCGGCAGCCGCCCTCGCCGTCGCCGTGGTGCTGCTGCGCCAGGTGCTCGCGGCCGGTGAGGGCACGGACAGCATGAAGAAGATCGCCGCGGCCGTGCAGGAAGGCGCCAACGCCTATCTCGCGCGGCAGTTGCGCACGCTCGGCGTATTCGCCGTCGTCGTGTTCTTCCTGCTCATGCTGCTTCCCGCCGACGACATGAACCAGCGCCTCGGCCGTTCGCTGTTCTTCCTGGTCGGTGCGTTGTTCTCGGCGGCCACCGGCTATATCGGCATGTGGCTCGCGGTGCGCAGTAACGTGCGAGTGGCGGCTGCGGCCAGAGAGGCGAGTTCCGGCGACGGGAGTGCGAAAAAGGATCTCGTCGCCGTTTCGCACAACGCGATGAAGATCGCCTTCCGTACCGGCGGCGTCGTCGGTATGTTCACCGTCGGTCTGGGCCTGCTCGGTGCCTCGTGCGTCGTGCTCGTCTACGCCGCCGACGCGCCGAAGGTGCTGGAGGGTTTCGGTCTCGGGGCCGCCCTGATCGCGATGTTCATGCGTGTCGGCGGCGGCATCTTCACGAAGGCCGCGGACGTGGGCGCGGACCTCGTGGGCAAGGTCGAGCAGGGCATTCCCGAGGACGACCCGCGCAACGCCGCGACCATCGCGGACAACGTGGGCGACAACGTCGGTGACTGCGCGGGCATGGCGGCCGACCTCTTCGAGTCCTACGCGGTCGTCCTCGTGGCCAGCCTCATCCTCGGCACCGTCGCCTTCGGCGACGCCGGCCTCGCCTTCCCTCTGCTCGTGCCGGCGATCGGGGTCATCACGGCGATGATCGGCGTCTTCGTCGTCTCCCCGCGCCGCACGGACCGCAGCGGCATGACCGCCATCAACCGCGGCTTCTTCATCTCCGCGGTGATCTCCCTGGCGCTCGTCGCCGCTGCCGCCTACGCGTATCTGCCGGCGACCTTCGCCGAGCTGGACAACGTCGGCGACGGCGAGATCGCCGCGCACGACGGCGACCCGCGGCTCATCGCACTCGTCGCGGTGGCCATCGGCATCGTGCTGGCCGCGCTCATCCAGCAGCTCACGGGCTATTTCACGGAAACCACCCGCAAGCCGGTGAAGGACGTCGGCAAGACCTCCCTGACCGGCCCGGCCACTGTCGTCCTGTCCGGCATCTCGCTCGGCCTGGAGTCCGCCGTCTACACGGCGCTGCTCATCGGGCTCAGCGTCTACGGCGCGTTCCTGCTGGGCGGCACGTCCGTCATGCTGGCGCTGTTCGCCGTGGCCCTCGCCGGGACCGGCCTGCTGACCACGGTGGGCGTCATCGTGGCCATGGACACCTTCGGCCCCGTCTCGGACAACGCGCAGGGCATCGCGGAGATGTCGGGCGACGTGGAGGGCGCGGGAGCCCAGGTCCTCACCGACCTGGACGCCGTCGGCAACACCACCAAGGCCATCACCAAGGGCATCGCCATCGCCACCGCGGTCCTGGCCGCCGCCGCTCTCTTCGGCTCCTACCGGGAGGCCTTCGAGACCGAGGCGGCCAAGGTCGGCGCGGCGGCGGACGAGTTGGGGCTCAGCCTGGACATCGCCCAGCCCAACAACCTCGTGGGCCTCATCCTCGGTGCCTCGGTCGTCTTCCTGTTCTCCGGTCTCGCGATCAACGCCGTCTCCCGCTCGGCGGGCGCGGTGGTCTTCGAGGTGCGCCGGCAGTTCCGCGAGCGCCCGGGGATCATGGACTACACGGAGAAGCCGGAGTACGGCCGGGTCGTGGACATCTGCACGAAGGACGCCCTGCGCGAGCTGGCGACGCCCGGCCTGCTGGCCGTGATGGCGCCGATCGCGGTCGGCTTCACGCTCGGTGTCGGCGCGCTCGCGTCGTTCCTCGCCGGGGCCATCGGCACCGGCATCCTCATGGCCGTCTTCCTGGCCAACTCCGGCGGCGCCTGGGACAACGCCAAGAAGCTCGTGGAGGACGGCCACCACGGCGGCAAGGGCAGCGAGGCGCACGCGGCGACGGTCATCGGCGACACCGTGGGCGACCCGTTCAAGGACACCGCGGGACCGGCGATCAACCCGCTGCTCAAGGTCATGAACCTGGTGGCCCTGCTGATCGCCCCGGCCATCGTGACGCTCTCCTACGGCGACGACGCCAGCGCCGGTGTCCGGGCCGTGGTGGCGGTCCTGGCCGTGGTCGTGATCGTCTCCTCCGTCTACGTCTCCAAGCGGCGTGGCGGCTCGCTGGGCGACGGCGAGGTGGCGGAGCGTCAGTCAGCCCCGCAGGTGGACCCGGTGGCGGCTCCGTAGCCGCGCCGGGGTCCGGTCGAGGGCGGACGGTGTGCCGGGGGCACGCCGTCCGCCCTCGGCATGCCGGAGCCGTCACTTTTCGGAGGATGAAACAGGTGCTTTAGTGCCGGAAGTGGACGAATCGCACGCCGAGCACGCCGTAGGCGCCCCTTCGACGTGTATCTTCCGGCCCGGTAGCCACGAAGGGATGGGTCGACCGGTGAACAAGAAGCTTGCCTTGGTGCTCAGCACCGGCGCGGTGCTCGCTCTGACGCTGACCGGTTGCGGTGACGACGACACCGACTCCGAGACGCGGGAGTGGGCTGAGGCGGTCTGCAGCGAGGTCGGGCCGCAGGTCGAGAAGATCCAGAACGCGAACTCCACGATCGCCGAGGCCAGCGAGGCGGACCAGAGCTCCGCGGAGGTCCAGAAGGCCGACTCCCAGGCGTTCCAGCAGCTCTCGGAGGCCTACGGCGCGCTGGCGGACGCCGTGGACGACGCCGGCGACCCTCCGGTGGAGGAGGGGGCGGAGCTGCGGGACAACGCGGTGAAGGAGCTCAACGACATCTCCACCGCCTACACGGACCTCAAGAAGCGGGTGGACGGTCTCGACGCGCAGGACCAGTCCGCGTTCGCCGACGGCCTGGCCGGTATCGCCGACGACCTCAAGAAGCTCGGCACGAGCGGCGACGAGGCGCTGGACCAGCTCCAGGCCGGCGAGCTCGCCCAGGCGATGGCCGAGCAGCCCGGCTGCCAGCGGCCCGAGTCGCCCGAGGCTTCCGGGGAGGCGTAACCCGCCCCGGGGAGACGGGGCCCGGCCGCGCCGCGGCCACCGTCCCCCCGGTCCGGGAGCCCGTGCCGCGCCGGACCGACGGGTCAGCGGTCGCCGACGGGGCCGGACGCCGCACAATGGAGCGGTGAGTACGCATCCCCTGCCCTCTGACGACCGCGACACGACCAGCCGGCTGCGGGAGGCCTTCCTGGCCGCCGAGTTCACCGCGGACGGCCTGCTGGAGCTGCTGGGCGCCTCGTCGTACGCGGCGCTCGCCCGCAACGAGACCGTTCCCGCGCTGCGCGCGACCCGCGGCGGCTCCGCGCTGGAGGTGCTCGTCCGGCTGTTCCTGCTCCAGCGGTCCGTGCCCCGCCCCCAGGCCGGGGCCGCCCTGCCGCTGGCCGCCGCGCTGGAGGCCGGCTGGCTGCTGGCCGCCGGGGGCGACGAGGTGCGTGCCTCGGTGGATGTGCGCCCGTACAGCGGCCCGGAGGGGCAGGACTGGTGGATCGTCTCGGACGCGGGGTGCGGCGTCGGCGGCGCCGGGGGCATCGGTGCCCGTGCGTCGGACGTCGTCCTGGGCGTCGGCGGGGCCTCGACGACGCTGGCGGGCATCACGGTCCGCACGCCGGTCGGGCGGGCGCTGGACCTGGGGACGGGCTCCGGTGTCCAGGCGCTGCACGCGGCCCAGCACGCGACCCACGTCACCGCGACGGACGTCAACCCGCGGGCGCTGCGCTGTGCCGGGCTGACGCTGGCGCTGTCGGGGGCCCCGGTTCCCGAGTCGCGGCAGGGCTCGCTCTACGCGCCGGTCGCGGACGACGAGCCGTTCGACCTCATCGTCTCGAACCCGCCCTTCGTCATCACGCCGCCGGATCGGGAGGGCGCGCGGCTGGTGTACCGCGAGGGTGGTCTGCGCGGTGACGACGTCTGCCGCACCCTCGTGCGGGACGCCGCCGACCACCTCGCCGAGGGCGGCTACTGCCAGGTGCTGGCCAACTGGCAGCACGTCGCGGGGGAGGACTGGCGGGACCGGCTGCGCTCCTGGATCCCGGCCGGGTGCGACGCCTGGGTGGTGCAGCGGGAGGTCCAGGACGTCACGCAGTACGCGGAGCTGTGGCTACGGGACGCCGGGGACCACCACGGGCCGGGCTACGCGGAGCGCTACGACGCCTGGCTGGACGAGTTCGAGCGTTCCCGCACCGAGGGCGTCGGCTTCGGCTGGATCACGCTGCGCAACTCGGGGGCGGCGGACCCGGCGGTCACGATCGAGGAGTGGGCCCACCCGGTGGAGCAGCCGCTCGGGGGCACGGTCGTGGAGCACTTCGAGCGCCAGGACTTCCTGCGGGCGCACGACGATGCGGCCCTGCTGGACACCAGGTTCCGGCTGGCCGAGGGCGTGCTCCAGGAGCAGATCGGCCCGCCCGGGGCCGAGGACCCGGAGCATGTGGTGCTGCGTCAGAGCCGGGGCATGCGCCGGGCCTCGCAGGTGGACACCGTCGGCGCCGGCTTCGCGGGGGTGTGCGACGGGACGCTGTCCGCGGGGCGCATTGTGGACGCCATCGCCCAACTGGTCGGTGAGGAGCGCGAGCTGCTGCGCTCCCGAACCCCGGAGGCGATCCGGCTCCTGGTCGAGCAGGGCTTCCTGCTGCCCGAGGAGGGCTGAGACCCGCTTGGCGTCGGCGGCGTGCGGACGCCCACGGGAGGGCGCCGGCCGAGTCCTGGGCGCCGGACTCCGTTAGTCAGCCGTTCAGGTGTTCGTTCACCCGGCGTTCCGTTCGCTGCCGCCCGGTGGTGGGACGCTCGGCGGCATGGAAAGTGCACCCACGGCATTCGTCGGTGGCGTCTGCGCCCTGTTCGGCGCCGCGCTGTTGTTGTGGACGGTGGCCAGGGCGGGCCGGCGTCGTCCCGTCGCGGTGCCGTCGGGGTCGGTCTCGCCCGCCGGTGCCGCGTTGATCGCCGCGGCCTCGGGGCTGTTGCTGGCGGGAACGGGCGGCTGGCTGCTGCTCAGCCTGTGAGGTCCCGCCGGGGGCCGTGCGAAACGCAGACGCCGAGGGCCGGCGACCGTCACGGTCGCCGGCCCTCGGCGTGGGTGCGGCACCGCTTCACGGCTTCAGGATGCGGCCCTGCGCGTCGGTGCGGTCGTCCTTCGTGAAGAACAGGATGCCGTCGATCAGCGCCCAGATGCCGCAGCCGCCTGCGGTCAGCAGCTGGCCGATCGCCATGCCGGTGTGGCCGGTGTAGAACCGGCCGACACCCAGGCCGCCCAGAAGGATGGTCAGAAGACCGGCGGTGGTCTTCGACTTCTCGGAGTAGGGCTGGCCGTTGGGCGCGATGTTGTCGGCGTTTGCCATGGGGTGTTGCTCCTTTTGAGCGGTTAGAGCGTGTTGAACGGGACGCGACAAGCCGTAGCGTCACAGCCGCCCGAGTCACAGAGTTCCGAGGCGGCGATGATCTGGACTCGCGCCCCGTCCATACGGTTGCAGGAAAATATGAGTCGTAATGCAAGCGTGATGAACCCCGGTGGGGTACTTCGGACGCCCGGGGTGAGAACCGGTCAGACCTGTGCGTATGCCGGGGTGTTCACGTCAGCCGACGAGGTTGCGGGCCACGGTCCACGTCACCATCAGCAGCGCCGCGGGCAGGATGGCGCGGGTGCTGACCCTGGGGCGGTACCGCCGTCCGCGCAGGCCCGAGACGAGCCAGCGTGTGCCGAGGTAGGTCACGACGGGAACGCCGAGGACGAGCATGGCCGCGTTGTCGGCGAAGGCCGCCGCGACGTCCCCGTGCAGGAGGTCGTACGCCATCCGCGTGGTGCCGCAGGCGGGGCAGTCCAGACCGGTGGCCCAGTTGAAGACGCAGCGGGGGAGGAACTGCCCGGGCGAGTGCGGATCGGTGCGGTACAGGTACGCCGCCCCCGCGCCGCCGGCCGCGAGAGCGGCCAGCGGCGCCACGGCCGGATGGCGAGGCCGGCGGGTGCGCGGCGCGGAGACGCTCACGGCGGGGCTCAGCTGCGCAGGATGCGGCCCTGGGCGTCCGTCGCGTCGCTCTTGGTCAGCGTGATGATGCCGTCGATCATCGACCAGATGCCGCAGCCGCCGAGGGTCAGCAGCTGGCCGATGCCGATGCCGATGTGGCCGGTGTAGAAGCGGCCGATGCCGAAGGTGCCGACGAGCAGCGTGAGCAGGCCCGCGGTGATCTTGGACTTGTCGGAGTACGGACGACCGTAGGGGTCGTAGCCGTACGGCGCGTTCGGGTCACCGGTGTACTGGCCGGGGGCGGCGCCACCCGGGGCCGGCGGGGCCTGCGGGTAGCCGTAGCCGGGCTGGCCGGGCTGACCGGGCTGTCCCGGAGCGCCGTACGGGCCGGGCTGGCCGGGCTGCTGACCGGGCTGGCTGTAAGGATTCTGCTGCGGGTCGGACACGTTCTTCCCCCGAGTGGAGCGTAGGCGTTGGCACTGACGTCGCCATACTGCCAGCCCTCCCCCGGTTGTCGGAACTGTGGGCGTGCCCTTGGCACAGAGCGGTCGCACGTGTGGTACGCCGTCGTGGCGCAGAGTGTGGTGTCCACGACAGTGAGCGCCCGGAAGGTGGCCGATCGGGACCCCGTAACCGGCGCATATCGTGCATGCTGGGTGGTATCCGAATCGATCGCCCGCCCGGTGCGGCCCGTCCGGCGGCACCCCGGGCCTCGTCGAACCGCACTGAGGTGATTAGTCGGGTTACCGTTCGAGTGGCGTTGCTGACTTTTCCCGTTTGACAGGAGAGCGGGAGGTACGGTCACACTCCGACCCACCAGCGCGGCGCACGACATCCCACCGCGCCGACGTCGCGACGGGCCGGCGAGCCGGGTCACCGCACCCGTGCGACGTCAGCCGGCCCACCCCGGCACCGCAGTACCTCGCAGCGCACCCGCTGACCACCAACCGGAGAGAAGAGCGAGAAGTTGTCCCCGACCAGCGATACCGCAACGGGCGGTCGCCGACTCGTGATCGTCGAGTCGCCCGCCAAGGCGAAGACGATCAAGGGCTATCTCGGCCCTGGCTACGTCGTCGAGGCGAGCGTCGGGCACATCCGCGACCTGCCGAACGGGGCCGCCGAGGTGCCGGCCAAGTACAAGGGTGAGCCCTGGGCCCGTCTCGGGGTGAACGTCGACCACGACTTCGAGCCCCTCTACGTCGTCAACAGTGACAAGAAGGACCAGGTCAAGAAGCTCAAGCAGCTGCTGGCCGAGTCCGACGAGCTCTACCTCGCCACCGATGAGGACCGCGAGGGCGAGGCCATCGCCTGGCACCTCCAGGAGGTGCTGAAGCCCAAGGTCCCGGTGCGCCGCATGGTCTTCAACGAGATCACCAAGGACGCCATCCGCGACGCCGTCAACAACACCCGGGACCTCGACCAGAAGCTCGTCGACGCCCAGGAGACCCGCCGTATCCTGGACCGCCTCTACGGGTACGAGGTCTCGCCGGTCCTGTGGAAGAAGGTCATGCCGCGGCTGTCGGCCGGGCGCGTGCAGTCCGTCGCCACCCGGCTCGTGGTCGAGCGGGAGCGCGAGCGCATGGCGTTCCGCGCCGCCGAGTACTGGGACCTCACCGGCACCTTCTCGGCCGGGGGCACCTCCGCGTCCGACACCTTCGGCGCCCGGCTGACCGCCGTCGACGGCCGCCGTGTCGCCCAGGGCCGCGACTTCGGCTCCGACGGGCAGCTCAAGCGCGCCGACCAGGTGCTCCACCTGGACGAGCAGGCCGCCCGCTCCCTGGCCGCGGCTCTCGCGGAGGCCGCGTTCTCCGTCCGCTCGGTCGACTCGAAGCCCTACCGCCGCTCTCCCTACGCGCCCTTCCGTACGACGACGCTCCAGCAGGAGGCCTCGCGCAAGCTCGGCATGGGCGCCAAGGTCACGATGCAGGTGGCGCAGCGCCTGTACGAGAACGGTTTCATCACCTATATGCGTACGGACAGCACGACGCTGTCCGAGACGGCCGTGACCGCCGCCCGCGCCCAGGTCACCCAGCTCTACGGTGCGGACTACCTGCCGGACAAGCCGCGCTCGTACGCCGGGAAGGTCAAGAACGCGCAGGAGGCGCACGAGGCGATCCGCCCCTCCGGCGACCGCTTCCGCACCCCCGCCGAGACGGGACTCACCGGCGAGCAGTTCAAGCTCTACGAGCTCATCTGGAAGCGGACCGTCGCCTCGCAGATGAAGGACGCCGTGGGCCAGTCCGTCACCGTCAAGGTCGGCGGACGCGCCGCCGACGGGCGGGAGGCCGAGTTCTCCACCACCGGGAAGATCATCACCTTCCACGGGTTCCTCAAGGCCTACGTCGAGGGCTCCGACGACCCGAACGCCGAGCTGGACGACCGCGAGCGCCGGCTGCCGCAGGTCGCCGAGGGCGACGCGCTGGGCGTCCGGGAGATCACCGCTGACGGCCACGCGACCAAGCCGCCCGCCCGCTACACCGAGGCCACGCTGGTCAAGGAGCTGGAGGAGCGGGAGATCGGCCGCCCGTCGACGTACGCGTCGATCATCAGCACCATCCTCGACCGGCGGTACGTGTTCAAGAAGGGCACGGCCCTGGTGCCGTCCTTCCTCTCCTTCGCCGTCGTCGGGCTGCTGGAGAAGCACTTCGGCCGGCTGGTCGACTACGACTTCACCGCGCAGATGGAGGACGATCTCGACCGCATCGCGCGCGGGGACGCCGAGTCCGTGCCGTGGCTGCGCCGCTTCTACTACGGCGAGGGCGAGACGCCGGGCGGCGCCGCCGAGGCCGGCAACGGCGACGGCGACCACCTGGGCGGGCTGAAGGAACTCGTCTCCGACCTGGGCGCCATCGACGCGAAGGGCGTCTCCTCCTTCCCCGTCGGTGAGGGGATCGTGCTGCGTGTCGGCCGCTACGGCCCGTACGTCGAGAAGCCGGGCCCCGAGGGCGAGACGGGCCAGCGGGCCGACGTCCCCGACGACCTGCCGCCGGACGAGCTGACCGTCGCGCTGGCCGAGGAGCTGTTCGCCAAGCCCAGCGGCGAGCGGGAACTGGGCACCGACCCGGACAGCGGCAACCCGGTCGTCGCGAAGTCCGGCCGCTACGGCCCCTACGTCACCGAGATCCTGCCCGAGGGCACGCCGAAGACCGGGAAGAACGCCGTCAAGCCGCGCACGGCGTCCCTGTTCAAGTCGATGGACCTGGACACGGTCACCCTGGACGACGCCCTCCGGCTGCTGTCCCTGCCCCGCGTCGTCGGGGTGGACCCGGAGTCGGAGCAGGAGATCACCGCCCAGAACGGCCGCTACGGCCCGTACCTGAAGAAGGGCACGGACTCGCGCTCGCTGGAGCGCGAGGACCAGATCTTCAGCATCACCCTGGAGCAGGCGCAGGCCATCTACGCCCAGCCGAAGCAGCGCGGCCGGGCCGCCGCCAAGCCCCCGCTGAAGGAGCTGGGCGCCGACCCGTTCAACGACCGCCCGGTCGTCGTCAAGGACGGCCGTTTCGGCCCGTACGTGACGGACGGCGAGACCAACGCGACCCTGCGCCGCGACGACGACGTCGAGACGATCACCGCCGAGCGCGCCTTCGAGCTGCTCGCCGAGAAGCGCGCGAAGGGCCCGGCCAAGAAGCCGGCGAAGAAGGCGGCGGCGAAGAAGACCACGGCGAAGAAGACCACGGCGAAGAAGCCCGCCGCCAAGAAGACCGCGGCGAAGAAGACGGCCGCCAAGAAGACGGCGGCGAAGAAGACGGCGGCGAAGAAGACGGCGGCGAAGAAGACCGCCGCCGCGAAGCCGGGGCCCGCCGCCGAGTGAGAGCACGGGCCGCCGCCCCCGCCCGGGGGGAGGCGGCCTCGCTCGTTCGCGCTCCCGGGCAGCGGGCGAGGCGGATCGCGTGTACCGGCTGCCGTTCCCGGCCCGAGGGCCGCCCGGCCGCCCGGCCGTCCGGGTCGGAGCCGCCGGATCCGCCCGCGCGCTGCCCGATCTCCGGGTCCGGGCCGACGGTGTCGGCCGCACTCGATACGCTGCCCGTATGACGCGAGCAGAGCAGCCAGTGACGGGCGACTCCGCCTCCGAAGCCCTCGCCGCGGACTCCCGCGAGCGCGCCGTGCGGGCGCTGGTGCGCTACGCACCGCTGCGGCGGTTGTGGAGCGCCACCTACGTCAGCGGAATCGGAGACGCCCTCGGGCTCCTCGTGCTCACGCTCCTCACCGCTCAGGCCGTCGTCGGCGTGGCGCTGACCGGTGGTGAGACGTGGTTCGGCGGCGGCTACCGCGGGGTGGCCCTCGCCGTCGTGGCGGTCTTCGCCACCCGCCTGCTCGCCACCCTGCTCTGTGGCGCCGTGCTGCTCGGCCCGGTCTCCTCCCTCGTGGCCCCGGGCGGTCCGCTCGACCGCCGCTGGACGATGATCGGCGCCGACGGCCTGCGGGCCGCGCTGCTGATCGTCGCGCCGCTGTGGATCACGTGGACGCCGGACAGCGCCTACGCCTTCCTCCTCGGCACCGTGTTCCTCGCGGGCGTGGCCGAGCGGCTGTGGACGGTCGCCAAGGACAGCGCGGCCCCGGCCCTGCTGCCGGAGCCGCCGCCCGAGGGCGCCGCCATACGCCCGCTGCCCGACCAGCACGAGGCCCTGCGCCGCCTGTGGGTGCGTGGCTCGTTCCTCGCCTTCCCGGCCGCCGCCGCGGTCCTGCTCGTCGTCACCCTGCTCAGCAATCTGCTGGGCACGGGCATCGTGTGGTTCACCGACCACCAGGCGGCCCTGGCGTCCTATGTCGCGGCCGGTCTGTTCGCCGCATCGATCTCCTTGCTCGTCTTCCTCACCCTGCCCGCCACCTCGACGCCCCGCCCGCGCTCCCCGCTGGAGGGGCTGCGCAGGCCGCGCACCGCCGCCGGTCCCGAACGGGGTCGCACGGGCGCCGTCTCGCTGCTCGTCACGGCCGCCGCCGCGGTGGCCGGCGCGGTCGGGGGCGCGGTCGCGGTGAGCGTGCTGCACGCGGCGGACTTCGGCGGCGGCCCGGCCACCTTCGCCCTCCTCGTCCTCGGCCTCACCGGCGGCACCGCCTGCGGCATCCGCGGAGCCGGGCACGTGCTGCCCTCGCTCTCCCGGCGCCGGGTGCTGGCCCTGGCCCTGATCGTCACCGGGGGCGGCCTGCTGCTGACGGGCCTCGTCTCCGACACGGCGACGATGCTGGCCGCCGGGCTCTTCACCGGCCTGAGCGCCGGCGTGGCCGCCCGCGCCGCGCACACCGTGCTCGACCAGGAGACGGAGGAGTCCCGTCGCACGCGGATGACGGAGCACCTCGGCGCCGTCGTCCGGCTGAGCATCGCGCTGTCGGCCATCCTGGCCCCGCTGCTGGCGGCGCTCATCGGCACCCAGCGGGTGGAGAGCGGCAAGTTCGTCTTCGCCCACAGCGGTGCCGCGTTCGTCCTCATGCTGCTGGGCGCGCTGCTCCTGCCCGTCGCCGCGCTGGTGCTCACCCGCGTGGACGACCGGCAGGGCGTGCCGCTGCGCCGCGACCTCCTCGACGCCGTCCGCGGCGGGGACCCGGAGCAGGCCCCGGCCACGACGGGCTTCTTCATCGCCCTGGAGGGCGGGGACGGCGCGGGCAAGTCCACACAGGCCGAGGCGCTCGCGGAGTGGATACGCGGCAAGGGACACGAGGTCGTCGTCACCCGGGAGCCGGGCGCCACGCCGCTCGGCAAGCGGCTGCGCTCGATCGTGCTGGACGTGTCCTCGGCCGGGCTGTCCGACCGGGCGGAGGCGCTGCTCTACGCGGCCGACCGCGCGGAGCACGTGGAAACCGTCGTCCGTCCGGCCCTGGAGCGCGGCGCCGTCGTCATCACCGACCGCTACGTCGACTCCTCCGTCGCCTACCAGGGGGCGGGCCGCGAGCTGTCGCCGTCCGAGATCGCCCGCATCTCCCGCTGGGCTACGGACGGCCTCGTCCCGCACCTCACCGTCCTGCTGGACATCTCGCCCGAGACGGCCAGGGAGCGCTTCACCGAGGCCCCGGACCGGCTGGAGTCGGAGTCGTCCGACTTCCACCAGCGGGTGCGTGCCGGGTTCCTCGCGCTCGCCGCCGCCGACCCGGCCCGCTACCTCGTCGTGGACGCGGGCCAGGAGCCGGAGTCGGTCACCGGCGTCGTCCGGCACCGGCTCGACCAGGTCCTGCCGCTCTCGGAGCAGGAGATCCAGGAGCGCGAGGAGGCCCGGCGCCGCGCCGAGGAGGAGCGCAAGCGCCGCGAGGCCGAGGAGGCCGCGCGCCGCGAGGAGGAGGAGCGCCGCAAGGCCGAGGCCGAGCGGCTGGAGCGGGAGCGCCAGGCGGAGCTCGCCCGGCAGGAGCGGGAGCGTCAGGAGGAGTTGGCCCGGCTGCGGGCCGAGGAGGAGGCCAGGGAGCAGGAGCGGCGCCGCCAGGAGGCTGAGGCCGCCCGCCGCGCGGCCGAGGCCCGGCTCGCCGAGGAGACCCGGCGCCGGGCCGAGGAGCTGCGCCGTCGCGCCGAGGAGGAGCGGGAGCGCCGCGAGGCCGAGGAGGCCGCCCGGCGAGCGGAGGAGGAGCGTCTCGCCCGCCAGCGGGAGGAGGAGACGCGGCTGCGCGAGGAGGCGGCGGCCCGCCGCGCGGAGAAGCAGCGCAAGGCGGAGGAGGCGCTGCTGCGGGCGGAGCGGAACCGCGCGGCGCAGCAGGCCGAGCAGGAGAACGCGGTGGGCGGCTCCGAGGAGGACACCGTGCAGGTGCCCCGGGTGCCGCAGGACCCGCCCGCCGGTGCGTCCGGTGGTCCGTCCGGTGGCGCGTCCGACGGGGAGACGCAGGTGCTGCCGCAGGTGTCGGACGACGCGGCCCCGGGCGGGTCCGGCTCCGGTGCCAGGGGCGGCGCCCCGCGGGGGAGCGACCCCGACGACGTCACGCGTGAGCTCCCCCTCCGGCCGGACGCTCCCGCGGCCTCCGAAGCTCCCCCGGCTCCCCCTGCGTCGGAGTCGGCGGACCGTGCCCGGCCCCGTCCCGCCTGGGCCGAGGAGACGCCGATGGACGACCTGCCGACCCTGGCGGACGAACTGCTCGGCCCCTACGAGGAGCCCGCGGCCGCCAAGGACGAAGACGAGGACGGGGACGGGGACGGGGACGGCGGCAGGCCGGGCCGACGCCGCTGATCCGGCCGGGAGCGGGCCCGGAGCCCTGTGACGGTCACCGGCGTCTGGGCCGCCCCCGCGGCCCAGACGCCGCGCAGCCCACGGCCGGTGCGAGCGGTGCCGGTGCCCGCGCGCTCCGTGGAAGCGGAGGCGCTGCGGGCGGGGGCCCTCGCGTCCTGGGAGTCCGGCAGGGAGGGCGCTACCGGCCGGCCGTCGGCGAAGCGCCGGCCCGGGGCTGCATGGTGACCATGCCATATGACTAGTCGGAGCGAGTCGGGCGCCGCCGGTCGAGCCCTGGAGCGCGACCGGAGTTCACCCGCCCGGCGCAGTGCCGACGCTGTCGGTGCCATCCACGACAATGGACGCCGGAGTACGGCCGGGGTACGTCGCGTGAGACGTGCCGACGGGCCAGCGGGATCGATCGACCGAACGAGAGCGGCGGCGGAAGGGCAGCCATGGCGGTGTGGGACGACCTGGTCGGCCAGGAGAGGGTGGTGGCCCAGCTCGCGGCCGCCGCCCGGGACGCCGACGCCTTCGTCACCGCTCACGCCGCCGCCGGCACCGCCGCCGAAGCCGCCCACACCCCGGCCGACACCGCTGCCGAGTCGGCGATCGCGGCCGGCTCGTCCATGACGCACGCCTGGCTGTTCACCGGCCCGCCCGGCGCCGGCCGCGCCACGGCGGCCCGCGCCTTCGCCGCCGCCCTCCAGTGCGTCAGCCCCGACCGCGCCTCGGGCGGCGTCCCCGGCTGCGGCTTCTGCGACGGCTGCCACACCGCCCTCGTCGGCACCCACGCCGACGTCGACGTCATCCGTACGGATCAACTCACGATCGGCGTCAAGGAGACCCGCGAGCTGGTGCGGCGCGCCCAGCTCTCCCCGGCCGGGGGGCGCTGGCAGGCCATCGTCCTGGAGGACGCCGACCGCCTCACCGAGGGCGCGGGCAACGTCCTGCTGAAGGCCGTCGAGGAGCCCGCTCCGCGCACCGTCTGGCTGCTGTGCGCCCCCTCCACCGAGGACGTCCTGCCCACCATCCGCTCCCGCTGCCGGCTGCTGTCCCTGCGCACCCCGCCGGTGGACGCCGTCGCCGAACTCCTCGTCCGGCGGGACGGTATCGAGCCCGCCCTCGCCGCCGCCTGCGCCCGGGCCACCGGCGGCCACATCGAGCGCAGCCGGCGCCTCGCCACCGACGAGCGGGCCCGCGCCCGACGCATGGCCGTCCTGAAGCTGCCGACGCGGGTGGACACGGTCGGCGGCTGCCTCGGCGCCGCCCAGGAGCTGATCGACGCCGCGACCGAGGACGCCAAGCAGGTCGCCGAGGAGCTCGACGCCCGGGAGACGGAGGATCTGCGCGCCGCACTCGGCGGCACCGAGGGCAAGCGGATGCCGCGCGGCACCGCCGGGGCGATGAAGGAGCTGGAGGACCGGCAGAAGCGCCGTGCCACCCGCACACAGCGGGATTCGCTGGACCTCGCCCTCACCGACCTCGCCGCCTTCTACCGCGACGTGCTGGCCCGGCAGCTCGGGTCCGCCTCCGCCCCCACCGGCCCCGACCTGGGCCTCTCCGCGGCCGAGAGCGTCGCCCGGCTGGCCGCGTCCTCGCGCCCCGAGCAGACCCTGCGGCGTATGGAGGCCATCCTGGAGTGCCGGGAGGCCCTCGACCGGAACGTCGCCCCGCTCCTCGCCGTCGAGGCGATGACGCTGGCGCTGCGCGTGGGCTGAGGTCGTCCGGGGATATACGCTCCGTGGTGATCCTCACGGCAGTGACCACGGACTCGACCCGGTGAAGGTGACCGATGGACCCCAGGCGGCTGCTCCGCACCTCCGGCACGCTCACGGCAGTGGCCGCACTGCTCCTCGCCGGTTGCACGGCCGAGGACGGCCAGGCGTCGTCGTCGCCCGGCAACGCGTCCGACACGGCCGTCCGGGGCGTCGACCGCGTCCTGCGGCCCCTCCCCGCCGAGATCCCCGACGACCTGCGTCGCTACTACGACCAGCGGCTCGACTGGCGCGCCTGCGGCCCCGAGGGCTTCCAGTGCGCCGAGCTCACCGTGCCGCTCGACTACTCGGCCCCCGCCCCCGCCCAGGACCTCAAGCTGGCCGTCGTCCGCTCCCGGTCCGCCGGCTCGGGCGAGCCCGCCGGCTCCCTCGTCGTCAACCCCGGCGGGCCGGGCGGCTCCGCGGTGGACTTCGTGCGGGACTTCGCCGGGCTCGGCCTGCCCGAGCCCGTCCGGGCCGAGTACGACGTCGTCGGCTTCGACCCCCGCGGCGTCGCCCGCAGCGAACCGGTCGAATGCCTGTCCGACACCGCCATGGACGCCTACACCAGCGCCGACGTCACCCCCGACGACGCCGCCGAGACGGCCGCCCTCGAGCAGGCCAACGACTCCTTCGCCGACGGCTGCGCCAAGGACGCAGGGGAGCTGCTGGGCCACGTCTCCACGATCGAGGCCGCCCGGGACATGGACGTCCTGCGCGCCACCCTCGGCGACGACAAGCTCACCTACCTCGGCTACTCCTACGGCACCCTGCTCGGCGCCACCTACGCGGGCCTCTTCCCCTCCCGCTCGGGCCGCCTCGTCCTGGACGGCGCCATCGACCCGTCGCTGCCGGCCGAGGAGCTCAACCGCGACCAGACGGCCGGCTTCCAGACGGCCTTCACCGCCTTCGCCGAGGACTGCGCCGACCGCTCTGACTGCCCCCTCGGCAGCGACGCCGCCCAGGCGGGCGACAAGCTCGGCGCCCTCCTGTCGGCGATCGACGAGGAGCCGCTGCCCACCGGCGAGGAGCGCGAGCTGACCGAGTCGCTCGCCACGACCGGCGTCATCACCGCCATGTACACCAAGCAGTACTGGCCCCGCCTGCGCCGCGCCCTCGCCGACGCCCAGGACGGCGACGGGGCCGCCCTCCTCGCGCTCTCGGACACCTACTACGAGCGCTCGCCCGACGGCTCGTACGGCAACCTCATGTACGCCAACGCGGCCGTCAACTGCCTCGACCAGCCCGCCCCCTTCACCGACGCCGAGGAGGTCAAGGCCGCGCTCCCCGCCTTCGAGAAGGCCTCGCCCGTCTTCGGCCGGAACTTCGCGTACTACACGCTGGTCTGCGCCGACTGGCCCGCTGAGCCCACGGGCGAGGCCAACCGCATCAAGGCCGAGGGAGCCGACCCGATCCTCGTCGTCGGCACCACCCGGGACCCGGCCACCCCCTACGTCTGGGCCCAGGGCCTGGCCGCCCAGCTCGACTCGGCGAGCCTGCTCACCTATGACGGCGACGGCCACACCGCCTACGGCCAGGGCGTGCCCTGCGTGGACGACGCCGTGGGCGCCTACCTGCTCAAGGGCACCGTGCCCGCCGACGGCAAGCGCTGCTGAACCCCGGCGCGAGCACCTCGCCGAGGTGTGTAAACTAAACCGCGCTGCACACCACGGCACGCCGCCTTAGCTCAGTCGGCCAGAGCGACGCACTCGTAATGCGTAGGTCAAGGGTTCGATTCCCTTAGGCGGCTCCGAGAAGCCCCAGGTCACATAGCGTGTGACCTGGGGCTTTCTGCTTCCTGGCGGCCTTGCGGGAGTGGGACATGACGTCTTGCGGGTCGTTCCGTTGCCACGTCAGCCGTGCCGGAATCGGCCTGGTGGCTACGCGGTTGACCAGAGGGCGGGCGCTACGCCTGGTTGGCTTCGTGCGTCGGCTGTGGGGCCGGAGCAGAAGCCCGGCCGAGGACCGGCTACTTGGCCGGAGCGGAGGGCCGCGGTGGCCTCCGGGAGTCCGTCTCGCCCCCAGCGGCCGAGTACGTCCCCGTGGTGCCGGGTGGTTTTCGCCAGGAGTCGGCGATCTGTCGCACGGCAGCGAAGACGCGCTGCGCGTCTACCGTTCGCGCGTGTGGGGGTCGAGGCGGAAGAGGTAGGCGGTGGCCGGGTGGGTGTAGGCGGTGCCTCTGCCCGTGGCGTGGAGTTGTTCGCGGGTGGGGTGGGGCGGGCGTCTGGGCTGCAGGTAGCGGTCGAGGTCGTCGGTGGAGAGGCGGTAGTGGCCGGAGCGGCGGTGGAGGACGGCGGCGAGGCGGTAGCGGGGGTCGAGGTGGGCGAGGCCGGCGTCGGCGTGGCTGTTGTTGGCCAGGAGCCAGCCTCCGGGGCGCAGGCAGCGGGTGGCGTGTTCGGAGACGGGGCCCGCGTACAGGGAGATCGCCAGATCCCACTCGGCTGTGGGGAGTTCCGCGAGGGTGTGGGTGTAGTCGCCGGGGACGAAGGCGATGCGGGGGTGTGCGGGGTATTGCTTGTGCCGGGTGGCGAGGGTGGTGGCGTCGGGGCCCCGGAAGGCCTTACGGGCGCGGGCGTCGGCGTCGAGGTAGGTGACGTCGGGCCAGTGGTAGGAGGGTGCGAGGTCGAGGTAGCTGCCGGGGTAGAGGACGCGGCGGGCTCCGGTGTGGGCGGCCACGGACTGGTAGAGGGTGGTGCGGTCGCCGAGGTGGCCGCCGACGCGGTCGATGTAGTCGGTGAAGTCCTGCTCGGGCACGGAGGGCTCCGGTGGGGGTGTCGGGGCTGTCAGTCCAGGTGGGCGAAGTGGATGGCGTCGGCGGCGGCGGCTCCGGCGGTGACGGCGGGGACGGCTCCCTGTTCCCACGTCTCTCCGGTGAGGTCGCCGGCGGCGTAGAGGCCGGGGATGCTGGTCTGGCGGCTGTCGTCGACGGTGACGCAGTCGTCGCTCAGGGCGAGGCCGTGCTCGGCGGCCAGGCGCTCGATGAGGGGGGCCTGGCGCTGCGGCTGGGGCCACAGCAGGGTCTGGCGCTCCAGGAGGGTGCCGTCGGCCAGCTCGACGGCGTGGAGGTCGCCGTCGGTGTGGTGCAGACGGGTGATCTCGCCCTGGACGAGGTCGCTGCCCTGCGCGCGCAGGCTGCGGCGCAGTTCGTCGGCGCCGGGCAGCGAGGGCGGGGCGATGGCGATGGTGTCGCCGGTCCAGGCGCGGAAGGCGGTGGCGGCCATGCCGAGGTAGCGGGGGTCGTCGGCGACCAGGGCCCAGGTGCGTTCGGCGTTCTCCTCGCCGATGCAGAAGGGGCAGTGGATCACGGTGCGCCCCCAGCACGCGGCGAAGCCCTCCACGCCGTCGGGGTGCTGGTCGATGACGCCGGTGGCCAGGATGACGTTCCGGGCCCAGACCGTCGTCCCGTCGTCCGCGCGGAGGGTGAAGCCGTCGTCGGCCAGCGGGGTGATCTCACCGACCGTGGCGTCGAGCCGCGTGGCCAGTCCGTAGCGGTCCAGCTCCTCCCAGGCACGGGTACGCAGCTCGTCGGGGGTGGCACCCTCCAGGCCGATCAGGCCGTGGACGCCGCGGGAGGCGGCGTTGCGGGGCGGTGCGGGGGACTCGATGACCAGGGAGCGGCAGCGGTAGCGGGTCAGGGCCTGCGCGGCGGTCAGGCCGGCGGGCCCGCCGCCGATGATCACGGTGTCGTACTGGGCGGTGGTGTCCATGGGGTGCCTCCGAAGGGACTTGACGGAATCGAATGACCAGTGGTCATACTACTGACCAACGGTCATTCGCCCAAGCTCATTCCCGCTGGAGGAACTGTGACTCACGACACCGGCCACGCTTGCCCCACCCACGGCAGCGGCCAGGCCCACGGCCCCGGAGCGACGGGGCACCTGGACTTCGAGTGGGACGATCTCTACACCGGCGACGGCAGCGACACCGCCGCCCCGGACCTGATGCTCCTGGCCCCCGCCGGCGACCTTCCTCCGGGGAGGGCCCTGGACCTGGGCTGCGGCGCCGGTGGCAACGCCCTCGCGCTCGCCGAGCGCGGCTGGCGCGTCACCGGAGTGGACCTCGCACCCCGCGCCATCGCCTCCACCCGCGCCAGCGCCTGCGCCCGCGGCCTGGACGACCGCGTCGAACTCGCCGTCGCCGACAGCGCCACCTGGCAGCCCGAGACCTCCTACGACTTCGCCCTCAGCTCCTACGCGCTTCCGCCCCGCGGGCCCGCGCGCACCGACACCCTCGCCGTCCTGGCCGCGGCCCTCGCCCCGGGCGGGGTCCTGGCGCTGGGCGAATGGGACGAGGAAGCCTGCGACTGGGGTGCGCCCGGTGACCTCGCCACCCTCGCCGAGCTGACCGAAGCCCTCACCGCGCTCGGCCTGGACGTCGTCCGCGCCGAACGGAGGGTCGTACCGCGCATCCAGCACCCCAGCGAGGACCACGCGGTCATCGTCATCGCCCGCAAGCCGCATGACACCCTGGGAGGCACCGACTGACCGACCACCGGTCAGTCACCTGACGACGAAGGAGGGACCGTGCCCGCGGACCAGTCCGCCCCCGCCCAGCCCACCGGCCGCTTCCAGCCCCCGGACGTCCGCCGCCGCCAGATCCTCGACGCCACGGCCGCCCTGCTCCTGGCCGACGGCTACGAGCCCCTGACGATCAGCAAGGTCGCCGCCCGCGCCGGGGTCGCCAAGGGCACGGTCTACCTCTACTTCGACTCCAAACAGGAACTCCTGGCCGCCCTCCAGGTCGAAATGTGGGACCGGATGCTCCAGCAGCCCGCCGCCCTCCTGGAACAGCCCGGCCTGAGCTGGGCCGAACGCCTCGACGGTCTCGTCGCCGCCTGGATCGCCGCCGAACAGGACCACCACGAGCTCTACCACCGGCTCTTCCACGAGCCCGGCGGCGCGGTCGGCGAGGAACCCATGACCGCCGCCCGCGACCTGCTCGTCACCCTTCTCACGCAAGGTGACGCGGCGGGTGAGTTCGATGTGCCCGACCCCGAGCTCACCGCGGACTTCCTCACTCACGCCTACACCGGACCCTGCCACCACACCCAGACCGGCACCGGCACCGACATCACCCGCGCCGTCCAGGTTCTCTTCCGCCGCGCCGTCGCCGCCCGGCCCGAGGACAAGCCACGGTGACGGCCACATCCCAGCCCTTCGCGCCGCGCCGGGCTGGGCGGGCGGCGGGCCGCGTCTTCCGGTGTGGTGACGTCAGCCCGCGGCGTCCCTGAGCCGTTCGGGGTCGAGGACGGTGATGCGTCCGCGGGCCAGGCGGAGCAGGCCGTGGTCGGCGTAGTCGCGCAGCACCTTGGTGCAGGTCTCCCGGGAGGTGCCCGCGAGCGCGGCGAGCTGTTCGTGGGTCAGGGCGATCTGCGGGTGACGTCCGACGGGCCGCAGCGGTCCGGCCGGGGCCTGGGCGGTGGTGAGGGTGGTCAGGGTGGTGGCGATGCGCTGTGCGACGGTCTTGAACACGCTGTCGGACAGGCGCTGCTCCAGGTCGGACAGGCGCCTGCCCAAGATCGCGGTGATGCGGGCAGCGATGCGGGCGTCCGAGAGCAGGAACCTGTTCACATCCGCGCGGCTCATGACGCACACGACGGTGTCGTCGAGGGCCTCGGCGTAGTTGTCGTACATGTGCTGTCCGAGCAGGACCATCTCCCCGAAGATCGTGCCCGGGGAGATGATCGCGGTGGTCAGCGCGCGGCCGTCGGCGGAGACCCGGAAGACGCGGACCCGGCCCTTCTTGAGGATGAACAGCACCTCGGAGGGCTGGGTGGGCGAGTAGAGGATCTCGCCCGCGTGGTGGGTCTTCATCGGTGCCGCGGCGGCGATGGCCCGCATCTCTGCTTCGTTCAGGTCGCAGAAGATGTCGACCTCGGCCAGGCACCAGGTCCGCTCGGCGTCGTCGTCCGATGCGGCGTCGTTCATGTGGCGCGTCTCCTCACGTCGTCCCGGGGCCCACGGTGGGGGTGCGGCGCCCCATGCGGGGCTGGCCAGCGCCTCTGCGCTGCTCGCCAGACAGTAGGGCACGGCTCCGCCGTCGATGGCTGTGCGGCCAGGCGCCGCTGCCGGCGGTGTGGCGGTTGGACCGGGCGTTGACGCGGGCGCCTCGTGGTTCATTGGCGGGTCGGGACGGTGTGCTCGCCCATCGCCCGGGCGATGGACGCGCGGGCGGCTCCGGCGAAGGGGCCGAGGACGCCCATCCCGATGCCGCCGACGAGTCCGGCCGCGGCGCCCCACACGGGGTACACCGGGATCACGGCCGGCGTCGGTGATGCGTGCACGCTGGTGGCCATGGCGATCGTCCTCCCTCTTTCCGTGGCCTTCCGGTTTCTCGTCGCCGACGCTAGGCCGCGGGTCACATGCGGTATGTGAGGGCGCTCACCTATCCGGCGGTAGAACTGCGGGGCCGTCAGGGTGACGACTTCGCAGAGGTCAGCAGAGCGCGGTCTCCTCCTTCGGGGAGTACGCCGACACCTCCCCGGCGCCGTGGACCGGATGTGGTTCACCCCGCGTCACGAACCCAGCCGAAGCGTCCGGGCGCCTGCGGTCACCGTCCGGGCGCTTCCCTTCGCCGCCGCTCGGCATCGCGCCGCGCCGCGGCACGATGCCGAGCGGCCACGCCCCGTCCTGCTGCGACCGGCCGCCACCCTCCGGGGTCGTCGACCCCCTTTATCCGCCGCTGACCGTCTTGCTACTTCCCGCTCTCCTCGGGCCGGTCCGGCTCTGGCGCGCCCTCCACGCGCACGCCCCGCCAGAACGCCACGTGGTCCTTGATCCTCCGGGCCAGCGGGCTGGGCCGGGGGTAGTACCAGGCGGCGTCCGGGTTCGTCAGCCCGTCGACCTCGAGGCTGTGGTAACGGGCCACGCCCTTCCAGAAGCACAGCGACCGGGTCCTGCTCGGCGTGAGGTACTGCCGGTTGAGCGACTCGGGCGGGAAGTAGTGGCTGCCCTCGACGATCACCGTGCGCGGGGCCTCCGCGATCACCGTGCCGTTCCACACCGCACGCAGCATGGCCGCCCTCCTCACCGTGAACGGGTACCCGTACGCCCGTGACCTTCACGCTAGGCGGCTCCGGCCGACCGCTTCAGTGACGGCGCTCACCGTCCGCGGGATCTGTGCGCGCCGGTGAGGACGCGGCGTACCCGGGCGTCGGCGCGGTCGGCGTCCTCGGGGGAGCCGAAGGCGCCCGACCCACCCCGCCCACGGCCCGTGGCCGGGTCACAGGCTGAGGAGGGCGCGACGGGCGTGCATGGGGTCGGTGAGGGGTCTGAGGGCGAGGCGGATCAGGGCGAGGGGGGTGTCGTCGCCGGCGATGCGGTTGGCGCTGAGCTCGCCGCAGGAGGCGCACTGGTGGATGATCATCCACTCGCCGTCGTCGCGGACGGACATCCCCAGCGCCTCCATCCGGCCTCGGCACTCCGCGGCGCGGTCGCCGGGGATCTTCCGGTCGACGTGCAGGCTGGCCAGACAGTTCGGGCAGTGGTTGCGGTGCGCGGTGCCGGGCGCGTCCGCGGACACGTCGAGCCGGCAGGAGACACACCGGAAGGCGCCCGTCCGGTGCCCGCCCTGGGCGTGCAGGACGTCCTTGTGCCGTTGCGGACGGCGGCGCCGCTGCCCGCGGCCGCTGTGGTTTTTGCGTGCCATGGCTGTGCTCCTTCCACACCGGGCGGTCAGAGGGTTCCGAACGCTTCGAGCGGGAAGGGCGGTTGGGCCAGCGGGCGGACCGCCACGCGCATCAGGACGAGCTGGTTGTCGTCGGTGCGGACAGGGTTCGAGGTGAGCTCGTCGCAGCGCACACAGCGGTGGATCACCATCCAGTCACCGGTGCGGAGCACGGCGATGGCGATCGGGGACATCCGGCCCTCGCAGTCGCTCGGACCGCCCTCGGCATGGTCGAGGAGATGTCGGGAGCGCAGGCAGGACGGGCAGTGGTTGCGCGGCGCGCCGTCGGCGGCGTGCGCGGACACGGTCAGCCCACACCAGGCGCAGGTGAAGGTGCTGAGGCTGAGAGTGTCGTCGTTGGTGGTGGTGTGGCTGGACACCGGGTGCTCCTTGCTGGGAATGGGTCACGACAGCAAGAGCAGGCCGAGTGGTCTCGTCAGTGGGCAGCCCGACAACGCCTCAGGAGGGCGGACAGGCAGGTCAGAACACCGGAGGACACGTCCGGAAGCCGCCCGGAGGAACGGGCGGTGGAAGGCGACAGACGGTTACGCGGTGTGGCGAGGCGCACTCGGCGCGGGCCGGGACATCACAGCACTCTTTTCCAGGGCCCGCAGGCCCAGAACGAATCAGAACGACCTCCTGAGGCTAACAGGACGCCTTTCAGGGGTGCCAACGCATTATTCGACGTCCCTCTGGGGGCGCGCCGGCCGTACGCGTCCTGTGGACAGCGGACGACGGAGGGGTCGACGAGGCTGCCGGAGGGCGGCGATCGCCGGGCGTTATCGCAGGCCGGGTGCGGCGTGGGTGGGCCGGTGGTCCCACTTCTCGACGTCGGCGGCGGTGTACTCGTCCTCGCCCTGCCGGTTGCCGCCCGCGGCCGGTTGCCGTGGCTCCCCGGCCCCGAGAGGGCGGTTCGTCAGCTGACGCCCTGTCTCCGGCCTGGGCGAGGGCCGTGTTGGGCGGGTCAGGGGCCGAGTTCCGCGGTGATGGCGCCGCGTAGGAGGTGGCGGGCGCGGTCGAGGGTGAGGGTGCCGCTGAGCCAGCGTTTGCTGAGCCCTTCGACGAGGGCGGTGAGCCGGTCGGCGGCGTCGTCCGGTGAGATGTCGGGCGCGGCGCGGCCGGTCTGCTGGGCGCGGTGGATGAGGTCGCTGGTGTAGTCGTTCCAGCTGTCGGTGGTGGTGCGGAGCTGGTCGCGCAGTTCGGGCTGGAAGACGGCGGTGGAGCGCAGTTCGCCCCAGCCGGTGCTGTTCTCGATGACGGCGGGGGTGTCCTGGAGTTCGAGGAGCAGCATCTCCTCCAGGTGGCCCCGGGGGTCGGTGTCGGGGTCGCTGGTGGGCTGGGTGTAGTGCTCGGCTCGGGTGTTGATGAAGTCGAGTGTGCGGGCGAGGAGGCCGGCCCGGTCGCGGAAGTGGTAGTAGATCAGCGAGGTCGACACCCCGGCCTCTTCGGCCAGCTCCTCGACGCGCAGGCCCCTGATGCCGCGCTGTGCGATGACACGGGCGGCGGCTTCCAGGATGGCGGTGCGGCGGGGGGACACGATGCGGCTCCCTCGAAAGGTTCGGGGCGGTGGCGAGGGCAATGCTACCGTCTCACCCTGACTGAAATTTCAGTCAGGATCTGTTTTCCGCCCAGGATGGGGGCCGTGTCATGAGGAGACCGAACCGCCGAAGCGTGCTGAGGGGCGGTGCGGCTGCCGCGCTGGCCGCCGCGGGGCTGACGGCCTGCGCCCAGGAACGGGAGGGGAAGTCGGGCCGGCCGTCGGCCGGGGCAGAGGAGAGCGCGGTGTCCGGTCGGGATCAGGCTGAGCTGTTCATGCCGGCGGAGACCAGCGAGCATGTCCGCACGTTCATGTCCTGGCCGCCGCTGGACTCGGTCTGGGAGGACATGGCGGACGACGTTCAGCGCGACATCGCGGGCATCGCCCGGGCGCTGGCCGAGTTCGAGCCCGTCGTCATGCTGGCTGCCCCGGAGGAGGCCAAGGCCGCCCGCCGGGCCTGCGGCTCCGGCGTCGAGGTGATCACGGTGCCCACCGATGACCTGTGGATGCGCGACAGCGGCCCCACCTTCGTCCAGGGCCCGAAGGGTCTCGTCGGCATCGACCTGCACTTCAACGGCTGGGGTGGCAAGCAGGAGCACGAGCACGACGCGGGGGTCGCCCGCGCCGTCCTGGAGTACGCGGGCGTGCCCCGTGTTGACGCCCCCCTGGTGGGAGAGGGCGGCTCACTGGAAGTGGACGGCCACGGCACCCTCCTGGTCACCGAGAGCTCCCTGGTCAACCCCAACCGCAACCCCGACCTGAGCCGCGACGAGATCGAGAGCTCCCTCAAGAACCTCGTCGGCGCGGACAGGGTGATCTGGTTCGAGGGCGTCATGGGCCAGGACATCACCGACCACCACGTCGACTCGCTGGCCCGCTTCGGCGAAGACGGTGTCGTCCTGCTCAGCCGCGCCTGGGACGGCGACGGCCCCGACGTGTGGACCCGCGCCTACGACCAGGCACGCGGCGTGCTGGAGAACACGACCGACGCCCGCGGGAGAAGGTTCGAGATCATCGACCTCCCCGAACCCGACCCCACCCGGCTCGGCCGTCGCGGGGAGGACTTCCTCGGCTCCTACGCCAACTACTACGTCGCCAACGGCGCCGTCCTGATCCCTCGCTTCGGCGACCGCAAAGCCGACCAGCAGGCCGTCGCCGTCATCGGCGACCTCCACCCCGACCGCGAGGTCGTCCAGCTGGAGATCCACACCGTCGCCGAAGGCGGCGGCGGCATCCACTGCGCCACGCAACAGCAGCCCAAGGCCGCGGAGGGCGGCGGTTCCTGAGACGCTGTGCGCTTGCCGGCGGCGAGGCCGGGGCACCGGGTTCGACCCGGTCAGTCTCCGCCGACCTGGGCCTCGCGCAGTGGAGGGTACGTCAGTGGCCGTGGGGGCTTCCGACGCCCGGTGCCCGCCGCCGGTGGACAGCCCGTGGACCGGCATGCGGCGAGGGGGGCTGGTGATCAGCGTGAGTCACGGCGGGGACATGGCGGACGAGCGCATGGGCGCTGCTCCGGCTCGCCGCGCGGCACGGCCCGGCGGTTACGGTGAGGGGGCCCGCCCGCCGCCTTCCTCCTCGTCGCCCTGGGCTCCTGGAAGTGGTGACCCCCCGATGTCCGGAGTGGTGCGCGTCACCATCTCGGCGAGACGGACGCAGGCCTCCTCGATCTCCGCCTGGGTCTGGTTCCGTTCGGTGATGGTCGCGGAGAGAAGCAGCGCGGTGAGCGCCGCGGTGCCGTTGAAGGTCTGTAGCGAGACCATGTTGGCGAGCAGGCTGTGTCCGGCGAAGGGGCCTGTCTCGCGGGTGGCGGCGATGATGGCGAAGGTGGACACGGCCAGCGCGCAGGGCACGGCGCCGGCGTGCTGGAAGCGGAAGGCGGCCCAGATCAGGAGGGGAAAGCCGAAGAAGAGCAGCGGCGCGGGGGCGGTCTCCAGGAGAAGGAGACCGAAGGCGGCGGTGGTGGCGGCAAGCAGGGCGCCTTCCGCCCACCGGGATGGTGGAATGAGTCGCGGTCGCTGGGCCGAGCGGAGGACGAGCAGCACGGGGGCGACGAGCACGACACCCATGGCGTCACCGGTCCACCAGACCCACCAGGTGGGCCAGAACTCTCCTGTGGGCAGCACCTGGGCCAGATACAGGGTGCTGCTGCCCAGGGTCGAACTGATGAGCATGCCGGTGAATCCGCCGAGGAAGACCAGCGTGAGGGCGTCCCGGAAGCGGTTCATCTCCGCACGGAACCCGGTGAGGCGGAGCAGCGCGTAGGAACACAGGGGCGCGGCTGTGTTGCCTGCCGCGATCACGAGGACGAGAGGGACGGATGGCCCGAGAGGGAGGTTGACCAGAACGGCACCCAGCGCGATGCCAGGCCAGACCCGCGGGCCGACCAGGAGCAGGCTGGCCAGGGCGATACCGGTGGGGGGCCACAGCGGTGTGACCTGGCCGCGCACGAGCTGCTGGAGCAGGCCCAGCCTGCCGAAGGCGTAGTAGAGCGCGGCGACGGCGATGATCTGCAGAGCCGTCACGCCACCGCGCCGGAGCCTGTCCGGGCGCCTGACCTTCATCGGACGCTCCCTTCGGCGACCTTGCTCCGTTGTCCACCGTCCCTCAGCCCGGCCGGTTCCACCGTTCGGCCCGCCGCCTTTCCATCCGACGTCCGCCGTGTGTGCTGTCGGGCTGGCCGGAGGTGGTTCCTCGCGGTGTCGCGGCCCCCGGCGGTAGGGGTCTCAGCCGAGTCATCCGGGAGCCGCGTGGCTGTGGCTCGGGGTGCGCAGGGCGAGGATGGCCATGTCGTCATGTCCGTCGCTGGGGTTGTGGTCGGCCAGAGCTCGCACGAAGTCGCTCAGCGGCAGGGAGGCGTGCACGGTGGCTACTTCGGCGAGTTCTCGCAGGGATGCGTCGATGGGGTGGTCGGGGTGTTCGACCAGGCCGTCGGTGAAGAACACCACGGTGGTGTCCGGGGCCAGGTGGTGCGTGTGGTCGTGTCGAGGCATCCCGCTGTCGACGTTCAGCGGCACTCCGGGGTCTGCGAACAGGTACTCCGTCCGGCCGTCAGGCGTGATCAGCAGCGGTGGGACGTGACCCGCGCTGCTCCAGACCAACCTCCACGCCGCGCCCTCGGGTTCGATGCGCGCCAGGCTGGTGGTGGTGACGGGGTTGTCGGTGATGGCCTCCAGCGTGCGGTCGAGCTGGGCCAGGACAGCACTGGGGGGAGCGTGGAGGGTGAACAGGAGCGCGCGCAGCATGTGACGGGTGGAGGCCATGGCGGCGGCGGCATCCAGGTCGTGGCCGACCACGTCGCCGATGACCACCGCCACGCCGCCGTCCGCGAGCGGGACGGCGTCGTACCAGTCCCCGCCCAGATGGTGGGGTTCGACGGCGGGGCGATAGAAGGCGGCGGTCTCGAAGGGCCGCAGGTCGGGCAGCGTCGGCAGCAGGCGCCGCTGGAACTGTTCCGATCCGGCCCGCACCTGTTCGAGGAGGCGGACGTTCTCGATCGCGATGCCGGCCGCGCTGGCGAGCGCGACGACGATGTTCTCGTCGCTGGCGTCGAAGGGCCGACCGTCGTACCGCTCGGAGAGGTAGATGTCGCCGTAGATCTCGCCGCGGACGCTGACGGCGACGCCGAGAAGGGTGCGCATGTGCGGGTGACCGGCAGGAAACCCGACCGAGGCCGGGTGCGCGGAGATGTCGTCCACCCGCAGGGGCTGCGGATGGTGAATCAGGTGCCCGAGTACGCCTCGCCCGTGTGGGAAGCCCACCTGGGCCAGCGCCTCGCGCTCCTCCTCCGCCAGGCCGACCGCGACGAACTGCGCCAGGCGCTCGCCGGGATCGTCAAGAACCCCGAGGGCCCCGTAGCGGGCGCCGACCAGGTCCATGGCCGTCGTCACGATGCGGTGCAGTACAGCGGGCAGCTCCACCTCCCGGGTGATCGCGACGACCGCCTCCAACAGGCCCTGAATCCGGTCCTTGGCTTCGGTCAGGGCGCGTAGCTGGGCGTCGATCCGATCGAGTTCGGTGTTCAGGCGTGCGAGGGGGTCAGCGCGGGCCGGTCGCCCTTCCCCTTCTCTCTCCTCCCCGCCCGCCATCACCCTCGCCTGCTCAGCCGGTATCCGCTGTCGGTGGCCGTGGACTCCGGGCGGCCGGTTCCGGATGACCGGAGTGCCGGCGAGCGGTCGCACCGGGCCCAAGACCGTGCCGGGGCGGCAGGGGGTGCGTGCCGGTCCCGGCTGATCCCATTCCACAGCCACTCACGTGAGCGGTACAAACCGGCCTCCCGGTACGACCGTGATCAAACAAGACCACAGGCTTACATGGTCGAGGAGCCCGGTCTCCTCATTACTCCGCAAGCGGCATGCCTCCCGCGGCCCCGTGTCTCAGGAGTGTTCCCACGTTCGGGTTCTGCCCGCCGTCGACAGCGGGAGCGTGCGCGAGTCGCCTGCGGTGGTGTGCGCCCGGGGCGAGACGGGCCTGGTCAGGGCCCGGGCCGGCCCTCGGGCGGTCGCGCCGAGAGCCCCGGTCAGGCCGGCTCCCGGCGGCTGCGGACCCCTCCGCCGTGCCCGAGGTGCCGGTCTGGGGTGAGGACGACGGCTTCCGGCAGGTGGAGCCCGCCGGGCGGTTCGCCCCGGAGGTCCCGCACACCGCGCTCGTGCGTACCCCGGCCGCGAGGCACACTCCGTCGAGAACGCACCCGTCCGGACCGGCCACGCCCTCGTCGGCCTCTCCACGGGGTGACGTTCCGCCAGGGCCGGCGTCATGGCGCACGCTCGTACGTGCGCGACTGTGGGGATGTCAAGTGACCTTCTTTCCTTGACAGTTGGTCCGTGGTGTGAGGCCCGGAAGGTGAGGGTTGTGAGGTGGGACACACTTGGTGTTCCTGTGTTCGTTCCGTGGTCCCGTGCGGCATGATTCCCAGCGGATACCCGTTAGTAGGTAGCAAGTCGACCGTTCCGCCGCCGTCTTCCCCCACGCCGTTTCTCCCGTCCTGGAGGGGCCGTTGTCGACCACTGTCAAGAACGCCGTTCACGGGGACATCTCCGTCGGTACCGTCCTGTCCTGGACCAAGCGGTACACCGATCAGGAGGTCCACGACTTCTTCGAGCTGAGCGGCAACGCCGCCGACCCGCTGCCGGAGGAGCTGCCGTATCTGCTGGTGGTGGCGCCGCTGACCAAGCTGGGCGGGGACCTCGACTACCTCTCCCAGAAGATGGACTGGTCCGTGGCCCGGCCGGTCGGGCGGGATGAGGAGATCACGGCCGAGCTGGAGGTCACCCGGCTGGAGCCGACGGAGGGGATGACGAAGATCGCGTTCAACGCCCGGATCCGGTGCGGGGACGACGTCGTCATCACCGGCCGCAGCAAGGGTTTCATCGTCGGCGTCTGAGGAGATTGGCTGCCATGGGCATCACCCGAACCGCTACGCACACGTTCAACTCACAGGAGATCGACGTCTGCGCCCGCCTGACCGGGGATCTGGGCGCACACCACATGGGCGGCCTCGGGGACCGCCGGATGGCCCAGGGCGCGCTCACGCTCTCCGCGGTGCCGCTGCTCGCCGACCCGGGCGTGCACATGCGGGAGCTCTCCTTCACCTTCCTCGCGCCGGTCTTCGCCGGGGACACGGTCACCGCGACGGTCTCCGCCACCGAGGGCGGGGAGGCGCCGGCCGGACGCGTCCTGCTCGACTGCCAGGTGAACGTCGTCAACGGCGAGGGCGCGCCCGTCCTGGCCGGTAAGGGGGTCGCCGAAGTCCCCCGCGAGCTGCTCGACGAGCAGACCAGAGAGGGGAGATGAGCCGTGACGACACCGGGACCCACGAGCGAGCTGAAGCTGCTCAGCCATGATGTCTTCGTCGACCCCTACCCGACGTACGCGCTGCTGCGCGAGCACGCTCCCGTGCACTGGGACGACCAGCTCAACGGGTTTCTGCTGACGCGATACGACGACGTGTACGCCGCCCTGCGCGATCACGAGACGTTCTCCTCGCGGCGCATCGGCCTGCTCGCCGCTCGCGGCGGCGCGGACCCGTCCCCGGCGATGCGGCACTTCATCCAGCTCGCCTCGCAGTGGATGTGGATGCTCGACCCGCCGGAGCACACCCGGGTGCGCAAGCTGATGTCCCAGGGATTCAGCCCCCGGGACGTGCGGCAGGTGGAGCCCCGGGTGGAGGGGATCGTCGCCCGGCTCGTCGACGGGCTGATCGAGCGCGGCAGCTTCGACCTCATCCCCGACCTCAGCCGCGCGGTGCCGATCGGCGTGCTGCTCGCCCTCTACGGCCTTCCGGACGAGGACGGGCCGATGCTCACCGAGTGGGCGGACACCATGAAGCTGTTCCTCGGCGGCGCGCCCGACCTGCTGGGGACGCACGGTCCGGCGGCCCAGTCGCTCCGGCAGATGATGGACTACCTCGGCGCGGTGATCGCCGAACGCCGCCGGGCCCCGGGCGACGACCTGATATCCCGGCTGGCGCAGGCCGAGGAGAACGGCGAGCGGCTCGGCGACGAGGAGCTGTGCTCGAACCTGCTCCTGCTGCTGGTGGCCACGTACGAGACCAGCGTCGACATGCTGGGCAACGGCCTGCGCGGCCTGCTGGCCGAGCGCGACCAGTGGGAGCTGCTCCGGGCGGAGCCGGACCGCATCCCGGCCGCCGTGGACGAGATCCTGCGCTGGGACGGGCCGGTGCAGCTCACCCACCGGCTGGTGACGCGGGACGTCGAGCTGCACGGGACGACGATCCGGCAGGGGCAGCTCGCCTACCTCGTGCGGGGCTCGGCCAACCGCGACCCGGCGCACTTCGCCGACCCGGACCGGCTCGACGTCACCCGCACGGAGACGGGCCACGTCGCGCTCGGTACCGGAGTGCACTACTGCATCGGGGCCGGGCTGGCCAAGGTCGAGGGGGCCTACGCGCTGCGGGAGCTGACCCGGCGCATCCCCGGGCTGGCGCTCGACCCCGAGCGTCCGTACCGGTGGCGCGCGGACAACCTGCAGTTCCGCGGCCTGGCCACGCTGCCCGCGACGACCGGAAGACCGTAGCCGGGCGGCCATGAAAACGACAACGGGGGCTGAGCTTCACTTACACCTGGTCGAGCTGTCCGTCGTGCACGCGGCGGCGGAGCACCTGTCGGCCGCGTTGCCCGGACCGGAGCGTGCGGCGCTGCACGGCCGGTACGCGCCGGGGCGCCGCCGCACGCAGGCGGAGGCGTCCCGGGTCCTGGCCCGTGCCGTCCGGCGGCGCGCCCCGGGCCGGCCGCACCTCAACGTGAGCCATGACTCCGGGCTGCTCGCCCTCGTCCAGGGCGCCGGCCGTTGCGGGGTCGACGTCGAGGACGCGCCCGAGGGCGAGCTGCGCGAGGTCGCCCACCGCTTCTGCGGCACCGAGGACCGGTCCCTGCTCGCCGGGCCGGGCGGGGCCAGGCTGCTGTGGGCGGCCAAGGAGAGTGTCGCCAAGGCGCTCGGCCTGGGGCTGCGTGCCGGGCTCGCCACCATCCACTTCACCGCTCACCCCGGCCGGGCGTGGGCCGAGGTCACCTGGCGCGGCTCGACGGCCGGGCTGCGCACCCGCGCCGTCGACCTGGGCCACCGCCACCTGGCGGTCACCGCCGAGGCCGTGCCCCGGGCCGTCCGCCTGACCCGGTGGGCGCCCCGGCACACCGATGGCCGCTGGTCACTGCACCCGACCGCCTCCACGGCGGGACTTCCGGAGATATCGACGTCCGACTGACAGCGCGATGGGGGCCAACGCATGGACGAACCGACACTGCACAGCTCGCTGGACAAGGTCGTGGCCGACCACGGGGAGGTCACCGTCGACTTCCCCGCCGAACGGACCGCGCTCTCCCTGCACGACCTGAGCACGCGCTCGCGCCGGATCGCCGCACGCCTGCGCGAGCTGGGCATCCGTGAGGGCGACCGGGTGGGCGCCCTGTCCACCAACGAACCCGACTTCCTCCTGCTGTTCTTCGCGCTCAGCAGACTCGGGGCGTGCGTCTGCCCGCTGCCGATGAACACGCGGGAGGCCGACACCGCGAAACTCGTCGGCGTGCTGGACGACGCGGGCATCAAGGACGTCCTGGTGTCCGGGCGGCTGGCCCCGATGCTGCCGTTCATCGAGGAGGCGGTCCCGGGCCGCCGCGTGCTGAGCGCCGCGGAGACGCTGACCGACGGTACGGGCGGCGGCGACGGCGAGGCGGCTGGCGCGGAGGTGGACGGCGTCGAGGTGGACGCGGACCGCGAGATCGTCCTGCAGTACACCTCGGGCAGCACCTCGTACCCGAAGGGCGTCCGGCTGACGCACGCCAACGTGCTGGCCTGCCTGCGGGCGATCCGGGACGGGATCAGGCTCACGCCCGCCGACCGCAACTCCAGCTGGCTGCCGCTCTTCCACGACATGGGCCTGTTCGGCACGCTGACCGGCATCCTCACCGGAGTGCCGTGCACGATCTGGCGCCCGTCCGCGTTCGTCAAGGACCCGGCGGGCTGGCTGCGGCAGTTCGCCGACGGCGGTTACACCATCAGCCCGATGCCCAACTTCGCCTACGACTACCTGGTCGACGCGGTACCGGCCGAGGAGGCGGCGTCCTACGACCTGTCCCGCTGGCGGGTCGCGTTCAACGGCGCCGAGCCGATCGCCGTGGACTCGCTGGAGGCGTTCTTCCGGCGCTTCGCCCCGGCCGGCTTCGACCCCCGCACGATGCTGACGGTCTACGGCCTGGCGGAGGCGACCCTCGCGGTGACGTTCCCGCCGCTGGAGCGGGAGCCGCGCTGGGACTGGGTGGACCGGGCGGCGCTCGCCGAGCGCGGCGCGGCCGTGCCGGTCGAGCGGACGGCGCCCGGTGCGCGCGGGGTGGTCGGCGTCGGCAGCCCCGTGCTGGGGATGCGGCTGCGCGTCGCCGACGCCGAGGGGCGCGCCGTGGCCGGGGAACGGGTGGTCGGCGAGGTGCAGCTGCGGGGCCCGTCCGTCACGCAGGGGTACGTGGACGACGCCGGAACCCTGGCCCAGCCGTTCACCGCGGACGGCTGGCTGCGCACCGGTGACCTGGGCTATCTGGCCGAGGGCGAGCTGTACATCACCGGGCGCGGCAAGGAGATGCTCATCCTCCGGGGCACCAACTTCTACCCGGACGACGTGGAGAGCGCCGTACGCGCCGACGAGGCCGTGCACCGGCGGCGCTGCGTGGCCTTCGTCCACCAGGCGGACACGGGCGACCGCCACGACGAGTACATGGTTCTGGTCGCCGAGACCAGCCGTCCCGAGGCGGAGCACCCCGAACTGGCGGCGCGGCTGCGCCACCGGGTCCGCTCGGCGCTCGGGCTGGACGAGCTGCGGGTCGTCCTCGCGGCTCCGGACTCCCTCCCTCGCACGACCAGCGGAAAGCTCCAACGACTCACCGCGAAGCGGGCCTTCGCGGATGACCAGGCTGAAAGGGGCAACTGATGCACACCTACGACGTGTTCACGCAGTACGAACGCAACCACTGGAAGCTGACGGACGTCGACTTCTCCGCGGTCCGCAAGGACCTCGTCCAACCCGAGTACGTCACGATCGCCAAGAGCGCCGTGATGGGCGAGTCCAACGTGATCGCCGCGGTGCACGGCTTCCTCAACGAGTTCGTGGACGACTACGACTTCTCCACCTTCGCGGTGGTCTGGGGCAACCAGGAGGTCCAGCACCACTACATGTTCAAGGCGTGGCTGGACGCCGTGGGGGAGAAGGTGGACGACGGCGCGGTGGCCGCCATGCGCGCCCCGTACGACCCGGGCACCACACCCTCGGCGACGCTGGCCACCAACATCATCTCCGAGCTGACGGTCAACCACATCTACCGCCGGGTCGCCCACGCCGTCCAGGAGCCCGTCCTCCACGACCTGTTGTTGAAGGCCAGCCGCGACGAGGCCGCGCACGCACGGGAGTTCATCCACTTCTGCCGGGAGCGGCTCGCCCGCCACCCCGAGGAGAAGGCCTCGGTGCTGGAGACGCTCTACGTCTACACCTCCGACTCCCGCATCAAGCACCCCGTCGGCCTCTTCAAGAGCAACCTGACCGAGCTGGAGGACCACGAGACGATCGACACCGCCTTCGAGCTGTTCCTGGAGCGGGTGGCGGACGCCGACGAGCTCAAGGAGCTGCAGCACAAGATCCGCCGCGTCTTCGGCGGCATCGTCGAGATGGACCTGTCGACCAACGGCAAGGTGCGCCACGCCCTCGCCGACGTGATCGCCGCATGACGGCCCGCACCGAGGCGACGAGCGGCCCCCTCGGCGAGCCGGTCGAGCTGCCCTGGCGGGTGCTGCCCGACTACCAGTGCTTCGGCTGCTCGCCGGCCAACGACAAGGGTCTGCGGCTGCGGTTCGTCCACACCGCCGACGGCGGCATCGAGTGCGCCTTCACCTTCGACCGCGCCTTCGAGTCCTATCCGGGCGTCGTGCACGGCGGGATGTCCACCACGATCTGCGACGAGATCATGGGCAACCTGCTCGTGCTGCGCCTGGGCGTCTCGGTCTTCACCACGAGCATGCGCACCCGCTACGTCGAGCCCCTGGCGATCGGCGCGTCCTACCGCTGCACGGCGAGCACCGAGGCGGTGGCGGGGGAAGCGGGCCCGCACCACGCGCGGGCCGAGATCACCGACGCCGCGGGGAACGCCGTCGTCTTCGCCACGGGCGCCTACCAGCCCGTGACCGAGGAACAGGCCAGAAAGCGCATGGCCATGTCCGAGCGCGAGGCTCGGCTGGTCGACGAGGCGCTGGCCGAGCTCCGCTCCCACTGACCGCACGACCGCAACTCCACCAGCGAGGAGAGACACGACATGGCCGAGAGCACGAGCAACGACGAGATCATCCGCACCGTGACCGAACTGGTCGCCGCCGAGTTCGGGCGCCCGGCCGAGGAACTGACGCCCGACCTCGACCTGAGCGCGGTGGAGGGCGCCGACTCGGTGAAGGTGCTGCGGTCCGTCGCCCGCATCGAGCGCACCTACGACATCGAGCTGGAGGACGACCAGGTCTTCGGCTTCAAGACCATCAACCACGTGGCGGACGCCGTCGCGAAGCTGATCGCCGAGCGGGGCTGACCCGTGACTGCCGAGGCGAGGACCAACCAACACTACGACCAGGACCCGCGGGTCTTCGAGCTCTACCTCGACCGGACCCGCAAGTACAGTGCCGGGATCTACCGCACCGACGAGGACACCCTCGACCAGGCGCAGCAGAACAAGCTGCACTACGTCGCCGACCGGCTCGGCGCGGCGCCGGGCAAGCGGATCCTGGACATCGGCTGCGGCTGGGGCTCGCTGATCCTCTTCATGGCCGCCGAGTACGACGCGACGACGGTGGGCATCAGCCCGGCGCCGAACCAGCACGCCTACATCGCCGAGCAGGCCGCCGCGGCCGGGCTGTCCGACAAGGTGTCCACCCGGATCGGCGAGTTCGAGGAGCACGAACCCGAACCGCGCTCCTTCGACGCCATCAGCATGCTCGGGTCCATCGTCCACATGCCCGATCTCGACGGCGTCTTCCGCAAGGCCCACGCGGCGCTCAGACCGCGCGGCCGGATGTACGTCTCCGAGAGCTGCTACCGCAACGCCGCCCGGCGGGCCGAGTTCGGCGAGCGGGAGAACTCCGTCTTCGTCCGGGACTCCATCTTCGGCTGGGGCGACATGCGGCCCCTGTCCGACCTGGTGCGCGGCGCGGAGAACGCCGGCTTCACCGTCGTCGCCGTGGACGACCTGACCGAGAACTACTGGCGGACGATCGAGGACTGGCTCGCCAACGTCGCCCGCAACGCGGAGCGGCTGGACGCGATCGAGCCGGGCCTCTCCGACCAGCTGACCCGCTATCTCAAGACCGCCAACGCGGGCTGGGGCTTCACCACCAAGCACTACGCCCTGACCCTGCAGAAGTCGCGTTAGGGGGAGCGATGACCGACTCCGTCACCCCGGCCCGGCGGATCGCCCAGGTCGGCGGCCCGCTGCTGCCCGCCGCCGACGTGGACACGGCGGTCGGCGCGTTCCTGCGCACCTCGCCGCCCACACTCCGCTGGGACGTCGACTTCAGCTTCGACTGGGCGCAGGCCGACGCCGGCCGGCTCACCGAGGGCGAACGGTCCGCGGTGCAGTTCATCACCATCATCGAGGACCACCTGCCCGGCTACTTCGCCCTCTACGAGCAGAACTTCCCCGTGGACGACAGCGTCGACCGGGCCACGTACATCCACAACCGCGAGCTGTACCACTTCACCGTCCGCTGGGCCCAGGAGGAGGACACCCACGCCCGGGCCCTGGCCAGGTACCAGCTGGCCGCGGGCCTGGCCGAGCGGGACGCGCTGTGGGACTCCCTCGCCGAGGAGGGCCGCAAGCAGTTCCAGCTCCCCTACGACGAGGCGGTGCAGTTCTTCACCTATCCCCTGGTGCAGGAGAAGGCCACCCAGATCTACTACCAGCACCTCCGCCAGGCGGTCGGTGACCCGCTGCTCAGGGAGATCCTGGTCCGGCTCAGCAAGGACGAGGCCCGGCACTTCTCGTTCTTCGCCGACATGGTCCGGCTGTACCTGGAACGCTACGGCGACGCCGTCGTGGACCCCATCCGCGACGTGATCGCCCAGTTCCGCATGCCGCTCGCGGACACCATCCGCGGGTACTGGCGCTGGGCCCTGAAGATCGCCGACACCGCCCGCTACGACCACACCGAGGCGTACGACCACCTGGTCAAGGTCGTCAACCGGGCCGTGGACGCCAGGTCGGACAAGGTGGACGAGCTGATCTCCTTCGTCGCCGCCTGCCGCCAACTCCAGTCCGCCCCGCTCTGACACCGGCGCCCCGCACCGGGGCCGTGGGGCGTGCACACTCCTACGGTGCACGCCCCACGGCCGCCGTCATGCCGCGCGGCGAGGCGGAACCCCGGATGAGCCGTATCCCCACCTACCGGGCCCTACGCGCGCCGCCTGATAGCCGGCCCCCTCGCCTTCGTCTTTGTCGCGGGTCTGTTGTCGCTGGGCACCGCTGCCCCCGCGGAAGCCGCACGAGGCTACGTCGCGGACTGCGGACGCGCCTACGCCTGCGAGGAACGCCGAAGGACGCAGCCCGAACGGTCGCTCACCGGGGCGGGCCGGAGGCTTTCAGCCCCGCGACGAACGGTGCCCACGCGGCGGGGGAGACGACCACGGCCGGGCCCTGCGGCACCTTGGAGTCGCGCACGGGGATGCCACCCGGGTAGCCGTCCAGCACCTCGACGCAGCTTCCGCCGTTTGCATCGCTGTAGGACGACTTGCGCCAACCGTTGAGGGAAGCACCGTCTCGTATGCGTTCAGTCATGGCCGTCTGTAGTCCTCCGCGATTGCCTTCATGAGGGCCAGGGACTCCCGTGCTGGAAGCGCGTCGCCTAGCGCCAGATCGTACATACCGTGCAGGCGTTGGACGAGGTTTGGCGAATCGTGCAGCTTCCCGGCGAACATGCCTTCGCAGTAGGCGGCAGGGGGCTGGTCCTCAAACCACATAAGGGTCATCATGCCGCTGAGCAAGGCGTGAGCGCCGAGGCCGAACGGCAGCACGTGCACGCGGATGCGATCTACCTGCGCAAGCCTGGTGATGTGGTCGATCTGGGCCGCCATGTTGTCCGGGCCCCCGACGATCCTGCGGAGAACGGCCTCATCCAAGAGGACCCACACTACCGGCGTGATCGGGTCGTCCAGGATCTTCGCCCGCTCAAGTCGCGTGACGACGAGCCTGTCACACTCCTCTTCACTCTTGGGAGGGAAGGTGCTGTGCAGCACCGTGGTGGCGTACTCCTTGGTCTGGAGGATGCCGGGAACGTAGGAGATGGCGAACTCGCGAATCACGGTTGCCTGTTGTTCGAGTTGACGAGCGGTTTCGATGTAATCCGCTACGGCGATGTCCTCCTGGGGGCGGAAGCTGGTGAGGACGTCTCCGGTGTTCAGGACCTGGTCGAGTCTGCGGGCGTCCTCCTCGGACGGGAAGCGGCGGCCCGCTTCGATGTGGGCGATGTGCGAACGCGTCATGATCGCGAGATCGGCCAGTTGCTGCTGGGTGAGGCCGGCCGCTTCTCGTCGCGCCTTCAACCACGCCCCGTAGTTGTTGCTCATCGTCAACTCCCGTGTGACCAGTGTGCCGTCACATCTGAACCCCTGGTCAGCGTAGCCCGAGTGGCTTCAGGGTGTGAGGGAATCGCTACAGAGCGAAGAGACCCCGCGGCCGTGGCGACGGTCCGGGGGCGTGGCCCTCAACTACACGGAGTTGATGACGTGTTGCACTGTATCGCCAGGCTGTTCGGCCTGCTGCCCCGGCGCCCGTCCGGGCGGCACCGGGGGTCGGGGGCGGTCTGCGCGGGTGCCAGCGCGCCCGCGCTGAGGGTGCCGCCGCGGCCCAAGCGACCCCCGGAGGTGTATCTGCCGGGTGAGGACTGCGCCCTCGTCCGGCCGTATGTCCTCGCGCACGAGCGGGACATGGCGCAGGGCGGGGCCGAGGTGAGGCGCTGATGCGGCACACCAGCGGGCCCGCGCGGCTGTTGCCGTGGAGCGGGCCGGAAGGGCGGCCCTGTTACGTCGTGGGGGACGGGTATCTGTCCCGGGTGGCCGACCACGTGGAGGGCGTGCAGCTCTCCATGGCCGACGAGCTGCTGGGCCACGTGGACGACCTGCTCGGCGACCGGCGGGCGACGGCCGAGCAGCTGCGGTACGTCGTCGAGCGGATGGCGGAGGCGTTGCGGGACGTGCACCGGATCGCCCGGAGCCGTGGCGAGCGGCTGGGGGCTTAGGGGCGGGGGTGCGGCCCCGCGGGGCGGCGGCCGTCCGGCTCGTCGTCGGCCGTCAGGGCAGCGTGGCGACGACTCCCGCGTAGGAGAGCCCGGCGCCGTAGCCGAGGAGCAGGGCCGTGTCCCCGGGACGCGCCTCACCGGCGGCGAGGACGGTGTCCATGGCCAGCGGGATGGAAGCGTCTGCGGTGTTGCCCGAGGTCACGATGTCCTTGGCGACGACGGTGCGTTCCGCCAGGCCGATGCGTTTGGCCATGGCGTCGATGATGCGGACGTTGGCCTGGTGCGGGAGGAAGACGTCCAGCGTCTCGACGGGCACCCCCGAGGCGGCCAGCGCCCGTTCCGCCACCCGCGACATCTCGTAGACGGCCCACCGGAAGACCCGCTGCCCCTCCTGCCGCATCCACGGGAACTCCCGGTCCGGGGCGTCCCGCAGGACGTTCCACGGCTCGGTCTGCGCGATCGCGTCCGCCTGCGAGCCGTCGGCGCCCCACACGGCGCGTCCGATGCCGGGGGTGGCGGAGGGGCCCACGACGACGGCCCCGGCGCCGTCGCCGAAGAGGAACGCCGTGGCTCGGTCGGCCGGGTTGACCAGGTCCGTCATGCGCTCGACGCCGACGACGAGCACGTGGCCGCCCCGGCCGCGGACGGCGTCGGCGGCGAGGACGACGCCGTGCACGAAGCCCGCGCAGCCCGCCGAGAGGTCGAACGCCGCCGCGTTCACCGCTCCGACCCGGTGGGCGATCTCCGCGGCGACGGCGGGCGTCTGCCGCAGGTGGGTGAACGTGGCCGCGATGACGCAGTCGAGATCCGCGGGGTCGAGCCCGGCGGCGGCGAGGGCCTTGGCGGCGGCCTGTTCGCCCATGACGCCGAGCGACTCCCCGGCGTCCGCCCAGCGCCGGGTGACGATGCCCGTCCGGGAGCGGACCCAGGCGTCGGAGGAGTCGATGAACCGGCACGCCTCCGCGTTGTCGACGACGCGACGCGGCCGGTACGCGCCGACCCCCGTGATACGCGCGAACGGTGTGTCGGTGGAGTTGATGATCTCTGCCTGCATGGGTGCGTGCGACCTATCCCTGACGTGCGGTCCCGGCCTGCTGAAGCGCTGCGGGAACGCCTTCCTACCCGAAGGCGTCCGGCGGTGAGCGCGACGCGCGGGACGTCATCCGATCGGGTAGGCCCGGGCACGCCCGTATCTCCTTCGCCTCGTCCGTTCTTCCGGCGCTGCACGGCTGTGCGACCGATGAGTTGACGGAGGGTCAGGGCGACGTCGCCGTGGGTACGTACCGGAGAAAGGGAAGGCGGCGCGATGACAGCCAACCTGATCTGGGGCGGCCTCCTGCTGGCCGGCCTCGTCTACGAGTTCCTCGCCCTGCGCAGCACGCGACGCGGGGACACCCTCTCCGAGCGGGTCCGGGCGTGGTTCCGGGTCCACACCCGGCCCGGCCGGGCGCTCTTCGCCGTGGCCTGGACGGGCTTCGCGGTCTGGTTCCTGGTCCACATCCTCGCCTGACCGGCGGCGCCGCGAGCCGTAGGTGCCCGCACCGACGCCTCCCTGTTCGCCCCTCCGTCGGACGGGTGAGCCGGGAGGCGGTTGTCGGTGGCCGGTGGAAGCCTGGGGAACGACGCGAAGAGGACCGAAGAGGAACAGGGAAGCCACACCATGATCACGACTGACTTCGTACCCGGCTCGCCGTGCTGGCTCGACCTGGGCGCGCCCGACATCGACGCCGACACCGCCTTCTACGCCACCGTGTTCGGCTGGGACACCGAGGGGATGGAGGGGCCCGACGGTGAGGTCGGGTACGTGATGCTGAAGGAGGACGGCAAGTACGTCGGCGCCATCGGCAAGCTGGAGGAGACGGGCGCCCGTTCGGCCTGGATGCTCTACTTCCACACCGCGGACGCCGAGGCCACGACGCGGGCCGTCGAGCGGCTGGGCGGCACCGTGCGCGTCCCCCCGATGGAGGTGCCGGGGGAGGGCAGGATCGCGCAGTACACCGATCCGCAGGGCGGCCAGTTCGCCGTCTTCCAGCCGGGGGCGGACGGCTCGTCGGGCCTCCAGCGCGTGGACGAGTCCAACAGCCTGTGCTGGACGGAGCTGATGACGCCGGACGCCGCCGGGGCCAGGGCGTTCTACGGGGAGCTGTTCGGCTGGAGCTTCAGCGACATGCCGATGCCGGGGGGCGTCGAGGGCACGTACACGATCCTGACCCCGGCAGGGCAGGAGGAGGAGAGGGCGCACGGTGGCCTGATGGAGCTGCCCGCCGACGCCCTGGAGCTGACGGGCGGCCGGGCCTACTGGCACCCGGTGTTCGCCGTGGAGGACGTGGACGCCGCCCTGGGCCGCGTCCGGGAGAAGGGCGGCACCGTCCAGATGGGCCCCGAGGACGCCGAGGGCGTGGGCCGGCTGGCCGTCGTCGTCGACGGCTCGGGCGCCGACTTCGTGCTCCTCAAGCCGGAGCCGATGCCCGCGCGGTGACGGTCGCCGTGTGCCGTGTGCCGTGCCGAGGGCCCGCGGGCGGTCCACGGCACACGGCGCGGCTACGCGCTCTCGCGGGCCTCGCGGGCCTCGACGAAGGCGTCCGCCGCGCGGTCGAGGAGGTCGGCGGCCTCCGTCAGGTTGCAGGTGACGGGGAAGCGGTCCATGCGCAGCCCGGTGCGCTCCTCGATGATGGTGCTCAGCTCGGTGAGGGTGAGCGAGTCCATGTCCAGCTCGGCGAAGGTGGCGTCCGGGTGGAGGTTCATCCGGGGCAGGCCGAAGGTCTCGTGGAGGACCTCGACAAGGAAGTTCAGGGCGACGGACATCGCTTTCCCCTTTTCCGGTACGGGCACCGAGTCGGCGGTCCGGCGATCCCGCGCGGGGGTACCGGCACACCAGCCCCACCATGGCGTCCGCCCGGCGCCGCCGCCGGGAGCCCCCGGCCCGCGGTCCGCCCGCTTCACCCTCGTGGGCCAAGCGGCGGCCAGCCCGGAGACCTTGGGCCGAGCCGCGGGCCGGGTTAGGCTCGGGAGCGTGACTGCCGGGTCTGGCTTGCGCCACTCACGTATCGGGTGCCCGGCTCTGGCATGACCGCTCGGCGGGCCAGAGCCCCGCCGCGTCCTCCGTGTCCGCGACCCCGGCGCCCCCGCGTGTGGCGCCCCTTTCAACGAACCCAGGACCGGAGTCAGTCACCGATGACGCACGAAACCCAGCACCAGCACGCCGCCGAGCGGCCCGCCGACGCCATCGAGCTCAACCACACCGTCGTCCACGCCCGTGACCGGCGGCGGTCGGCGGAGTTCCTCGCCGAGATCCTCGGGCTGAGTGTCGGCGCCCCGTTCGGGCCGTTCCTGCCCGTGGACCTCAGCAACGGGGTGACGCTCGACTACTACGAGACCCGCGACGAGCCCGTCCAGTCGCAGCACTACGCCTTCCTCGTGCCCGAGGCCCGCTTCGACGCCGCGATCGCCCGCCTGGAGGCGGCCGGGGTCACCTACTACGCCGATCCGGGCCACACCGAACCGGGCCGCACCAACGGTCTGTTCGGCGGCCGGGGCGCCTACTTCGACGACCCCGACGGCCACAACATGGAGATCCTCACCCGGCCCTACGTCCGCCCCGGGGAGTAGGACTGCCCGGGCTCCTGGCCCGATGGGGTGGCGCTTCACCCCGTGCCCCCTCGTTCGGAGCAGGAAAGGTGTGAAAAGAGAGATCAGGTGAAAAGCGTCATGCGATCACTTTTCCCTCACTCCTTGGAGGAGAGCATGACGCGCATGCGTACCGTGGCCGCCGCTGCTGCCATCGCCGCCCTCGGGCTCATGGCGAGCGCCGGGACCGCTGCCGCCTGTGACCGAGGCGGCGACGCATACGGCAACGAGACGACGACCGTCGTCAACGCCTGCAACTCGATCGGCCTGCAGGAAGGGCTGATCAACCTTTCCGGCGGAAACGTCTGCATCGACTTCTGACGTCACCGCCCACACGTCCGCCCCGGGCCGAACACCGGCCCGGGGCGGACGCGCGTCCGGCGCGTGGAGGGCTACTTCTTCAGCGTCGGCTCCGCGATGGCGCCCACGAGCGAGCTGTCACACCCGTCCGGGTCCATGTGGATGCGGATGCGCAGCACGTTGGTGACGTCGACGCTCATCTCGGCCGGGCGCCCGAGCGTCACGGCGCGGGTGGCGAGCTGCTTGCCCTGGGCGTTGCTGATCGTCAGCCGCATGTCCCGGCCCGCGGTGGAGGTGTCGGTGACGCCGGCGACGAACGTCAGCGTCTTCCAGTTCCGCTGGAGGTCGTACTCGATCAGGGAGCCGCACGAGTTCTGGGTGACGAGGGCGTCGGCGTAGAACGCGGTGTCGATCGTCACCGTGCCCTGCTTGTAGTTGCCGTTGTTCTTGACGGACTGGAGGAGGGTCAGCGGAATCTCGTCGCGGTCCTCCGGAACCACGGGCGGCTCCGGGCTGGAGGACGGGTCCGTCGGGGGCTCCAGCTCGGTGTTCTCGGCGGGGGTCGGCGTGGGCGTCGGGGTGGGGTCCTCGGCCGGTTCCGTCGTCTCGCTCTCGTCCGGCTTCGGCTGGGTGCTCTCGCTGGTGCGCTTGTCGTCGGCGGTGGTCGTCGGCTCACCCTTGTCCAGGAAGCGGGCTGCCGCGTACGTGCCCGCCCCGGCCACGAGAGCCACGGCGAGCACCACACCGGTGATGAGGACGCCGCGGCGGCGCTTCTTCTTCTGCGGCGGCGCGGCGGGGGCGGGCGCCGTCGCCGCATAGGCGGCGGTGGGGTAGGGCTGCGGGGTGGGCGCCGCCCCGGCGTACGGCCCGGCGTGCTGGTACCCGGCGCCGCCGGCCGGGTAGCCGTAGCCGGGAGCCGGGGGCTGCGCGGAGTCGGGCCGGGTGGCCGGGTGCGGGGCGTTTCCCTGGGCGGCGGGCGTCCCCAGGGCGAAGGTCGGGTTGTCCGGGCGCGGCGCCGGCGCGGGGGTGGCGGCCGGCCCGGGATCCGGGGCTGTGGCCGGGGCGGGCCGCGGGTTCGGCGCCGTGGGAGCCGTGGGTGTGGCCGGGGACGGTGCGGCGGGGGAGGACGCGGGGCCGCCCGGCGGGGTGTCCTGGGGCGCCGCGTCCTCGGGGGCGGCGTCGAAGGGGGGCGCGTCCTGCGGCGTGTCCTGTGGCGGGGCGTCCTGCGGGGCCGACTGCTCCGGTGCCGCGTCCTGCGGGGCGGCGGGGGGCTCGCCGGTGCCGTCCGGGCCGGGGGCCGCGGCGGCGGGCGGGGTCGAGGGTGCCGGGGTGTGGGCCGGCGGCGGG
>NZ_JABLSI010000001.1:0-5324 GCF_019303475.1 Streptomyces sp. JJ38
CAATGTGTGAGAGCCCGGGGTTCTGGATTTATTGTCCAGGGCCCCGGGCTTTTTGTTGTCCGTCACCGGCTGTTCATGTGTCGTGGTGACCATCAGCGCATGGGTACCTCAGTGGTGGCCGCGGCCGGAGTCAGAGCGGGCGACGAGGTGGTGCTGCCCTCGTACGGTGGGGAGTGGGCAGCTGCACTGGTGCGTTCGCAGGGCGCGGTCCCGGTTTTCGCGGATATCGACGCCGCCAGCTTCTGTCTCGATCCTGCGGCCGTCGCGGACGTGCTCTCCGAACGGACGAAGGCGATACTGCCCGTCGCCCTGTTCGGGCAGACGCCCGACCTGGAAGGGCTGGAAGAGCTGGCGCGGCGTCATGACATCGTCGTCATCGACCCGCGCGAGCTGCGGGACGAGGCTGGTGCGGCGGCCGGAGCCTCCCGGCGTCGCCAGCTCGCCGAGTATCTGAACGCGCGGCTCACCGGGGTGGTGACCCCGGCGGTGTCCCCCGGGCGCGAGCATCTGTTCACCCGGTACGTGGTGCGGGTGCAGGGCAACGGACGTCCGGACCGTGACGCCTTCCGGCTCGCGCTGCGGTCACGCGGCATCCTGGGCGAGGTGCCGATACTGACTCCGGCGCACCGCATCGCGGGCTTCCGGAGCGAGGCGCGGCTGCCGGAGACGGATCGGGCCGCCGCAGAGTCACTGGCGCTGCCCGTCCACGAGGGCCTCACACGACGGCAGTTGCACAAGTTGGTGTCGGCCTGCAACGCCCTCGGCGGCTTGCTGCCCGAGCCCGTGTGCTGAAGACCGTCCAACCGATGCCGCTCTTGTCCTCGTGGTGAGGCTCTTGTTCCCGTGCTGGGAAGCCACGGGGGCGGTCGGGAGCAGGCTTCGGCGTCGGGTATGCTCTAACCCGTCGACAGGCCCCAATAGCTCAGTCGGCAGAGCGTCTCCATGGTAAGGAGAAGGTCAACGGTTCGATTCCGTTTTGGGGCTCCAGCAGAAGGGCCCCCGCCTTGATGGCGGGGGCCCTTCGCCGTTTCGGCACAGGGCGGCCAGGGGCCGACTACTCGGGGACGCGCATCGCCAGGATGGCCATGTCGTCTGACGGGGCATCGGAGGCGAAGCGCTCGACGGCCCGCATGATGCGTGCGGCGACGGCACCGGCGGTCAGGCCCGTGCACGTGGTGAGGCATTCGGCCAGCCCGTCGTCGCCGAGCATGCGCGTGCCCTCGCGGCGTTCCGTGACGCCGTCGGTGACGCAGAGCAGCACGTCGCCCGGGTCGAGCGTCAGCGTCTGCTCGTACAGCTCCAGGTCGTCCATGACGCCGAGGAGCGGTTGCGGTTCGGCGGCGGGTTCGACGCTGCCGTCCTGGCGGAGCCGCAGCGGCAGGGGGTGCCCGGCGCAGACGACCTTCAGGAGGGCGCCGCCCTCCTCCCGCGGCCACACCTCGCCGTAGAGGAGGGTGAGGAAGCGGCTGCGGGAACCCTCGTCGAGGATCGCGGTGTTGAGGCGTTCCAGGACGGCCGGACCGGTGAAGCCCTCGCGGGCGAGCAGCCGCAGGGCGTGCCGGGCGAGCCCGGTGACGGCGGCGGCCTGCGGACCGGTTCCGCACACGTCGCCGATGGCGAAGCCGTAGGCGCCGTCGCGGATGGGGAAGAGGTCGTAGAAGTCGCCGCCGACCTCGTTGCCCTCGCCGGCCGCGCGGTAGATGACCTCCACCTCGACGCCGGGGACCTGCGGCAGCTCCGGCGGGAGGAGGCTGCGCTGCAACGACTGGCTGATGGCGGTGCGCTCGGAGTAGAGCCGGGCGTTGTCGAGGGCCAGGGCCGCCCTGCGGGAGAGGTCCTCGGCCAGTTCGAGGATCTCCTGGCGGAACCGCTCGTCGGTGGGCTTGCCGAGGGTGAGCATGCCGATGACCCGGTTGCGGGCGACGAGCGGCATCACCACGGTCTCGCCGCCGACGGCCGAGGCGGTGGCGAGACCGGCGCCGGGCGCCGACATCTGCTCGTCTCCGAGGAGCAGGCTGCGCAGGGAGGTGCGCAGCGCGGTGGAGTGGGCCGCCTCGCCGGGGGCACTCCAGCCTCGGGCACCGGGGGAGAGGACGGGCTCGGGCGGTTCGACCTTGGCCAGCAGGGCCTTCAGCCCGTCGATGAGGTCCTCGTCCTCGTGGAGGACGTAGGCGAGTTCGGGGTCGGAGGCGGGCTCGGCGATGGTGTAGACGGCGCACCAGGAGGCGAGGGTGGGCACGGTCATCTGCGCCATGAGCGCCAGCGTCTGATCGCGGTCGAGGGTGCCGGCCAGCAGGTCGGAGGCCTCGACCAGGAAGGAGAGGGAGCCGCGGCGCAGGCGCTCCAGCTCGGTCAGCCGGGCGGACTCGACGGCGAGTGCGATGCGGTCGGCGGCGAACTGGAGGCGCAGGGCCTCCTCGTTGGTGTAGCGGCCGGGAGTCTCGGCGGCGACGCCGAGTGATCCGGTCAGCCGCCCCTCGACCTTCAGCGGGACGGTGACGACGGAGCGCATGCCGGTACCGGTGAGCAGCGGCACCGCCCCGGGGACGGAGGTGAGGTCCTCGTGGACGGAGGGCATGCGGGCGCTGCCGTAGCGTCCGCTGCCCGCCTCGACGGGGACGCGGGCGAAGCGGTGCCGGGCGGAGGTGAGCCCGGTGGAGGCGCGGACCTCCAGCTCGGTCTCGTCGTCGGTGGCGAGCAGCAGGTAGGCGGCGTCGCCGTCGAGCATGTCGCGGGCGCGCTCGACGGTGCGCTGGAGGAGACCGTCGAGATCCTCGGGGGCCGGGGAGCCGATGAAGACCTCGAACGGGTCCGTGGCACGCTCCCGGCTCTCGCCGCTGCCGACGCCGGCGTCGGACGAGGACGTGGAGCGCGCCGGGCTCTGGAGGACGGCGCGCTCGTGGTCGCGGACGAGGAGGCAGACGGTGGACGGCTCGCCCTCGGCGTCGCGGATGCGCAGATGCGAGGCGTAGACGGGGACGGTGCGGCCGTCCGCGCAGCGCAGCCCGTAGGTGCCCTCCCAGCGGGAGAGCAGCAGGGCCTCGGCGATGCCGGTGCCGGTGCCGGGGGTGTGCGGCCAGGCGGCGTAGTCGGTGAGGTGCTTGCCGACGACCTGCTCGGCGGGGTAGCCGGACAGTTCCTCCGCGTCCTCGTTCCACACGGTGACGAGCCCCGCGCGGTCGATCTGGACGACGGCCACGCGGACCCGGGTCTCGGTGACGGGCAGCGCCTCGTCGGGGATCGCGGGGCCCGCGGTGCGGGTGCCCACGGGGCGTTCGGGGAGGGCGAGGCGGAACCAGACGCGCTTGTCGGAGGCGGTGTAGTCGACGCCCCAGCGGGTGGCGAGGGCGGCGCACAGCAGGAGGCCGCGGCCACCTTCGCGGTCGGGCCCGGGCAGGGCCTGGGTGGCGTCGCGGATGGGCACCTCGCGCTCCGGGTAGCGGTCCACGACCTCGATCCGGACGCCGTCGTCCTCCCGGAGGCACACGACCTCGGCGGAGGTGCCGGCGTGGACGACGGCGTTGGTGACCAGCTCGCTGGTGAGGACCACGGCGTCGTCCACGATGTCGGCCAGGCCCCAGCCCTGGAGGGTGTCGCGCACGAAGCCGCGGGCGGCCGCGACGGAGCGGCCCACCGGTTCGAAGGTGGCTGCGGCCCGTGCGGTGATCACTGCGCTCCCCATGGGTTTCTCGGTACGGCTGGTCGGTTCTGCGCGCTTCTCGGGAGTCCGCTGGGCGCCCACGCGACCGGTTCGCCCCAGACCGGCGCTCTGCTTGTCCACCCCGGCGCCCTCTCCTTGCCCGTTCGCTGCCCGTTTCGCTGCGGCGGCGGGCCGTCCCGTCGCCTGAGCCAGGGTACTGACGTCGACCGGGCCCGCGGGCGCCGGTCGCAGGTGTTTCCCCCCTGCCGGTCATGTCACCGGCGTGTGCGATGCTGCCGAACTGTTATCGCCTCCTTCAGCCGAGGTGAAACACTGGGACGATTGGTTGAGGCAGCCAGGCGGAATGGTCGACCCTGCAGGAGGGACGCGGTGGACTCCAGCGGAGCGGCGCACAGCAGCGCCAGCACGCGACCGAAGGGCGGGCGGGCCCGCAGGAGCGGAACCGTCGAAGTCGACAGGGCTTCTCTGGACCGGCTGCGCACGGCGCTCGTCGCGATGCGGGACGGCAACTTCCGCAAGCGCCTCACCGTCGCGGGTGACGGGCCGATGGCGGAGATCTCGGCCATCTTCAACGAGGTCGCGGACCGGAACCTGCACCTGGCGAACGAGATCTCACGGGTGCGCCGCGTCGTCGGACGCGAGGGGCGTCTCACCGAGCGCTTGGAGGCGGGGGCCTGCGAGGGGTCCTGGCTGACGGCCGTGGACGCCTCGAACGCGCTCGTGGAGGACCTGGTGCGACCGGTCTCCGAGGTCGGGCGGGTGCTCACCGCCGTCGCGGAGGGCGATCTCGGCCAGCGCATGGACCTGCGGGTGCAGGGGCCCGACGGCTCGCCGCCGCGGGCGCTGCGCGGGGAGTTCCTGAAGGTCGCCCGGACGGTGAACGGGCTGGTGGACCAGCTTTCGGTGTTCACCGACGAGGTGACGCGGGTGGCCAGCGAGGTGGGCACCGAGGGCAAGCTCGGCGGTCAGGCCAAGGTGCGGGGCATGTCCGGGTCCTGGAAGGACCTGACGGACTCCGTCAACACGATGGCCTCGCGGCTGACGGCGCAGGTGCGCGACATCGCCCTGGTGACGACGGCGGTCGCGAAGGGCGATCTGTCCCGCAAGGTGACGGTGCACGTCGCCGGCGAGATGCTGGAGCTGAAGAACACCGTCAACACGATGGTGGACCAGCTCTCCTCGTTCCAGTCCGAGGTGACGCGGGTGGCCCGGGAGGTGGGCACCGAGGGTGAGCTGGGCGGCCAGGCCCGGGTCGAGGGCGTCGGCGGCGTCTGGCAGGACCTGACGGACTCCGTGAACCTCATGGCGGGCAACCTGACCTCGCAGGTGCGGGAGATCGCCCGGGTGACGACGGCGGTGGCCAACGGCGACCTCTCGCAGAAGGTCACCGTGAACGCGCGGGGTGAGGTAGCGCAGCTCGCCGACACGATCAACACGATGACGGAGACGCTGCGGACGTTCGCCGACGAGGTGACGCGGGCCGCCGTCGAGGTGGGCACCGAGGGCATCCTGGGCGGTCAGGCGCAGGTGCCGGGTGCTGCGGGGACGTGGAAGGACCTGACGGACTCGGTCAACACGGCGTTCCGCAACCTCACCGCGCAGGTGCGGGACATCGCGCAGGTGACGACGGCGGTGGCGAACGGTGACCTGTCGCAGAAGGTCA
>NZ_JABLSI010000001.1:5335-5604 GCF_019303475.1 Streptomyces sp. JJ38
CGTGTCCGGCGAGATGCTGGAGCTGAAGAGCACCGTCAACACGATGGTGGACCAACTGTCCTCCTTCGGCGCCGAGGTCACCCGCGTGGCACGGGAGATCGGTGTGGAGGGCTCCCTGGGCGGTCAGGCGCAGGTGCCGGGTGCTGCGGGGACGTGGAAGGACCTCACGGACTCCGTCAACACGGCGTTCCGCAACCTCACCGGCCAGGTGCGCAACATCGCGCAGGTGACGACGGCGGTGGCGAACGGTGACCTGTCGCAGAAGGTCA
>NZ_JABLSI010000001.1:5609-116240 GCF_019303475.1 Streptomyces sp. JJ38
CGAGATGCTGGAGCTGAAGAACACCGTCAACACGATGGTGGACCAGCTCTCCTCCTTCGCCGACCAGGTCACCCGCATGTCCCGGGACGTGGGCACCGAGGGCCGACTCGGCGGCCAGGCGCGGGTGGACGGCGTCTCGGGCACCTGGAAGGACCTGACGGACTCCGTCAACTCGATGGCCGGGAACCTGACCGATCAGGTGCGGCAGATCGCCCAGGTCACCACCGCGGTGGCGCGGGGCGACCTCTCGCAGAAGATCCAGGTGGACGCCCGCGGGGAGATCCTGGAGCTGAAGAACACCATCAACACCATGGTGGACCAGCTCTCGGCCTTCGCCGACCAGGTGACCCGGGTGGCCCTGGAGGTGGGCACCGAGGGCCGACTCGGCGGCCAGGCGCAGGTGCCCGGCGTCGCGGGTGTGTGGCGGGACCTGACGGACTCGGTGAACGGCATGGCCGGGAACCTCACCTCGCAGGTGCGCAACATCTCGCAGGTCGCCACCGCCGTCGCGCGGGGTGATCTCTCGCAGAAGATCACCGTCGACGCCCGGGGCGAGATCCTGGAGCTGAAGACCACGATCAACACGATGGTGGACCAGCTGTCCTCGTTCGCCGAGCAGGTGACGCGGGTCGCGCGCGAGGTGGGGACCGAGGGCATCCTCGGCGGCCAGGCCGAGGTCAAGGGGCTCTCCGGCACCTGGAAGGACCTCACCCAGTCGGTGAACGGGATGGCGAACAACCTCACCTCCCAGGTCCGCAACATCGCCGAGGTGACGACGGCGGTGGCCCAGGGCGACCTGTCCAAGAAGATCACCGTTGACGCGAAGGGCGAGATCCTGGAGCTGGTCACCACGGTGAACACGATGGTGGACCAGCTGTCGTCGTTCGCCGAGCAGGTGACCCGGGTCGCCCGTGAGGTGGGCACCGAGGGCAAGCTCGGAGGCCAGGCCCAGGTGCGGGGCGTCTCCGGGATCTGGAAGAACCTCACCGACAACGTCAACCTGATGGCGAACAACCTCACCGGTCAGGTGCGGAACATCTCCGAGGTGGCCACCTCCGTCGCCAACGGCGATCTGACGAAGAAGGTCACGGTCGAGGCGAGCGGCGAGGTCGCGCGGCTCGCGGACACGGTCAACACGATGGTGACGACGCTGTCCTCCTTCGCCGCCGAGGTGACGCGGGTGGCCCGTGAGGTGGGCACCGACGGCATCCTGGGCGGCCAGGCACGGGTGCCCGGCGTCTCGGGCACCTGGAAGGACCTCACCGAGTCCGTGAACTCGATGGCGAACAACCTCACCGGTCAGGTGCGGAACATCGCCCAGGTCACGACCGCCATTGCCAAGGGCGACCTCACCAAGAAGATCGACATTGAGGCGCGCGGCGAGATCCTCGCCCTCAAGACGACGATCAACACGATGGTCGACCAGCTCTCGCTGTTCGCGGAGCAGGTGACGCGGGTGGCCCGTGAGGTGGGCACCGAGGGCATCCTCGGCGGCCAGGCCCGGGTCCGGGACGTCGCCGGTACGTGGAAGGACCTCACCGAGTCCGTGAACGAGATGGCCGGGAACCTGACCCGTCAGGTCCGCGCCATCGCCGAGGTGGCCACCGCCGTGACCCGAGGCGACCACGGGGTGCGGATCGACGTGGACGCCGCCGGCGAGATCATGGAGCTCCAGGGCTACCTGAACGAGATGATCCGCAACCTGCGCGAGACCACGCTGGCCAACCGCGAGCAGGACTGGCTGAAGGGCAACCTGGCGCGGATCTCCGGGCTCATGCAGGGCCGCCGCGACCTGGACGACGTCGCCCAGCTGATCATGAGCGAGCTGGCTCCGGCCGTCTCGGCGCAGCACGGGGCGTTCTTCCTCGCGGTGCCCACCGGTCCGGCGACGGAGAAGGCGGGCGTCGGGGAGGGCGACGGCGAGTACGAGCTGCGGCTCCTCGGCGCCTACGGCTACGCGCCCGGCTCGATGCCGATGTCCTTCGCGCCGGGTGAGTCGCTGGTGGGGACGGCGGCCGCGGAGAAGCGCACGATCATCATGGAGAACGTGCCCCCCGGCTATCTGAAGATCACCTCGGGGCTGGGCGAGGCGCCGGCCGCGGACGTGATCATCATGCCGGTGGTCTTCGAGGGGCAGGTCCTCGGCGTGGTGGAGCTGGCGGCGTTCCAGTCCTTCACCCAGATCCAGAAGGACTTCCTCAGCCAGATCGTCGAGATGATCGCCACGAGCGTCAACACGATCAGCGTCAACACCAAGACGGAGGTCCTGCTCAAGCAGTCCCAGGAGCTCGCGGAGCAGCTCCAGGAGCGCTCCGGGGAGCTGGAGAGCCGCCAGAAGGCCCTGGAGAAGTCCAACGCCCAGTTGGAGGAGAAGGCCGAGCAGCTCGCCCAGACCAACCAGGCCGTGGAGATCAAGAACTCCGAGATCGAGCAGGCGCGGCAGGTGCTGGAGGAGCGGGCCGAGCAGCTCGCCGTCTCGATGCGCTACAAGTCGGAGTTCCTGGCGAACATGTCGCACGAGCTGCGCACGCCGCTGAACTCGCTGCTGATCCTCGCCAAGCTGCTCGCGGACAACGGGGAGGGCAACCTCAACCCGAAGCAGGTCGAGTTCGCCGAGACGATCCACAGCGCCGGTTCGGACCTGCTGCAGCTGATCAACGACATCCTCGACCTGTCGAAGGTCGAGGCCGGCAAGATGGACGTCAGCCCGACGCGCATCGCGCTGGTGCAGCTCGTCGACTACGTCGAGGCGCACTTCCGGCCGCTCACCGCCGAGAAGAGCCTCGACTTCTCCGTGCGGGTCTCGCCGGAGCTGCCGCCCACCCTGCACACCGACGAGCAGCGGCTGCTGCAGGTGCTGCGGAACCTGCTGTCGAACGCGGTGAAGTTCACCGACACGGGCGCGGTGCAGCTGATGATCCGCGCCGCGCGCCACGACGTGCCCGTCGCCATCCGCCAGCAGATGCTGGAGCAGGGCGCGCTGCGGGACGCCGACGCCGAGCTGATCGCCTTCTCGGTCACCGACACCGGCATCGGGATCGCCCAGAGCAAGATGAGGGTGATCTTCGAGGCCTTCAAGCAGGCGGACGGCACGACGAGCCGCAAGTACGGCGGCACCGGGCTCGGGCTGTCGATCAGCCGGGAGATCGCGCGCCTGCTCGGCGGCGAGATCGACGCCGTCAGCGAGCCGGGCCGCGGTTCGACGTTCACGCTGTACCTGCCGCTGCACCCCACCGAGCTGCCGCCGCCGCGGTTCGAGCAGCCCGACGGCGCGCCGCTGGCCCTGCCCGGGCTGCCGGAGCCCGGGCCCGTGGAGCACGCGCCCGATCCCGTCTCGCCGCGGCTGGTGCCCCCGGCCCTGCCCGCGCCGGTGGACGGCCGGGCGAACGGCTGGGCGGCCGGGCGGCTGGGCGAGCGCTTCGCCGACGAGGCGGAGCCGGCCGGGGAGCCGGTCGTCGGGGAGGCACCCGAGCGGGCCGCCGGTCCGGCGTCCGCGGAGCCGGTGGGCGAGGGGCTGACCGAGCCGGAGCCACCGCGCTACGGCATGCGCCGCGGCGCGGGCCCCCAGCCGGTGGACCCGAGCCGCTTCGAGGGGCGCAAGGTGCTCATCGTCGACGACGACGTGCGGAACGTGTTCGCCCTCACCAGCGTGCTGGAGCAGAACGGGCTGCAGGTGCTGTACGCGGAGAACGGCCGCGAGGGCATCGAGGTGTTGGAGCAACACGACGACGTCGCGCTGGTCCTGATGGACATCATGATGCCGGAGATGGACGGCTACGCCACGACGCAGGCGATCCGCCGGATGCCGCAGTTCGCCGGGCTGCCGATCATCGCGCTCACCGCGAAGGCGATGAAGGGAGACCGCGAGAAGAGCATCGGGGCGGGCGCGTCCGACCACGTGACGAAGCCCGTCGACCCGGACCACCTGCTCTCCGTCATGGACGAGTGGATGCGGGCGGGCTGATATGCGGCTCTTCGGACCGGCCGTGTATGTTGACTGACTGTGGCCGGTTCCGGAGGGAACTGCGGCATTCGGGAACCTCCTGGTCTCCTGGGGCGTTCCCGCTGTGTGCACAGTGACATCTCGGTGACAGGGTGTGGCGGACCGCGGGGTTTGGCTACCATGACCGGCACAAGGACGGGCGGCGCAAAGGAGTCGTCCCCAGGGGTGGCGCCCTCGGCGCTACCGGGGCGAGGAGGACGGGCCATGGTGCAGAAGGCCAAGATCCTCCTGGTCGATGACCGGCCGGAGAATCTGCTGGCGTTGGAGGCGATCCTCTCCGCGCTCGATCAGACGCTGGTTCGGGCATCGTCAGGGGAGGAAGCGCTCAAGGCATTGCTCACGGACGATTTCGCCGTGATCCTGCTGGATGTCCAGATGCCGGGCATGGACGGCTTCGAGACGGCCGCCCACATCAAGCGGCGGGAGCGCACGCGCGACATCCCGATCATCTTCCTCACGGCCATCAACCACGGCCCGCACCACACCTTCCGCGGCTACGCCGCCGGCGCTGTCGACTACATCTCCAAGCCCTTCGACCCGTGGGTCCTGCGGGCCAAGGTCTCGGTGTTCGTCGAGCTGTACATGAAGAACGTGCAGCTGCGGGAGCAGGCCGCGCTGCTGCGGCTCCAGTTGGAGAACGGCCAGGGCCCGGAGAACACCAAGGAGACGGCGGCGGGCGTCCTCGCCGAGCTCTCGGCGCGGCTGGCCGCCGTCGAGGAGCAGGCGGAGGCGCTCTCCAAGCAGTTGGGTGACCACGCGGACGCCGGAGCCGTCGCCACGGCGGCGCATCTGGAACGCAAACTGTCCGGGCTGCGCAGGGCACTTGACGCGCTGGAGCCGGGCTCGGAAGGCCAGCCCGCCTCCGTGCCCACCCAGCAGTGAGCGCAGCGCGCTCCTCCCGGCGCCGTTGATCCAGGCCCCATCGCGTTCGGCGCGACGGGGCCTGGCGCGTCCTGGCCGGCGCGCGGACACCGGCTCGCCGGGGGCGCCGCGTCCGGCGCCGGGCGCATGCCGACGGGGACGAGGGCGGGCCCGCACGGACGCTGACCGCGCGTCAGCCGGGGAGGCGCGGGCGGCGGACGGAGCGGAGGCACCCCTGCTCCCGCGCGAACCCCCGGTCCATCCGTGCCTCACCCGGCGTGCGGCGGTAACCTCGCCATCATGGCCTCACGTACGTCCGGCAGTCGGGCAGCAGCCGGCAAGGCGCCCGCGAAGAAGTCAGCGGCGAAGCCGTCGGCCAAACCGTCGGCGAACAAGGCCACGGGGAAGAAGGCGCCGGCGAAGAAGGCCGCGGCCAAGAAGCCGCCGCCGAAGCCCGCGCCGTCCCCCACCGGCGGCATCTTCCGCCTGGTGCGCGCGGTCTGGCTGGGCGTCGCCCACGCCGTCGGCGCGCTCCTGCGGGGCATAGGGCGCGGCGCGAAGGGGCTCGATCCGGCCCACCGCAAGGACGGGCTGGCGCTGCTGCTGCTGGGGCTGGCCATCGTCGTCGCCGCGGGGACGTGGTCGAACCTGCAGGGGCCCGTGGGGGACCTCATCACCATGCTGGTCACCGGCGCGTTCGGCCGGCTCGACCTGCTGGTGCCCGTCCTGCTCGGTGCCATGGCGGTCCGGCTCATCCGGCATCCCGAGGAGCAGGACGCCAACGGGCGCGTCGTCATCGGGCTCTCCGCGCTCGTCGCCGCCGTCCTGGGGCTGGTGCACATCGCCTGCGGCGCTCCGGGCCGGGACGCGGGTGAGGAGGCGCTGCGGGACGCCGGAGGGCTGATCGGCTGGGCGGCGGCCCAGCCACTGATCCTCAGCGTCACCGAGGTGCTGGCCGTTCCGCTGCTCGTGCTGCTGCTGGTGTTCGGCCTGCTCGTGGTCACCGCCACCCCGGTCAACGCCGTTCCGCAGCGACTGCGTCAGGCGGGCGTGCGGCTGGGCATCGTGGCCGCCCCGGAGGAGGCCGAGGACGGCTTCGACGTGACGGAGGACGAGGGCGCGGAGGCCGCGCCGCGCCGGCGCCGCGCGGACCTGCGCAAGGACGCCGGTCCGCAGGAGGCCGAGAAGGAGGCCCTGGACCGGCGCCGTGCGGCGCGCCGGCCGCGTCGCGGCGCCGGCGCGGTGGACGGTGACGGGGCCGACGGCGATGGCGAGGGCGTGGGCCCGGGGCCGGTGGACCGGCTTCCGGCGATGCCCACCCGTCGCGACGGGCGGTCGCTGGACGCGGTCGATCTCGCGGCGGCGGCCGCGGCGGACCTGGACGGCGCGCTGCTGCACGGGGTGCAGCCGTCGCGGCTGCTGGCCGACATCAGCAGCACGGTGGCCGCCGAGCGGGACGAGGCGCGGGCGGCGGCCGTCGAGGACTCCCTGGGGGCGGGTGCTCCCGGGCGGGGCCCTGTGGCGGGGCAGGCCCGGCCGGAGCCGTCCGGCGGCGTGCCGGACCTGACGAAACCGGCCCCCGAGCGCGCCGGCGACCTGCCGCCGCGGGCCGAGCAGCTACAGCTCGCCGGGGACATCACCTATGCCCTGCCCTCGCTGGACCTGCTGGAGCGCGGGGGCCCCGGCCGCACGCGCAGCGCGGCCAACGACGCCGTCGTCGAGTCGCTGACGAAGGTGTTCTCCGAGTTCAAGGTCGACGCCGCCGTCACGGGTTTCACGCGCGGTCCCACCGTCACGCGCTACGAGGTGGAACTCGGGCCGGCGGTGAAGGTGGAGAAGATCACCGCCCTGACGAAGAACATCGCCTACGCGGTGGCCAGTCCGGACGTGCGGATCATCTCCCCGATCCCCGGCAAGTCCGCCGTGGGCATCGAGATCCCCAACAGCGACCGGGAGATGGTGAACTGCGGCGACGTGCTGCGCTCGGCCGAGGCCCAGGGCGAGGACCACCCCATGGTCGTGGCGCTCGGCAAGGACGTGGAGGGCGGTTACGTCAACGCGAACCTCGCGAAGATGCCGCACATCCTGATCGCGGGCGCCACCGGTTCCGGCAAGTCGTCGTGCATCAACTGCCTGATCACCTCGGTCATGGCGCGGGCGACGCCGGAGGACGTGCGGATGGTCCTGGTGGACCCCAAACGGGTGGAGCTGACGGCCTATGAGGGCATCCCGCACCTGGTCACCCCCATCATCACCAACCCCAAGAAGGCCGCCGAGGCCCTGCAGTGGGTGGTGCGCGAGATGGACCTGCGCTACGACGACCTGGCCGCCTACGGGTTCCGTCACATCGACGACTTCAACGCGGCGGTGCGCGCCGGTTCGGTGACGGCGCCCGAGGGCAGCGAACGCGAACTGGCGCCCTATCCCTACCTGCTGGTCATCGTCGACGAGCTGGCCGACCTGATGATGGTGGCTCCGCGGGACGTCGAGGACGCCATCGTCCGGATCACCCAGCTGGCCCGGGCGGCGGGCATCCACCTCGTGCTGGCGACGCAGCGCCCGTCCGTCGACGTCGTCACCGGCCTCATCAAGGCCAACGTGCCCTCCCGGCTCGCGTTCGCCACCTCCTCACTGGCCGACAGCCGGGTCATCCTCGACCAGGCGGGTGCGGAGAAGCTGATCGGCAAGGGCGACGGGCTGTACCTCCCCATGGGGCAGGGCAAGCCCACCCGAATGCAGGGGGCCTTCGTCACGGAGGACGAGATCCGCGCGGTCGTCGCGCACTGCAAGGAGCAGATGACACCGGTCTTCCGGGACGACGTGCTCGTCGGCCAGGGGAAGAAGAAGGAGATCGACGAGGAGATCGGTGACGACCTGGACCTGCTGTGTCAGGCCGCGGAGCTGGTGGTCTCCACGCAGTTCGGCTCCACCTCGATGCTCCAGCGCAAGCTGCGGGTCGGCTTCGCGAAGGCGGGTCGGCTGATGGACCTGATGGAGAGCCGCGACATCGTCGGCCCGAGCGAGGGCTCCAAGGCACGGGACGTACTCGTCAAACCGGATGAACTCGATGGAGTGCTGGCACTCATCCGCGGGGACACTGATAGGTAACTCATTAAGACTAGGTCTCGTAACGAACACGCGGACAACCGTTTCCTCTGGGCATACGTCCAGTTAGGCGGGTAAGCGGAACATCACCCGTACCGCTGCGGCGCTGCGCGTCTCCACCCTCGGGATGCTCGGCCATCCTGGGTGCGGAAGACGTCCGTCCGCCCCGTTGTCCGAACCTGTCACGACCCCCTTAGACTGAATCCCCAGCAGGTGGCTACACGCTCGAAAGGCGCCCCCGTGTCCATCGGCAACTCCCCCGAAGAGGACCGGCCTTCAGCCGTTCCACACGAGGACCGTCCGGCCGTCGGCCGGGTCCTCCAGCAAGCCCGAGTCGAAGCGGGACTGACCGTCGAGGAGGTCAGTGCCGCCACCCGCGTGCGCGTTCCCATCGTGCAGGCGATCGAACAGGACGACTTCACCCGCTGTGGCGGCGACGTGTACGCGCGCGGGCACATCCGCTCGCTCGCCAGGGCGGTGGGTCTCGACCCGCGGCCCGTCGTCGAGCAGTACGACACAGAGCACGGCGGACGTCCCGCGGCCACGCCGGCCGCACCGCTGTTCGAAGCCGAACGTATCCGGCCCGAGCGCCGCCGTCCGAACTGGACGGCGGCGATGGTCGCGGCGATCGTCGTGGTCGTCGGCTTCGTCGGCTTCACCCTCGTCGGGGGTGAGGACAAGGGCACGCCCGTCGCCGAATCCAGTGATCAGCAGTCCGCCGAGGCGGAGCCCAGTCCCTCCGCGACGGCCGAACCCGAGCCGGAACCGAAGCCGTCCGACAGCGCCATCGCCGCGGCCCCGGCCGACAAGGTGACCGTGAAGCTCGTCGCCAAGGACGGCAACAGCTGGATCTCCGCGGAGGACCACACCGGGCGCCTCCTGCACGAGGGCGTGCTCAAGGACGGCGACAGCAAGACGTTCACCGACGACGAGCAGATCGACCTCGTCCTCGGCAACGCCGGAGCCGTCGAGCTGTACGTCAACGGCAAGAAGGTCGAGCAGGTGGGCGAGGTCGGCCAGGTGCAGCGCGTCAGCTACACCAAGGGCGACCCTGCGCAGGGCTGAGCCGCACCCGGTCCTGGCGCCCGGCGCATGCCCGCCCCCGCCGCGGCCCCGGCCGTGTCCCGCTTCGCGCAGGGCACGGCCGGGTCCACGGCCGGGACGAAGTAGGGTTGAGCCCATGCCCGAACGCCGTACCGTCGCCCTGGTCACACTTGGCTGCGCCCGTAACGAGGTGGACTCGGAGGAGCTCGCAGGCCGTCTGGCGGCCGACGGCTGGGACCTCGTCCACGACGCGGAGCAGGCCGATGTCGCCGTCGTCAACACCTGTGGATTCGTCGAGGCCGCCAAGAAGGACTCCGTCGACGCCCTGCTCGAAGCCGACGACCTGAAGGGCCGGGGGCGCACCCAGGCCGTCGTCGCGGTGGGCTGCATGGCCGAGCGCTACGGCGCCGAACTCGCCGACGCACTGCCCGAGGCCGACGGTGTCCTCGGCTTCGACGACTACGCCGACATCTCCGACCGCCTGCAGACCATCCTCTCCGGCGGCGTCCACGCCCCGCACACGCCCCGGGACCGGCGCAAGCTGCTGCCCGTCACGCCTGCCGAGCGGCAGGGCAGCCAGGTCGCGCTGCCCGGTCACGGCGACGCTCTCGCGTCCGCCCCCGCCGATCTCCCCGACGGGATCGCCCCGGCCTCCGGCCCGCGCGCGCCGCTGCGCCGTCGGCTCGACACCAGCCCCGTCGCCTCGGTGAAGCTCGCCTCCGGCTGCGACCGCCGCTGCTCGTTCTGCGCGATCCCCTCCTTCCGGGGATCTTTCGTCTCCCGGCGCCCCGCCGACGTGCTCGGCGAGACCCGCTGGCTGGCCGAGCAGGGGGTCAGGGAGATCATGCTCGTCTCCGAGAACAACACGTCCTACGGCAAGGACCTCGGGGACATCCGCCTCCTGGAGACGCTGCTGCCCGAGCTGGCCGCCGTCGACGGCATCGAGCGCGTCCGCGTCAGCTATCTGCAGCCCGCCGAGCTGCGCCCCGGGCTGATCGACGTGCTCGCCGGTACCGACAAGGTGGCGCCGTACTTCGACCTCTCGTTCCAGCACGCCGCGCCCTCGGTGCTGCGCGCGATGCGCCGCTTCGGTGACACCGAGCGCTTCTGGGAGCTGCTGGAGACGATCCGGGCCAAGGCGCCCGAGGCCGGGGTGCGCTCGAACTTCATCGTCGGCTTCCCCGGCGAGAGTGAGGCCGACTTCGCCGAGCTGGAACGCTTCCTCTCCGGCGCCCGCCTGGACGCGATCGGCGTCTTCGGCTACTCGGACGAGGACGGCACCGAGGCCGCGGGCTACGCGGACAAGCTCGACCCCGACGTCGTCGCGGAGCGGCTCGCGCACCTGACGCCGCTGGCGGAGGAGCTGACCGCGCAGCGCGCCGAGGAGCGGCTCGGGCAGACGCTGCACGTGCTCGTGGAAAGCGTCGACGCGGAGGACGGCGTCCTCGGCCGAGCGGCCCACCAGGCGCCCGAGACCGACGGCCAGGTGCGGCTTGTCGGGCCCGGCTGCGCCGGTCTCACCCCCGGACGTATGGTCGAAGCGAAGGCTGTGGCGGCCGAGGGTGTGGACCTGGTCGCCGAGCCGGAGACGGTCGAGGAGGCCCCATGACAGGCGTCCCGGCCTCCGCGGCCGACGGCGGGCGGCTGGCGCAGCCCCGCCCGGCATCGGCGCGGCAGGCGGGCGTGTGGAACATCGCCAACGTCCTGACCATGATCCGCTTGGCCCTCGTGCCCGGTTTCGTGGTGCTGATGCTGGTGGACGGCGGCCATGACCCGGGTTGGCGCTCGCTGGCCTGGGCCGCCTTCACCGTCGCCATGATCACGGATCTGTTCGACGGCGAGCTGGCCCGCCGGTACGACCTCGTCACCGACTTCGGCAAGATCGCCGACCCCATCGCCGACAAGGCGATCATGGGCGCCGCACTGGTCTGCCTCTCGGCGCTCGGCGACCTGCCCTGGTGGGTCACCCTCGTGATCATCGGCAGGGAGCTGGGCATCACGCTCATGCGCTTCTGGGTGATCCGCTACGGCGTCATCCCCGCCAGCCGCGGCGGCAAGCTCAAGACGCTCGCCCAGGGTGTCGCGGTCGGCATGTACATCCTCGTCCTGACCGGCCCGCTGGCCAGCCTGCGCTGGTGGATCATGGCGGCGGCCGTCGTCCTGACCGTCGGCAGCGCCGTGGAGTACGTCCTGCAGGCCGCGCGGCTGCGCCGGGCGGGGCTCGCGGAGGAGCGGGCCCGGTGAGCCCCGCGGCGAGTGGCCCGGACAGCGGCTCCCTCGCCGCCGAGGCGCTGAGGCTGCTCCGCGCCCGCGGCGAGACGGTCGGGGTCGCCGAGTCGCTGACCGGCGGGCTGGTGGCCGCCGCGCTCACCACCGTCCCCGGCGCCTCCCGGAGTTTCCGCGGCTCGCTCACGGCGTACGCGACGGACGTCAAGCAGCGGCTGCTGGGCGTCGACGGCGAACTGCTCTCCGCCGAGGGCGCCGTCCACCCCGAGGTCGCCCGGCAGATGGCAGGTGGGGTCCGGGCGTTGCTGGGTACCCGCTGGGGCGTGGCCACCACCGGTGTCGCCGGACCGGAGCCGCAGGACGGACAACCGGTCGGGACGGTGTACGTCGCCGTCGCCGGCCCCACGGGCCCGGTGACCGCCCGTCGCCTGGCTCTCACCGGAGACCGGACGCGCATCCGGGAGGAGAGCGTCCGAGCCGTTCTCCGTCTGCTCTGCGGGGAACTGCTGGAGAATGGCGGGGGACAGGATACGGAACAGAGCGGGGGTGAGGGATGTTTGCAGCCCTGAGTGAACACGACATCGCTCCCCGCACGCCCGCGGTTGTAGGCGGTACGGTGGGGCATGAAGGATTCAGGTCCACGGTCCGAGGAGGGAGCCACCGATGATTCTGCTCCGTCGCCTGCTGGGTGACGTGCTGCGTCGGCAGCGCCAGCGTCAGGGCCGTACCCTGCGCGAAGTCTCCGCATCCGCGCGCGTCTCACTCGGCTACCTGTCCGAGGTGGAGCGAGGGCAGAAGGAGGCTTCCTCCGAACTGCTGTCGTCCATCTGCGATGCACTGGACGTACCGATGTCCGAACTGATGCGTGAGGTCAGCGACGAGCTGGCCCTGGCCGAGCTGGCCCAGTCGGCCGCCGGCGATGCGGTACCGGCGCCGATGCGGCCCGTGCTCAACCCGGTGTCGGTCACCTCCGTCACCGGTCGCCCCGACGAGCGGGTGACGATCAAGCGGCCCCAGGAGGCCGTGGACGTCGTCGCCGCGTAGCGCTCGGCCCCGTGCGGCAGGCAGACCTCCTGCCGCACGGCACTGACGCCAAAGACCCCGGGTGGGCTGCCTCGGCAGCCCACCCGGGGTCTTCGTGTGGGGCGGGACGGTTCTCAGCCCTGATCAGCGAGCCACTGGTCGAACGTGGTGGGTGCGATACGGGCGCCCTTCCCGGGCAGTAGCGCGTTGCCGCCGTTGGCGGTGTCGAACACGCCTTCCCACGTCGGCACCAGGCGCACGTCGCGGCCTCGGGCCCGCAGGGTGCGGCGGGCCATGTCCACCAGGTCCTGCGTCTCCGGCCCGGCGACATCGGGGTAGCGGCCCTGCGGCGGCCCCACGGCCACCTCGGCCAGCACCTCGGCGACGTCGCCGGGCGCGATCGGCTGCACGAGGAGGGGCGGGATGGTGGCGACACCGTCCTGCTCCGTCCAGCCCGCCACCATCTCGGCGAAGTCGTGGAACTGCGTGACGGGGACGATCGTCCACGGCACCGGCCCCTCGGACACGAGGCGCTCCTGCTCGCGCTTGCCAGCGTAGTGGGCGTTCTCGCTCGCGTTCTGCTGGATACCGACGATGGACAGCAGTACGTGGTGCCGGACGCCGGCCCGTTCCTCGGCGGCCAGCAGGTTGCGGGTGGTCGTGCCGAAGTAGTCGACCGTCTCCTTCCGCTCGCCGGCCGGCGCGTTGGTGGCGTCGACGACCACCTCCACCCCGGCCAGCGCCTCGTCGAGGCCCTGGCCGCTCGTCAGGTCGACGCCGGTCGAGCGGCTGACGCGTACTACCTCGTGCCCGCGCTGATGCAGCAGAGCGACCGTGCGCGCCCCGATGTTGCCCGTGGCACCGGCGACTGCGATCCGCATGATGATCTCCCTTTCTCTCGCGTCGGCGAAAAGCTATCACGGATAATGAGGGTCTGTAATATCTACGATTAGACTCGGAGGCGTGAAGCTGCCAGTGAGCACCGAATGGGTTCTGCACTGCGCCACCTCCCTGGCGCAGCTCGATCCGGGCGCCAGTGCGTCCACCACCCAGCTCGCGCAGTACTACGACCTGCCCGCGCCCTCGTTGGCGAAGCAGCTCAAGGCACTGGTCAAGGCCGGTGTGCTCAGCGCGACCACCGGCCCGCGCGGCGGCTTCCGGCTCGCCCGGCCCGCCGCCCAGATCACCCTGCTGGAGATCGTCGAAGCCGTGGACGGGGCGTCGTCACCGTTCGAGTGCCGCGAGATCCGCCGACAGGGTCGCGGGGGCCTGCCACCGGAGGAGTGCGGTCACGCCTGCCTCCTCGCCGCGCGGATGGCCGACGCCCACCGGGCCTGGCGCAGCAGCCTCGCCGACGTCACCCTCGCCGACGTCCTCGCGGACCTGCCCCCGGCCGCGCCCGCCCGCACCCGGGCCCTCCTCACCGGCCCGGACGCTCCGTAACCCCCGGCTCTCCCGGCTCAGGCCCCTCCCGGCTCAGGCCCACGGAGGCGCGTCGCCGTGGCCGGGCTGGCACCGAGGACACCAGTAGACGGGGCGGCGCGTGCCGTCCCGCCCGGCGGACTCCACGCGCCGCACCGGCGTCCCGCAGCGCAGACACGGGCGATGGTGCCGCCCGTACACCCACAGCCGCCGGCCCCGCCGGGCATCCCCCGTCGTCACCCGCTCCGGCCGCGCCCTGTTCACCTCCAGCAGCCGCCGGGCCAGCGTGACCATCCGCTCCAGCGAGGGCACCTCACCCACCGGCGCCCACGGCGGCACCCGGCCCAGGAAGCACAGCTCTGAGCGGTACACGTTGCCGATTCCGGCCAGATTGCGCTGATCCAGCAACGCCTCCCCGATCTCCCGCCCCGGCTCGGCGCGCAGCCGGCGCAGCGCCTCCGCGCCGTCCCAGCCCGGCCCCAGCAGATCCGGCCCCAGATGCCCGACGACCTCGCCCTCGGCCCGCGTCGGCAGCAGCTCCAGCACCGGCAGCCGGTAGCCGACCGCCACGGCCTCCGGAACGCCCAGCACCGCCCGGATCTGGTGGCCCGGGCCGCCGTTCCAGCGTTCCCCCGCACCGAACACCCGCCAGGAGCCGTCCATCCGCAGATGTGAGTGCAGCGTCAGACCCCCGCCGAACCGCGTCAGCAGATGCTTGCCGCACGCCACCGTCTCCAGCACCTCACGGCCCGCCAGATCAGCCGTCGCGAACGCCGGGACCCGCAGCTCGCCCCGGCTCAGCCGGCAGCCGGAGAGCACCTCGTGCAGCCTCCGCGCCGTGCGCCAGACCGTGTCTCCCTCCGGCATGCCCTGCCCCTTCCGGTGACGCCTACGGCCGCAGCCGCAGCCCGCGCGGGGTCGCGTGGAAACCCGCGGCCTCCAGGACGCGACCCAGCGCAGACGTCAGCACCGCGGCACCGTTGGCCCGCTCGACGGTGAGGGAACCCAGCATCCCCGAACGTGCCGCCTCCGCCAGGGCCGACGTGGCCTCCTCCAGCGCCCGCCCCTCGCCCCAGGCCAGCATCGACCGCCCGCCACGTTCCAGATACAGCACGAGTTCCCCGTCCACCAGGACGACCAGGGCGCCCGCCTTGCGGCCCGGCTTGTGGCCCGCGCCCTCCGGTGACTCCGGCCACGGCAGCGCCGCCCCGTAGGCGTTCGCCGGATCGGCCGCCGCCAGCACCACGGCTCGCCCCTCCCGCTCCCGCTCCCGCGCGGTGTGCACCGCCCGCAGCCGGTCCACCGCGCCGTCCATCGCGAACTGCGCGGCCCCGAGATGCTCGACGACGTAGCCACGCCGCGCCTGGCCGCTCTCCTCGAACGCGGACAGCACCCGGTAGGCCGCCGCGAAGCCGCCCGGCACACCCTCCGTGGCGACGGCGCCCCGGGTGACGACCCCGTGCCGGTCCAGCAGGGTGCCCGCCACGGCGTGGGCGCGCAGCGTGGGCTCCTCCTCCCGGGGCGGCAGCAGCGACCACCGTCCGGCCACCGTGGGCGGCCCGTTCCTGGAGGCGGTGCGCACCCCCAGCGAGCCGTACCGGCCGCGCGGCACCGGACGCCGCGCCCGGTGCGCCGTGGAGCCGGCCGTGCGCCCCGAACCCAGCAGCGCGCGGAGCGGGGCCAGGCCGTCGTTCGTGAGCCGCCCCGACCAGGCCAGCTCCCACACCGTCTCGGCCAGCAGCAGATCCGTCACCTCAGGGTCGACGGCCCGCACCTGTTCGGCGATCTGCCGGAAGAACAGGCCGTACCCGCCCGACAGAGCGTCCAGCACCGCCCGGTGGTGCGGCGTCAGCTCCAGCGGATGCGGCTCCGGCAGGAGCAGCGGCGCCGCGTCCGCCGGATACAGCGCGACCCAGCCGTCCTTGCCGGGCAGCGCCCCGGCCCCGGCCCACAGCACCTCGCCCGTCGTCGTCAACTCGTCCAGCATGGCGGGGCTGTAGCCGGCCACCCGGCTCGGCAGCACCAGCCGCTCCAGCGCCGAGGCCGGCACGGCCGCGCCCTGCAACTGCTCCACCGCCCGCGCCAGCCCGTCGACACCGCGCAGCCCACCGGCCCCCACGTGCTGCCACCGGGGCAGGAACGCCGCCAGGGCCGGGCCCGGGACCGGCTCCAGCTCCTGCCGCAGCGCCGCCAGCGAACGCCGCCGCAGCCGCCGCAGCACCGTGGGATCACACCACTCCTGACCTGCTCCCGCGGGATGGAACTCGCCTTGCAGCAGCCGGCCCTCGGCCGCCATCCGGTGCAGCGCGCCGTCGGCCACCGCCTGACCGAGGCCGAAGCGCGCGGCGGCCGCCGCCGTCGTGAACGGGCCGTGGGTGCGGGCGAACCGGGCCAGCAGATCACCCAGCGGATCGGGCACCGGCTCGGTGAACGCCTCCGGCACCCCCACCGGCAGGGCCACGCCCAGGGCGTCCCGCAGCCGGCCCGCGTCCTCGACCGCGGCCCAGCGCTCCCGGCCCGCGATCCGCACCGGGATCGCCCGCCGCGCCGCCGCCAGCTCGGCCGCCCAGCCGGGCTCGGCGCCGCGCTCGGCCAACTCCGCCTCCTCGAGCGGCCCCAGCAGCCGCAGCGCGTCGGCCACCCCCTCGACGTCCTTGATCCTCCGGTCCTCGGTGTGCCACTGGAGCTCGGCCTCCAGCTCGGCCACCACCTCCGCGTCCAACAGCTCCCGCAGCTCGGCCCGGCCCAGCAGCTCCGCGAGCAGCCGGGAATCCAGCGAGAGGGCCGCGGCACGCCGCTCGGCCAGCGGGGTGTCACCCTCGTAGAGGAACTGCGCCACGTAGCCGAACAGCAGCGACCGCGCGAACGGCGAGGGCTCCGGCGTCGTGACCTCCACCAGCCGCACGCGGCGGGCCGCCACGTCCCCCATCAGCTCCGCCAGACCCGGCACGTCGAACACGTCCTGCAGGCACTCCCGTACGGCCTCCAGCACGATCGGGAACGAACCGAACTCGCTCGCCACCTGCAGGAGCTGCGAGGCCCGGCGCCGCTGCTGCCACAGCGGGGTGCGCCGGCCCGGATCGCGGCGCGGCAGCAGCAGCGCCCGCGCCGCGCACTCGCGGAACCGGGCGGCGAACAGCGCGGAACCGCCCACCTCGGCCGTGACGGTCTCCTCGACCTCACCCTGCTCGAACAGCACGTCCTGCGCACCGACGGGCGCCTGCTCGGCGTCGAACGCGCGATCCGGCTCCAGCGGGCCGTCCAGCGCGTCCAGCCCCAGGAGGTCGGCGTCCGGGAGCCGCAGCACGATCCCGTCGTCCGCGTGCATCACCTGGGCGTCCAGCCCGTAGCGCTCGGTCAGCCGGGACCCCAGCGCCAAGGCCCAGGGAGCGTGCACCTGCGCCCCGAACGGCGAGTGCACGACCACCCGCCAGTCGCCCAGCTCGTCCCGGAACCGCTCCACCACGATCGTGCGGTCATCCGGAACATGGCCGCAGGCCGCCCGCTGCTCCGCCAGATAGGCCAGGAGGTTGCCCACCGCCAGCTCGTCCAGCCCCGCCGACGCCAGCCGTTCGCGCGCCGCGTCCTCCGCCAGCGCCCCGATCTCCCGCAGGAACGCCCCGAGCGCCCGCCCCAGCTCCAGCGGGCGGCCGAGCTGGTCGCCCTTCCAGAACGGCAGCCGCCCCGGCACCCCCGGGGCTGGGGAGACCAGCACCCGGTCCCGCGTGATGTCCTCGATGCGCCAGGACGTCGTGCCCAGCGTGAAGACGTCCCCCACCCGGGACTCGTACACCATCTCCTCGTCCAGCTCGCCGACCCGCCCGCCGCCGCGCTTCGGATCGGCCCCGGCCAGGAAGACGCCGAACAGCCCGCGGTCCGGAATGGTGCCGCCCGAGGTGACGGCGAGCCGCTGCGCGCCGGGCCGGGCGGCGACCGTGTGCGCGACCCGGTCCCACACGACGCGGGGGCGCAGCTCCGCGAAGGCGTCCGAGGGGTAGCGGCCCGCCAGCATGTCCAGCACGCCGTCGAACGCCGACTCCGGCAGCGCCGAGAAGGGCGCGGCCCGGCGCACGAGCGCCAGCAGCTCGCCCACGTCCCAGGTGTCCATCGCGGTGATGGCCACGAGCTGCTGGGCCAGGACGTCCAGCGGGTTCGCCGGGACGCGCAGCGCCTCGATGGCCCCCTGCCGCATCCGCTCCGTCACCACCGCCGACTGCACGAGATCACCGCGGTACTTGGGGAAGACGACGCCCGCCGAGACCGCGCCCACCTGGTGCCCGGCCCGGCCCACCCGCTGCAGCCCCGAGGCCACCGAGGGCGGCGACTCCACCTGGACGACCAGGTCCACCGCCCCCATGTCGATCCCCAGCTCCAGGCTGGAGGTGGCCACGACGGCCTGCAGCCGCCCGGCCTTCAGATCCTCCTCGACCTGCGCCCGCTGCTCCTTGGACACCGAACCGTGGTGGGCCCGCGCCAGCACCGGCGGCGCCCCCTCGGCGGCACCGGAGCCGCCCATCAGCTCCGCCGGCGCGTGGTGCTCGGGCAGCGGCTCACCCGTCGCCCGCTCGTACGCGATCTCGTTCAGCCGGTTGCACAGCCGCTCGGCGAGCCTGCGGGAGTTGACGAACACGATCGTGGAGCGGTGCTCCTGCACCAGGTCGCAGATCCGCTCCTCCACCGAGGGCCAGATGGAGGGCCTGGTGCCGGGGGCGTCCGGCTCGGAGACCGGGGAACCGCCCAGCTCGCCCATGTCCTCCACCGGGACGACGACGCGCAGGGCGAACTCCTTCTCCGCCGGCGGCTGGACGATCTTCACCGGGCGCTGCGGGGAGAGGAACCGGGCGACCTCCTCCACCGGACGTACCGTCGCGGACAGCCCGATGCGGCGCGCGGGCCGCTCCAGCAGGGCGTCCAGCCGCTCCAGCGTGAGGGCGAGATGGGCGCCGCGCTTGGTGCCCGCCACCGCGTGCACCTCGTCCAGGATCACCGTCTCCACCCCGCTCAGCGCCTCGCGCGTCTGCGAGGTGAGCATGAGGAACAGCGACTCCGGCGTCGTGATGAGGATGTCCGGCGGCCTCCGGGCGAGGGCGCGCCGCTCGGCCGCGGGGGTGTCCCCGGAACGGATCGCCACCCGCACCTGCGGCTCGGGCAGCCCGAGCCGCAGCGCCTCCTGCCGGATGCCCGTCAGCGGGCTGCGCAGGTTCCGCTCGACGTCGACCGCCAGCGCCTTGAGCGGCGACACGTACAGCACGCGGCAGCGCCTCAGCGGCTCGGCGGGCGGGGGCTGGGCCGCCAGACGGTCCAGCGAGGCGAGGAAGGCGGCCAGCGTCTTCCCCGAGCCCGTCGGGGCGACGACCAGGGCGTCCGAGCCTTCTGCCAGGGCCTGCCAGGCGCCCTCCTGCGCGGCCGTGGGTGCGCGGAACGCCCCCGCGAACCACGCGCGCGTCGCGGGGGAGAAGCCGTCCAGGGCATCGGGGCCGGGCACGGCCGAGGAGTCACCCATGCCCCCATCGTGCACCCGGGCACCGACAGCGGCCCCGCATGGCCGCCGCCCCGGGGCCGCGGCCCGGTTGGGACACTGAAGGGGTGAGCGACGCGGAGTGGGCACGGCACTGGCGGTGCGAGGAACTGCCCGGGCTGGACCTCCTGCGCGCCCGCTACGTGGACCACACCTTCCCCCGGCACACCCACGAGGGCTACGTCCTGGGCGCGGTCGCCGGCGGGGTCGAGGAGGTGGGCACGCCCGGAGGGGTCATACGAGCCGTCCCGGGCAGCGTCGTCATGATCAACCCGGAGGTTCCGCACACCGCGCGCGCCGGCGTCCCGGAGGGCTGGTCCTACTACACGCTCTACCCCTCGGCGGAGCTCGTCCGTGAGATCGCCGAAGAGACCCTCGCGCTGCGGGGCACCCCCGCCTTCGCGGAGAGCTACGTGCTCGACGAGCGCACCTCCGCGCTCATCGGCGGCGTGCACCGGGCCGCCGAGGCGGGCAACCCCCTCGCGGCGGACAGCATGCTGCGCCTGGCCGTCGCCCGGCTGCTGCGGCGGTGCGGCGCCCCGGCCCCCGTCCGCGCCCAGCCCGGGGCCGGGGCGGGCGTGGCGGCCCGTGCCCGGGAGATCCTGGAGGAGCGGATGGCCGAGCCGCCCACCCTGGGCACGCTCGCGGCCGAGCTGGCCGCCAGCCCGTTCGCGCTCTCCCGCGCCTTCCGCGAGCGTTACGGCCTGCCGCCGCACGCCTGGCTCACCGACGCTCGGGTGCGCCGCGCCCGCGGGCTGCTGGAGGACGGGCTGCCGCCGGCCGCCGCCGCGGTGACGGTCGGTTTCACGGACCAGGCCCACCTGGGTCGGCACTTCCGGCGCATCGTCGGCGTTCCGCCCGGCGCCTACCAGCGCGAACGTGCAAGAACGTACAAGACCGGCGACGGGCCGACCGCCTAGCGTCCCGAACCGTGACGAACCAGGTTTCCCCCAGAACGGCGTCCCCGATACCGCGGCCCGGGGACGACGACCCGGCACCGGGCGGCGAGCGGGCCGTCGTCCGCGACGCCCTCGGTGTCGGCGTCGCCGTCGGGCTGTCCGGCTTCGCGTTCGGGGTCACCTCCGCCGGCTCCGGCCTCGACCTGTGGCAGACGTGTGCCCTCAGCCTCCTGGTGTTCACGGGGGCCTCGCAGTTCGCCCTGGTCGCGGCGCTCGCCGGGGGCGGCGGCCCCGGGACCGCCGCGGCGGGCGCGCTGTTCCTCGGCGTCCGCAACGCCTTCTACGGTCTGCGCCTCTCCTCGCTCCTGCGGCTGCCCCGCGCGGTGCGTCCGCTGGCCGCCCAGTGGGTCATCGACGAGACCGCCGCCGTGGCGCTGGCGCAGCGCGACCGGCGGTCGGCCCGCGTCGGCTTCGTCGTCACCGGCCTCACGCTGTACGTCCTGTGGAACCTGACGACCCTGCTGGGCGCGCTCGGTGCCGAGCGGCTGGGTGATCCGGCCGCCTGGGGGCTGGACGCCGCCGGGCCCGCGGTGTTCCTCGCCCTGCTGGCGCCCATGCTGCGGTCCACGAGGGAGGGGGCGACCGCCGGGCTCGCCGTCGTGCTCGCCGTGGCCTGCCAACCGCTTCTGCCCGCGGGGGTGCCCGTCCTCGTCGCCGCGCTGGCCGCCCCGGCCGTGCTGCTCGTCATCCGGACGCGGGAGGGCGTGCGATGAACGTGTGGCTCGCCATCGCCGTCACCGCCGCCGGGTGCTACCTGATCAAGCTGCTGGGGCTCGCCGTGCCGGCCGGGGCGCTGGAACGGCCGGTCGTGCGGCGCCTGGCGGCGCTGCTGCCGGTCGCGCTGCTGGCGGCGCTCACCGCGCTGCAGACCTTCGAGGGCGCCGGCGGCTCGCTTACCGTGGACGCCCGCGCGGCCGGGCTCGCCGCCGCGGCGGGCGCCCTGCTGCTGCGGGCGCCGTTCCTGGCCGTGATCGGCGCCGCGGTCGTGGTCACGGCCGGGGTGCGGGCGCTGGGCGGCTGACGCCGTGAGCCGCCCGTGGCCGGGCGCGGGAGTGGGGCCCGCCTGGACGTCGGCGTCCCGGTCGGACGGCGGCGTCCCGGGTGCGGCGAGCACTGCGCGATACTGGGGGCATGCGGCTGACGGACTTCTGGGAGCGGATGGCGGCGCACTTCGGGTCGGCCTACGCGGACTCCTTCGCGCGGGACCACGTGATGTCGGAGCTGGGCGGGCGCACGGTCCGCGAGGCGCTGGACGCGGGGTGGGCGGCGAAGGACGTCTGGCGCGGGGTGTGCGCGGCCATGGACGTCCCGGCCGAGCTGCGCTGAGGGCGGCGCGCCCCCGGTTCCCGGCGCTCCGGGGGCCTCTCCGGTGCTGGGCGAATGCGGGCACAACAGACCTCGTACTTGTCTTGACCTGTGGGTTTCCCGTTATCCACAGCCTCGGCGGCGTCACTTGACACAAAAATCGAACATCGATTCCCATGGTGGCGGCAGAGGCGGCTCAGGCACGGCTCCCGGCCCGGTCCGGGCCGGTTGTCAGTGGCAGCCGCTAGCGTCGTCGGATGTGAAGCGATCGAACCAGAAACCGGTGGCACCCATGGCAGGAACCGACCGCGAGAAGGCGCTCGACGCCGCGCTCGCGCAGATTGAACGGCAATTCGGCAAGGGCGCCGTGATGCGTCTCGGTGAGCGGCCGGACGAGCCCGTGGAGGTCATCCCCACCGGATCGACGGCGCTGGACGTCGCGCTCGGGGTCGGCGGCCTGCCGCGGGGCCGCGTCGTGGAGGTCTACGGCCCGGAGTCCAGCGGTAAGACGACGCTCACGCTGCACGCGGTGGCCAACGCGCAGAAGGCCGGCGGTACCGTCGCCTTCGTCGACGCCGAGCACGCGCTCGACCCGGAGTACGCCAAGAAGCTCGGTGTGGACGTGGACCAGCTGATCCTCTCCCAGCCGGACAACGGTGAGCAGGCGCTGGAGATCACCGACATGCTCATCAGGTCCGGCGCGCTGGACCTGATCGTGGTGGACTCCGTGGCCGCGCTCGTGCCCCGTGCCGAGATCGAGGGCGAGATGGGCGACTCCCACGTCGGCCTCCAGGCCCGGCTGATGAGCCAGGCGCTCCGCAAGATCACCGGAGCGCTGAGCCAGTCCAAGACGACGGCGATCTTCATCAACCAGCTCCGGGAGAAGGTCGGCGTCATGTTCGGCTCGCCCGAGACGACGACCGGTGGCCGGGCGCTGAAGTTCTACTCCTCGGTGCGGCTCGACATCCGGCGGATCGAGACCCTGAAGGACGGCACCGAGGCCGTCGGCAACCGCACCCGGGTCAAGGTCGTGAAGAACAAGGTCGCACCGCCCTTCAAGCAGGCGGAGTTCGACATCCTCTACGGCGTGGGCATCAGCCGCGAGGGCGGCCTGATCGACATGGGCGTGGAGCACGGCTTCATCCGCAAGTCCGGTGCCTGGTACACCTACGAGGGCGACCAGCTCGGCCAGGGCAAGGAGAACGCCCGCAACTTCCTGCGGGACAACCCGGACCTGGCCAACGAGATCGAGAAGAAGATCAAGGAGAAGCTGGGCATCGGCCCGCGCACGCAGGAGGCCACGGGGGAGCCCGGCCAGGACGCCGCGGCCGGCGGCCCCGCCGCGGCCGAGTCCGCCGCCAAGGCCGCCCCGGTGACGGCGGCCAAGGGGAAGGCCGCGAAGGCGGCCGGCAGCGCGGCCAAGAGCTAGCCCGGCCGCGCGATGACACGGCGGACGGAATGGCCGGAGCAGGCTCCGGCACCCCAGAACGGCGGTGCTGTCTCCTCGTCGAGGGCCGAGGGGGCAGCACCGTCCGAACCCCGTGATCCGGTGGAGCGGGCGAGGACGATCTGCCTGCGCCTGCTCACCGGGACGCCCCGCACCCGCAGCCAGCTCGCGGAGGCCCTGGACCGCCGGGGCATCCCCGAGGAGGCGGCCGAGGAGGTGCTCGCCCGGTTCGAGGAGGTGGGCCTCATCGACGACGCGAGTTTCGCCGACGCCTGGGTGGAGTCCCGCCACCACAGCCGCGGCCTCGCGCGCCGCGCCCTGGCCCGCGAGCTGCGCACCCGCGGTGTGGACTCCTCGGTCATCGACGGCGCGCTGGGCCGGCTCGACGCCGATCAGGAGGCGGAGACGGCGCGTGCCCTCGTGGAGCGCAAGCTCCGCACGACGCGCGGCCTCGCCCCGGAGAAGCGGATACGCCGCCTCGTGGGCATGCTCGCCCGCAAGGGGTACGCCGAGGGACTGGCGCTCCGCGTGGTGCGGCAGGCCCTGGCGGACGAGGGTGAGGAGGGCGAGGCCGCCTGGGAGGAACACCTCCCCGACGTCTGACCACCGTGACGGTACGCGCGGTCACGGTGCCGTCCGCGGCAGTGTCACGGTCACCCGCAGGCCCGTGGGGTCGCCCGGGGAGTACGCGATCGACGCGTCCCCCGCGGCCAGCAGGGCCCGTGCGATCGACAGCCCCAGGCCGGAGCCGGAGACGTTCTGGTGGCGTCCGCTGCGCCAGAACCGGTCCCCGATGCGGGTGAGCTCGTCCTCCGTGAGTCCCGGCCCCTCGTCGGCCACCTCCACGGTGACGCGTTCCCCCGAGGCGGCCACCGTGACGGTGACCGCCTTCCCCTCCGGCGTGAACTTCACCGCGTTGTCCACCACGGCGTCCAGGGCGCTGGAGAGGGTGAGCGGATCGGCCCACGCCGTCACCGCGCCCGCCCCGGCCGTCCGCAGGGTCACCCCCGCCCGCTCCGCGACCGGGCGCCAGGCGGCCACCCGTTCGGCGACGAGCGCGGCCACGTCCGTCAGCCGCAGGTCGGCCCGGCTGTGCTCCGCCGTGGCCAGCCCGAGCAGGTCGTCCAGCACCCGTGCCAGCCGCTTCCCCTCCGTCTGCACCGAGGCGAAGTCCGCGCTGCCCTCCGGCAGCTCCAGCCCCAGGAGCTCGATCCTCAGGAGCAGGGCCGACAGCGGGTTGCGCAGCTGGTGCGAGGCGTCGGCCACGAACGCCCGCTGCTGCTCCAGCACGTCCTCGACGTGGTCCGCCATCTCGTTGAACGAGTGCGCAAGCCGCCGCAGCTCCGGTGGCCCGCCCGCGGCGGCGACCCGGGAGGTGAGCCGCCCGGTGGCGATGTCGTGGGTCGCCTTGTCCAGGTCCCGCACGGGCCGCAGCACCCACCCGGCCAGCCGGACGGCCGCCCCGAGCGCCAGCAGCATCGCAGCCGCCTCCCCGGCGGCGAGCGGGATCCAGTCGCGCAGGATGCGTGAACGCAGCGGGCCGGTGGGGGAGTCGGTGAGGACGACGGCGACCACGTCCCCGTCCCGTACGACGGGCGACGCGACGGCGATCCGGTTCCGCTGCCAGGGCCACACCTGCGGGGGGTCGTGGCTGCGGCGCCCCGCGAGCGCCTCGGCGAAGGCGTCGGCGCCCTCGCCGTGCTCCGGTACCCGCCAGCCCGCGGGGGAGGCCGCCATCGCCTGCCCGTCCCGGTAGAAGACGCCGGCGTCGATGCCGTACAGCTCGTGGTAGCGGGTGAGTTCGCTGGTGAGGGTGGACAGCCGTTCGTCCCGGAGGCCGTCGGCGATGCGTGCCTCGGCCGTGGGCTGGGACACCCGCTCGGGGCGTGCGGTGACGAACTGGGCCAGGGAGGCGAAGCGCGCGGTGTCGTCGATGCGGTCGACGACCAGCCGCTGCTGTTCGGCCGCGGCCATGCTGGCGGCCAGGGGGAACCCCAGGGCCAGGAGCACACCGGCCATCAGGACGATGAGCAGGGGCAGCAGTCGGGCGCGCACCGGCGGAAGGCTACCCGCGTCAGCCGGCCGGTGCGGACAGCCGGTAGCCGACGCCGCGCACCGTCTCGATCAGCGCCGGCAGCCGCAGCTTCGAGCGCAGCGAGGCGACGTGGACCTCCAGCGTGCGCCCGGTGCCCTCCCAGCTCGTGCGCCACACCTCGCTGATGATCTGCTCCCGCCGGTAAACGACGCCGGGGCGCTGGGCCAGCAGCGCCAGCAGGTCGAACTCCTTGCGGGTGAGCGCCACGACCTCGCCGTCGACGGTGACGCGGCGGCCGGCGGGTTCGATCAGCACCGGCCCGAACCGCAGCCCCGCGGGCGTGTCCGGCTCACCGCCTCCGCCTCCGGTCCCGGCCGCGCTCTCGCCGCCCGCCGTGCGGCGGCTGACGGCGTGGATACGGGCGAGCAGTTCCCCGGTGTCGTACGGCTTGACGACGTAGTCGTCGGCTCCGAGATTGAGCCCGTGGATGCGGGAGCGCACGTCGGCCCGCGCGGTCACCATGATCACGGGGATGTCGGCCCGGTGCCGGATGCGCCCGCACACCTCGAAGCCGTCCTGGTCGGGCAGGCCGAGGTCCAGCAGGACGACGTCGAAGGGGGCGGAGCCCTCGCCGGGGAGGAGCCGTTCCAGCGCCTCGGCTCCACAGCGCGCGTGGGCGGTGTGGATGCCGTGCCGGGCGAGGACGGCGGACAGCGCGGCGGCGACGTGTTCGTCGTCCTCCACCAGTAGCACCCGCATGGCGCCTCCCGTCCGTTCCGTCGTTCGTCCCGCGTTCGTCGTTCCTTCGCCCGCCGTCCCCGCGCGGGACGTCTTCCCGGGGAGAGGGGTCCGGCGACCAGGGCCCTGCGCAGCATCCATGCCGACGCCGGTGGGGGACGTCAAGGCGGTTCCCGGCCGTCCCGGCCTTCCGTTATCCAGCCGGTACGCCACGAGCTGGCGTTCCTCACCCAGTGTGTCCGGGGGTGTCCTTATCGTTATGCTCAATTTCCGCTCAGATGTGATGACGGCGCTTCGTCGTGGTCATTAAGGTCCCAGCAACCGATGAGGACGGAGCGAGTGACGCCGATGAGCGCAGTATCGGTGACGCAGGACGCCGGAGGCACGGCGGACCCGGCGGAACCTCTGGTCGTGCTGGACAACGTCAACAAGTATTTCGGTGCGCTGCATGTGCTCCAGGACATCGACCTGACCATCGCCCGGGGCGAAGTGGTCGTCGTGATCGGTCCCTCGGGATCCGGCAAGTCCACCCTGTGCCGCACCATCAACCGGCTGGAGACGATCGACTCCGGGTCGATCACCATCGACGGCAAGCCGCTGCCGGACGAGGGCAGGGAGCTGGCCAGGCTGCGCTCGGACGTGGGCATGGTCTTCCAGTCCTTCAACCTCTTCGCGCACATGACGGTCCTGCAGAACGTCACGCTGGGCCAGCTCAAGGTGCGGCGTACGCCGAAGGCCGAGGCCGAGGAGCGGGCCCGCGCCCTGCTGGACCGTGTGGGGGTGGGCAACCAGGCGGACAAGTTCCCCGCGCAGCTCTCCGGCGGACAGCAGCAGCGGGTGGCCATCGCCCGGGCGCTGGCGATGGAGCCGAAGGTCATGCTCTTCGACGAGCCGACCTCCGCGCTGGACCCCGAGATGATCAACGAGGTGCTCGAGGTCATGCAGCAACTGGCCCGGGACGGGATGACGATGGTCGTCGTCACCCACGAGATGGGCTTCGCCCGGTCCGCGGCGAACCGGGTGGTCTTCATGGCCGACGGGCGGATCGTCGAGGAGGCGACGCCCGACCAGTTCTTCAGCAACCCGCGCAGTGACCGCGCCAAGGACTTCCTCTCGAAGATCCTGGCGCACTGACCGGGAGCCGTGAGGGACCGGACGCGGCCACGGGCGCGGCACGCACCCCGCCTCCCCACGCTCTCGCACCCCGCCCGCCGCGCTACCGAGCCGCGGTTCCGGGCACCGCAGCACCGAGCCGCCGTACCGAGTTGTCGTACCGAGCCGTCGTACCGAGTCAACCAGTCAAGACCCCTCAAGGACGCATCATGAGACTTCGCAGGACCGCAGCCGCCACCGCCGTCGTCTTCGCCCTCACCGCAGCCGCCACGGCCTGCGGCAAGGAAGGCGACCCGAGCGACGACAACGGTGCGGACGCGCCGGAGCTGCCCACGTACACCGTCGCCGAGAACGTCGACATCGACTCCGCGGTGCTCAAGGCCGCCCAGGACCGCGGCAAGCTGGTCATCGGCTCCAAGGCCGACCAGCCCTTCCTCGGCTTCCAGGACCCGGCCACCAAGGAGTACGAGGGCTTCGACGTCGAGATCGCCAAGATGATCGCGGCGGACCTGGGCTTCGACCCCGAGAAGGAGGTCGAGTTCAAGACGATCGACTCCTCGATCCGGGAGACGGCGGTCTCCAAGGGTCAGGTCGACCTGATGATCGGCACCTACACGATCAACGACGAGCGCAAGAAGCAGATCGACTTCGCGGGTCCCTACTACCTGGCCGGCCAGGACCTCCTCGTGCGCAAGGACGAGGAGGAGATCAAGGGCCCCGACAGCATCAAGGGCAAGACGGTCTGCTCCATCAAGGGCTCGACCCCGCTGCGGAACATCACCGAGAACAAGGACAAGTACGGGGCCGACACGGTCGAGCTCGGCAAGTACACGGACTGCGTCAAGCAGCTGATCGACGGTCAGGTCGACGCGATCACGACCGACGACGCCATCCTCAAGGGTTACGCCGCCCAGCGTCCCGACGACCTGAAGGTCGTGGGCGAGACGTTCAGCGACGAGCCCTACGGCGTCGGCCTGAAGAAGGGTGAGGACGAGCTGCGCGCGGCCGTCAACGACGCCATCCAGGCGCACATCGACAACGGGGACTACGAGAAGGCGTACGAGGCGACGCTCGGCCAGTCCGGCTCCGCCTACGTGGAGCCGCCGGCGCTCGACCGGTACTGACGGACCGCACCGCGCCCCGCGGCAGCCGCTGAGCGCCGCGGGGTGCGGTCCGGACGCGCCCGTTCACCCGTACCGCCCGACTGCCTGCGCGGACACACGCGGAGAATTCATGAATGTACTGCTCGACCACTTCGCCTTGTTCCGCGAAGGGTTCCTCGGAACGGTGTCGCTGACCCTCACCAGCGCGCTGATAGCGCTGGTCCTGGGCATCGTCATCGCGGGTTGCCGGGTGTCCCCCGTGCCACCGCTGCGGGCGTTCGGCGCCGCCTGGGTGACGGTGCTGCGCAACACGCCGCTGCTGCTGCTGTTCCTCGTCGCCTTCTTCATCCTCCCGGAGGTCCTCTTCCCCGGGATGAGCCCGTACGTCCTCGCCATCCTGGCCCTGGGCTTCTACACCTCGTCCTTCGTGTGCGAGGCGATCCGCTCCGGCATCAACACGGTGCCGGTCGGCCAGGCGGAGGCCGCGCGCAGTCTCGGGCTGACGTTCCTGCAGACGCTGAGCCTCGTCGTGCTCCCCCAGGCCACGCGGACCGTGCTGCCGCCCATGAGCAGCATCCTCATCGCGCTCACCAAGAACTCCGCCATCGCCGGTGCCTTCAGCAACACCGAACTGTTCGGTGTCCAGAAGGACCTGAGCGACATGGGATACAACATCATGACCGTGTTCTTCTGGGTCGCGGCCGCCTACCTGATCATCACGTTCTCGATCAGCGGCGTCTTCCGCGCACTGGAGAGCAGGATGGGGGTCGCCCGATGAGTTCGGTCCTGTACGACACCCCGGGGCCGAGGGCGAGGCGCCGCAACGCGATCCTGTCCGTCGTCGGCGGCGGAGCCATCCTCGGCCTCCTGGTCTTCAGCCTGGTGCGGATCGCCGACTCCGGCCAACTGGCCCCCGAGATGTGGGAGATCTTCCAGTACTCGGGCATCATCGACGGCCTCGTCGACGGCCTGGTGAGCACGCTGCAGGCGTTCGTCCTGGCCGGGGTGCTCTCCCTCGTCCTCGCCGCCGTCCTGGCCGTCGCCCGGCTCTCGGACCACCTCCCGGTGCGGTGGTTCGCCATCGGGTTCATCGAGCTGTTCCGCGCCGTGCCGCTTCTGATCACCATCTTCGTGATCTGGGCGGGCTTCCTGACGGACGAACCCATGTGGGCCCTGGTCCTCGGCCTCACGCTGTACAACGGGGCGGTGCAGGCCGAGGTGCTGCGCGCCGGCATCCTCGCCGTGCCCAAGGGCCAGGTCGAGGCCGCGTACGCGCTCGGCATGCGCAAGACGCAGGTCATGCTGACGGTGCAGATCCCCCAGGCCGTGCGCGCCATGCTCCCGGCAGTGATCAGCCAGCTCGTCGTGACCCTCAAGGACACCTCGCTCGGCTACATCATCGTCTACGAGGAGCTGCTCTACGCCGGCCGCCTCATCGCCAGCAACACGCTCATCAACGGCGACAATCCGTACGTCACCGTGATCATCGTCATGGGTTCCCTGTACATCGGCCTGTGCATGGCACTGTCCGCCCTGGCCACCTGGATCGAGAAGCGCGGCCGACGGGCGCCGACCGGGGTGAAGATGGCGCACGCCGAAGCGGTGGAGACCGGGGAGCCGCTCAAGGACGGGAGCTGACCACCGGCCCGGACGGCGCCGCCGCCCGGGCCGGCCGGGCCCCGCACCTCCCGGGCGCCCGCTCGCGGGCCCACGGGACGCCAGCGCCCCGCGGGCCCGCGCGGCACGTCCCGGATGCCCGGCCGCCGTGTGGCCGTCACTTGACGGCTGCACGGGCAGTCGGTTGCATACCGTTGTGATCACGCACGACCTCCGGCCGCCGACGCCAACTTCCCCGCCCGTCAAGGGTTCTCACCGTCCGTCGGGGCGGCGAAGCGAGGTGCGGTGGAGCCGGTGATCGTGGTCGGCGCCGGGCCCGTGGGGCTGGCGCTGGCCCTGGCACTCGCCCGGCACGACGTGCCGTCGGTGCTGCTGGAGTCGGGGGACGGGGAGATCGTCGCCCGGCCCGCCCGCACCTGCGTCCTGCGTCCGGACACCGCCGCGCTGGCCCAGCGGCTGGCCGGTGCCGCCGAACTGCCCGGCACCCATTGGCGGGTGTGGCGGACGATACGCCGCCGCCAGTGCGTCCACCAGGAGGACTTCGCGCCCGGCAGCGCGCCCTTCCACCTCCACCAGCACACCCTCACCGGGGCGCTGGTGGCCGCCGTACGGCGCAGCGAGCTGGTGGACTTCGTGCCCGGGCGGCGGCTCACCGAACTCGAGCAGCACGCCCACGGGGTCCGGGCCCGCACGGCGGGCGGCCTCGGCGTCACCTGGTCGGGCAGCTATCTGGTCGGTTGCGACGGCGCCCGGTCCACGGTCCGTAAGCTCCTCGGCGTCCGCTTCCCCGGCCGGACGTCCGTCGAGCGGCGGGCCGTCGCGGCCCTGCGCACCCCGCTGCCCTGGCCGGACGAGGCGCTGGTCCACCGCGAGCCGCCCGGGGGCGAGGAGGTGTGCGCGCGCTCCCTGCCCGGCGGCGTGTGGCGGCTGGACTGGCAGCTCCCGCCGCGGGGCGACCTGATCACCCCGCAGGACCTGCTGGGACGCGTCGACGCGACGCTGGCCGCCTGGTCGGACGGGGCCGAGCCGGCCTACGAGCTGCTGGACACCGGTGTCCACACGGCCCATCAGCGGCTGGCGCGCCACTGGCGTTCCGGCCGCGTCTTCCTGGCGGGGGACGCGGCACGGCTGCTGGGGGCGCTCGGTACCCAGAGCGTGGACGAGGGCCTGCGCGACGTCGACAACCTCGCCTGGAAGCTCGCCGTGGCCTGGCACGGAACGGGCGCCGGGGCCGTGTCCGGTGAGAGTTCCGAGGACACGGCGCTGGAGCTGCTGTTGGACAGCTACGAGGAGGAGCGGCGCGGCGCTTCCGTCGCCCGGCTCCGGGCGCTGGACCAGGCGGTGCCCCTGGTACACGGCGGGAGCGGTCTGCGCGCGCTGCTGCCGGGCGGGCGCGGCCCGCTGACGCTCCTCACGGACGGGCATGTGGGCCGGGGCGCGCTGGGTGCCCCGGCCGGCTACGCCGACTCCCCGCTCACCTCCGCCCCGCTGCCCGGGCTCGGCGCGGGGGAGGCCGTGGGCGAGGTGGCGGCCGACGTCCCCGTCACCCCACCGGGCGGAGAGCGTCAGCCCCTGCGACAGCGGCTCGGCCGCGGCCTGCTCGTGGTGCTCGTCGCCCCCGGCTCCGCCGTGTGGGAGAGCCGGCACTGGATGAACGCCGGGGTCATGCCCGCTCTCGCGGCGGCGGTGCGGGGACTGCCGCTGCGGGCGGAGCTGCTGGTGGCCGAGGCGTATCCGGGCGCTGACCCCCACACCGTCCTGCTCGTGCGCCCCGACGGCCATCTGGCCGCCGCGCTGCCGGGCGTCGACCCCGGGGGGCTCCACACCTGCGCCGCCGCGCTGAGCGGTGCCACCGTCCCGTGAAGGCTCAGGGCCCGGCCCGCGCGGTGCCAATCAGGGCTTGACGGCGCGGTAGTAGCGCTCGGCACCCTCGTGCAGCGGCAGCGGGTCCGTGTAGATGGCCGTACGCAGATCGACCCGCTGCGCGGCGTGCACCTGACTTCCGATGCGGTCGCGGCTGTTGATGAGCACGCGGGTCACACCGGCGGCGACCGCGGGATCCACCCGGCGGGCCGTCACCAGCAGGTTCGCCACGGCCACCGTCTCCACGCCCTGGCCGCGCTGCATGGCCGGATAGGCGTCGGCGGGCATGACGGCCGCGCGGTAGTGCCGGGCGAGCGGGTCCTGCTCGTGCAGCGCGGGCACCAGCTCACCGAGCGGGACGAGCCGGATGTCGGCGCGGGCCGCGAGGTCCTGGACGGCCGCGGTGGGCAGCCCGCCGCTCCAGAAGAACGCGTCCAGCCGGCGCTCCTCCAGCAGCCGCGGCATGGTGTCGATGCCCTCGTGGACGGGCGTGACGTCGTGGTCCGGGTCGAGCCCCGCGGCGCGCAGCATCCGGCGGGCGATGGGCCGCACCCCGGACTCCAGCTCCCCGACGCCGACCCTGAGCCCGGCGAGGTCGGCCGCCCCGCGCACGGGTGAGCCGGCGGGGACGACGAGCTGCACGTAGTCGTCGTAGAGCCGGGCGCACGCCCGCAGCCCGTCCGCGCCCTCGCCGTCGGCGGCCAGGTGGGCGGCCACCGCGTCGGCCTGCGCGATGGTGAAGTCCGCCTCGCCCGCGACCACGCGCCGGATGTTCTCCACCGACCCCTGGCTGGGGCGCAGCGCCATCTCCAGCTCCGGCAGCTCCGTGCGCACGCGCTCCCGGAGCAGCGAGCCGTAGCGCTCGTAGACGCCGGTGGGCACGCCGGTGGCGAAGGTGACCCGGCCCACGGGCTCCGCGCCGCCGCCCGGCAGCAGCCACCACGCGAGCAGGCTCAGGACGACCAGGGCCGCCGCGGCGGCTCCCAGCGTCCTGCGGCGGCCGGGGCCGCCCCCGCGGAAGGTGAGCATGGGGCGATCCTGCCACCCGTCCCGCGCGTCGGGGAGGGGCCGGGCACCGGGGGAGCGCGGGCCGGGCCGGAACGCGTACCCTGGTCGACTGAGATGACTGCGAAGACTTATGAGCTGCGCACCTTCGGCTGCCAGATGAACGTCCACGACTCCGAGCGGATGGCCGGTCTGCTGGAGGACGCCGGATACGTACGGGCCCCCGAGGGCGGGGACGGCGCCGATGTCGTCGTCTTCAACACCTGTGCGGTGCGGGAGAACGCCGACAACCGGCTGTACGGGAACCTCGGCCAGCTCGCGCCGAAGAAGGCGGCCCGGCCGGGCATGCAGATCGCCGTGGGCGGCTGCCTGGCCCAGAAGGACCGGGACACCATCGTCAAGAAGGCGCCCTGGGTGGACGTCGTCTTCGGCACCCACAACGTCGGCAAGCTGCCCGTGCTGCTGGAGCGCGCCCGCGTCCAGCGGGAGGCGCAGGTCGAGATCGCCGAGTCGCTGGAGGCGTTCCCCTCCACGCTCCCCACGCGCCGGGAGTCCGCCTATGCGGCCTGGGTCTCGGTCTCCGTCGGCTGCAACAACACCTGCACCTTCTGCATCGTCCCGCAGCTGCGCGGCAAGGAGAAGGACCGCAGGACGGGCGACATCCTGGCCGAGATCGAGGCGCTGGTCGCCGAGGGGGTCATCGAGATCACCCTGCTCGGCCAGAACGTCAACGCCTACGGCAGTGACATCGGTGACCGGGAGGCCTTCTCCAAGCTGCTGCGCGCCTGCGGCGACATCGAGGGGCTGGAGCGGGTCCGGTTCACCTCCCCGCACCCGAGGGACTTCACGGACGACGTCATCGCCGCCATGGCCGAGACGCCCAACGTCATGCCGCAGCTCCACATGCCGCTGCAGTCCGGCTCGTCCAAGGTGCTGAAGGACATGCGCCGCTCCTACCGGCAGGAGCGCTTCTTGAAGATCATCGAGAACGTGCGCGCCGCCATGCCGGACGCGGCGCTGTCCACCGACATCATCGTGGGCTTCCCCGGCGAGACGGAGGAGGACTTCCAGGAGACCCTGCACGTCGTGCGCGAGGCCCGCTTCGCCCAGGCGTTCACCTTCCAGTACTCCAAGCGTCCGGGCACTCCCGCCGCCGAGATGGACGGCCAGATTCCCAAGGAGGTCGTCCAGGAGCGCTACGAGCGGCTCGTGGCGCTTCAGGAGGAGATCTCCTGGGCCGAGAACAAGGCCCAGGTCGGCCGCAGGCTGGAGGTGCTCGTCGCCGAGGGAGAGGGCCGCAAGGACGACGTGACGCGGCGGCTGTCCGGGCGGGCCCCCGACAACCGGCTCGTGCACTTCACCCGCCCCGAGGAGCCGGTGCGCCCCGGCGACGTGGTGAGCGTCGAGGTCACCTACGCCGCCCCGCACCACCTGCTGGCCGAGGGCCCCGCCCTCGGCGTGCGCCGCACCCGGGCCGGGGACGCCTGGGAGGCCCGCACCGGTGCCGCCGCGCCCACCGGCGGCGTCATGCTCGGCCTGCCGAAGGTGGGCGCCCCCGCTCCGCTGCCCGCCCAGGGCGACGGCTGCGGTGTCTGCTGAACGCCCGCTCGACGTGCGCTGAACGCCCGTCGGCCGGCCCCGGGTTCCGCACGGTTCGCCACGATGAGCCGATCCGTGTCGGGCAGCGGGGTGAACCGGCCGGTCGGCGCTAGGCTGCCGCCCATGCTTGCCGCTGCCGCCGTCTGCCCCTGTCCGCCGCTGCTCGTGCCCGAGGTCGCCGGGGACGCGTCCTCCGAGATGGACGACGCGAGGGCCGCCTGCGCCGAGGCCCTGGAGGCCCTCGCCACCGCCCGGCCCGAACGCCTCGTCGTCGTCGGCCCCGCCCAGCCCGTGGCCCGGGGCGAGTACCCCGCAGGCAGCCGCGGCTCCTTCCGCGGCTTCGGGGTGGATCTCGACGTCACCCTCGGTCGGGGCCCGGGGGGCGAGCGCGCCCTGCCGGCCTCCCTCGCCGTCGCCGCCTGGCTGCTGGACCGCCACGGCTGGGACACCGCGCCGGTCACCGGCCGCGGGGTGGCCGAGACCCTCACGCCCGAGCGCTGTGCCGAGGTCGGCCGCGAGCTGGCACCGGACGGGGAGCGCGTGGCCCTGCTCGTGATGGGTGACGGAAGTGCCTGCCGCACCGTGAAGGCACCCGGCTACTTCGACGAGCGGGCCGCCGCCTTCGACGCCGAGGCAGCCCGCGCCCTGGGCACCGGGGATGTCGACGCGCTGGCGGGCCTGGACGCCGAACTCGGCTACGAGCTCCAGGTGTCGGGCCGGGCCGGCTGGCAGATCCTGGCCGGTGCCGCGGGCCGGAGCCGGCTCTCGGGGAAGCTGCTGTACGACCGTGCGCCCTACGGCGTCGGCTACGTCGTCGCCCGCTGGTCCTGACCCGCCTGCCCCGGGCCCTCGGACTCGGTCCGCCCGCTCCGGGCCCACGCCCCGGACTCACGCCCCGCGGTCGCGAGGCGTGCCGGGGCGGGCGAACGGCGGCCCTCAGGCGCCGGATCCGGGCCGTCCTCCCGGCCCGCGCCGCCGCTCCTCCTCGGCCAACCGGTCCACGGCCTGCCTGGCCTTCTGGCTGCCCGTCCTCAGCTGGCTGCTGTACTTGCCCTTGGTCTTCTTGTCGGCCATCTGGGCAGCCCTGTCGACAGCCTGCCCCACCTTGCTCTCGTGCTTGACGAGCATTCCCTTGAGCTTGTTCAGCATGCTCACGCAATCCACCTTCCACGTGCGGTGACTCCCTGCGGACGGTAACGAACCGCCGCGCGCTCGTGTTCCGGGCACGGCCCCGGGGCCCGCCGGGCTGGGCACCGCGGAGCGCCCACCACCCCCGCACACGGTCCGGTTTGCGAGACTGGCGGGTGTGAACAGCGCCGCGAACCCCCCATCGTCACCCCAGGTCGTCGCCGTCGTCGGTCCCACCGCTGCGGGCAAGTCCGATCTGGGCGTGGCACTCGCCCGTGAGCTGGGCGGCGAGGTCGTCAACGCCGACTCCATGCAGCTCTACCGCGGCATGGACATCGGTACGGCCAAGCTGACGACCGAGGAGCGGCACGGCGTTCCCCACCACCTCCTCGACATCTGGGACGTCACCGTCACGGCCAGCGTCGCCGAGTACCAGCGGCTCGCGCGCGCGGAGATCGAGCGGCTGCTCGACCGGGGCCGTGTCCCGGTCCTCGTCGGCGGCTCCGGACTGTACGTGCGCGGGGCGCTGGACGCGCTGGAGTTCCCCGGCACCGACCCGGGGGTGCGCGCCCGGCTGGAGGCGGAGCTGGCCGAGCGGGGGCCGGGGGAGCTGCACCGCCGGCTCGCCGCTGCCGACCCGGCCGCGGCCGCGGCCATCCTGCCCGGCAACGGCCGCCGGATCGTACGGGCCCTTGAGGTCATCGAGATCACCGGCCGGCCCTTCACCGCCCAGCTGCCGGAGCCCGGAGCGCGGCTGGACGTCTACGACACGTTCTACGTCGGTGTCGACGTCCCGCGGCCCGAGCTCGACGAACGGATCGCACGCCGGGTGGACGTCATGTGGGACCGAGGGCTGGCCGAGGAGGTCCGCGGCCTGGAGGCCGCGGGGCTCCGCGAGGGGCGGACGGCCTCCCGGGCTCTCGGCTACCAGCAGCTCCTGGCGGCCTTCGCCGGCGAGTGCACCGAGGAGGAGGCCCGGGAGCAGACCGTCCGGGCCACGAAACGCTTCGCCAGGCGGCAGGACTCCTGGTTCCGGCGCGACGCGCGGGTGCACTGGCTGAGCGGGGCGGCCGAGCACCGCGACCGGCTGACCGGACACGCGCTGTCGCTGGTCGAACGAGCGGTCACAGCCTGATCACGTCCTGGCATCGGGACGTTCCAAGCGCCCGGAGCGGCAGTTCCGACGTGCCATCATCGACGCTCAGGCCGCTACGCCGTTGTCGTTGGGAGGGCACGTGGCGATGGATGCGGGCCCTCGCGGCGGTGACGACCCGGCCCGGGAGTCCGGTCGTACGACGCAGGTCCACGACGGGTTCCCCGAGGCGGACGAGCCAGCCTTCGCGGGCGTCGAGCCCTCGCTCGGCGCCGCGTCCCCCGAGTACCCGGTCGACCCCGCGAGCGCCGTGGACCCCGTCGACGGGGAGGCCGCCGAGGACGGCACGGCCCCGGAGGAGTCATACGGTGAGCTCCGGCCGCCCCGTCGGCTGCGCCTGTGGCAGCTCGCCCCGATCGTGGGCCTCGCGGTGCTCGGCTCGCTGATGTTCTCCTTCCCGCTGGCCTTCGAGTTCGGTGACGGCGGCGCCGTCGTGGCCATGCTGGGCCTGCTGATCACCGGGTGCGCCGCGGGCTGGGGTCTGATGGCCGCCCGCCGCGTCGGCGCCACTCTGCCGGGCATGCCGCCGCGCGGCTCGGGCGAACGTCCGGACTGGCGGGTGGTCGCCCTGTACGCGCTGGTCTGCCTCACCCTGACCGGCCTGGCCGTGTGGCGGGTGGCCCGGCTGCGCGGCTGAGCACGGCACGGCCCAGAACAGCACGGGGCGGCCACGGGCCCCGGGGAACGGTGGCGCCCCGGGGAGCGGCCGCGAACGCGGGACGCCTCCCGTACGATCGCCCCGTGAGCACCACAGCGCAGCCCGCCGCCCCGCTGGTCTTCCTCAAGGGGCACGGCACCGAGAACGACTTCGTGATCATCCCCGACCCCGAGGGGCTCGTCGAGCTCTCCTCGGGCACCGTCGCCCGGCTGTGCGACCGGCGGGCCGGCATCGGCGGGGACGGCGTCCTCCACGTGGTCCGCTCCGCCGCCCACCCCGAGGCCGCGGAGCTGGCGGCCGAGGCCGAGTGGTTCATGGACTACCGCAACAGCGACGGCAGCATCGCGGAGATGTGCGGCAACGGTGTGCGGGTCTTCGCGGCCTACCTCCGCCGTGCCGGGCTGGTGGGGGAGGACGCCTTCGCCGTGGCCACGCGGGCGGGCCTGCGGCGGGTCCGGGTGGCCGGAGACGGCCGGGTCACGGTCGGCATGGGCCGGGCCGCGCTGCCCGCCGACGAGGGCGGGCCCGTCACCGTGACGGTGGGGGAGCGGAGCTGGCCCGCGCGCAACGTCAACATGGGCAACCCGCACGCCGTCGTCTTCGTCGACGCGCTCGCGGAGGCCGGGACCCTCCTCGACGCCCCGCTCGTCGCCCCGGCCGCCGCCTATCCGCAGGGCACCAACGTCGAGTTCGTCGTCGACCGCGGGCCGCGGCACGTGGCGATGCGGGTGCACGAGCGCGGCTCCGGGGAGACCCGCTCCTGCGGCACCGGCGCCTGCGCCGTCATGGTCGCGGCGGCCCGCCGGGACGGCGCGGACCCGGCCGAGGACGGCCGTGCGGTCACCTACACCGTGGACGTTCCGGGCGGGCGGCTGGAGATCACCGAGGGGGCGGACGGCGAGATCGAGATGACGGGACCCGCCGCCATCGTCGCCGAGGGCATCGTCGAGCCCGGCTGGCTCGCCGCGGGCTGAGCTCCGGGCCCGGGCGACCGAAGCCCGAACCGCGGGCTCGGGCTGCCGAGGGGCCCGGACACCCGCGCCACAACTCCCCACGGAGCCCGCGCAGATCGCCCGATGGGGTGATCGGGCACCGGGTGGGCACCACCCGGACGGTGCGCCGTGATGGGGTCGGTAGCATCGAGCAACTGACGGTGCGACACCTTGCAGGGGGCTGTGGTGAGTGCGGTACGGGGCCTCAGAAAGCTCAGCCGGGCCGCGATGAGCGGTTCGGCCCCGCGAGGCCGCCTGCCGGACGCGCTGGAGCACGTCGCCCAGGCGCACCGCGCCCACCACCCCGGGGCCGAGCTGGACACGCTGCGCCGCGCGTATCTGCTGGCGGAGTCGTCGCACCGGGGCCAGATGCGCAAGAGCGGCGAGCCGTACATCACCCACCCGCTCGCCGTGACGCTCATCCTCGCCCAGCTCGGCGCCGGGACGACGACGCTGACGGCTTCGCTCCTGCACGACACCGTCGAGGACACCGAGGTCACGCTCGACCAGGTGCGTGCCGAGTTCGGCGCCGAGGTGGCCTACCTCGTGGACGGCGTCACCAAGCTGGAGAAGGTCGACTACGGCGCCGCGGCCGAGCCGGAGACGTTCCGGAAGATGCTCGTGGCCACCGGCGACGACGTGCGGGTCATGGCCGTCAAGCTCGCCGACCGGCTGCACAACATGCGCACGCTCTCCGTCATGCGGCCGGAGAAGCAGGCACGCATCGCCAGGGTCACGCGGGACGTGTTGATCCCGCTGGCCGAGCGGCTGGGCGTGCAGGCGCTCAAGACCGAGCTGGAGGACCTCGTCTTCCAGATCCTGCACCCCGAGGAGTACGCGCGGACCCAGGAGGTCATCCGGGCGCACGCCGCGGGGCCCGATCCGCTGGCCGCCGTCGCCGAATCCGTGCGGGCCGTGCTCCGCGAGGCGCAGGTGTCGGCCGAGGTGCGGATCCGGCCACGGCACGCCCTGTCCGTCCACCGGGCCGGGAGGAAGCGCGGGCCGCTGGGCCCGTGTGACTTCGGTCGGCTGCTGATCCTCGTCGCGGACGAGGCCGACTGCTATGCCGTCCTCGGTGAGCTGCACACCTGCTTCACCCCGGTGATCTCGGAGTTCAAGGACTTCATCGCGGTACCCAAGTTCAACCTCTACCAGTCCCTGCACACGGCGTTCGCGAACGCGGAGGGGCGGGTCGCCGAGGTTCTCATCCGCACCCACCGGATGCACCGCGTCGCCGAGGCCGGCGTCATCGCGCTCGGTGACCCGCACCCGCGGTCGGTGTCCCCCGGGCCGGAGGACGGCACGCAGCCGGCCGGCGCGGCGGCCCCGGCCCCGGGCGACGGTGAGCGGGCGGACCCGACGCGCCCGGGCTGGCTCTCGCGGCTGCTGGAGTGGCAGAGCAACGCGCCGGATCCCGACACCTTCTGGGCCCACCTGCGCCAGGACCTCGCCCAGGACCGCGAGATCACCGTGTTCTGCAGTGGGGGAACGTTGCACCTCCCCGCGGGGGCCACCTGTCTCGACGCCGCGTACGCGCGCCACGGCGAGTGCGCCCACCACTGCGTGGGAGCCCGGGTGGACGGACGGCTCACCACACTCGGCACCGTGCTGCGCGACGGCGACGCCCTCCAGCTCCTGCTGGCCCCGGGGGGAACCTCCGGCCCCTCCTCCGACTGGCTCGACCACGTCAGAACGCCCGCCGCGCGGATCGCCGTCCGCCGCTGGCTCGACGCCCAGCCGGTGCCGTCGTCCGTCCCGGCGGAGTCCTCCTCCACCGGGACGGACGACGGCGCGGACGACGGCGGGGTGGCTCCCGGCGCGGCCGTACGCCCGGCCCCGGCATCCGGCGGGGAGCGCGCGGCCGTTGCCGTGGACCTGCCCGACCGGCCGGTGCGGCTGGCCCGCTGCTGTACCCCGGTCCCGCCGGACCGCGTCACCGGCTTCACCGTCCGCGGCGGCGCCGTGACGGTCCACCGCGACACCTGCTCGGCGGTGGGGCGCATGACGGCCGCCGGCCGCGACCCCGTGGACGTCCGGTGGCGGAGCGGCAGCGGGGGCTACCGGGTCACGCTGCAGGCGGAGGCCTTCGGACGGCCCCGGCTGCTGGCCGACCTCACGGAGGCCATCGCCGTGCAGGGCGCCGCCGTCGTCTCCGCCAGCGTCGATCCGCCCAGGGAGCAGCGGGTGCGGCACCGGTACACCCTCCGGCTCGCGGACGCGAGCACGCTGCCCGCCCTCATGCGGGCGATGAGGGGGGTGCCCGGGGTGTACGACGTCGCCCGGGCCACGCGCCCGATGCTGTGAACGGCGGCGGGCGCAAGCGGTCAGGTCCGTCCGTCCCGGTATGACCATCCCATCGGGTGGGTCGTCGATGCGCCCTCACGGACGCCACCCGTCCCGCTGGTACCTGGTGGACCATGACCACCGCCCGCGCCCGTTCCGCGTCCCGCCCCGCCCTGGCCGCCGCCAGCGCCGCCGTCTCCCTCGCCCTCCTCGCCGCCGCTCCGGCCCCCGAACCGCTCGGCGTCGGCGACCGGCTGTTCCCCACCCTCGGCAACCCCGGCTACGACGTCCTCCGCTACGACATCACCCTGCGCTACACGGGGGACAACACCCTGCCCCTGGAGGCCCGGACGCGCCTCGCCGCACGCGTCACCGGCGAGCCGCTCGAGCGGCTGAATCTCGACTTCGCCAACGGCACCGTCCGCGAGGCCCGCATCGACGGCGCCGAGGTTCCCTGGCAGGCGGCCGGTGAGGACATCGTCCTCACCCCCGAGCGTCCCCTGCCCGCGGGGAAGGTCGTCGACATCGACATCCGCCACACCAGTCCCACGCGCGGCCCCAAGCCCAGCGGCTGGATCAGGACCGAGCGCAACGGCCTGGTCATGGCCAACCAGGCGGACGCGGCGCACCGCGTCTTCCCGTCCAACGACCACCCCTCGGACAAGGCCGAGTTCACCTTCCGCGTCACCACCCCCGCCGAGTTCACCGCCGTCGCCAGCGGCCGCCGCACCGAGCGGCGGGCGGACGAGGCCACCGTCACCCGCACCTTCCGCACCGCCCGGCCCATGGCCACGGAGCTCGCCCAGGTCGCGATCGGGCGCTCCCTCGTCCTGCGGCGCGAAGGGCCGGACGGGCTGCCCCTGCGCGACGTGATCCCCGCCGGACACCGCGCGGAGCTCGAACCCTGGCTGCGCAAGACCTCCGGCCATCTGCGCTGGATGCGCGAGCGCGTCGGCGACTACCCCTTCGCGAACTACGGGCTCCTCGTCGCCGAGGCCGATCTCGGCTTCGCGCTGGAGACGCAGACGCTGTCGCTGTTCTCCGTGGACTTCTTCACCGATCCCCGCCGACCCGACTGGTACCGCGAGGCCGTCATGATCCACGAACTGGCCCACCACTGGTTCGGGAACAGCGTCAGCCCGCGCCGGTGGAGTGATCTGTGGCTCAACGAGGGCCACGCGACCTGGTACGAGTGGCTGTACGCGGCCGAGCACGGCGGCCCCTCTCTGGAGGCGCTGGCCGAGCGGGCGTACCAGGCCTCCGACGTCTGGCGTGGGGACTACGGTCCGCCCGCCCGGATCGACGTACCGGAGGACGACGACAAGCTCGGCATCTTCCGTCCCGTCGTCTACGAGGGCGCGGCCGTGGCGCTGTACGCGCTGCGGCAGGAGATCGGGGCGGAGAAGTTCGGCGAACTCCAGCGTGCCTGGGTGAACCGCCACGCCCACAAGGTCGCCTCCACCGAGGACTTCATCCGGCTCGCGAGCGAGGTTGCGGGCGAGGACCTGAGCGCGTTTCTGCGGGACTGGCTGTACGGGGAGCGGACCCCGGCCATGCCCGGGCACCCTCACTGGCGCACCAAGCCGCGTCAGAGCTGAGGTGGAGGCCCGGCCCCTGGAGGCCCGAGGGCGGGATATGCGCGTGACGCCGGGGGCCGGGCGTGTCACCATCGTCACCGAGCCCCCGGCCAGGCGCCGGGAGCCGGACCGCGGGGAATGAACGCCACCCGTTGCGCGTTGTGCCTGGCGAGTCCGTTCCATCGACGTGAGGACACCCTTGACCTTCTCTTCTTCTCTTCCGCACCTCGGCCAGCGCAACGACTCGAACACGCGCCGTGCTGACGCCCTGATGGAGGAGGACGTCGCATGGAGCCACGAGATCGACGAGGAGCGTGACGGGCACCAGCTCGACCGCTCCGAGCGCGCGGCCCTGCGCCGCGTGGCCGGCCTGTCGACCGAGCTCCAGGACGTCACGGAGGTCGAGTACCGGCAGCTCCGCCTGGAGCGGGTCGTACTCGTCGGCGTCTGGACCTCCGGCACCGCCCAGGACGCGGAGAACTCCCTCGCGGAGCTGGCCGCGCTCGCCGAGACGGCCGGTGCCCAGGTGCTCGACGGCGTCATCCAGCGCCGCGACAAGCCGGACCCGGCCACCTACATCGGCTCCGGCAAGGCCGAGGAGCTGCGCGACATCGTGCTGGAGTCGGGTGCCGACACCGTCGTGTGCGACGGTGAGCTCAGCCCCGGCCAGCTCATCCACCTGGAGGACGTCGTCAAGGTCAAGGTGGTCGACCGCACCGCCCTGATCCTCGACATCTTCGCCCAGCACGCCAAGTCCCGCGAGGGCAAGGCGCAGGTCTCGCTCGCGCAGATGCAGTACATGCTGCCGCGGCTGCGCGGCTGGGGTCAGTCGCTGTCCCGGCAGATGGGTGGTGGCGGCTCCGGCTCGTCCGGCGGCGGCATGGCCACCCGTGGTCCGGGTGAGACGAAGATCGAGACGGACCGCCGCCGCATCCGCGAGAAGATGGCCAAGCTGCGCCGCGAGATCGCCGAGATGAAGACCGGCCGCGACGTCAAGCGCCAGGAGCGCCGTCGCAACCAGGTGCCCTCGGTGGCGATCGCCGGGTACACCAACGCGGGCAAGTCCTCCCTGCTCAACCGCCTCACCGGGGCGGGCGTGCTGGTGGAGAACGCCCTGTTCGCGACCCTGGACCCGACGGTCCGGCGGGCGGAGACGCCCAGCGGCCGGCAGTACACCCTGTCGGACACCGTCGGCTTCGTCCGGCATCTTCCGCACCACCTGGTCGAGGCCTTCCGGTCCACGATGGAGGAGGTCGGCGACTCCGACCTGATCCTCCACGTGGTCGACGGCGCGCATCCCGTCCCCGAGGAGCAGCTGGCGGCGGTACGCGAGGTCTTCCGCGACGTCGGGGCCGTGGACGTCCCGGAGATCGTGGTGATCAACAAGGCGGACGTGGCCGACCCGCTCGTCGTCCAGCGGCTCCTGCGCGCCGAGCAGCACGCCATCGTCGTCTCCGCGCACTCCGGTGAGGGCGTGGCCGAGCTGCTCGAGCTGATCGACGCGGAGCTGCCTCGCCCGTCGGTCGAGCTGGAGGCCCTGGTGCCCTACACCGAGGGCGCGCTCGTCTCCCGGATCCACACCGAGGGCGAGCTGCTGTCGGAGGAGCACACGGAGTCCGGCACGCTGATCAAGGCCCGCGTCCACGAGGAGCTGGCCGCCGCTCTGCGCCCCTTCGTGCCCACCAGCCGCTGACCCACACCACCCTGCGCCCGCCGCGGAGCCCCCGCGGCGGGCGCAGCGCGCCGGGGCCTGGTGGTCAGCCGCTGTCGCCGGTCAGCCCGACCGGCCCCGGGAAACATCGGTACAGCGGCTGCCGGAGGTCAGGCTGGACCGCTGTCTGCCATCGGTGAACACCAGCCCCGAGCGGGCGCAACGGTCATACCGTTCAGTCGCATGACGACGGTCACAACCCGTACGGTCGAATACCCGGCCGACAACCTGACGATGATCGGATACCTGGCGCTCCCGGCCGGCGCTGGGCGTCGGCCCGCAGTCCTGATCGGACCCGAGGGGATGGGGCTCAGCGATGTCGAGCGCCGCCGGGCCGAGGCTCTGGCCGAGCTGGGCTACGTGGCGCTGGCCTTCGACCTCCACGGCGGACGCTATCTGGAGGACCCGGAGGAGATGTTGGCCCGCTGCATGCCGCTGCTCGCCGACCCTGACCGGATGCGAGGAATCGGTCACGCAGCGCTCGACGTGTTGCGTGCCGAACCACGGGCCGACCTCGACCGGACCGCCGCCCTCGGCTACGGCACCGGAGGTGCGGTCGCACTCGAGCTCGGCCGCGATGGCGTCGACCTGCGTGCGATCGCGACGGTCAACGCACTGACCACAGGCCGGCCGGGCGAGGCGGCACGCATCCGCTGTCCGGTATGGGCCGGGGTCGGGTCGGAGGACCCGATCATGCCGCCCGCGCAACGGAACGCGTTCACCGAGGAGATGCGGGCCGCGGGCATCGACTGGCGCCTCGTCGTCTACGGAGGAGCCCTTCACGCCTTCCACCACCCACCGGTCGACCACGCCGTGCCTCCCGGCGTCGGCTACCACCCACGGCACGCACAGCGAGCCTGGCGTGACATCGTCGACCTGCTCGCCGAGTGCCTGCCGGTCACCAACTGACCCGACCGGCCCCTGACCCTCACTCCTGCCCGTCGGCCTCCTCCAGCTCGGGCGCGTCCGGGCCGGGTCGGCGGCCTCGGTCCGGCGGGTGATCCGAGCCCGGCGTCAGCACGTGATGTACCCGCATGGAACCTCCCGTTCATCCGTGGTGGATGACGGAGACTCATCCCGCCCAGGACGGGGCAGAGGGGGCCTTGCTGACGTGATGGACAGAAGCCTCGGGGCTCCGGACAACGAACCCGAGCCGGTGATGCTCCGTCAGCCGAGCTGGTCCCGGTGCGGGCCTGGGGCTGAGCTGTCCGGGCCGGCGGGTGGGAGCGGGGGGCGCGCGGCCGTGAGGGGGGCCGCGTGAGCCGTCAGCCTGGTGGGGCGGTGCTCTCCCTGAGTTCCAGGCGTGGCAGTTCCGCCTGCACGCTGCGGACGGGGCCGCCGTCCAGCAGCGCGAGCAGCTCCTCGGCGGCCAGCCTGCCGAAGCCGCCGGTGTCCCGGACGAGGGCGGTCAGCGCGGGGTGGGTGACGCGGCACAGAGCCGAGTCGTCCCAGGCGACGATGGAGAGCTGGCCGGGGACCGGAAGGCCGCGGGAGGCGGCGACGGAGGCTCCGGCGACGGCCATGACGTCGTTGTCGTAGACGATCGCGGTGGGCGGCTGCGGCCGGTCCAGCAGTTCGCGGGTGGCCTCGGCGCCCTCGGCGTCCGAGTAGTCGGCGCTGACCGTGCACACGTCGCCGGGGGACAGCCCCAGCCGTACGGACTCCTCACGCAGAGCGTGCAGGCGCCGCTCGGTGTGGGCGAGTTCTGGCAGCCCGGCCACGTGGGCGATCCGGCGGTGCCCGAGCCGGTGGAGATGCCCGAGGATCGAGCGCATGGCCGCCGCGTCGTCGGCCCACACGGTGGAGATCGGCGCGGCCTCTCCGGAGGCCGTGCCCTGACCGGACAGACCGCCCACCGCGACCGCCGGGAACCCCAGCGACTCCAGCAGCGCGGGGCGGGGGTCGTCGGTGCGCGGGTCGACCATGAGGACGCCGTCGACCCGGCGCTCGCCCCACCAGCGGCGGTAGAGGACACACTCGGCGTCCAGGTCCGGGACGACCTGGAACATCAGCGCCGTGCCGCGCACGGAGAGGGCCTCCTGTACTCCCGAGACCAGCTGCAGGAAGAAGGACTCGACGCCGAGGGTGCGGGCGGGCCGGTTCAGCACGAGCCCGACGCAGCCCAGCCGTTCACCGCTGAGCGCGCGGGCCGCGCTGTCGGGTACCCAGCCGAGTTGTTCGGCGGCGCGCAGCACCCGGGCGCGGGTGGCCGGTGAGACACCGGCACGGCCGTTGAGGGCGAAGGAGACGGCGGAGGCCGAGACGCCGACCCGGTCGGCGATGTCCCTCATGGTCGGCCGCCGCGGGGGCGCCGCACGCCGCGGCCGTCCGGCCTCCCCGTCCCACCGGTCCCCGGCCGGGCGGGCGGTGTCCGTCATGCCTCACGCTCCTCGTGTGCGCGCGGTGGACCGGAGGTGGGCCACCCCGCGGCCGGTTCCGGTCACGGACCCGAGCCTGTTGCTAAACCGTATTAGTCCCTCATGCTAAACCGGTTAAGTGGATCTGCGACAGCCTGGAAGGCAAGCGGAGATCGAGCCGAGATGGGTGGCGTGAATGGCTGGGTGTTATCTCATTGTTACCTAAGGGGTCGTGAGGAAAGGTTAAGCGCATTAGTGCAGCTCAGAGTCGCTGCCAATTCGCCTTCTGGGCCGCTTGGGTGTCTCTCGGGGGGAGTCCCCGCGGTGCACGGCCACGGCAGGAGTTATTGACGGCGACTCCGCACGGGGGCAACGTGAGCGCCCGTCCGGCAGCGCCGCCGGTCCGCCGCCCTCCCAAGGAGTTGCGAATGATGCGCAGACGCCTGCCCAGGCGCTCCCTCGCCGTTGTCCTCGGAGCACTGCTGACCGCGACGGCCGCGTGCGGAGTAGGCGGCGACGGCTCGTCCCCGGACACGGGTCAGCCGGAACGGACGGGCACGGTGTCCGGCGAGATCACCTTCCGCACCCTGCAGCTGAAGCCGACCTTCACCGACTACGTGCAGGGTGTCATCGACGCCTTCGAGGCCGAGTACCCGGACGTGACCGTCACGTGGCAGGACGTGCCGGGGGAGGGCTACAACGAGAAGCTCGTCGCCGACGCGCAGGCCGGTGCCCTGCCGGACGTCGTCAACGTCAACACCGACTCCTTCCAACTCCTCGCGGACCGCGGGATGCTCGCCGACATCGCCGCCCTCGACCCCGAGGCGCGCGAGGACTTCGTGCCCGGAGCCTGGGACCAGTACAAGCTCCCCGACACGGGCGACGCGGTCTACGCCTACCCGTGGTATGTCACTCCGGAGATCCTCACCTACAACGAGGAGCTCTTCGAGAAGGCCGGGCTGGACCCGGAGAAGCCGCCGACGTCCGTCGAGCAGCTCTTCGACTACGCGGAGCGGATAGCCGAGCGCTCCGACGGCGCGTTCTCGGCCTTCATGGCCGACCCGAAGGGCCGACTGCCCGGGGACTGGCAGAAGATGGGCATCCCGATCCTCGACGAGGCGGGCGAGGAGTTCACCTTCGGCACCGACGAGGCCGTTCGGTGGGTTGAGCGGATGACAGAGCTCTACGACCAGGGCGCCATGCCCAGGGAGTCGCTCACCGGAGCCGCCGACATCAACCAGCTCTACGGCGCCGGGAAGATCGTCTTCGGCCCCGGCTCGCCCGGGTTCGTCAAGGACATCAAGCAGAACGCGCCCGAGGTCTACGACGCGACCCGGGTCGCCGACGCCATCACCGGCGAGCTGGGTCACATCGGTATCTACACCCAGGCCGTCGCCGTCCGGAAGGACACCCGGCACGTCGACGCGGCCGTGGAGTTCGCCAAGTGGGTGACCAACGGCCCCAACCAGGTGGAGTTCTCCCAGCACGCCACCATCTACCCCTCCAACGCCGACGGCCTGGACGACCCGAGATTCTCCGACCGGGGCGACGGCCGGGACGCCGAGACCGTGGCCCGTGCCGTGGGCGCCGACCTGCTGCGGGAGGCGCAGCTCGACGCCAACACGCCCGTGCAGTGGACCAACCAGGTCGGTGACGCGGTGGTGCGGGAGATGCAGAAGGCGATCAAGGGGGAGATCTCACCCCGGGAGGCGGTGGACAACGCCCTGGCCGCCGCGAACGACATCCTCGATCGCCAGCGGAAGCAGTGACGCGCCCGATGACCGACGCCACCGGTGAGGTGGTCCGCCCGGCACCGACCGGGCGGACCACCGGGTTCGGAGCCGCCCCCGGCCCGGCCCGTCCCGGCCGACGCGCGCGGCGGCGGCGACGGAAGGCGATGGAGACGGAGTCGGGGCTGGTGCACCGCCGTTGGTGGGCGCCCTACCTGTTTCTGCTGCCGGGCCTGACGATGGTGGTCCTCTTCAGCTTCTGGCCCTTCCTCAACACCGTCGTCCTGTCCTTCACCGACGCGCAGATCCTGCGCGGCGGCGGGTTCGTCGGCTTCGACAACTACACCCGCGCCTTCGACGACCCGGACTTCTGGAGCGCGCTCACGAACTCGGTGCTCTACACCGCGGTCGTCGTCCCCGCCCTGGTGTTCCTGCCGCTGGCGCTGGCCGTGCTCGTGCAGAAGAGGGTCCCGGGCATCGGGTTCTTCCGCTCAGCCTTCTACACCCCCGTGATCGCCTCGGCCGTGGTGGTGGGCCTGATCTGGCAGTGGTTCCTGCGCAGCGACGGCCTGGTCAACACCGTCTTCGTGAAGCTGCGTGTCGTCTCCGAGCCCGTACCCTTCCTCACCGACAGCACGATGCTGCTGGTCTCGGCCATGCTGGTCACCATCTGGAAGGGCCTGGGCTACTACATGATCTTCTACCTGGCGGCCCTGGGGAACGTGCCCAAGCAGCTCTACGAGGCGGCCGAACTGGACGGCGCGGGCGCGGTGCGGCGCTTCATCAGCATCACCGTCCCCTCGGTCAAACCGATGCTGCTCCTGGTGGGAACCCTCTCCGCGATCTCCGCGCTCCGGGTGTTCACCGAGATCTACATCCTCGGCGGTGAGAGCGGCGGCCCGGGCGGGGGCGCCCGCACTCTGCCGTTCATGATCCGCAAGGTGGGGCTCGGTTTCTCCGGGGAGACCGGGTACGCCTCCGCCGTCTCGATCCTCCTCTTCCTCCTCACCCTGGTCTTCAGCCTGCTCGGGCACCGCCTGTCGAAGGGAGACGAGCGATGAGCGCCCTGGCCCCGAGCCGCTCGGCCACCACCGGCGGCGACCGTGACCGTGACCACGATCTCCGACGCGGGCGCGGGCGCGGGCGCGGACGCGGGCGCAGGCGGGCCGGGCTCGCCGGCCGGTATCTGACGCTGTGCCTGATGCTGGTCGTGATGCTCGGCCCGATCGTGTGGCAGTTCCTGACCTCCATCAAGGGCCGGGGCGAGAACGTCTACGACGGTTTCCTGCCGGGCGCGCCCACCCTGGACAACTACGCGGAGGTGGCCGACTCCTTCCCGCTCTTCCAGTACGTCGGCAACACGCTGGTCGTGGCCGCGCTCGCCGTCACCTCCAACCTCGTGTTCGCCTCCATGGGCGGCTACGCGCTCTCGCGAGCGGGCTGGCGGGGCCGGAAGGCCGTCTTCACGGTCCTGGTGGCGACCCTGATGTTCCCCTTCGAATCCGTGATGATCTCGATGTTCCTCACCGTGCGCTCCATGGGACTGGTGGACACGCTCGTCGGCGTCTGGCTGCCCGGTGCCGTCTCCGTGCTCAACCTGCTGCTCATGCGCGCGGCGTTCCTGGCCGTGCCCACCGAGCTGGAGGAGGCCGCGGTGCTGGACGGGGCGAACGAGTGGCAGCGCTTCACCCGGGTCTTCCTGCCCTCCGCCAAGGGCGCGCTCGCCGTCGTGTGCATCACGAGCTTCATGGGCGCCTGGGACGACTTCCTGTGGCCCCTGATCGTCCTGTCCAGCAGCGAGAACTACACGCTGCAACTCGGCCTCGCCACCCTGGCGGGTGCGACCACCGTCAGCGACCAGCGGGTGATCGCCGCCGGCTCCATCGCGGCCCTGCTCCCGATGATGGTCCTCTTCTTCTCGCTCCAGCGGTTCTTCTTCAAGGGCGTCGGCGAGGGCGCCATCAAGACCTGAGCCCGTCCTCCGCCCCATCCTCACGACCCAACGTCCCGCTGGACGGCATCGGCCCCGGTGCCGTCCGCCCCCCATCCGAACGGGGAGCCAGACCACGATGACCCCACCCGTGCCGCCCCGCGTGCGACTCGGCGTCAACTACACGCCCAGCCAGGGCTGGTTCCACCACTGGCTGGACTTCGACCTCGACACCGTCCGCCGGGACCTCGACTCCATCGCCGGACTCGGCCTCGACCACGTGCGCGCCTTCGCGCTCTGGCCGCTGTTCCAGCCCAACCGCTCGCTCGTGCGCCCCCGCGCCGTCGAACAGCTGGTGCGGCTCGTGGACGCCGCCGCCGAGCGTGGGCTCGACGTCGCCGTGGACGCCCTCCAGGGACACCTGTCCAGCTTCGACTTCGTGCCCGCGTGGCTGCGCACCTGGCACCGCCGCAACCTGTTCACCGACCCGGACGCGCTCGACGGCCAGGAGCGGTACGTCGAGACTCTCGCCGCCGCCCTCGTCGACCGGCCGGGCTTCCTCGGCATCACCCTCGGCAACGAGGTCAACCAGTTCTCCGACCGGCCCCACCCCGACCCCGACCCGTGCACGCACCGGGAGGCGGGACGGTGGCTGGAGCGGCTGCTCACCGCCTGTGGGCGTGCCGCGCCCGGACACCCCCACACCCACTCGGAGTACGACGCGGTGTGGTTCCGGGACGGCCACCCCTTCACCCCCGCCCACGCCTCCCGGCTCGGCGCCATGACCACCGTCCACTCCTGGGTGTTCAACGGCACCGCGCAACGCCACGGCCACGACGGCACGGCCACCCGGCACCTTGCCGAGTACCTGATCGAGCTCTCCCGGGCCTGGGCGGTCGACCCGCACCGGGCCGTATGGCTCCAGGAGGTCGGGGCGCCCGCCCCGCTGATCCCGCCCGGGCAGGCCGCCGCGTTCGCCGAGGCCACCGTCGACAACGCGCTGACCTGCTCCGGCCTGTACGGCGTCACCTGGTGGTGCTCCCACGACGTGCCCCGCTCCCTGGCCGACTTCCCGGAGCTGGAGTACACGCTCGGGCTGCTCACCACCGACCGCGAGGTGAAGCCGGCGGGCCGGGCCCTGGCCGCGGCGGCCGAACGGCTGCGGCGCGAGCCGCCCCGCCCGCACCCCCGGAGCACCGCCCTCGTCCTGGACGCCGGCGACGAGGAGACGGCGCCCCACCGCTCCGTCTGCGCCCCCGGGGGGCGGTACTTCGACGCCTGGATGCGGCTGGCCGCCCAGGGGGTGCGGGCGACCGCCGTCCTCGATCGCCGGGCCCGGGAGCCGGGGCACCTCGCCGCCCGTGGCATCACCGAACTGGTCCACCCCGACGACGTCCACTGAGCCCCACACCCCGCCCCCGCACAACCCCGCCCGCGCACGCCCCGCCCACGCGAACCGCCAGCCCCGTACCGCCAGCCCCGAACCGCCAGCCCCGAACCGTCGGCGCCCTGTCGTCCCGGGCGCCGGGAGAAACGGAGTGAGCATGTCCGAGGTCCAACGCCGTGCCTCAGCGCCGTCCGGGCCGGGCCGCCGCAGCCTGCTGACCGCCGCCGCGACCGCAGCCGGTGCCGCCGCCCTGCCGCTGGCCGGCGCCGGTTCCGCCCGCGCGGCCCTGACGCCCGCCACCACCCGGGCGGCCGTCTCCGCCCCGGTCGCCGAGGCCACCCTCCAGCCCTACGCGTCCTACTGGTTCCCCGAGAGCTTCCCCGAGGGCCGCGAGCCCGACCCGGGCGCCGTCTGGCGCAGCCTCAAGGACTGGCGTCCGCAGGACGACCCCGACCTCCCCTACAACACCGCCACTGTGCCGCTCGCCGAGCGCTTCACGCCCACCCCGCCCAACGGCACCGCGCGCGCGGGCCAGGGCGGGGTCAGCGCGCTGGTCTCCTTCGCGGGGACGGCCCGCAACCCCGCACAGGGCTCCCCGACGGCCGACTACTACGCCCTCACCCAGTGGGCCTACCTCGACGAACTCGTCTTCTGGGGAGGCTCCTCGGGCGAGGGCATCATCCTCGCGCCGAACGCGCCCGTCGTCGACGCCGCGCACCGGCACGGCGTCCCCGTCCTCGGCAACGTCTTCCTGCCGCCCGTGGCCTACGGCGGCGACCTGACCTGGACGCGCGAACTCGTCCAGCGCGACGCCCTCGGACGGTTCCCGATCGCCGACAAGCTGATCCAGGTGGCCCGCACCTACGGGTTCGACGGCTGGTTCCTCAACGGCGAGACGAGCGGCGGCGACCCGGAGCTCGGGCAGCGCTTCGCCGACTTCGTGGCCGCGCTCCGCCGAGGCGCCCCCGACCTGCGCATCACCTGGTACGACGCGTTCACCATCGACGGTGACGTGGCCTGGCAGGGTGCCCTCAACGACCGCAACGCCGCCTTCTTCCACCGCGACGGCGTCCGGCAGGCCGACACCGTCTTCCTCGACTTCCGATGGCAGGCCGACAGCCGGCGGCTCGCCTCCTCCGCCGCCCACGCCCGCCGCCTCGGCCGCTCCGGGCACGAGCTGTGGGCGGGGCTCAACGTCGAGCCCGGCGGCTGGCACACCCGCGTCGACTGGGACGCCCTCATGCCCGACGGCGAGGACCACGTCGTCTCCTACGGCCTCTACCGCCCCGAGTGGACGCTGCACTCGCTGCCCCACGCGACGCGTACCCCGGCCGAGTTCCACGAGCGCGACGACCGGTTCTGGAGCGGTGCGGACACCGACCCCGCCGCACCCGAGGGACCGGGGGACTGGCGCCCGGCCGCCCGGCACGTCGCCGACCGCTCCACCGTCACCGCCCTGCCGTTCGCCACCGCCTTCAACACCGGCCACGGAACGGCCTGGTACGCCGCGGGACGACGCACGGGCGACCGGGAGTGGAACCACCTCGGCCTCCAGGACGTCCTGCCAGCCCGGCGCTGGCCGCAGCGGACCGACGGCGAACGTGCCCACGTCGCCTTCGACTTCGCCGACGCCTGGCACGGCGGCAGCAGCCTCCTCGTCAGCGGCGGGCTCACCTGTCCGGTCCTGCTGGAGCTGTTCCGCACCCGGCTGCCCGCCGACCCCGGCACCGTCGTCGAGCTCGCGCACCGCGCCGACGGCGGCTCGGCACCCGTCGAGGTGCACCTCGCGGTCGCGGACGCCGAGCCCCGGCGGCCGGGGCGATGGCCCGCCTACCGGATGCTGCGGGCCGGTACCGTGTCGGACGCCGACGGCTGGACCGTCTCGGCCTTCCGCCTGAACGGGCTGCGCGGCATCCGTGCCCTCGGCGTCCGCCTCACTGCCCAGGGCTCCGGGCACGCCTCCGGGCAGGCCGACGGCGTCCGCTGGCGGCTCGGGATGCTCTCCGTACGCCACGGCACGCCCGACGTCCCCGCCGCCCCCGAACGCGCGCGCGTCACCGACCGCCGCCTCCGCGCCCCCGGCACCGCCGAGCTGCGCCTGACCTGGCGGCCGGGCCGGGGCTCCCCGGCTCGCCGCCACGAGGTCCACCAGGTGCTGCCGGACGGCGAGCGCCGTTTCCTCGGCGCCACCGGCGGCACCGCCCTCCACCTGCCCGAGGTGCGCCGCTCCGGCGACGAGGCGCGGACCGCCCTGGAGATCCGCGCCGTCGGCACCTCGTACCTCCCGTCCCCGCCCGTCCGCGTCCTGCACGACTGGTGACCCCCGCGGCCACCCCTCACCCCACCACGGAGACCTCATGCACGACGACAGCAGTCTGGTCGAAGCCCGCCTCCGCCGCGTGCTCACCGAGCGCGTCAAACCCCACGTCCACACCCGCGCGGTGCCGCTGGACATCGCCGTATGGCAGGCGCCCGGCGAACCCGTCCCCGTCGCCGAGGGGCTGGCGGCACCGTACGAGCCGACCGCCGCGGGCCGGGAGTGGGGCCCGGCCTGGGGCACCACCTGGTTCAGGGTCAGCGGCCGGGTGCCGCGGGAGTGGGCCGGCCGGACCGTCGAGGCCGTCCTCGACCTCGGCTTCGACCGCATGATGCCCGGATTCCAGTGCGAGGGCCTGGTGTTCCGGCCCGACGGCGAACCGGTCAAAGCCCTCAACCCGTACAACGACTGGGTGCGGGTGGCCGAACGGGCCCGCGGCGGGGAGGAGGTGGAGTACTTCGTCGAGGCCGCCTCCAACCCCGTGCTCGTCCACCACCAGCCCACCTACGAGGGTGACCGGCTCACCGCCAGCGACCAGCCCCTGTACCGGCTCGCCCGCATGGACCTCACCGTCTTCGAGCCCGAGGTGTGGGAGCTCGTCCAGGACCTGGAGGTACTCGGCGCCCTCGTGGAGCAGCTCTCGCGGGGGGAGGCCCGGCGGCACGGCATCCTGCGCGCCGTCGAACGCTGTCTCGACGCCCTCGACCTCGCCGACGTCCCCGGTACCGCGGCCCGCGCCCGCGAGCGGCTGACCGGGGTGCTCGCCTCACCCGCGCACGCCTCGGCGCACCGCGTCAGCGCCGTCGGCCACGCCCACATCGACTCCGCCTGGCTGTGGCCGCTGCGCGAGACCGTGCGCAAGGTCGCCCGCACCTCGTCCAACATGGTCAACCTCATGGAGGACCACGACGACCTCGTCTTCGCCATGTCGCAGGCCCAGCAGTTCGCCTGGCTCAAGGAGCACCGCCCCGAGGTCTACGCCAAGGTGTGCAAGCAGGTGGCGGCCGGGAGGTTCGTGCCGGTCGGCGGCATGTGGGTGGAGTCCGACACCAACATGGTCGGTGGCGAGGCCATGGCGCGGCAGTTCCTCTACGGCAAGAAGTTCTTCCTCGACGAGTTCGGCATCGAGACCGAGGAGGTGTGGTTGCCCGACTCCTTCGGCTACACCGCGGCCCTGCCGCAACTCGTCAAGCTCTCCGGCGCCCGCTGGTTCCTGACGCAGAAGATCTCCTGGAGTCAGATCAACAAGTTCCCGCACCACACCTTCTGGTGGGAGGGCATCGACGGCACCCGCGTGTTCACCCACTTCCCGCCCATCGACACCTACAACTCCGACCTGGGCGGCGAGCAGCTCGCCCATGCCGCGCGCAACTACCAGGAGAAGGGGGCGGCCAGCCGCTCCCTGGCCCCCTTCGGCTGGGGCGACGGCGGTGGCGGGCCCACCCGCGAGATGCTCGCCCGCGCCCGGCGCACCCGGGACCTGGAGGGCTCACCGCGGGTCGAGGTCGAAAGGCCGGGCGCCTTCTTCGAGAAGGCGCACTCCGAGTACCCGCACGCGCCGGTGTGGCAGGGCGAGCTGTATCTGGAGCTGCACCGCGGCACCTACACCTCGCAGGCCAAGACCAAACAGGGCAACCGGCGCAGCGAGTCCCTGCTGCGCGAGGCGGAGCTGTGGGCCGCCACCGCCGCCGTCCGGGTGCCCGGCCACCGCTATCCGCGGGCCGAGCTGGAGCGGATCTGGAAGACCGTCCTGCTGCACCAGTTCCACGACATCCTGCCCGGCTCCTCCATCGCCTGGGTGCACCGCGAGGCCCGCGAGACCTACGCCCGGGTGCGGGAGGAGCTGACGGCGATCATCGACGCCGCACAGTCCGCGCTGGCCGGTGCCGGCGACCGGCCGATGGTGTTCAACGGCGCCCCGCACGCCCGCGGACCGCTCCCCGGCGGAGGAGCCGGCCCGGCGCCGGAGCCCACCGGGGCCCCGGTCACCGTCAGCGGCCGGGCGGACGGCGGCCACGTGCTGGACAACGGCCTGCTCAGGGTGGAGGTCGACGAGCGCGGGCTGATCGTCTCCGCCTTCGACCTCGCCTCCGGGCGCGAGGCCGTCGCCCCCGGGGCCGTGGCCGGCCTGCTCCAGCTCCACCCGGACTTCCCCAACATGTGGGACGCCTGGGACATCGACGCGTTCTACCGCAACAACGTCACCGATCTGACCGGCGTGGACGAACTGGACCTCACCCACACCGGACCGGACCGCGCCACCGTCCGCGTGTCCCGTACCTTCGGCGACTCCTCGGTGGTGCAGACGGTCACGCTCCGGGCCGGTGCGCGGTCGGTGGACCTGGAGACCGAGGTCGACTGGCGGGAGACGGAGAAGTTCCTCAAGGCGGCCTTCCCCCTGGACGTGAAGGCCGACCGGTCCGCCGCCGAGACGCAGTTCGGGCACGTCTTCCGGGCCACCCACACCAACACCTCCTGGGAGGCCGCCAAGTTCGAGATCTGCGCGCACCGCTGGCTGCACGTCGAGGAGCCGGGCTGGGGCGCGGCCCTCGTCAACGACTCCACCTACGGACACGACGTCACCCGCGACATCCGTCCCGACGGCGGCCAGACCACCACCGTGCGGCTCTCGCTGCTGCGCGCCCCGCGCTACCCCGACCCCGAGACCGACCACGGCACCCACCGACTGCGCTACGCGCTCGTCCCCGGGGCGAGCATCGGTGACGCCGTCCGGGAGGGCCATGCGATCAACCTCCCCGAGCGCACGGTCACCGGTTCCGGCGAACCCGTCGAACCGCTGGTGTCGGTGAGCGACGAGGGGGTCGTCGTCGAGACCGTCAAACTCGCCGAGGACGGCAGCGGCGACGTCGTCGCGCGGCTCTACGAGTCCCTCGGGAGCCGGGCGGCCGTGCGGCTGCGGCCCGGCTTCCCGGTGGCCGGGACGGCGGAGACCGACCTGCTGGAACGTCCCCTCGCCGAGGGCAGCGCCCTGAGCACCGGACCAGACGGCGGCCTGCGGGTGACGCTGCGGCCCTTCCAGATCGTGACGCTGAGGTTCCACGTGGCCGGCTGAGCCCGACGGGCCCGGGCGCGCCGGCGACGGTGCTGCCCGGGCTCTTCCGGCCCGAATCACACCGTCCGGCCGCCCGCATCCGTCACGGAACCGGGGCCGTCAGCGCGGCGGCCGCGGCACCGACCAGACCGGCGTCCGTCCCCAGCCGTGCGGGCGCCACCTCGATGCCGCGCTGGAACGGCAGGGTGGCGTACCGGTCCAGCGCAGCCCGCAGCGGCCCGAACAGCAGCTCTCCGGAGCGCGCCACACCGCCACCGACCACGACGACGTCCAGCTCCACCAGCGCCGCGGTCGCCGCGACGGCGGCGGCGAGCGCCTGCCCCGCCCGCTCGAACACCGCGAGCGCGACGGGGTCTCCTGCCCCCGCCGCTGCCGCCACCGCGGCCGTCGACGCCGCACCGCCGGCCGGGCTCCAGCCCGCCCGCAGGGCCCGCCGCGTGATCGCCGTTCCGCTGGCGAGCGTCTCCACACAGCCGCGGCCGCCGCAGGCACAGGGCTCGCCGTCGAGGTCCACGCTGAGATGGCCGATGTGCCCGGCGTTGCCCGTCGGCCCCGCGTACGGGACGCCGTCCAGCACCAGCCCGCCGCCGACGCCCGTGGAGACCACCATGCACAGCGCGTTGGCATGGCCTCGGGCGGCGCCGTACCGGTGTTCGGCGGCGGCGATGGCCACGCCGTCCCCGACGAGCGTCACCGGCAGCCCGGCCACCGCGGGATGGCGCCGGACCCGGTCGACGAGCGGGAAGTCCCGCCAGTCGGGGATGTTGACGGGGCTGACGGTCCCGGCCGCGGCGTCCACCGGCCCCGCGCTGCCGATCCCGACCCGCCGCACCGCGCCCCGGCCCGGCGCGACCGCCAGCTCGTCCAGCACGCCCGTGACCGCGGCCAGTACCGCGTCCGCGGGAGCCGTCGCGGGAGTGGGCCGCTGGGTGCGCAGGAGGAGGGCCCCGTCCCCGCCCACCAGCGCCCCGGCGATCTTCGTTCCGCCGATGTCCACGGCGGCGCACAGCCCGTCGGCCGCGCTCCTCTCGGGTGGCTCAGCCATGGCCCCTCCGCCACCTCCGGTGCCCGGTCCTCGTCTGACGACCGACAACGGTGTCAACTCGCGCCGCGGCCCGTCAACGGTGGCGCGGGCCCGGTCCCGGCGGCCCGGGCCCGCGCGTGGGCCACGGCGGGGGAGTGGACGAACTCCCAGGCGACGTCGGCGAGCCAGGCCGCCTCGGCGTCGACGCGGTCGCGCCGCACCGGTATCGCCGGGGCGCTGGTGTGCCCCACCCGCTCGGCGGTGCGGGGCCTCCGCCGTCCCGTTCCCGCGCACTCCAGGGCGACGGCGAGGGCCGCCGCCTCGGTGGCGGCGGCCCGGCGCTCCTCGGGCACCGGATGCCTGCGGAGGGCCTCGGCCGTCCACGCGGCGGTGTCGGGGTGGACGTAGGGGCGCAGGGCCAGGTACCCGTCCCGGATCTCGATCACCCGGCGGTACCGGGCGAACTCCACGCCCCGCCGCCGGGGCACCAGCACCGCGCTCTCCGGCAGCACGCTCCACAGGGCCGACCACAGGGGCCGAAGCGCCCGGTGGTCGCGGTAGGCGCGCAGCCAGCGTGCCGGACGTTCGGTGAGCGGCCCCCAGCGCGCGGCCGTCGCGCCCAGCCCCGCCAGCAGCAGGCAGCACCCGCTGAGCAGCACCGAAACGGTGCTGTGGCCGACCGGCTGGGCTCCCGTGCCCAGCATGTCGACGATCGCGGTCACCCCCCAGGCGGCCCACAGCAGCCCGACCACCCCGCTGGCGACGAGCAACCGCAGCCCCGTGCGCAACGGGCCGGGTGGCAGGCCACGCGCGTGCTGCACGACGACGAGGACGAAGACGCACACGCACCACAGGCTGTACAGGGTGAAGACGGTGTTGGCGGCGGCGACGGCGTACCGCCCGGCGCCGTGCGCGTACACGTGCCCGTCCGCCGCCCGCGGGCGGGCGGCCAGGAAGCACACCGCACACACCACCAGCGCCGTGACGGTCAACCGGCCGTGCCCGCGTCCCGTCCACCGCTCCTCCCGGGTGACCGTCGGCCCGGACAGCCGCAGCTTGAAGACCGTCAGAACCAGGAAGTACAGCGCCACCATCTTGAGCTCGCGGCCCAGCAGATGGGCCGGGGCGGTCAGCGAGGAGAAGGGGGCGGCGAGCCGGTCCAGGGCCTCGCCGGTGGGCGGGGCGAGGATCACCACGGCCGCTCCCATGGCGAACCCGAAGCAGCAGAGCAGCCGCGCGGCCGGCCCCGTCCTGCCCTTGCGGATCTGCCGGAACTCGTAGCCGCTCACCCCGATGGCGAGAAGCGCCGGCAGGTAGGGCAGCGTCTCGCCCGGCCCCACGGAGGTCAGTTCCCGTCCGGCCGGCGGACGGGTTCTCCGATCAGGGCCGCCGCCCGGGAGCGCCCCTGGCCGGGCGGCGGGGACACGGCGTCGTTGCGCAGCGCGCGGTAGCGCAGCAGCGAGGCGAGGACCTCGGCCTCCTGCTCGTGCGGCTCGCTGTAGCAGGTGCGTCCGAGCACCTGCCGCACGAGCGTCGGCGGCAGATGCGGGATCAGGATGCCGAGGGCCCCCGCGTCGGCGTCGGCCTCGCGGTCGTGGCCGAAGAGCAGGTGTGCCGCCTCGTGGAGCAGGATGTGTTCACGGTGCAGTGTGGTGGTGTCCCGCGTGCAGAGGATGTAGTCGGTGCCGCCGGTGGTCGCCAGCAGCCCGCAGGGAGCGGTGTGCGGGAGCGGGACGGGCAGGATCTCGATGGGCCGTCCGCGCCGCTCGGCCACGGACGCGATGAACGCGGTGGCGTCGAAGGGGCTGGGCAGGGGCAGGCTGTCGGCGATCCGGCCGGCCCGTCGCCATAAGCGCCTTTGCTGCCGAACGACGCGCACTCGATGCCCCTCTCAGCGCGGAGTTCCTCTCCGCGGCGGTGCGAGGATGAACGCGGAACTAAAGGGAGAAACCTGTGACCGCTCGGTGATCGGACCGTGTCGAGAAGTGAAAGTATACCGTCAGCCCGCACGGGTGACGAGTGATCACCACGGCCGTTCACCCTCCCGCCCGGGGCGAGTCGGCCCCGAAGCGGCCCGGTGGCCGTCCTCCTGGCACCGGCTTCCCCGGCCTCGGCGCCGTCGCCGCCCGGCCCTCGCGTTACGGCCGCTCCGCGGCCCGCGCTCGTCCCTCCGCCGGCCTCTCGGCGTTGCTCCCCTCCTCCTCGGGGCGGCCCGTGGCCCGCGCCTTCTCCTCGGCCGTCTCGGCGGCCCGCAGACGCCGCGCCGCCCGCAGCGCGGGGGGCACGGCGAGCGCGCTGACGGTCAGCTGGCCCAGGCCCAGGAGGAGCAGGGCCTCCCGCACCCCCGCCCACTGGCCCAGCATTCCGCCGGCCAGCGCCCCCAGGGCGTTGGCGCCCGCCACGAACACCTGGATCGCCGTCATCACCCGCCCCAGCTCGTCCTCGGCGGCGTCGAGCGTGAGGGCCGTGCCCATGCCCACGTTGGCGATCGCGCCGAAGAAGACCGGCAGCGAGACGCCCACCGCGGCGATGGCGGCGGCCAGCGGCAACGGGCCGAAGGCCAGCGGGAGCAGCAGGGTGGAGACCGCCGCGAGGCTGAAGGTGGCCACGGTGATCCGGCGTGCGTCGCTGCCGGGGCCCAGGAGGCGGCCTGCGACGACCGAGCCCCCGAGCCCGGCGAGCCCGGACAGGGCGAAGACGAGCCCGTAGGCCGATGTGGGAAGCCCGACCTCCCGCAGGAGGAAGAGGCCGGTGAGCGCCGTGAAGCCCGAGCTGCACAGGGCGGTGGAGACCAGGAAGACCGCAAGCGACCGTTGGTAGGCGTCGCCGAGGAAGAATTTCACCCCCGCCGCTCTCCGCTCCCGGCCCCGCCTCTGGGCCGTGGGCCTGGCCCGGGCGGCGTCCGGTGCCCGCATCGACACCAGGGCCAGGGCGCTGAGCAGATAGCTGAGGGTGTCCACGGCCAGGGCCGCCTCGCCGCCGAACACGGCCACGGCCGGGCCCGCCAGTGAACGGCCGACCAGGGAGGCGCCGAACTTGCCGGACTGCAGGCGGGCCCGGGCCGGCCCGATCTGGTCCCGGTCGACCAGCTCGCGCAGGTGCACGAAGAACAGGGCCCCGGACACCGTGCCGAGGAGCGCGCGCACCGCGCTCAGAGCGGCGAGCCACAGGAGGGAGACGGCGTCCACCACCAGGCCCAGGGCGACGACGCCCACCGCCGCCGCGGAGAGCAGGTCCATGATGACCAGTGCGCGACGGGGGCGGGCGATCCGGTCCGCGAACGTGCCCAGGGGCAGGCCGAAGAGCAGCACGGGCAGGATGCCGGAGGCGGTGAGCAGGCCCGCCTCGGCCGCCGACACGTTCAACTGGACGACGGCGATGAGGGGGAAGGCGACCGCGGTGAAGTAGGAACCGAAGGCGGAGGTGGTCTGGCCCCACCAGTACAAGCTGACATCACGCCGCACGGCGGTCACTCCAGGACGTGTCGTACCGGTCATGCCGGTGTGGGCGCGGGCCGGGCGGCGAGCGCGTCCACGGTGAACAGGGCGTCGGGCTCGGGGTCGAGCAGGTCGGACAGGAACAGCAGCACTCCGGCCGAGCCGCTGAACAGCTCCGCGCTGTAGCGCAGCGACTGGTCACCCAGCACCCGGACGCCGGTGGGATGCGGGATCACGTACTTGAACAGGGCGCGCCCGATGCGGACGGCGTCGCGACGGCTCTCCTGGTCCCCGGTCAGTGCCGCGTGCTCGGCCAGTGCGAAGCCCCGGCCCGCCAGCCCCTGGTACAGGCCCGGCATGACGGTGAACGGGAGACGCAGCGGGGCGAGCAGTCTGGGCAGTGCCTCGGCGAGTCGGTCGTCGTCCAGCACGCTTAGGTACCGGGTGACGGTGTGCACCATGCCGGCCGAGCCGCAGGAGAGGTAGGCCATCCTGCGGCTGTCGGACGCCGAGACGGGGAAGGTCAGCGTCGGCGCGTCGGGGTCGCAGGCGCGGTCGAGTTCCGCGTGCAGCAGCCGCAGTCCGCGCGCGAGATGGCTCGTGTCCCCCGTGACCGCGGCCAGCTGCTGGAGCATCAGCGCGATGCCGCACCGGCCGTGCAGGAGGCCCGTGGCGTCGTCCGGGCCGAGGAGTGGCCGCAGGAGGGCGTCCGGCGGGAGCTCGGCGGCGATCGCGAGTGCCCGGTCGAGATGGCGGGGGTCACCGGTGTGGCCGTGGACGGCCAGGTGGGCCATGGCCACACCGGCGGCGCCGCCGAACAGCGTGGCGCACTCGCGGGTGAGGGGGTGGCGGTCGGCACGGCCCAGCAGGTCGACGGCCTCGGTGAGCATGCCGTGGTCGGCGAGTACGCGGGCGATACCGGCGGCCCCGGCGTACAGGCCGGGGGGCAGGTTCGCGGCGGCCAGGGCGTCCTTGCGCAACCGTTCCAGCACGCCGTCGGGCGCGGGCCGGCCGGCGCGGCGCAGCGCGTGGAGCACGCCGGCCGCGCCGTAGGCGACGCACAGGGTGTTGAGCGCGTACCCCTCCATGACGGTGGGGAACATGCGGGTCGCGTGGTCGGCGTCGGCCATGGCGACGAGTGCGTCGGCGACGCCGTCCCGCAGGTCGGCGAGGTGCCGCTCGGGTTCGAGCGCGACCTCGTCCGGGCCGGGCAGCTCGGCGGTGCCCCGCGGCCGGTCGTAGCGGGTGGCGCGGTCCCACAGCGGCTTCGGCACCGGGGCGTAGCGGGACAGTTCGTGGTGCTGGTGGGCGAGGACGTGCGGGTTGCGCCGGGCCTCGTGCCGCAGGGGCCCGAGCAGGAGGTGGGTCAGGGCGGAGACGCCGTAGTCGTCCTTGACCGCGGGGTCGTCCACGGCCATGCCGGGCGGTGGCGTGTATCCGGGGGTGCCCACCGAGGACGGCGGCTCGTCGACGGAACGGGCGGCTCCGAAGTCCACCAGGCGGGCCTGGTCGTCCTCGTCCACGAGAACGTTCCCGGGGCTGACGTCGCCGAAGCGGTAACCGACCGCGTGCAGACGCTCGATCGCCCGCTCGACCGCCGAGATGATCCGCAGGCACCGCTGGTAGTAGCGGCGCAGCTCCTCCCGGTGGACAGGGGGCGACAGCAGCGGGTGGGCGGTGTTGAGCCAGCGCGACAGAGGGACGCCGGGCACCAGCTCGGTCACCATGAAGTGGTGCTCCCAGACCTGGAAGACGTCCAGGGGTTCGGGGGCCAGCCCCGGGGCGAGCGCGTGGAGGCGGCGCAGGGTCTCCCACTCCCGCCGCAGGTTCTCCGGTGCCGTGCTGCCGTCTTCCAGGACTCCGCAGTGCGCCCGGGCCTCCTTGACGAACACCGTCCTGCCCGTGGACGTCTCCCGGCCCCGGTAGGTGCCCCCGGCGTTGCTGAAGCGGATCGCCTCCTCGAAGGCGAAGCCGTTGAAGACCGAAGGCCCGTCGGCGCCCGCTCCCTCGGAAGCCGCCGCCCGGGCGTTTCCCCCATCGGCCGCCGCGGTCTGCCGCCCGGAACCGCTGCCTTGGTGCGTCACGAACGGGTCGGTGATGCCCTCGGGGAGGTGGAACTCCACGCCGCGGCGGTCCTCGACCAGCCTGCCGTGCCCGTCACGGACCAGGGAGACGGACGTCCCGTCCCCCCGCGTCCGGGGACGGTGGACGAAGGCCCCGTACCGGTAGTGCACGGTGCGGGACGTTCCGAAGCGCCGGTCGGTGAGGATGAAGGGGCCTTCCTCACCGTCCAGTTCCTCGCTCAGCCGCTCCATCAGCCCGCGGGCCGTCGGCACGTCGGGCGGGTAGGCGGCGATGAACTTCCCGTTCTGGGCGCGGGAACCGTGGGGGTAGTGGGTACACAGGTGGAACAGCCGGCTGGCGAGGTGCTTGAAGGGGACCGCGTGGGCGAAGCACACCCGGGCCGTCGTGTCGAGCACCCGGGCGAGGCGGTCGGGCCGGGCCGACACGTGCACCTTCCAGCCGTCCTCGACGCCCCCGAGCCCGTCGCGATGCCAGACGGTCCACAGCCCCGACGGACGGCTGCGCCACCCGTCGGGTATCCGGGCGGGCCGGAACAGCTCGCCCTGGTCCGTGCAGGTTTCCAGCGGCGCGTAGAACTCCGGGTCCGCGACGATGTACCCGGAGGGGTTCTTCCTCATCCTCGATCCACCCGTCCTGAAGAGAGATCACCGGCCGGCGCGGCCGTGGCCGGAGGTGTGCGCATGCCCTTGGTGCCGGTGTGGCCGCCGCGGCGGCCACACCGGCACCCTGTGCGCTTCAGCAGAGGAGCAGGCTGACGTCGCTGTTGCCCGCGGGGTCCTCGATCTTCTCGCCCTCCATGCCCTGGAGGTTGCGGACCGAGTGGGCCTCCACCTCGGCCTCTTCCTCCTGCGGCGCGGCCTGCGGCTCCTCGGGCTTCGGCTCGTTGACGTCCGACATACCGGATCTCCCTTCTCATCGGGGGGTGACGGAGGCCGTGCCCGGCTTCCGTCCGTGCTCCGAAGCTAGGGCGGGGGGATTCGACAGCGGCTTGGCGACGGTATGGCCCCGGTATCCCCGCCAGGCCAGGAACGTGCGAGAGGCCCTTGACGCTCCGTGCCGCTGAGGCGACGTCAAGTTCCCCGGCACGACCGCGGGTTGATGACTGGCGCGGAGCCAGTCAATGTCCTAGGCTCACTGTGGGTACATAAGCTGAAATGAATGATCTTGTGAGAGTCATTCGCTTCAGCAGGGAGACCGGCCCGCGCAAGGGGGAGGCCCTGATGGAAGGTCCGCACACCCAGCACCCCGCCGGACTGTGGTTCAGCATCCTCGGACCACTGACCGCCGACCACGACGGGAGGGCACTTCCGCTCGGACCGCTCAAACAGCGCCAGGTCCTGGCGATGCTGCTCTGCCGCGCCAACCACCCCGTGTCCGTCGGCACGCTGACCGAAGCCCTCTGGGACGCCGCCCCGCCGCGCACCGCCCGCAAGAACCTCCAGGTCTACGTCTCGACCCTGCGGAGCATCCTGGCCGAGGCCGGTGCGGACGACCGGCTGAGCCACCGGAACGGCGGCTATCACCTCCGCATCGGTGCCGACGAGCTGGACACGCTGCGCTTCGCGGAGCTGGCCCGTGCCGGCCGGGAGGCCGCAGGCCAGGGCTCCTTCGCCACCGCCGCCCGCCTCCTGCGCGGCGCCCTCGACCTCTGGCAGAGCCCGCCGCTGGCGGAGCTCTCCTGCTCCCCGGTCCTCGCCGCGGAAGCCGAGCGGCTGGGCGCCCGTCACCTGCAGACGTACGAGGACTGGGCCGAGGCGGAGCTGCGGCTCGGCAACGCCGCCGAGGTCGCCGGCTCCATCGCCGAGCTGACCGAGCGCCATCCGTTGCGGGAGCGCCTGATCGCCGCGCAGATGAACGCCCTGTACGCCAGCGGTCGGCAGAGCGAGGCACTGGCGGTCTTCGACGCGCTGCGGCAGCGCCTCGCCGCCGAACTCGGCCTGGAGCCCAGCCCGCCGCTGTCCGCTCTCTACCGGTCCATCCTGGCCGGCGACCGGCTCGCTCCGGCCGCCGACACCGCCGTACGCGGCAGGGCACGCTGCCTGCTCCCGGGAGACCTGCCCGACTTCACCGGTCGCGAACGGCAGGTGGCCGAGCTGAACGCTCTGCTGGCCGGCGGCCGGAACCGGCTGGTCGCGCTGACCGGGCCGGTCGGCATCGGCAAGACCACGCTGGCCGTCCGCGCGGCCCACCGCCTCGCCGCGCACTTCCCCGACGGCCGGCTGTTCGTACGCCTGCGCGACGAGGAAGGCCGCCCGCGCCCGGCCGGGGAGGTGCTCGCTGAGCTCACCCGGCTCGCCGGACTGCCCGCGCCCGCGCCGGACCGAGCGCAGGAGGCCGCGGCCGCGTGGCGCGAGTGGCTCTCCCACCGCCGCGTCCTGCTGGTGCTCGACGACGTGCCCCGAGAAAGCGCTGTCCGGCCCCTGGTGCCGGACAGCGGAGCCGCCGCCGTGCTGGTGACGGCGCGCTCCCGGCTGGCCGGCCTGGCCGGAGCCCACCGCGTCGACGTGCCGCCGTTCAGCCGCGGCGAGGCGCTGGAACTGCTCAGCCGCCTCATCGGCCCGGACCGCGTCGCGGCGGACCCGGCGTCCGCCGAACGCATCCTGGCCACGGCCGGCCGGGTGCCTCTGGCGGTCCGCGCCGCCGGGTTGAAGCTCGCCGTCCTGCGTCATCTGCCGCTGCGCGAGTTCGCCGGACGGCTGACCGACCCCGGCTCGCTGCTCGACGAACTGACCGCCGGCGACGTGGGGGTCCGCAGCAGGGTGGCCCAGAGCTGGCGCGATCTGTCCGACGCCGACGGCGCGGTGCTGCGTCGACTCGGCAGCCTGCCCGAGCCCGTGTTCACCCTCCATCAGGCCACCACGGCACTGGAGTGCGACGGCGCGACGGCCCGCCGGAGGCTGGAGTCCCTGATCGACGCCGGGGTGCTCAGTGCGCCCGAGCACGAGGTGACCTCACACGCGGCCCTCTACGAACTGCCGCGCCTGACCCATGTGTACGCGGCCACGAGCTGCGCACATACCGCTTCCGAACCGTCGGCCGCCCCTGGCTGAACCCGTACGCGCCACGATCGGCGGGAGGGCACCGAGGGAGGGACCACCGTGGAACTCGCCCAGCTCATGGACCTGCGCCCGCAGCCCGCGGCCGGGTTGCTGATGATGCTCACGCGGCGCTGCCCCCTGCGGTGCGCCCACTGTTCGACCGGCTCGACCATGACCGCCGCCGAGCCGGACGCGGGGAACCTGCTGCGGTTCACCGGCTCCTTCACCTCGGCCGACCACCCCGAGACGCTGCTGCTGACCGGCGGTGAACCCCTGCTCCTGCCGGAACTCACCGCCGAGCTGGCGGGGCTGGCCCGCGCGGCCGGCACCCGCACCGCACTGCTGACCGGGGCCTTCTTCGCCCGCGACGTCGGACGGACGCCCGGGGGGCCCGGGGCACGGGGTGTGCTGCCGGACCGCATCCGGCGGGCGGTCGACGCGGTCGACCACTTCTCCGTGAGCCTGGACGCCTTCCACGAACGGGAGGTGCCCAGAGCGGGCGTCTTCCGGGTGGTGCGGGAGGTGCTCGACGCCGGGACCGCCGCAAGCTTCCATCTCCTCGGCACCGGCCCCGAGGACCCCTACCTCGCGGACGTGACCACCGCCGTGCGCAGGGAGTTCGGCGACCGAGTCCCCATGCTCGTCAACTCCGTCCGCCCGGTGGGCCGCGCGGCCGCCGACGCCCGTCCGGCCGCCAACCGTGGTCCGGCCGCCGGCGTGGCGCACGACCCCCTGCGCGCGCTGCCCTGCTCGATGGCCGCCTGGCCCGTGGTCGCCGACGACGGCACCGTGGTCGCCTGCTGCAACCAGGACACCGTGGACCGTCGGCCGGTCCCCCCGCACCTGCTGCTCGGCCACGCGGGGGAGGACGACTGGCCCACCGTGCGGCGGCGGACGACGGGCTCGCCCGTCCTGCGTGCGGTGCGGACCGTGGGGCCGACCCGCCTCCTCGCCCGTCATGGCGGCCCCGCGGCGCAGGCCACCCGGGACGCGGGCTACTGCGCCGGCTGCCGGGCCCTCGGCGAGCACCCCGAGGCCGTCGCGGGCGCCGAGCGCCTCGCCTCCGGACCCGCCGGGGCCCTGCTCGACCAGCGGGCCGCGCGGCGGCAACGGGAGGCGGGGCCGGTGGCCTACGTGCGCCGCCACGGCTGCGCGCCCTACGCGGACCTGGTGGCGCTGCCCGGGACCGGCTCGTGACGGCCCCGGCGGCCCGGCCGTCGGCCGTCGGCCGGACCCTGCGCGCCCGGCTGCGGCTCACCGCACCGGCGCTGCACGCGGCGACCGGCAGGCTGTGGCACGGCCCCGGGCTGGCCCGCCGCTACCCCGAGTACCTTCGGCTGATGCACGGAGTCGTCCGGGCGTCGGTGCCGCTGATGAGCCGTGCCGCCGAACGCTGCTCTGCCCTCGGCCCGGACCCCGTCGCCGCCCCTCTCGCCCGGTACCTTGCCGCCCACATCGAGGAGGAGCGCGGCCACGACGACTGGCTGCTCGGCGATCTGGCGGCGCTGGGCGCCGATCCGGCGGCGGCCGCGGCCCGGCCCCCGCATCCGGCGGTGGCCGCACTGGCCGGGGCCCAGTACTACTGGATCGAACACCATCATCCGGTGACCCTGCTCGGCTACATCGCCGTCCTGGAGGGCAACGCGCCGAGCGCCCAGCTCGCCGACCACGTGATCGAAGCCACCGGAGCACCCGACGCCGCGCTGCGCACCGTCCGCGCCCACGCCGAGCTGGACGGCGGCCACACGGAGGCCCTGTACGCCCTGCTCGACGGCCTGGACCTGACCGGCGACCAGGCGGACGCCGTCGTCACGAGCGGCCTGTACACGGCCGAGGCACTGGTCCGGCTCTTCGACACGCTCACCGGGGCGCCCGGCCCCGGCGCCCCACGTCCCCGCTCCGCAGCACGTCCCGGGTTCGAAGGACTCTCAGGAGGTACACCATGACAGCCCACAGCGACCAGCCCGCCCCCGACGTGCTCACCGAGCTGCGGGCACGGGGCTTCGACGCGGCCGGCCTCACCGCCGAGCAACGGCAACTGCTCCGCGACCTCAGCCTCGACGAGCTCGCCGTGCTGCTGGACGTCAAGGCCGGCCTGGAGGGCGCCGACGACGAGGTCCAGGCGCACTGCGAGGTCGCGGGCGGGGCCCTCTTCTGACGGAACGGGGAACAGCAGTCATGCCATGTGGCTCGTGCGAGCAAACCCTCCCGGACGGCGCGCGGTTCTGTCCGCACTGCGGGAGCTCCTGCGCCCCTTCCGCGCCGCCGGAGGAGCGCAAGACGGTCACGGTCGTCTTCTGCGACCTGGTCGGCTCGACAGCCCTGTCCGGAGCCCTCGACCCGGAGACCCTGCGCACGGTCGTCCTGGACTACTTCGAGGCGATGCGCCGCTGCGTCGAGGAACGCGGCGGCACGGTCGAGAAGTTCGTCGGCGACGCCGTCATGGCCGTGTTCGGCGTGCCGGTGATCCACGAGGACGACGCGCGCCGCGCGCTGGCCGCGAGCCTCGCCATGCTGGCCGCCGTCGAGGAGCTGAACACCCGCCTGCGGGCCACCCTCGGAGTGTGCCTGCGGGTCCGCATCGGCGTGAACACGGGCCCGGTGGTGGCCACCTCGGAGGTCTCCACGCGGCAGAAACTCGTCTCGGGGGAGACCGTCAACGTCGCGGCACGGCTGGAGCAGCACGCGCCCGAGGGGCAGGTCCTCATCGGCGAGCTGACCCGGCTGGCCGCGGGCCCCGCGACCCGCGTCGAGCCCGTGGGCCCGCTGCGGGTCAAGGGCAAGGACGAGCCGGTCACGGCCTACCGGTTGCTGTCGGTCGAGGAGGACGACCCCGAGCTGGTGCGCCGCTTCGACGTGCCTTACGTCGGCCGCACCCGCGAGTTCGCCGAGCTCCATCTCGCGCTGGGCAGCGTGGCCGCGGACGAGGGCGCCCAGCTCGTCACCGTCTACGGGGAGGCGGGGGTCGGCAAGACCCGGCTGGTGCACGAGTGGCGCACCCGGCTGGAGACCCCCGTCGCGTTCGGCGCCGGACGCTGCCGCCCCTACGGCGACCACGGCAGCCTCGCCCCGCTGGCCGAGGCGGTCCGCCAGCTGCTGGACGGCCCCCTGCCGCCCCCGGGCGGCCCCGCCCGGGCCGAACTCGACGCCGCGACCGCAGTGCTCGCCCCCGGCCTGCTCCGCGACGGCACGCCCAGCCCGTCGGTGGAGGAGACCTGCGCCGCACTCGTCGGCCTGCTGGAGGCGCTGGCCCGGGACCGGCCCGTCGTCCTGGCGGTGGACGACTGCCACTGGGCCGGTGAGCTGCTGCTCGACGTGCTGGACCGGCTGGTGGAGGAACTGGACCTGTCCGCCGTGCTGTTCCTGTGCGTCGCCCGGCTGGACCTGCTGGACCAGCGCCCCGGCTGGGGCAGTGGCCGGCCCCGGGCCCGCGCGGTCATGCTCACCGGGCTCTCGCCCACGGAGTCCGCGACGCTGGCCACCGCGCTGACCGAGGTCAGCGCCCACCGCTCTGGCGTGCTGGCCCGGATCCTCGACGCCGCCGGCGGTAACCCCTTCTTCCTGGAACAGCTGCTCGCGGGCATCGACCTGCCCGCCCTGCGCACGGACGACGGGGCGTCGCTGCCGCCGTCCCTCCAAGCCCTGCTCGGCGCCCGCATCGACACCCTGGAACCCGGCGAACGGTCGACACTCGACCTCGCCGCGGTACTCGGCCGGGAGTTCACCGCCGAGGAGCTCGACGGGCTGGCCGCGGCCCTCCAGCCGGAGGGCGGCCGGCCGGCCCCCACGAGCACCCTGCCCGCCCTGAGCCGGCGGCGGCTGGTCCGCCCCGTCCGGTCCGCGGGCTCGACGGGGAGGCCGTTCCGCTTCAGCAGCGAACTCGTCCAGGAGGTCACCTACCGGTCGATGGCCAAGCGGGCCCGGGCCGAACGCCATGAGCGGGCCGCCGAGTTGCTGGCCGCCCACCGGGCCGGCGACGCCCGTGTGGCCGACCACCTGCGACGCGCCTACCTTTACCACGCCGAACTGGGTACCCGTGGCCCGCACACCGAGGCCCTGCGCCGTCGCGCGGCCGAACTGCTCGTCCAGGCCGGGGGCAGGGCCCGGGCCCGGGCCGACCTCGCCCGCGCCGAGGTGCTGCTGAAGCGCGGGCTGGAACTCCTCACCCGCGGCGATGCGGGCTGGGCCGGGGCGGCGCTGCGTCTCGCGGAGGTGCGGCTGGCCACCGGTCGATCCGGGGAGGGCATCGACCTGCTGCGCGCGGTGCTGGACGACTCCGACGATCCGGTCGACGCCGCCCACGCCCGCCTCGGGCTGGCCGTGGCCACCGCCGCACGGCCCGCCGAGGTCGTCACGGCGGCCCGGGAGACGCTGCCCGTCTTCGAGTCCGCCGGGAACGCACTGGGCCAGGCGAGGTCCCGCATCCGGATCGCGCAGGACCTCCAGTTCCAGGGTCGGCACGCGCAGGCCACCGAGCAGCTCACCCGCGCGCTGGCCCACGCGGCGGAGGCCCGGGCGGAGCCCGAACGGGCGCTCGCGCTGGGCGCGGTGGGGGTCTCGCTGTGGCGCGGCCCGCAGCCGGTCCCCGCGGCCGTGGCCCACTGCCGCAACCTGCTCGACGAGCACGGCGGTCAACGCCCCGCGGCCCGGCTGACGCTGGGCTGCCCGCTCGCGGTCCTGCTCGCGCTGAGCGAGGAGTGGGCGGCAGCCCGCGCGCAGCTCGCGGAGGCCCGGCAGCTCGCGGACGGCCTGGGGTACGCGGAGAGCGCCGTCGTCGTGCCGCTGTTCGCCGCCACCGTGGAGTCGCTGGCCGGACGGCCCGAGGAGGCCTACGCCCTGCTCACGGAGGCGGCCGGGGCCGCCCGGCGGCTGGGGGCCGGTGCGCTGCTGGACGCGGTGAACCGCGCGACGGCGCGGCTGCTGCTGGACGAGGGCGACCCCACCGGGGCCGCGGAGCTCCTCGCGTGCTCCGAGCCGTCCGGCCCGCAGGGGCAGGCCGAGGCCGCCGACCTCGACGGACTGGGCGCCCGGCTCGCCGCCGCCGAGGGCCGGAGCGAGGACGCCGCACGCCTCGCTGACCGGGCCCGCGCCGCCGCCCGTCGGACCGACTCCCCGGTCGTGCGGGCGGTCGCCGCCGTTGACCTGGCCCACGTCCACGCCGCCCGGGGGCGGGAGAACGACGCCGCCCGGGCGGCGGAGCTGGCCCGGCGGTACTTCCGCGCCAAGGGGCACCTGCCGGGCGCCCGGCGCGCCGCCGGGATCCGCTCCCGTCACCTCGAGAGGAAGGAGTGAGCCGCACGATGAACACGGCACACGCGAAGCCGGCGAGTCGGCTCACGTGGAACCTGCGGGGCAAGGGTCCCGACGAGGTTGCGGTGGCGGCCGACGGGGAACCGGTGACGCCTGCCTGGGCCTTCGGCGGTGCCGGTGGCCAGGGAGTGCGGGTGTGCGTGGTGGACTCGGGAATCGAGGCCGGGCACCCGCTGGTCGGGCCGGTGGCCGGCTCCTGGGAGGTCGTGGACTCCGAGGACGGGCTCACGGTACGGGAGAGCGCCGCCGGGGACGCCTGCGGCCACGGCACCGCGTGCGCCGGGATCATCCGCAGGGCCGCGCCAGGCTGCGAGCTGTACAGCGTCCGGGTCCTGGGCGAACGTTTCAACGGCACCGGGGACATGCTGCTGGCGGGTCTGCGCTGGGCGATCCGCCAGGGCTTCGACGTGATCAACCTGAGCCTGTCCACCACCCGCACGCGGTTCGCCGGGGAGCTGCACGCTCTCGCGGACGACGCCTACTTCCGCCGCGCGGTGGTCGTCGCCTCCGCGCACAACACGCCCGTGGAGAGCTTCCCCTGGCGGTTCGCCTCGGTGATCTCCGTCGGCAGCCACCAGGAGGACGACCCCGACCTGTTCCTCTACAACCCCACACCGCCCGTCGAGTTCTTCGCCCCGGGGCAGAACATCACGGTCGCCTGGCTGAACAGCACCACGATCCGCACCACCGGCAACAGCTTCGCCACCCCGTTCGTCGCCGGCCTGTGCGCCAGAGTCCTCTCCAAGCACCCCAGAATGACGACATTCCAGCTCAAGAACGCCCTGTACCTGTCCGCCGCCAACGTGCGCATCGGCACCGGAGGTACGCCGTGACCGCAGCAACGCCGCCCGAGGCCATCGCCGACCCGCTGTCCCGCGAACTCCTCCAGTCCGTGGTGGAGGTGGCGCGGGCCATCTTCGGAGCCCAGGCCAGCTCCCTCCTCCTGCACGACGAACACGACGACGCACTGGTGTTCCAGGCCGTGTCCGGGGAGGGCGAGAACCACCTGGTGGGCCGCCGCTTCCCGACCGGCCGGGGCATCGCGGGCTGGGTCCTCAGCTCCGGCGAGGCCATGGTCGTCGACGACCTGGCCCGGAACGCGACGTTCGACCGGGAGCTCGCCGAGTCCACCGAGTTCGTCCCCGACACCATCATGGCCGCGCCGCTGTGCCACGGGGACCGGGTGCTCGGCGTGCTGGAAGTGCTCGACCCGGTGCCCCAGTCGCGCTCCAGTCTGGGCGAGCTCGATCTGCTCGCCCTCTTCGCCCACCAGGCAGCCACCGCCCTGCGCGTCGTGCAGGAGCGCCGAGTCGGGGTCACGCACCCGGGTTGGGACCGCGCCGCCGCCCTCGACCTGGTGCACAGCCTCATGGACTGTCTGGAGAGCGGCGCTCCGGCATCGTGACGCCCGACCGTCCCGGCCCGCCCTCCGGACGTATGCCGGGAGGTCAACTACTATGAACGTCAGGAGTGATGTCCAGTCACGTGAGTTGTTCCGCCTTTCGCGGACGGGACGAGGGAGGCAGGCCGTGGCGGGTGGGGAAACCGAAGCTACGAGCCTGGCGGAGAAGATCGACGCGCTCTTCCGCGTCGTCTGCAGGCCCAACCGCGAGCAGTACAGCCACGAGGAGGTCGCCCGCGCCTGCCGGGAGGCCACCGGGGAGAGCTTCTCCGCCACCTATCTGTGGCAGTTGCGCACCGGGCGGCGCGACAACCCGACCAAGCGGCATCTGGAGGCCCTGGCGCAGTTCTTCCAGGTGCCGGTCGGCTACTTTTTCGACGATGCCCAGGGCGCCGAGATCGCCCGGGAGCTGGAGTTCCTCGGAGCCCTGCGCGACGCGGGGGTGCGCAGTGTGGCCCTGCGTGTCGTCGGTCTCTCGCCTGAGGGCGTCGACACCATCAGCGACATGATCAACGTGATCGCCCGCCGCGAGCGCGGAGACGCCCCGTCCGGCTGACCCGCGGCCTGAGACGACCAAGAATGGGGGGAACATGGCGACGTCCGCACCGACCTGTGCGCACTGCGGACGCCGGCCGACGGAGAGCCAGCTGCGCGACACCCGCGCGGAGGCGGCCCGGCGGTCCCGTCAGCTGATCGAGGCGTACGAGGCGGTCGGCCGGCGGAAGCTGGAGCGGCTCGCCCTGCGCCGCGCCGCCGCGGAACAGGAGCTGCGTGACGTGCGCGGCCTGCTCTCCGATCTCACCGGCACGGCGCCCGGCGGTGCGGACCCGGCGCCGCCGGTGCCGGACGAGCCGCTGCCCGAGCCGTCGGATCCCGCAAACGCGCCGGGCTGGCGTTGTCACGGCTGCGGCCGCGAGGCCCCGGATGCGGCGTCGGCACGGCTGCTGGCCGAGGCCGAGTCCGGCGCACGGGACGCCCTGACCCGGTTGCTGGACCCGGCCGAGCGCGAGGTGGCCGCCCTGACCGCGCGGCGCGACGCCGTCCGGGAGCAGCTGACCGGGATGCGGTCGGCGCTGTCCGGGCTGCCCGGTGCGCCGGGGGCCCAGTCCGGATCGGTGGTGGCGTCGGCGGCCCCGTCGGGCCCGGCACGGACCGGCGGCGGGCCGCCGCCCCGCCGGCGCTGGTGGCGGCGCGGGTGACCGGGATCCGGGCCACGGCCGGAGTGACGGTGATCACGGTCCCCGCAGGGGACGGTGTTGCGTAGGCTGGTCTCGTCAGCAAGTGGTCAGCGCGAGTTCTGGAAGACCTGGGAACGCTGCCCGAACTCGGGACTCGTCGTAGGGCAGTAAAACCGCACTTGACCTGCAATGAGCAGGCAGGAAGCTTAGATCCAGGGGGATCCGGATGATCCGTACCATGTTCAAGTCCAAGATCCACCGTGCGACGGTCACGGAGGCGGACCTGCACTACGTGGGCTCCGTCACGGTCGACGCCGACCTGCTCGACGCCGCCGACCTCCTGCCCGGTGAGCTGGTTCACATCGTCGACATCACCAACGGCGCGCGCCTGGAGACGTACATCATCGAGGGGCAGCGCGGTTCCGGTGTGATCGGCATCAACGGCGCGGCGGCGCACCTCGTCCACCCCGGCGACCTCGTCATCCTGATCAGCTACGCGCAGATGGACGACGCCGAGGCCCGCGCCTATCAGCCCCGCGTGGTGCACGTCGACGCCGACAACCGCATCGTCGAGCTGGGGGACGACCCCTCGGCTCCGGTGCCCGGCAGCGACACGGTGCGCAGCCCCTTCGCCCACGTCTGAGGACGCGGCAGCCGAACGGGCCGGGCCCGGCACCCCCCGCGGGGGGTGCCGGGCCCGGCCCGATGCGGGAGCCGGTCAGCTCTCGTTCGCGAACTTCCCGCTGATGGCGTCGAACACCCCCTGACCGGAGGCCCCGAGGTACGGCCCGGCGAGCCAGGTGGCGGGGCGTGGCCCGATGGAGTTGACGGAGACCAGCTCCGCCTTGCCGTCGGCGCCGGCGACGTACATGCCGCCCCCGGAGGTGCCGCCGGTCATGGTGCAGCCGATCCGGTACATCGACGGCTGGCCCGGATCCACCTGGAGGCGTCCGGGCCGGTCGGTGCAGGTGTACATGAGCGCACCGTCGTAGGGCGGCGCCGCCGGGTAGCCGTAGGAGCTGAGTCCGGCCAGCTCGTCGGGCGCGGGCGCGTCGAAGTTGATGCGCAGCGCGTTGCCGACGGTCTCCTCCAGGGACGTGTCCGAACCGTCCTCGGGCTCGACGTGCAGGACCGCGAAGTCCTGGGAGGCGCCGGCGTCGCCGCGCAGCGCGTCACCGCGCTGGATCCAGTAGTTCGTGGTCTGCGCCCAGTCGGCCCACCAGATCTTGTAGGGCGCCACCTCGTGCCGGGGCGCGCTGTTCAGCTGCGAGGGGGAGCGGCCCCGGTCGTTGTAGGACGGCACGAACATGATGTTGCGGAACCAGCCCGCGTTCCCGCCGCCGTGGACGCAGTGGCCCGCGGTGGCGACGAGGTTGGACTTGCCCGGGTTCTCCGGGTCCTTGACCACGGTGCCGGAGCAGACCATCGGACCGTTCGGCGTGTCCATGAACACCTTGCCGACGGGGGCCGCGTGCCGGTGGTAGGGAAGGTCCACCCTCCGGGCCTCGACGGCGCGCGGCGCCGGGTCCGTGCCGCCGGTGGCGGAGGACGAGGCGAGGTCCTCCTCGGTGACCTCCTTGTGGTGGTCCTCGGCCTCGCGCATGCGGTCCGCGTCCCACAGCCCCTCGATGTAGGGGTTCACGAAGTCCTTGGCGTCGCGGAGCCAGTTCTCCTTGTCCCAGTCCTCCCAGCCGCCGTTCTTCCAGCCCTCCAGATCCTTGAGGGAGTCGGGGAGCCCGTCGGGAAGCTCGTCGGGGAGGCCGAGGCCGAGGTCCTTCGCGCCGTCCTCGGCCGGTGCGGACGCGCTGGGCTTCGCGTCGGCGTTCTCCTCGGGGCCGCAGGCGGTGGCGGTGAGCGCGAGCGCGGCCAGCGCCGCCGCGGCGGGCAGGAAGGAGCGGCGGCGGGCCGTTCGTACAGCAGACATGCGGAGTTCTCCTCGGAACTCGGGCGGTGCGCAGCGCGTGGGCAGGTAGGGGCGGGCACGCGGGGTTCCGCGCACCCGCCCCTACCTGCCGAGGACCTGGCGTGCGGGAGGGCCGTCGGCGCAGCCCTCCCGTTGCCCGTTACTTGCTCAGTGAGTCGAAGACGGCCTTGGCCTCGGCGCCGAGGCGCGGGCCGGCGAGCCAGGTCGCCGTGACCGGGCCGATCGAGGTCACCGAGTACAGCTCGTCCTCGCCGTCGGGGCCCGGCGCGAGCCAGCCGCCGCCGGAGGAGCCGCCGGTCATGGTGCAGCCGGCCCGGTACATCGTCGGCTGCTCGGTGTCGATCGTGAGACGGCCGGGCGCGCCCGTGCAGCTGTACATCGCGCTGCCGTCGTAGGGCGGCGCGGCCGGGTAGCCGCGCACGGTCATCTCGGGCAGCGTGCTCACCTTGGGGAGGCTGAAGTTGACCTTCACCGCGTCACCGACGGTCTCCTCCAGGGAGGCCGTGGTCGACTCCTCCTCCGGGCTCACCTTGAGCACGGCGAAGTCCTGCTGGGCACCCGCGCCACCGCGATCGGCGCCGGTGTTGCGCCAGTGGTCGGTCGTGGCGGCCTCCGCGGCCCACCAGATGCCGTGCGGCAGGACGTCCTCCCGGGGAGCGGACTCCAGCTCCTCGGCGGCCAGCCCCTCGTGGTTGAAGCCGGGCACGAAGATGACGTTGCGGAACCAGCCCTTGTCCTTGCCGCCGTGGACGCAGTGGCCGGCGGTGGCGACGAGGTTGGACTTGCCGGGGTTGGCCGGGTCCTGCACCACCGTCGCGGAGCAGACCATCTGGCCCTTCGGGGTGTCCATGAAGACCTTGCCGTGGGCAGGTGCCTTCTCGGTGTACGGCGTCTCCACCTCGACGGCCTGAACGACCGGCGGCGTCGGGTCCGTGACGCCCTCGTCCTCGTTCGCGCCCTCGCCGTCGCCGTCCGGTGTGCCGTCGATCTCGTCCTCGTCGACCTCGCGCTCGGGCTCCTCCGCGTCGTTCATCCGGTCCCGGTCCCAGAGGTCCTCGATGATCGGGTTGATGAAGTCCTTGGCGTCACCGAGCCAGCCGTCGGGTTCCCAGTTGTCCCACTCGCCTTCCTTCCAGCGCTTGAGGTCGTCGACCGAGAAGGGGAGGTCCTTGGGGAGTCCGAGGTCCCGGCTGCCGCTGTCGGCGGAGGCCGAAGAGCTCGGCTTCGGGTCGCTCTCCGGGTTCTCTTCGGGACCACAGGCTGTGGCGGTCACCGACAGCGCGGCTACCGCGGCGACCGCGGCCAGCGCCGAGCGGCGTGGCGCGAACGTTCGCTTGGACGACATGGACGAACTCCCCCTGAACTGGATGCATCTGCGTGTTACTTGTCATGAACCGCGCTGAAGCGAGGCGCCCCCCACTATGCCGGTGCCGCCTACGACGGCACGCGTCGGGTCCGCGGTTCCGCCCGCTCCCGCGGATATCCCCGCCGGGGCCGTGATCGAAGGCCCCTCGCGTCGTTGGTCCCTGCGGACTGCGCAGCGGTTCCGCAGGCACAGGGAGGTTTTGTGAAGACACGTGCCGGTTCCGAGGAGCTCCCGAACGGCAACGGCAGCCCGCCCCGAAGCCCCTCCCCACGAGCGCTCGACGATCCCCCGGTGCCACGTCAGACGCGACGCGCGCCGACCGGGACCGCGGCCCCGGCCGACGCCTGCGCCGGGGGCGCCGCCGCCGTCCCCCTGGACCACCCCGGCGCCGACCCCCTGGACGACCCCGAGCCCCACCGCGCGGCCGACGTGGCCGGAACGGAGAACCTGCTGCGCTGCTGGGTACGGGAGACGGGCCAGACCGCAGCGCCCGTCGGCCGCACGCTGCGCGTTCCGCTCCGCGCGAGCGGTACCGCCCTGCGCGTACCGGTGCGCTACTGGTCGCCCTCCGGATGGCACCGCTTCGGGCCACCAGCCCTCGAACACGCACCCGCCGACGCCGCGCCGCTGGACGCGGTGACCCTCGCAGCCCTCCTCGCCCGCGAGGCCGCCCACCAGACCGGAGCGGCGGCAGAGGGCACCGAACTCGTCGGGCGCGTCGCCGACTCCGTCCGGCACACCGCGCGCTTCCTCGCCGCCCGCCGCGCGCACCCCGGTCCGGCGCCCGGCACGGTGCCGTTCCTCGCCGCCGAGCAGGACCTCGTCCTCGGCCACGCGGCACATCCGGCCCCCAAGAGCCGGGAGGGCCTCGCCGAGGACGAGACGGAGCGGTACTCGCCGGAGCTGCGCGGCGCGTTCCCGCTGCACTGGTTCGCCGTCCACCACTCCGTGCTCGCCGCCGACTCGGCGTGGACCGAGCGCGGGCGGGTGGTCCCCGCCGCCGCCCTGGCCGCCCGCCTCGCGCCCGACCTGCGGCGCCCCACCGGTACCGTCGTCCTGCCCCTGCACCCCTGGCAGGCCCGCGCCGTGCGGCACCGGCCCGCCGTGGCCGCCCTGCTCGACGCCGGCCTGCTGACGGACCTGGGCCCCGCCGGAGAACCCTGGCACCCGACGTCGTCGGTGCGCACCGTGGCCCGGCCCGGTTCCCCGACGATGCTGAAGCTCTCCCTGGCCCTGCGCATCACCAACTCCCGCCGAGAGAACCTCCGGAAGGAGCTGCACCGCGGAGTCGAGGTCCACCGGCTGCTGCGCAGCGGGCTCGGCGAGCGCTGGCGGGCCGCCCACCCCGGATTCGACATCGTCCGCGACCCCGCTTGGCTCGCCGTCGACGGCCCGGACGGCGCGCCCGTGCCCGGACTGGACACAGTCTTCCGCCACAACCCGTTCGGCCCGGAGGACGACGCCGTGTGCGTGGCCTCCCTGACCTCGCCCCGGCCCTGGCCCGGCATCGAGGGCCACCCCGTCCGCTCCCGGCTCGCCGACACGGTCCGGAGGCTGGCCGCGCGCACCGGGCGGCCCGCGCACGCCGTCGCCGTCGAGTGGTTCCTGCGCTACCTGGACACGGTCGTCGCCCCGGTGCTGTGGCTCGACGCCCACGCCGGGATCGCCCTGGAAGCCCACCAGCAGAACACCGTGGTCCTGCTCGACGGTGAGGGCTGGCCCTGCGGCGGCCGGTACCGCGACAACCAGGGCTACTACTTCCGCGCCTCCCACCGGGACGCCCTCGACGCGCGGCTGCCCGGAGTGGGGGAGGCCAGCGACTCCTTCGTCCCCGACGCCGTCACCGACGAACGCTTCGCCTACTACCTCGGCATCAACCACGTCCTCGGCCTGATCGGCGCGTTCGGCTCCCAGGCGGGCGTCGACGAGGAACTGCTGCTCACCGCCTTCCGCCGCTTCCTGGCCGCCCACGCCGAGCCCGGCGACGACGGCTCACCGCGCTCACCGCTCCCGCGACTCCTCCTCGACGCCCCCGCGCTGCGGTGCAAGGCCAACCTGCTCACCCGGCTGCACGGGCTGGACGAGCTCGTCGGCCCGGTGGACACCCAGTCCGTGTACGTCACCGTGCCGAACCCACTGGCCCACGCCCTCGCCGGCCCGCGCACCGCCCGGCTGCCGTCCTGACCCACCTGCCGGAAGGAGCGACGCCGTGCCGTCCCCCGAACCCACCGTCACCGAGTCCGGCGACCGCGGTGACGACGACACCCTCGATCTCGAACTGCCGCCCGAGCTCCTCGCCACGGCACCCGGGACCGGAGCGGTGCCCGCCGAGGGCTCACGGTCCGTCTCGGCTCCTGCCTCGGGGCCCGTCACCGCGCCCGGCGAGCTGATCGGTGCTGTCGACCGGTGGCCACCGGTGGCCGGGCCCTTCGGCACCTTCCAGCTCGTCCCCGTCCGCCTGGAGCGCGATCTGCCGCTCCTCGGTGCCTGGATGAACGATCCGGACGTCGCCGCGTACTGGGGCCTGGCGGGAGATCCGGACGTCACCGCCCGGCACCTGCGTGCGCAGCTCGAGGGCGACGGGCGCAGCGTCCCCTGCCTGGGTGTGCTCGACGGCACGCCCATGAGCTACTGGGAGCTCTACCGGGCCGATCTCGACCCGCTCGCCCGGCACTTCCCCACCCGTCCCCACGACATCGGCATCCACCTGCTCATCGGCCCGGCGGAGTACCGGGGGCGCGGGCTCGGCGCCGCGCTCCTGCGGGCGGTCGCCGAGCTCGTCCTCGGCCGCCGCCCGGCCTGCCGCCGGGTGCTCGCCGAGCCCGACGTCCGCAACGCCGTCTCCGTCGCCGCCTTCCTGCGGGCTGGCTTCCGGCTCGCCGCCGAGGTGGACCTGCCGGACAAGCGCGCCGCCCTCGTCGTCCGGGAGCGGCCCGGGCACCTGGCGCCCTGACGGCGCCCGGTTCGGGGGTGTCAGTGGCACGACGTAGGGTTACTGCCCTATGAGCGAAGCATCCGGCGGCCCCGCCCTCACCGAGCTCCTGCACGCCGCCGTCACCGCGGTCGGCGGCACCGAGCGGCCTGGGCAGGTGGCCATGGCCGAGGCGGTGGCGGACGCCGTCGGAGAGGGCACGCACCTGCTCGTCCAGGCGGGTACGGGCACCGGAAAGTCCCTGGGCTACCTCGTGCCCGCCCTGGCGCAGGGCGAGCGCGTGGTCGTCGCGACGGCGACGCTGGCGCTACAGCGCCAGCTCGTCGAACGGGACCTGCCGCGTACGGTCGAGGCGCTCCACCCCGTCCTGCGGCGGCGCCCCGAGTACGCCATGCTCAAGGGCCGGTCGAACTACCTGTGCCTGCACCGGCTGCACGAGGGCGTCCCGGCCGAGGAGGAGGACGGCCTCTTCGACCCGTTCGAAGCCGTTGCCCAGGCCTCACCGGGCGCGTCCGGGGCCTCCAGCAAGCTCGGCAAGGACCTGCTCCGCCTGCGGGACTGGGCGGACGAGACGGAGTCGGGTGACCGGGACGACCTCCGCCCCGGTGTCTCCGACCGCGCCTGGGGGCAGGTCTCCGTGTCCTCGCGGGAGTGTCTCGGGGCCGCCAAGTGCCCCTATGGCGCCGAGTGCTTCGCCGAGGCGGCCCGCGAGCGCGCCAAGCTGGCCGACGTCATCGTCACGAACCACGCGCTGCTCGCCATCGACGCCATCGAGGGCGCCCCGGTGCTGCCCGGGCACGAGGTCCTCATCGTCGACGAGGCGCACGAGCTCGTCTCCCGCGTCACCGGTGTGGCCTCCGGGGAGCTGACGCCCGGCGGAGTCGCCCGCGCCGTGCGCCGGGCGGCGAAGCTCGTGGACGAGAAGGCGGCGGACCAGCTGCTGACGGCCTCCGAGGGGTTCGAGCGGCTCATGGAGCTGGCCCTGCCCGGACGGCTGGAGGAGATCCCCGAGGACCTCGGCTTCGCCCTCGCCGCCCTGCGGGACGCCGCGCGGAACTGCCTGACCGCGCTCGGCAACACCCGGGACCGCTCCGTGCAGGACGAGGACGCGGTGCGCAAGCAGGCCGTCGCCTCCCTGGAGAACGTGCACGCCGTCGCGGAGCGCGTGGCGCAGGGCTCCGAGTACGACGTCGTCTGGTACGAGCGGCACGAGCGCTACGGTGCCTCGCTGCGGGTGGCCCCGCTGTCCGTCTCGGGGCTGCTGCGGGAGAAGCTGTTCGAGGACCGCTCGGTGGTTCTCACCTCCGCGACGCTCAAGCTCGGCGGGGACTTCGACGGTGTGGGGGCCTCGCTGGGGCTGGCCCCCGAGGGCCGGCACGAGCAGGACGCGGAGGCCCCCGCATGGCGGGGCCTGGACGTGGGTTCGCCGTTCGACTACCGCAAGCAGGGCATCCTCTACGTCGCCCAGCACCTTTCCCCGCCCGGCCGGGAGGGCAGCCGGGGCGACATGCTGGACGAGCTCGCCGAGCTGGTGGAGGCGGCGGGCGGGCGCACGCTCGGGCTGTTCTCCTCGATGCGGGGCGCGCAGGCGGCGGCCGAGGAGTTGCGCGGCAGGCTGGACGTCCCGATCCTCCTCCAGGGGGAGGAGACGCTCGGGGAGCTGATCCGACGGTTCGCCGAGGACGCCCGCACGTGTCTGTTCGGCACGCTGTCGCTCTGGCAGGGCGTGGACGTGCCGGGCCCGAACTGCCAGCTCGTCGTGATGGACCGCATCCCCTTCCCGCGGCCCGACGACCCGCTCATGAGCGCCCGGCAGCGGGCGGTCGAGCAGAGTGGCGGCAACGGATTCATGGCGGTCGCCGCCACCCACGCGGCACTGCTCATGGCCCAGGGCGCCGGCCGCCTGGTGCGCGCCACCGGGGACCGGGGCGTGGTTGCGGTGCTGGACCCGAGGCTGGCGAAGGCGCGGTACGGCGGCTTCCTGCGCGCCTCCATGCCGGACTTCTGGTACACGACCGACCCCGGGCAGGTCCGTCGCTCGCTCTCCGCGATCGACGCGGCGGCCGGGGACCCGGGCTGACGGTCGCCGGGCGCTGAGAAGCCGCGCGGCGGGCCCGCCGCGGGCCCTCCCACGCTGTGGCCTATACACCGCAGAGCGTGATCACGGCAGGCAATCGCCGATATTTCACTCGAACGTGTGTTTGGCGCAACCTTTCGAAACCAACTACCGTTGTGCAGCAGGGAGAACAGTTCGAAAGGGGTGCCGACCACCGTGACCACCACCGCAGACAGCGCCATGATCACCGCTCGCGACGTCACCGACGGCGTCGACCAGCCCCGCCCGGGCGGCGACGCGGAGGGGCCCGCAGGGGCCACCGCGGCCGCCGGACGCGCGGCCTCCACGGCGGCGCGGGCGCTGCCGGGACGGCCACCCGGCATCCGGGCGGACAGCACGGGCCTCACCGACCGGCAGCGCCGCGTGATCGAGGTCATCAGGGACTCGGTCCAGCGCCGTGGCTACCCACCCTCCATGCGCGAGATCGGCCAGGCGGTGGGGCTCTCCAGCACCTCCTCCGTCGCCCACCAGCTCATGGCCCTGGAGCGCAAGGGGTTCCTGCGGCGTGACCCGCACCGGCCGCGCGCGTACGAGGTCCGCGGTTCCGACACGCCGAGCACCCAGACCACGGACACCACCGGCAAGCCCGCCGCGTTCTACGTCCCCCTCGTGGGCCGCATCGCCGCCGGCGGCCCCATCCTCGCGGAGGAGTCCGTCGAGGACGTGTTCCCCCTGCCCCGCCAGCTCGTCGGCGACGGTGAGCTGTTCGTCCTCAAGGTCGTGGGGGACTCGATGATCGAGGCGGCGATCTGCGACGGCGACTGGGTCACGGTGCGCCGTCAGCCCGTGGCCGAGAACGGCGACATCGTGGCCGCCATGCTTGACGGCGAGGCCACCGTCAAGCGCTTCAAGCGGGAGGACGGGCACGTGTGGCTGCTCCCGCACAACTCCGCCTACCAGCCCATCGCCGGCGACGAAGCGACGATCCTCGGCAAGGTCGTCGCCGTCATGCGCCGCATCTGACAGCTGCCCCGCGGTGGGCCGGCGCGCCCGGGGCCCGCGTCCGGCCCACCAGCCCGCCCTCGCCGCCCGTCCTGGCCGCCTGTGTCGGCGCGTCGGCCCCCTCGTGTCTCCCGGCCGGCGGGCCGCAGGCGCACGGGCTTCGGGGGCCCTCTCCAACGGACCCCGGCCGTCACTCTGTGTGTGCGGTGGACCGGCGCGGCGCGTCGGTTCCGGCTGAGGTAATCTCTCGCCGGTGCCTCTCGTGGCGGTGCCCCGGTCTCCGGGTTCGCGCGAGCCCGGAGGCGTTCCCGAGTCGTCGGCGGGTGAGCCCGGCGGCTTCCACGCGGAGGCGCAACGCCCCCTCCGCGCCCGTATCCGTGCCACCGTGCGGCCCGCAACCCCCGCCCCGCGGCGGGCGGATATCCGTTTCCGGTCGGTGCGGTCTCTTCGGCCACCTCTCTCTTTGGGCACCACATCTAGTGGTTGTGTGAGAAGCACCCCCAACAGGTTGTGTCCCGATGCGTCTTCGACGCGCTGCATCGCCTATGCTGGTGTCCGTTCCGAGGGGGCCGATCCGATCCCCGAGGGGCGATATCGTCATGTCGCGTATCGAGGGTGAGGAAGGTGGTTCGCCATGCACTGCCCCTTCTGCAGGCACCCCGACAGCCGGGTCGTCGACAGCAGGACGGCGGACGACGGCACCGCGATCCGCCGGCGCCGTCAGTGCCCGCACTGCTCCCGTCGTTTCACGACGCTGGAGAACGCGTCACTGATGGTGATCAAACGGAGCGGCGTCACCGAGCCCTTCAGTCGGGACAAGGTGATCGCCGGGGTACGCAAGGCGTGCCAGGGCAGGCCGGTCGGTGAGGACGCGCTCGCCCAGCTCGGCCAGCGGGTCGAGGAGGCGGTGCGCGCCACCGGGAGCGCCGAGCTGTCCACCCACGACGTCGGCCTCGCCATACTCGGGCCCCTGCGGGAACTCGATGTGGTCGCCTACCTCCGCTTCGCGTCCGTCTACCGGGCGTTCGACACGCTGGAGGACTTCGAGAGCGCCATCACCGAGCTCCGGCACTCCGTGCCGGAACAGGGCGCCGAGGGCGCGGCGCCAGGTGCCGGAGTCCGGCCGGACGCCCCGGCGCCGGTGGTCGCCGGCGACTGAGCGGCACGCACAGCCAGGACCTCACCGGATCCGCGCCGGTCGATGCGGGTCCGGCGGCAGTCAGACATCGTGACCCGGAAGAAAACGGGCACATCGGGCGTTACGCCCTTACCAGGGAGGCGGGAATGACAGAGACGACGAGCGGCCCGGCACGAGGCTCACGAGCCAAGGCCGGCAAGCCGGAGAAGGCTGTGAAGTCCGGTCGCACGGCCGGGGGCCTGCGGGTCGAGCGCATCCACACCACCCCGGGGGTCCACCCCTACGACGAGGTGGTCTGGGAGCGCCGTGACGTCGTCATGACCAACTGGCGGGACGGCTCCGTCAACTTCGAACAGCGGGGTGTGGAGTTCCCCGAGTTCTGGTCGGTCAACGCCGCCAACATCGTTACCAGCAAGTACTTCCGCGGCGCCGTGGGCACCCCGCAGCGCGAGACGAGCCTCAAGCAGCTCATCGACCGCGTCGTGAAGACCTACCGCGCGGCCGGCGAGGAGCACGGCTACTTCGCCTCGCCCGCCGACGCCGAGATCTTCGAGCACGAGCTGGCCTACGCCGTCCTCCACCAGATCTTCGCGTTCAACTCCCCGGTCTGGTTCAACGTCGGCACCAAGCAGCCGCAGCAGGTCTCGGCCTGCTTCATCCTCTCCGTCGACGACTCCATGGAGTCGATCCTCGACTGGTACAAGGAAGAGGGGATGATCTTCAAGGGCGGTTCCGGAGCCGGGCTGAACCTCTCCCGCATCCGCTCCTCCAAGGAACTGCTCTCCTCCGGCGGCAACGCCTCGGGGCCGGTGTCCTTCATGCGCGGTGCCGACGCCTCCGCCGGCACCATCAAGTCGGGCGGCGCCACCCGCCGGGCCGCCAAGATGGTCGTCCTGGATGTGGACCACCCGGACATCGAGGCCTTCATCGAGACCAAGGTGAAGGAGGAGGAGAAGATCCGCGCCCTGCGCGACGCGGGCTTCGACATGGACCTGGGCGGGGACGACATCACCTCCGTCCAGTACCAGAACGCCAACAACTCCGTGCGGGTCAACGACGCGTTCATGAAGGCCGTCGAGTCGGGCTCGAAGTTCGGCCTCCGCGCCCGGATGACCGGCGAGGTCATCGAGGAGGTCGACGCCCGCGAGCTGTTCCGCAAGATGGCGGAGGCCGCCCACGTCTGCGCCGACCCGGGCATCCAGTACGACGACACCATCAACCACTGGCACACCTCCCCGGAGTCGGGCCGCATCAGCGCCTCGAACCCGTGCAGTGAGTACATGCACCTGGACAACTCCTCGTGCAACCTCGCCTCGCTGAACCTGATGAAGTTCCTGCGGGACGACGACGAGGGCAACCAGGCCTTCGACGCCGAACGCTTCGCCAAGGTTGTCGAGCTGGTCATCACCGCGATGGACATCTCCATCTGCTTCGCCGACTTCCCGACCGAGAAGATCGGCGAGACCACCCGCGCCTTCCGCCAGCTGGGCATCGGTTACGCCAACCTCGGCGCCCTGCTGATGGCCACCGGCCACGCCTACGACTCGGACGGCGGTCGCGCACTCGCCGGCGCCATCACCTCCCTGATGACCGGCACCTCCTACCGGCGCTCCGCCGAGCTGGCCGGGATCGTCGGCTCCTACGAGGGGTACGCCCGCAACTCCGCCGCGCACAACCGCGTCATGCAGCAGCACGCCGACGCCAACGACGTGGCCAAGCGCATGGACGACCTGGACACCCCCGTCTGGGCCGCCGCGACCGAGGCCTGGCAGGACGTCCTGCGCCTGGGCAAGAAGAACGGATTCCGCAACGCGCAGGCCAGCGTGCTCGCCCCGACGGGCACCATCGGCCTGATGATGGACTGCGACACCACCGGCGTCGAGCCGGACCTGGCGCTGGTGAAGTTCAAGAAGCTCGTCGGCGGCGGCTCCATGCAGATCGTCAACAACACCGTGCCGAAGGCCCTCAAGCGGCTCGGCTACCAGGACGAGCAGGTCGAGGCGATCGTCACCCACATCGCGGACCACGGCAACGTGATCGACGCCCCGGGCCTCAAGCCCGAGCACTACGAGGTCTTCGACTGCGCCATGGGTGAGCGGGCCATCTCGCCGATGGGTCACGTGCGGATGATGGCGGCCGCGCAGCCGTTCCTGTCCGGCGCCATCAGCAAGACGGTCAACATGCCCAGCAGCAGCACCGTCGAGGACGTCGAGGAGATCTACCTCCAGGGCTGGAAGCTCGGGACCAAGGCCCTGGCCGTCTACGTCGAGAACAGCAAGGTCGGTCAGCCCCTGTCGGCCAAGACGAAGGACGCGGACAAGGCGGAGGGCGACCAGGGCGCGGCGCCGGAGAAGATCGTCGAGTACCGGCCCGTGCGCCGTCGGCTCCCCAAGGGCCGTCCGGGCATCACCACCTCGTTCACCGTGGGCGGTGCCGAGGGCTACATGACGGCGAACTCCTACCCGGACGACGGCCTGGGCGAGGTCTTCCTCAAGATGTCCAAGCAGGGCTCGACCCTCGCGGGCATGATGGACGCCTTCTCCATCGCCGTGTCGGTCGGCCTCCAGTACGGCGTTCCCCTGGAGACCTACGTCTCGAAGTTCACCAACATGCGCTTCGAGCCGGCCGGAATGACCGACGACCCGGACGTGCGGATGGCCCAGTCCATCGTCGACTACATCTTCCGCCGCCTGGCGCTGGACTTCCTGCCCTTCGAGACGCGGTCCGCGCTCGGCATCCACTCGGCCGCGGAGCGTGAGCGGCACCTGGAGACGGGGTCCTACGAGCCCGAGGAGGAGCTGGACGTCGAGAGCCTGGCGCAGTCCGCTCCCCGCCACGTCGAGCAGCCGCAGCAGGCACCGGATCCGGAGGTCCAGGTGACCGGCCAGCCCCAGGCGCACAACTCCACGGAGCTGGCGGAGATGCGGCTCGGCCTGAACGCGGACGCACCCCTGTGCTTCTCCTGCGGCACCAAGATGCGCCGTGCGGGCAGCTGCTACCTCTGCGAGGGCTGCGGCTCCACCAGCGGCTGCAGCTGACGCACCTCCCCCCGGCCCAGCGGCCGGGGGGGAGGGGGCGGGGTCCCGGGTATCGGTCTGGGGCCCCGCCTCACGCGTGTCGCGGCCGAGGGCGGTCGGTCGGCGACGCGTCAGTGCGGGAATGGGGGTGGTCCGGCGCGCGTTGGAACGATCATGTGGCAAGCAGAGAAGCTCGACCTGGACGCGTACCTCTCCCGCATCAACCTCCCCGGCGCGACGCCGCGGCCCGACGCTGCCACTCTGGGGAAACTGCATCGCGCCCACGCGGCGCGGATTCCGTTCGAGAACCTGGAGATCATGCTGGGCCGTCCGGTGCCGCTGGACCTGACGGCTCTGCAGGACAAGCTGGTCACCCGGCGCCGCGGGGGTTACTGCTTCGAGCAGAACTCCCTGTTCGCCGCCGTGCTCGAGCGCGTCGGCTTCTCGTTCACCGCGCACGCGGCCCGGGTGCGCATGGGCGATCGGGACAAGCTCCTGCCCGCCACCCACATGCTCCTCACCGTCGAGGCCGAGGGGGAACGCTGGGTGGCCGACGTGGGCTTCGGGGGCGACGGGCCCCACGCTCCCGTCCGGCTGCGGGAAGGCGTGCAGACGCACCAGGGGGACTGGACGTTCTCCGTGGCCCGGGAAGACGGTGGCGTCTGGGTGCTGCGCACCCTGCGTCCCGAGGGCTGGTTCGACCTCTACGCGTTCACCGAGCAGCCCGCGTATCCGCCGGACCAGTTCGTCGCCAACTACTACGTGTCCACGCACCCCGACAGCGTGTTCACCCAGCGGCCCATCGTGCAGCGCCCGGGCGCCCACCAGCGGACCACCTTCGTGGGAGACCGCCTCCGGCTGGCCGGTCCGAACGGCTCTTTTGAGGACCGCGCGGTGAGCCCGGACGAGCTGGGTCCCCTGCTGGAGCGGGAGTTCGGAATCGACCTCACCGAGGAGGAGTTGGGGATGCTGCGTCAGCGGTATCGGACGATCAGCGGCTGAGATGCCCGTACGATGGCGCGGTGCTGGTCAAGTGGATGCGGTGCACCGTGGTCGATCGTCGTGGGTTCGAGCGCGGGCAGCGGAAGTGGGCAGGCCTCCTCGGGGAACCGGGGTTCCGGGGGCAGGGCGGGGGATGGAGCCGTACGCGGGACGCGGTCGTGCACCTCTTCGGCTTCTGGGAGAGCCGCGCCTTCTACGACTCCTTCATGGCCCGATCCCATGACCGGCTGCACGCGGCGCAGGTCGGTACCTACCGGGACCTGCGCACGCTGCTGTTCGAGTACCGCTTCGACGTGAAGACGGGCTTCAGCCCCGAGTTCACCGACACGGACCTCCTGCGGGTGGCGCACTGCACGGTGCGGGCCGAGCGCGTGGACCACTACGTGCTGATGCAGGAGAAGGTGTGGAACCCGGCCATGGCCGGGTCTCCGGGCATGGTCCGCGGCCTCTTCGCCCAGGCGCCGGACACCGAGGAGTTCCTCGTGCTGTCCATGTGGGACTCCGCCGCCGAGCACGGCAAATACCGGGAAGAGCGGATCGAGCGGCTGTCACTCCGGGCCCAGACCGGGGCCGACATCGCCGCCGTCGACGGAGACGTGATCGACCTCCAGCCCTCCTGGACGGTGTGACACCTCACCCCCGCACGCTCCACCCGTCGCACGCCCGTGCGGCCGACGCCGCCGGCCGGGGCCGGGCTCCGCGCGGCGGGGTGCTGCCCGGCGGGGAACGCGAGCTTAGGCTGTCCCTATGGCACGACCTCGGCGGATCGTTCTCCTCCGGCACGGCGAATCCGAGGGCAACGTCGACGACTCGGTGTACTCCCGTGTCCCCGACCACGCCCTGCGGCTGACGGACGAGGGATGGCGGCAGGCCGCGCAGGCCGGCGACGGACTGCGCGCGCTGTTCGGCGACGAACGGGTCTCGGCCTATGTCTCGCCCTACCGCCGCACGCACGAGACCTTCCGCGCCCTGCGCCTCGATCCCGCGCGGGCGCGGGTGCGCGAGGAGCCTCGCCTGCGGGAACAGGACTGGGGAAACTGGCAGGACTGGGCGGACGTGCGTGCCCAGAAGGCGGCCAGGGACGCCTACGGCCACTTCTTCTACCGCTTCTCGCAGGGCGAGTCGGGTGCCGACGTCTACGACCGGGTGGGCGCCTTCCTGGAGAGCCTGTGGCGCAGCTTCCAGGCAGCGGACCATCCGCCGAACGTGCTCCTGGTGACCCACGGGCTCACGATGCGGCTGTTCTGCATGCGCTGGATGCACTGGAGCGTCGCTGAGTTCGAGTCCCTGTCGAATCCCGCGAACGGGGAGACCCGGGCCCTCCTCCTCGGCCGGGACGACCGCTACCACCTCGACCGTCCCTTCGAGCGGTGGTGTGTACCCGACTCCTCCGAGCTGCTGTGACACCGCGCCCGGGAGCGGCGCGAACCCGGGGACTCCGCGTGCCGGGCGGTTAAAGTGCTCGGCATCATGACCGCTGACTCCGCCCGTCTCAGCCGTGCCCGGGCGAGCCTGCGCGGCCTGTCCGTCGGGGACGCCCTGGGCTCGCAGTTCTTCGTACCCGACAACTATCCGCTGCTCGCCCGCCGGGAGCCGCCCCCGGGACCGTGGCAGTGGACGGACGACACGGAGATGGCCGCCTCCGTGGTGGCCGTCCTGCACGAACACGGGACCGTTGACCAGGATGCGCTGGCTTCCGCGTTCGCCCTCCACCACGACTTCGACCGCGGCTACGGGCCCGCGGTGAACCGCATGCTGCGGCTGATCCGGCAGGAGGGGGCGGACTGGCGCGAGCTGGCCGCGGCCCTCTTCGACGGCCGGGGCTCGTGGGGGAACGGGGCGGCCATGCGCGTGGCCCCCGTCGGCGCCTGGTTCTCCGAGGACCCGTCCCGGGCGGTGGCGGAAGCCGAGCTGAGCGCCTTCGTCACCCACCAGCACCGGGAGGCCGTGTGCGGGGCGATGGCCGTGGCGGCGGCCGCGGCCCTGCGGGCGCAGGCGGACCCGTGGCGGCAGGGGAGCGGGGCCGAGCTGCTGAACGCCGTCGTCGACCTCGTGCCGCGCAGCGCGGTCGGTGCCGGGCTGCGGCGCGCCGTCGACCTGCTGGACTACGTGGACGTCAGCACCGTGGCGGCCGTCCTGGGCTGCGGACGGCGGACGAGCGCCCACGACACCGTGCCCTTCGCCCTGTGGGCCGTGGCCCGGCACGGCGGAAGCTTCACCGACGCGATCTGGACCACCGCCCAGGCCGGCGGCGACGTCGACACGACCTGTGCGATCGTGGGCGGGGTCCTGGCCGCGTCCGCGCAGGTGCCTCCGCCCGCCGGCTGGACCGCGGCGACCGAGGACCTGCCCGCATGGACGCCGGGGGTGGCCGAGTAGGCTGGAGGCGTGCCGTACGACCCACCTACACATCGCGTCGAACGCTCGCTGCGGGCGACGACGTCCGCCCGGATCATCGCCGGTGTCGACGAAGTGGGACGTGGCGCCTGGGCCGGCCCGGTCACCGTGTGCGCGGCCGTGACGGGGCTGCGCCGCCCGCCCGAGGGACTCACCGACTCCAAGCTGATCACCCGGGATCGCCGGACCGAGCTGGCGGAGGTACTGAGCCGCTGGGTCACGGCACACAGCCTGGGTCATGCCTGGCCGGAGGAGATCGACGCCCTCGGGATGACGGCCGCCCTGCGGCTCGCCGCCGAGCGCGCACTGGGAGGGCTCCCGGAGCGCCCGGACGCGGTGATCCTCGACGGGGCGCATGACTACCTCGGGGCACCGTGGCGGGTCCGTACCGTGATCAAGGGCGACCGCTCCTGTGTCCCGGTGGCCGCGGCCTCGGTGCTGGCCAAGGTCAAGCGGGACACCTTGATGGCCGAACTCGGCGAGGAGCATGCCGCGTTCGACTTCAGGGGCAACGCCGGCTACCCGGCTCCCGTGCACCGCGCGGCGCTCGAGGAGCTGGGGCCGACCCCGCACCACCGGCTCACCTGGGCGTACCTGGACGCGCTGCCCCGTTGGAAGCACCTCAGGAAACCCCATCCGCTCACCTCCGTTCTTGGGCCGTCCACCGAGGGCATCGAGGTGGAACAGGCCGAACTGTTCTGACGCTTGCCATCGGGGCGCAGGAACCCGCCCACACGCCACCGCCCCACGTTTGATAGACAACATCCATGCCGCACAGCTCCGAGGAGCCTCAGATCCGCCCCAGCGTTCCCGGCCCCCGCACCTCTGCGGGCGCCGCCCGTGTACCCCAGCCGCCTCGCCCCGCCGTACCGGGGCCGCGCCCCGGCCCCCGTCCCGGCCCGCCACGTGGTGCCGGCAGCCGCCCCGGCCCCGGTCCGTCCCGGGCCGCGCGCAGCACGTCGCCGTCCTCCGGCACGGCGACAGTGACGCCAACGCCTGTCCGCACAGCGCGGATCCGGCTGGAGGCCGCCACCCCAGACACCGCTGTCGCCACCGCGGACGACACCGTTGACACCCTGCTCGACGAGGGGCGCGCCCCCGCCGACATCCTGGTGCTGACGACGGGCGAGCCCCACCCGTGGGCCGAACACGAGCTCTCGTTCGGCGAGGAGTCGTACTGGCGGCAGCAGACGGAGGGAGAGGACGTCTTCTACGCGCTCGCCTCCGCGGTCACCCGGACGACCTCCCGCCCCGTGGTCGTGGTCGCCGTCAACGGGGGCACGGACGCGGACGTCGCCAGGACGCTGCCCGCGGCCCTGGCCAAGGCCGGTACGGATCTCATCGTCTGCGGTGACCCGGAGCGGCTGCGCAGCCTGCTCTGAGCCTCGCGGGAGCGCGGGTCAGGGGTGCTCGCCCCGGCCCACGGCCGCCGGACGGCGCCCCTGACGGTCGTCCCCGTGGACGCGCCACCCGTGCGGAGTGAGGGTGATGTAGGCGCCGCAGCGGAGCCCGTGCAGGGTGCAGGCGTCCCGCAGCCCCCACATCCACGCCCCGTCCTCCTCCGTCCAGCGGCCGTCCCCCGCACGGCAGTAGAGCAGTACCGCCGTGCGTATGGGGCGGCGCAGCCGCAGGTCGTGCGGGATGACGCGACGCAGCTGGTCCAGCAGGGCGTTGCGGAACTCCCAGCCGTCCGGCAGGCCGGTGCCCCTGCTGAACGAGGCGCTGGCCGCCACCCGCTCCTCCGGCCCGAGCACGGCGACGACCACGGTGGGCGGCGTCGGCCGGTGTCGCGCGTGGAGCCCGGTGACGATCTCTCGCGGATTGCGCAGCAGTGGTATGCCGGACGCTGTCCACTCGGCCGGTTCCACGGTGCGGGCCAAGCGGGAGGTGGGGTCGGTGGTCGGTGCCGATGCGGCGGCGACAGTCACGGCTCTCCCTTCTGTGCGCCCGGCGGAACGGTGCTGTCGGGCAGGGGCGCATGCCACGACGAGCACGGGGAACCTCGCGGTCCGTTACGGGAGTGAGGGTCAATTGTCGCTGGCGGGTTGACGTCCGGCAACGCACAAATCCGTCCAGTGACGGAAACTGATCGGTCAGCCTTGAACCGCCAGCACCAGTGGCATCACCCCCGGAGCGCCCGCCTGCCGCAGCCGCCGGGACACGACGGCCAGCGTCCAGCCGGTGTCGGTGTAGTCGTCCACGAGCAGGACCGGGCCCGGCGCCGCGGCCACCGCCCGCGCCAGTTCCCCGGGAACGTGGACGGCGTCGTGCAGAGCCCGGACGCGCTGCGCGCTGTTGGCGTGGGACGAAGGGCGCGCCGCGGCCCCCTCGGACAGGCCGACCTCACCGAGCAGGGGTATGCGCCCGACGGAGGCGATCTGTTCACCGAGGGAACGCACGAGGCGCGGCCTGGTGCGGGAGGCCACCGTGACCACCGCGGCGGGCCGGACCGGGGCCTTCGGATCGCCCGAGGCCCAGCCGCCGGGGCCCTTGGCCCACTCGGCCAGCACCGTGACGACGGCGCGTGCCACCTCCTCGGGGACCGGGCCGTCCGGCGTCTGTGGCTCCAGGAGTCGCCGGAGCCGACTGCCCCAGCCCAGATCCGTCAGCCGGGCCAGGGCACGGCCGGGGGAGGCCTGTTCACCAGCCGGGATGCGCCCCCGCAGGGCCACGCCCACGGCCGCGAGGCCCGTCGGCCACATGCGCCGCGGTTCGATCTCGACTCCTGGGCGATCGAGTTGCCCCCGGGCAGCGGTCAGGGACTCCGGGGCGACCTCTTCGCTGAAGCGGGGCCCGGCGCAGTTGTCGCACCGGCCGCAGGGCTCGGCCTGCGGGTCGTCGAGCTGGCGGCGCAGGAACTCCAGCCGACACCCGTTCGTGGTTGCGTACTCGCGCATCGCCTGCTGTTCGGCCGCACGCTGCCGGGCCACCCATGCGTAGCGCTCGGTGTCATAGACCCACGGCCGTCCCGTCGCCGTCCAGCCACCGCGAACCCGCCGTACCGCCCCGTCCACGTCGAGCACCTTGAGCATCATCTCCAGCCGGGACCGGCGCAGTTCCACCCGGGGCTCCAGAGCGGGGAGCGAGAGCGGGCCGTCCGCGGCGGACAGCACCTCCAGGGTGCGGCGGACCTGGTCCTCCGGCGGGAAGCTCAGCGAGGCGAAGTACTTCCAGATCGCCTCGTCCTCGGAGCCGGGGAGCAGAAGCACTTCGGCGTGCTCGACACCGCGCCCCGCCCGGCCGACCTGCTGGTAGTAGGCGATCGGCGAGGACGGGGACCCGAGGTGCACGACGAACCCGAGATCCGGCTTGTCGAACCCCATGCCCAAGGCTGAGGTGGCCACGAGCGCCTTGACGCGGTTGGCGAGCAGGTCCGCCTCGGCGGCCTCGCGATCCGCGTTCTCCGTCCGCCCGGTGTACGAGGCAACGGTGTGCCCCCGCTGCCTGAGGTAGGCGGCCACCTCCTCGGCCGCGGCGACGGTCAGCGTGTAGATGATGCCCGAGCCCGGCAGCTCGGCCAGATGACCGTCGAGCCAGGCCAGCCGCTGGGCCGGCTCCCGGAGCGGCAGTACGGACAGGCTGAGCGAGGCGCGGTCCAGCGAACCGCGCAGGACCAGCGCGCCGGCTTCCCCTGTCCCCGTCCCGAGCTGGTCGGCGACATCGGCGGTGACCCGTGCGTTCGCCGTCGCCGTGGTGGCCAGCACGGGGACGCCGGGCCGCAGTTCGGCGAGCATGCTGCGCAGCCGCCGGTAGTCGGGACGGAAGTCGTGCCCCCAGTCCGAGATGCAGTGTGCCTCATCGACGACGAGCAGCCCTGTCGTGGCCGCGAGGTGGGGGAGTACCTGATCGCGGAAGTCCGGGTTGTTGAGGCGCTCGGGGCTGACAAGGAGCACGTCGACCTCGCCGGCCGACACGGCCTCACGGACCGATTCCCACTCCTCGACGTTGGCCGAGTTGATCGTGTGTGCCCGGATGCCCGCTCGTTCGGCGGCCTCGACCTGGTTCCGCATGAGAGCCAGCAAGGGAGAGACGATCACCGTGGGTCCGTCGCCGCGTCGGCGCTGGAGCGCCGTGGCGACGAAATAGACGGCGGACTTGCCCCAGCCCGTGCGCTGGACGACGAGCACCCGCCGGTGGTCGGCGACGAGCGCCTCGACGGCCTTCCACTGGTCTTCACGCAGGCGTGCCGCGCCAGTGGCGTCACCCACCAGGCGGGATAGGACGGCGTCGGCGGCACTGCGCAAATCGTTGGCGGTCATGGCGCCATGCAACCTGACACCGCGCCGCCGCGGCCAATCCGGGCTGTGGAAAAGGCGGCGTTCGGCATATCAGTCCGATGGTCGGCTCCTGGTTGTGGAGGGCCTGCGTGGCCGATCAGCCACAGTCGAGCCATGACACACAGTGATCGGAACATCGCCCACCAGTCGTCCCCCGGTTCGCGGCCCGAACAGCAGATCACCCTCCGCGGCCCGGCCGAGCTGGCCGACGCCCTGCCCTACCTGCTCGGCTACCACCCCGACGACTCCATCGTCGTCGTGGCCGTACACGGTGACCGCGGCCGGTTCGGCGGTCGTATCCGGCTCGGAATCCCCTCGGTTCCCGAGGAGTGGCCGGGCACGGCCCGTCAGGTGGCCGACTGCCTGCTGTCCGGTAGTGAGGCCCGCGGCCCACGGCCGAGCGGCGCCGTCCTCTACGTCTGCCAGGACCCCTCCGAGGAGGAGCAGCCGGCGGCTGTGATGGCCCGGCTCCGGCCGCTCGTGCAGGAGCTGCGCACCGCGTGCGGCGCGTTGGACATGCCCGTCTACGAGGCGCTGTGCATCTCCGGTGGGCGCTTCTGGAGTTACTGCTGCCCCGACGCGCGCTGCTGTCCACCCGAGGGTTTGGCTCTCGCGCCGTCGGGCTCCTCCGCCATGGCCGCGGCCGCGGCCTACGCGGGCATCCGGGTTCGGGGCTCGCTCAAGGAGCTGGCCGCGCGTTTCACGCCTCCGGACACGGAATCGGCCAGCGTTCAGGAGCGAGCACTGGACGCCGCCGCGGCGGCCCTGCTTCCCCGCATGCTGGACGGCTTCGCCCAGGAGGGGGTTCGGGGGGAGACCCTGGAGCTTGCCGCCCGCGTTCTCGACCGCTTCTCCACCTCCGCGGGTTCCGCCCGGCTCACGGAGGCCGAGGTGGACACCAGGGACGACGCGCGGATCTGTCCACGGGAGGCGGCCTCGCTCATCGTCGGTCTGCAGGACCGGGTCACCCGGGACCGGGCGGCCGAATGGATGGAGGGCGCGGACGCCGAAGCGGCCCTGCGGTTGTGGCGGGCGCTGAGCCGCCGCTGCGTCGGGGTGTACGCCGAGTACGCGGCGGCGCCGCTCACCCTGGCCGGCTGGGTCGCCTGGTCCCTCGGAGACGACACGAACGCCAGGGTGGCGCTCGGTGCGGCCCTGGAAGCGGATCCGGAGTGCGTCTTCGCCCGTCTGCTGCACTCGGCGTGCAACAACGGCCTGGATCCCGAACCGCTGCGGGCCACGCTGCGGGGACAGCGGGCCACGCGCGGGGGAGCCCGAGAGGGGGGTGGGTGACCGTGTGCGGTGGTGCGGAAGAGCCGTCCAGCAAGCCTCTGTTTATCGTCAGGCAGACGACTATGATCACGGCATGCCCTACGACCCGTCGGCCTATCCGCCGTTCGCCGTCACCGTCGATCTGGTCGTCCTCACCGTGCGGAAACACGCGTTGTGCGCCCTCGCGGTCCGCCGAGGCGAGGCCCCGTTCCAGGGGCAGTGGGCGCTGCCCGGCGGGTTCGTTCTGCCCGACGAAGACCTGGGGGCCGCCGCCGCGCGAGAGCTGGCGGAGGAGACCGGGCTCCGTGTGGAGGAGCCGGACGGGCACAGCGCGCACCTCGAGCAGCTCGCCACGTACGGCGATCCCGACCGCGATCCGCGTATGCGTGTGGTCAGCGTGGCTCATCTGGTCCTGGCTCCCGACCTGCCGGCGCCCGTGTCGGGCGGCGACGCGAACACGGCTCGCTGGACGCCGGTCGACAGGCTGCTGGGCCCCCACGCCGGCCCCGGCGAGGCATCTGGCGGAGGCCTGGCCTTCGACCACGACCGGATTCTGGCCGATGGCGTGGAGCGTGCTCGCTCGAAGATCGAGTACTCCTCGCTCGCCACCGCCTTCTGCCCACCGGAGTTCACGGTGGGGGAACTGCGGCGCGTCTACGAAGCGGTATGGGGAGTCGCCCTCGACCCGCGGAACTTCCATCGCAAGGTCACCGGTACGCCCGGATTCCTCGTGCCGACGGGAGGAACGACGACACGTCAGGGTGGCCGCCCCGCCCAGCTCTTCCGTGCCGGAGGCGCCACGCTGCTGAACCCGCCGATGCTGCGCCCGGAGGTATGAGCGGCCCCGACACCCCGGCAGCCCGCCGTGCTGACCGGAAAGTCGGATATGTCGCGTTATCGTGCTGAACGTTGCTCGTGCGCTCAGCGGAGAAGCGATGATTCAGGCGATCGGACTCACCAGCGACCCCCGCCGCGGACGGCCGGCCGTCGTCGACGACCTGACCTTCGAGGCCAGGCCGGGGCGGATCACCACGCTGCTCGGGCCCACGGGTGCCGGCAAGTCGACAACCCTGCGGCTCATGCTTCAGCTGCAAGGGGGCCGCGGGGTGGCCCTCTTCCGTGGCCGTCCGCTGCACCAGGTGCGGCAGCCGGCCCACGAGGTGGGAGTTCTCCTCGGCGACGTCCCCGGCCACCCGGGACGGACGGCGCGCGGACACCTCAGGATGCTCGCAGCGGTGGCGGGAGTCCCCGCGGACCGGGCGGACGAGCTGCTCGACGTCGTCGGGCTGAGCGGCCTCGCCGATCAGCGGCTCGCCGCCTTCTCCCTCGGGATGGACCGTCGGCTGGGGCTCGCGGCGGCACTGCTGGGCGACCCCCACACGCTGGTGCTGGACGATCCCGCGCAGGGGCTGACAGCCCGGGAGGTCGCCTGGCTCCACAACCTCCTGAGGGGCTATGCCGAGCAGGGTGGTCTGGTCCTGACCACGACACGAGACCCCAAGGAGGCCGCCCGGATCGCCGACCGCGTCGTCACCATCGAGGGGGGCCGCCTCCTGGCCGACCAGGAGGCGGACGACTTCGCCCGTACCCGGTTGCGACCGCGGGTGGTCGTCACCTCGCCGCACGCCCGGCGGCTGGCCGCCGTCCTCGCCCAGGAGGCACGGAGCGCGGCTTGGGCGGGAGGGCTCACCGCCCAGCGCTCCGGCGCCGCGCGCCCGCGGCCCGTACACGCGGCCCGGCCGGGCGCCATCACCTCCGGCCCAGACACCGGGACGGCACAGCCGGTGGAGATCGTCGAGGAGAGTGGCGGCAGGATCTCCGTCTATGGCAGCACCTGCGCCATGGTGGGAGAGATCGCCTACCGCCACGGCATCCTCGTCCACCAGCTCGCGGACGAGGTGGGTGACACGGGCAGCCGCGCCGCACCGCCGCTCGAACGCGCCGACGGCCGGGGTGGAGATCGCCGCCCCGGCCGCGGCGGTCACGCCGCGCCCCGCGGCGCCGGTGCTGTCTGGGGCGGTGCGGCCCTGGGAACGCGGGGGGCGGGCGCCTCGCCGCGGGTGCCGACCGTTGCCCCGCCCGGCCCCTGTCGGCCGCTGCGCTATGAGCTGCGGCGGCTCAGCGGCATCCGCAGTACGTGGCTTCTCCTGGGCGGCACACTGCTGGCCGGCCTCGTGGCGGCCCTGGTGCTCGGTCACCAGGCCGACGGGGGTGGCGCTCGGGCGCTCACCGGATGGCCGGACCTCCTGCCCCTGCCGCCGCTGGCAGCCACGGCGGGCCTGCTGGGGGCCCTGTCCTTCGGCCAGGAGTTCCGGTTTCCCGCACTGGCTCCGGCCCAGGCCCCGGTGCCGCGCCGGCTGGGGCTGCTCGCCGCCAAGCTCGCCGTGTCCTCGGCTGTCGCCCTGCTGCTCACGCTCGGTGCCGTCCTGGTCAACGCCGCGGCGCTGACCGCCTGCTACGGCACCGGTTTTCTCGGCCTGCCCCCGCACTGGGCCGTGGACGTCGGGGCGACGGCCTGCCTCGCGGTCGGCTGTGCCTGGGCCGGGGTGCTGGCCGCCGCCGTCTTCCGCTCGACGATCCTCGGGACCGCCGCCGTGGTCGCGGTGCCGCTGGCCCTCGCCCCCGTGGTGCGCCGTCTCCTCGTCGACGGGAACGTCGACACCGTCACCGCGCTCTCCCAGCGCCTGGAGCCGCTGATCCTCCTGCGCTGGCCGGGCGGCGCCGATTCCTGGGCGCCCACTGCGGCCCGGCTGCTCTCCCAGCCGGTGAGCGGCGCGCTGGCCGTCTCGCTGGCCGCACTGTTCTTCGCCTACGCCTGCACCACCCTCTACGGAAGGGCCCGCTGAGGATCCCCGGCGACGCGTCTGACCTGCGCGGACCGCCTCCTGCGTCGGGGTGAGCCCGCGGCGTCAATCGCACAGGGGGCGACGATCACCCTTTCGTGTGCTTTTCACCAAAGCCCTCAAGCCCGTTGGATCGGCCGCCGACAAAGGATGCGTGACTACCCTTGCGCACTCCACGATGACGTCCTCCCGTCCCGCCGACCCGGCCCGCGGCGAGCTGGGACGCTACTCCTACGCCGAATCCACCGGCGTACCGCGGGCGACCACCAGCGTTCCGGCCTGGGACGGCGGCGAGCCCGACCTCGCCCGGGCCGGGCGGAGAGCGTCCGGCAGCCGCGGACGCGGCCTGCACGGCCAACTGGTCCAGCAGCTCGGCCAAATGATCGTCTCCGGGGACCTCGGTGCGGACCGCCCGCTCGTGCCCGAGGAGATCGGACAGCGGTTCGAGGTCTCCCGCACCGTGGTCCGGGAGTCGCTGCGCGTGCTGGAGGCCAAGGGCCTCGTCAGCGCCAGGCCCAACGTCGGTACGCGGGTCCGTCCCGTGAGCGACTGGAACCTGCTCGATCCCGACATCATCGAGTGGCGGGCCTTCGGGCCCCAGCGGGACGACCAGCGGCGTGAGCTGCGTGAGCTGCGCTGGGCGATCGAACCGCTGGCCGCCAGGCTCGCGGTGGGGCACGGCCACGACGAGCTGCAGCAGCGTCTCGCGGACATGGTGGAGATCATGGGCCGGGCGCTCACCCAGGGCGACGCCCTGACCTTCTCCCGTGCCGACACCGAGTTCCACACCCTGCTGCTGCAGGCCGCGGGCAACCGGATGCTGGAGCACCTCTCCGGCATCGTCTGCGCCGCGCTGCACGTCTCCGGCGGGCCCGCGACCGGCTGTGAGCGCCCCACGGAGGCGGCGGTCACCGAGCACCAGCGGATCGTGGACGCGCTCGACGCGGGGGAGCCCGCCGCCGCCGAGGCGGCGATGCGCCAGCTGCTGTCCGTGCACCCCGAGACGGCGGGTACGGCGGCCGGGGACGGTCACATCGTCCCTCCGCCGCGCGAGCACTGAGGCCCCCGCGACGCCCATCGTCTTCCCTCGTCGCCGGATTCCCGCAGAGTGGAATCCGGCGACGCCTTTCTGTACGGCCGGCACCCGTACGGGACCCGAGCCGTCGCTGATCGCGACCGCGTCCCGCTCCCGCCGCCTTGGCAGATATGGGTCATACACTCTTGTACGTACACTTATGTCCTGTGACTCGCGACACGCGGATTGGGCGTAACGCTTCACGCGGACAGCGCGATGGTTCAAGAGGTAGTAGCCACAGCGGGAATACCGTGCGCTCGAATCGGCGTTGTGTTCCCACCCTGCACTGCTCGCCCGGGCAGCCGGTTCATCCCCGCCGGTGCCCCTCGGCTCGGCCCCCCGTGGGCAGGGTCGTAGCCGTTCCCATCGTTCCGAGAGGTTGTTCGTGTCGGCCAGCACATCCCGTACGCTCCCCGCGGAGATCGCCGAGTCCGAGTCTGTGATGGCGCTCATCGAGCGGGGAAAGACTGAGGGGCAGATCGCCGGCGACGACGTGCGTCGGGCCTTCGAGGCTGACCAGATTCCGCCAACCCAGTGGAAGAACGTTCTGCGCAGCCTCAACCAGATCCTCGACGAGGAGGGTGTGACGCTGATGGTGAGTGCCGCCGAGGCGCCCAAGCGCACCCGTAAGAGTGCCGCGGCGAAGGCACCGGCCCGGCGTGCCGCCGCCAAGCCGGCCGCTGCCAAGACCGCGGCCAAGAAGGCCGCTCCTGCCGCCGACCCCGCTCCGGCGGAGGCCGCGACCGCCGCGGTGGCGGATACGGCCGCGGCTCCGGCCGCCGAGGCCAAGCCCGTCAAGAAGGCCGCGGCCAAGAAGACCGCGGCCAAGAAGACGGCGGCGAAGAAGACGACGGCGAAGAAGGCCGCCGCCAAGAAGACGACCGCGAAGAAGTCCGTGGTCGACGAGCTGCTCGAGGGCGACGACGAGGTCGTCGAGGAGCCGACCGCCAAGCGGGGCAAGGGCGACGAGGCGGCGCCCGAGGGCAAGGCCGAGGGCGAGACCGGCGAGGGCTTCGTTCTGTCCGACGAGGACGAGGACGACGCCCCGGCCCAGCAGGTCGCCGCGGCCGGTGCCACGGCCGACCCGGTGAAGGACTACCTCAAGCAGATCGGCAAGGTCCCGCTGCTCAACGCGGAGCAGGAGGTCGAGCTCGCCAAGCGCATCGAGGCGGGTCTCTTCGCCGAGGACAAGCTGGCGAACTCGGACAAGCTGGCGCCCAAGCTCAAGCGCGAGCTGGAGATCATCGCGGAGGACGGGCGCCGGGCCAAGAACCACCTGCTGGAGGCGAACCTCCGTCTCGTGGTCTCCCTGGCCAAGCGCTACACGGGCCGCGGCATGCTCTTCCTGGACCTGATTCAGGAGGGGAACCTCGGTCTGATCCGCGCCGTCGAGAAGTTCGACTACACCAAGGGCTACAAGTTCTCCACGTACGCGACGTGGTGGATCCGGCAGGCCATCACCCGCGCCATGGCCGACCAGGCCCGCACGATCCGTATCCCGGTCCACATGGTGGAGGTCATCAACAAGCTGGCCCGTGTCCAGCGCCAGATGCTCCAGGACCTGGGCCGCGAGCCCACTCCGGAGGAGCTGGCCAAGGAACTGGACATGACGCCGGAGAAGGTCGTCGAGGTCCAGAAGTACGGGCGGGAGCCGATCTCCCTGCACACGCCGCTGGGTGAGGACGGCGACAGCGAGTTCGGTGACCTCATCGAGGACTCCGAGGCGGTCGTCCCGGCCGACGCGGTCAGCTTCACGCTCCTCCAGGAGCAGCTGCACTCGGTCCTCGACACGCTCAGCGAGCGTGAGGCGGGCGTCGTCTCCATGCGCTTCGGCCTCACCGACGGGCAGCCGAAGACCCTGGACGAGATCGGCAAGGTCTACGGCGTGACGCGTGAGCGCATCCGCCAGATCGAGTCGAAGACCATGTCCAAGCTCCGGCACCCGTCCCGCTCGCAGGTCCTGCGCGACTACCTGGACTGAGCCGCACTCCCCACAGCGCCCCCGGACCGATCCTTCGCGGTCCGGGGGCGCTGTGCTTGGCCGACCGTCCCGCACGGGCGGGCCTCGGGGCGTCGTCCGCTGACCGTGTGTGCGAGGGGTTCCCGATCGGGCGAAACCGAGGGCGGGAGGGCTCTGTGTGACGTCCTGGGTGCGTAGAGTCAGGAAGCCCTATGAGGAACTTCCCGCGCCTGCTGCTCGGCGCCTTCACGCTCGCCCTGCCCCTCGGCCATGTCGTCGCGCCGGGGCCGCTCTCGGCCTCGGCCGCTCCACGGGTCATCGGCGGCGACGCCGTCACCTCGGAGGAGCACCCCTGGGTGGTCGCGGTGGCGAGCCGTCAGCAGTTCGGTCACGGGCGCTCAGGGCAGTTCTGCGGGGGCGCGGTGGTCGACCCTGACACGGTCGTGACGGCCGCGCACTGCTTCAGCGAGGAGGTGCTGGGAGAGCGGCTCCCGCAGGTCGGGGATCTGCGGGTCATCGCAGGGCGTACCGATCTGCGCACCGGCGCGGGACGTGAGGTGGGCGTCGCCGAGGTGTGGGTCAATCCCGAGTGGGACAGCCGGACGAACTCCGGTGACCTGGCCGTGCTCACCCTGGCCCGGCCGCTGCCCGCCGAGGCGGCGCTGCCGCTCGCCGAGAAGGGGGACGAGGCCTACGAGCCGGGCACGGCGGCCACGGTCTTCGGCTGGGGGGACGTGCGCGGGAACGGGATGTACGCCAGCCGGCTGCGGGCGGCATCCGTGCGGGTCCTGGCGGACGCGCAGTGTGAGGAGGCGTATGCGAAGGGCGCGTCGGGCTCGTACGAGGCCGGGACGATGGTCTGTGCCGGGGTGCCCGAAGGGGGCCGGGACGCCTGTCAGGGGGACAGCGGGGGGCCTCTGGTGGCCGAGGGGCGCGTGGTGGGGCTGGTGTCGTGGGGGGTTGGCTGCGGCCGCGCCGGACTGCCCGGTGTCTACACGCGGGTGGGCGCCCTGCGTGAACTGATCGAGGAGCACCGCTGACGGGTATGTGAGGCCCGGGTGCATGAGGCAGGGGAGGGCCGAGGCGAGGGCGGCCCGCGTGCGACGACGGGCGGCCGCCCCCTTTCGGGGGGACCGCCCGCCGTTTCCCGGCTCATGGGCCGGTGAAGCACTCGTCCGCGAGGCCGGCTCCGAAGAACGGGGCCGACTCCGGCAGACCCGCAGGTCAGCGTTCGTCGTCGGACGCGTTCGCGGGAGTGGCGGTGAGCCGCTCCGTCTCGTCCTGTATCTCGGCGGCGATCTTCTTGAGTTCCGGCTCGAACTTGCGGCCGTGGTGCGCGCAGAACAGCAGCTCGCCACCGCTCACGAGCACGACGCGCAGGTATGCCTGGGCGCCGCAACGGTCGCAGCGGTCCGCCGCCGTCAGCGGGCTCGCGGGGGTCAGAACAGTAGTCACGTCGCCTCTTCTCTAGCTCGACGAGCTGTCGTACCAGGGTCAACATCCAACCAGTCCGAGAATGTTCCCGCCCGGAGCATTTCCTCGAAACTTCTTCGGCCGAGGGGTTGGCTGTCACCGGTTGGCGGCGAAAGAGCCGTATTGCGAAGGGTTACTGGTTGCTTGCGGGTCTCATGCCGTTCGTCCTGAGGTTGGTTCCGGGAAGTCACCCGGCTTGTATCGGAGGACGTGCCCGGAGCCTAGATGGTTCATGCCTCAAAGGGAACGTGATGTACACGTCACCCGCTTGGGTTATCGAACGTGCATACGACTCTCCTCTAGCATAGGTTTACCCGTGGGTGGCTGCTCACCAGGGCTCCTATGCCTCGGTACCCTCTGTCCGGCAAGCAAGCCACCCCCAGTTGGATTCAGCGAGGAGCGAACCGCGTGACCGCCGAGACGTCTGTGCCGTCGTCCACAGCGCTGCTGACCGGAGCGGACCGGGACGGTTCCAACTACACCGCGCGGCACCTCCTCGTTCTCGAGGGCCTCGAGGCGGTGCGGAAACGACCCGGCATGTATATCGGCTCCACGGACAGCCGGGGGCTCATGCACTGTCTGTGGGAGATCATCGACAACTCGGTCGACGAGGCGCTCGGCGGCCACTGCGACCGGATCGACGTGTTCCTGCACGAGGACGGCTCCGTGGAGGTCCGGGACAACGGCCGCGGAATCCCCGTCGACGTGGAGCCGAAGACGGGTCTGTCCGGCGTCGAGGTCGTCATGACGAAGCTGCACGCCGGAGGCAAGTTCGGAGGCGGCTCGTACGCCGCCTCCGGCGGTCTGCACGGCGTCGGCGCCTCGGTGGTGAACGCGCTCTCGGCCCGCCTGGACGTCGAGGTCGACCGCGGCGGCAGGACGCACTCCGTCAGCTTCCGCCGCGGCGTCCCGGGGATCTTCACCGAGTCCGGCCCCGAGGCCCCCTTCGACCCGTCCGGCGGGCTGCTCAAGGGCAAGAAGATCCCGAAGACCCGCACCGGTACCCGGGTGCGGTACTGGGCGGACCGCCAGATCTTCCTCAAGGACGCCCAGCTCTCGCTGGAGACGCTGCACGCCCGCGCCCGCCAGACGGCCTTCCTCGTGCCCGGGCTCACGATCACCGTCCGGGACGAGCGGGGCACGGGGGACGGCTCGGCCGCCGCCGAGGAGGTCTTCCGCTACGACGGCGGCATCAGCGAGTTCTGCGAGTTCCTGGCGCAGGACAGACCGCTCAACGACGTCATCCGGCTGGAGGGCCAGGGCACCTTCAAGGAGACGGTCCCGGTGCTCGACGACCGCGGGCACATGATGCCCAAGGAGGTCACCCGGGAGCTCGGCGTGGACGTCGCGCTGCGCTGGGGCACCGGCTACGACACCACGGTCCGCTCGTTCGTCAACATCATCGCGACGCCCAAGGGCGGGACGCACGTCGCCGGGTTCGAGCGTGCGGTCACCCGCACGGTCAACGAGGTGCTGCGCGCGACGAAGCTGCTGCGCGTGGCCGAGGACGACATCGTCAAGGACGACGCCCTGGAGGGGCTCACCGCGGTCGTCACCGTCCGCCTGGCCGAGCCGCAGTTCGAGGGCCAGACGAAGGAGGTGCTCGGCACTTCGGCGGCGTCCCGGATCGTGGGGCAGGTCGTCGCCAAGGAGCTGAAGGCGTTCTTGACCTCCACCAAGCGCGACGCCAAACAGCAGGCCCGGACGGTGCTGGAGAAGGCCGTGGCCGCCGCCCGCACGCGGATCGCCGCACGGCAGCACAAGGAGGCCCAGCGTCGCAAGACGGCTCTGGAGTCCTCGGCCCTGCCCGCCAAGCTCGCGGACTGCCGCAGCGACGACGTGGACCGCAGCGAGCTGTTCATCGTCGAGGGTGACTCCGCGCTCGGTACGGCCAAGCTCGCCCGGAACTCGGAGTTCCAGGCCCTGCTGCCCATCCGGGGCAAGATCCTGAACGTCCAGAAGTCCTCCGTCTCCGACATGCTCAAGAACGCGGAGTGCGGGTCGATCATCCAGGTCATAGGGGCCGGGTCGGGGCGCACGTTCGACATCGACCAGGCGCGCTACGGCAAGGTGATCTTCCTGGCCGACGCCGATGTCGACGGGGCGCACATCCGGTGTCTGCTGCTGACCCTCTTCCAGCGCTACATGCGGCCCATGGTCGAGCAGGGCCGGGTCTTCTCGGCGGTGCCGCCGCTCCACCGCATCGAGCTGATCAACCCGAGGAAGGGCCAGGAGAAGTACCGCTACACGTACTCGGACAACGAGCTGCGCCAGACGCTGCTGGAGCTCCAGAGCAAGAACATCCGCTTCAAGGACTCCATCCAGCGCTACAAGGGTCTGGGCGAGATGGACGCCGACCAGCTCGCGGAGACCACGATGGACCCGCGGCACCGAACGCTGCGGCGTATCAACATCGGCGACCTGGAGGCGGCGGAGAAGGCCTTCGACCTGCTCATGGGCAACGAGGTGGCGCCGCGCAAGGAGTTCATCACCACCTCGGCGGCGACGCTGGACCGCTCCCGGATCGACGTCTGAGCCGGACGCCGTCCCGCACCCGTGCGCCGGGCCGGGACGGCTCCGCGCCGAACGGTCGCGGCCCCGAAGCTCCGTGCCGCGACCGTTCGAGCATCACCTGAAAAGGTGAAGGTGGCCGCAAGCCCCGCTCCTCTCACCGTCCGTCTCGCCATCCTGGGTGCCCCGGGAAGCCCCCCGGGGGATCTGAGGAGACGTGCGGTGACAGAGCAAGGCGGTCCGGACGACGACGGCGGCGCGCTGCGGTACGAGGACGACCCGTGGTACGACGCGGTGGCCTCCGGCCTTCCCGGCCCGGCGGCCGAGCGGTCCCGGCCCGGGGGCGGGTGCAGGAACGCTCCGTCGGGCGGGGCCGTGCCGTGGAACGCCCAGCCGCTGCCGCCCAGCAGGCCGCACCCGTCGGCCGAGCGTCGCGTCCCGGCGGGCCTGGGTCCACAGGACGCCGGACCGGAAGGCCCGCGAGACGCCCGAGACGCCCGAGACGCTCGCGACGAGCGGCCACGTGACGACGGCCTGGCGGCCGTGTACTTCGCGGTGCACCGCAGCGCGAAGTTCCAGGAGGTGCGGCGCCGCCACCGCCGGTTCGTCTTCCCCGCCGCCGTCGTGTTCCTCCTCTGGTACCTCGCGTACATCGTCACCGCCACCACCGCCCCCGGCCTCATGGCCACGCCCGTGGGCGGCGGCCCGGTCAACGTGGGTCTGCTCGCGGGGCTCGGGCAGTTCCTCAGCACGGCCCTGCTGGTGGGCGCGTACGCCTGGCACGCCCACTTCCGGCGGGACCGTGCCGCTCTCGACCTGCGGTGGGAGACCCAGCAGCGCACCCGGGAGGCGGTGCGGTGAGCTGGCACGACGACCGGCTCCCCGCGCTGGTCCTCTTCAGCGTCTTCGTCGCCGTCACGATCGCCATCACGACGTGGGCCGGGCGTCGGCGCCAGGGGTCGCCGGAGGAGTTCTACGCGGGCGGGCGGCTCTTCTCCCCGCTGGAGAACGGGTTCGCCATCGCCGGGGACTACATGTCGGCCGCCTCGTTCCTGGGCATCTCCGGGCTCATCGCCTTGTACGGGTACGACGGCATGGTCTACTCGGTGGGCTTCCTGGTGGCCTGGCTGGTCGTACTGTTCTTCGTCGCCGAGTTGGTCCGCAACTGCGGGCGCTTCACGCTCGCCGACGTCCTCGTCTCCCGGCTGCGCGAGCGCCCGGTCCGGGTGGCCTCCGGCACGGCCTCGGTGACCGTGTCGCTGATGTACCTGGTGGCCCAGATGGTCGGGGCCGGGACGCTGGTCGCGCTGCTGCTGGGCGACACCGGTTCCCAGGTGCGCACCTGGACGGTCGTCGGCGTCGGGGCGCTCATGGTGGTCTACGTGGCGTTCGGCGGGATGCGCGGGACGACGTGGATCCAGATCGTGAAGGCCGTTCTCCTCATGGGCGGCGCCATCACCCTGACCGCCCTCGTCCTGCTGCGCTTCGGCGGCGATCCGGCTTCCCTCCTTTCCGGAGCCGCCGAGCGCAGCGGGCACGGCGACGAGTTCCTCGCGCCCGGGCTGCTCTTCGGCGACAGCTGGACCTCGCGCGCGGACTTCGTGAGCCTCGGCCTCGCGCTCGTCCTCGGCACGGCCGGCCTGCCGCACATCCTCTCGCGCTTCTACACGGTTCCCACGGCCCGCGCGGCGCGCCGTTCGGTCCTGTGGGCCGTCGGCCTGATCGGCAGCTTCTACCTGATGACGATCGTCCTGGGGTTCGGCGCGGCCGCGCTGCTCGGCTCGGACGCGGTGCGGGCGGACAACGCCGCGGGCAACACGGCGGTGCCGCTCCTGGCCCGCTTCCTCGGCGGCGGGGCCGGGACGACGGGCGGCACGGTGCTGTTCGCCGTCGTCGCGGCGATCGCGTTCGCCACGATCCTCGCCGTCGTCGCCGGGATCACCCTCGCCTCATCGGCCGCCATCGCCCATGACCTGTACGGCTCGCTGGCCCGTCGTCGGCGGCGCCGGACGAGCGAGGTGACGGTCGCGCGGCTGGCGGCCATCGGCATCGGCGCACTCGCCATCGGACTCGGACTGCTGGCCCAGAACCTCAACGTGGCGTTCCTGGTCGGCCTGGCGTTCGCCGTCGCGGCCTCGGCCAACCTCCCGGTGCTGCTCTACACGCTGTTCTGGCGGCGCTTCACCACGCGCGGCGCGCTGTGGGCGGTGTACGGCGGGCTGATTCCGGCGATCGCCCTGGTCGTCGTCTCGCCGGTGGTGTCGGGCAGCCCGGACGCGCTGTTCCCCGCGCGGGACTTCGCCTGGTTCCCGCTGCAGAATCCGGGGCTCGTCTCCATCCCGCTGGGCTTCCTCGCGGGCTGGCTCGGCACGTTGGGCGGGCGGGAGCGCCCCGACCCCTTCCAGCACGCCGAGACGGAGGTCCGTGCGCTGACGGGTGCGGGTGCCGTCTGAGGACCGGTTCAGTCCGCGGCGGTGACGGCGACGGCCTGTGCGCGGGGCTGGGGCCCGGGGGCGGCCCCGCAGCTCGCGGGTACCGCGGGGCCCGGCTCCGTCACGCCGTCGACGCGCCAGGACCGGCCGTCGCGGTGGCGCACCACCAGCGCCCACCGCGACGCGTCGGCGGGCGGCTCGTCCAGGGTCAGCGCGTCGGCGTCCTCCTCGCCCGTCAGCTCCCTGACCGCCAGCTCCGCGGCCTGCCCGGCGCGGCCCCAGGCGGAGCGGCCCCGGCACCGTTCGGTGACCACGCGGCCGCGTCGCACGGCGCCCAGGACGCCCTTGAGCGCGGGCGCGTCGGCCCGGCCGTAGGCGTAGCCGTACGGCAGCACCAGCAGGGTGGGGGAGAAGCGGTGGCCACCGATGTGGGTGATCTCCCAGGTGTTCGCGTCCCCGGAGGCGGCCAGTTCCTCGGCCAGCGGGCGGCCGAGGAGCGCGCAGCAGCGGTCGCGCCGGCCGTTGGTGCACACCAGGGCCAGCGGATCGCCGCGGTACGGCTCGCCGGTGCCCCCGTGCTCCCCGCGGCCGAGCGCCGCGAAGTCGAGGGCGCTGAGGGTTTCCGGCGTGTCGGTGAGCCACGTGCGGACCCAGGACGCCCCCGGCAGGGTGTGGGCCAGGTAGACGCGGCGCGGCGGCCGGGGAGTGCGGTCCGCGTGCCGGCCGGGGCGGCGGATCAGCGCCACGCGCACGTCGGTGCCCTCGACGGCGGCGGTCAGGGTGCGGGCGGTGTCGCGGTCCAGGTGACTGGCGTGCAGGGCGTCCGTGCCCCACGGGCCCGGCTGTTCGAGCAGCAGCCAGGTGCGGGCGGTCGCGGCGGTGGCCGCGAGGGGCTCGGCCCGGTTCCGGGAGGCGCTCGCGCATGTGGTCACGGAGGTGAGCCTAACCTCCGTTACGATCGACTGCCGTTTCACCCGAGGGCCGCCTCCGGCGGTGCCGCATGTCTGCGTGAGAAGGGGCACAGGTGGTCACACACCGTATTCCGGTCATCGTCCTCGCGGGTTTCCTCGGCTCCGGCAAGACGACGCTGCTGAACCATCTCCTGCGCAACCGCAGGGGCGTGCGCATCGGGGCGGTCGTCAACGACTTCGGGGCCATCGAGATCGACGCCATGACGGTGTCCGGGCAGGTGGACTCGATGGTCTCGCTCGGCGACGGCTGCCTGTGCTGTGCCGTCGACACCGAGGACCTGGACGAGGTGCTGGACGCCCTCGCCCGTCCCGCCGCCGGAATCGATCTCATCATCATCGAGGCGAGCGGACTGGCCGAACCGCAGACCCTCATCCGCATGCTGCTGGCCAGCACCGACCAGCGCATCGTCTACGGGGGCCTGATCGAGGTCGTGGACGCCGCCGAGTTCGACGCCGTGCGCCGACGCCACCCGGAGCTGGAGCGGCACGTCCGTGTGGCCGACCTGGTCGTCCTCAACAAGACGGACCGTGTGCCCGCCGGTGAACGCGACGCGCTGCTGGAACGGCTGAACTCGCTGGCCGGGGGCACCCCCGTCGTCGCCGCGGCCCACGGCCGGATCGACCCCGGACTGCTCTTCGACCACGATGCCGCCCGGGATGGGGAGCCAGCCGTCCGCCAGCTCTCGTTCGAGGATCTGTACGCGGAGGACGGGCCCGACGCGTGCGGGCACGGGCACGACGCGCACGAGCACCCGCACGACGCCTACGAGGCGCTGTCGTTCACCTGCGACGAACCGCTCAGCCCCCGCCGACTGCTGGAGTTCCTGGACGAGCGCCCGGCCGGGCTGTACCGGATGAAGGGCCACGTCCTGCTCGGCGGGGACGAGCGGCAGCGGTGCTGGACGGTCCACGCGGTGGGCGGCTTCCTGCGCTTCACCCCGCGGCCGTGGCCGCCGGGTGAACCCCGGTCGACGCGGCTGGTGCTGATCGGCGCCGGGCTCGACGTCGACGCGCTGCGGCGCCGACTGGAGGGATGTGCGGGGCCGGGACCGGACGAGACGGGGCCCAGCGCACTGTGGGGCGTCCTGCGGTACGTGGACACACCGTCCGCCGAGGACGCGGACACCCACGGTGAGCAGTACGCCTACGAGGACCCCGACATCGAGGACCCCGACGCCCCGGAGCCCTACGGGGAACCGGTCTGAGCGAGCCCGGCGGCGCCCGCCG
>NZ_JABLSI010000001.1:116247-286590 GCF_019303475.1 Streptomyces sp. JJ38
CGCCCGCCGATCACACGGGCCCGCCGATCACGAAGACGGCGTCGGAGAGCGGCACGCCCGAGCCGTCGCGCCGCGGGTCGATCTCGGGAAGCCGCGCGGGTGCCCCCGACTTCGTCGCCGCCCTGGCCGGGGACGGGCCCGCCCAGGCCAGGGCCAGGCGCTCCTCGCCCTTGAGGAACCGCTGGCAGCGGACGCCGCCGGTGGCGCGGCCCTTGCGCGGGTACTGGTCGAAGGGTGTGAGCTTGGCGGTGGCGAGGGTGTCGTCCAGTGTCCCCTGCGCGGCCGCTGCGGTGAAGACGACGGCCTCGGCGGCCGGGTCCACCGCGGTGAAGGAGATGACCTGTGCTCCCGCGCCCAGCTTGATGCCGGCCATACCGCCAGCGGCCCGCCCCTGGGGCCGGACCTGGCTCGCCGGATACCGCAGCAACTGTGCCTCGTCGCTGACGAAGACGAGGTCCTCCTCTCCGGTGCGCAGTTCGACGGCGCCGACGATCCGGTCGCCCTCCCGGAGCGAGATGACCTCCAACTCCTCCTTGTTGGCCGGGTAGTCCGGCACGACGCGCTTGACCACGCCCTGCCGCGTGCCGAGCGCGATCCCGGGGGAGGACTCGTCCAGCGTGGTGAGGCACAGCAGTGACTCGCCGTCCTCCAGGGACAGGAACTCGGAGATCTCCGCCCCGCCGGCCAGGCTGGGCGTGGCGGACGGCTCCGCGAGCTGCGGCAGGTCGACGACGGACAGCCGCAGCAGCCGGCCGGAGGAGGTCACGGCGCCGATCTCCCCGCGCGTCGTGGCCGGGACGGCGGAGACGATCACGTCGTGCTTGGCGCGCTTCGCGCCCTGGCCGAAGACGGCGTCCACGGCCGCGGTACGGGCGAGCAGCCCGGTGGAGGAGAGCAGCACGCGGCACGGGTCGTCGGCGATCTCCAGCGGCACGGTGGCCACGGGCGTCCCCGTGGACTCCATCAGCACGGTGCGGCGGGGGGTGCCGTACTTCTTCGCGACGGCGCCGAGTTCGCTGGAGACGAGCTTGCGCAGCTCGGCGTCGGACTCCAGGATGCGGGTCAGCTCCTCGATCTCCAGGCCCAGGCGGTCCCGTTCGTCCTCCAGCTCCAGCCGGTCGAAGCGCGTCAGACGGCGCAAGGGGGTGTCGAGGATGTACTGCGTCTGGACGTCGGAGAGGCCGAAGCGCGCCATGAGCGCCTCCTTCGCCGCCGCCGCGTTGTCGCTCGACCGGATGATGCCGATGACCTCGTCGATGTCGACGAGCGCGACGAGCAGCCCTTCCACGAGGTGCAGCCGGTCCTGCCGCTTGCGGCGCCGGTAGGAGCTGCGGCGCCGCACGACCTCGAAGCGGTGGTCGACGTAGACCTCCAGCAGCTCCTTCAGACCGAGGGTGAGCGGCTGGCCGTCGACGAGGGCCACGTTGTTGATGCCGAAGGACTCCTCCATCGGCGTCAGCTTGTAGAGCTGCTCGAGCACGGCCTCCGGATGGAAGCCGTTCTTCACCTCGATGACGAGTCGCAGCCCGTGTTCGCGGTCGGTGAGGTCCTTGACGTCGGCGATGCCCTGGAGCTTCTTCGAGTTGACCAGGTCCTTGATCTTGGAGATGACCTTCTCCGGGCCGACGGTGAAGGGCAGTTCGGTGACGACCAGGCCCTTGCGCCGCGCCGTGACCTGCTCGATCTCGGCGGTGGCCCGGATCTTGAAGGTGCCGCGCCCCTTGGCGTAGGCGTCCTTGATGCCGCCGAGCCCCACGATCCGCCCTCCGGTGGGCAGATCCGGGCCGGGGACGTGCCTCATCAGCGTCTCGAGATCCGCACCGGGGTGCTTGATCAGGTGCCGGGCGGCGGCGATGATCTCGCCGAGGTTGTGTGGCGGCATGTTCGTGGCCATGCCGACGGCGATGCCGGAGGCCCCGTTGACGAGCAGGTTCGGGTAGGCCGCCGGGAGGGCGACGGGCTCCTGCTCGCTGCCGTCGTAGTTCGGCGCGAAGTCGACCGTCTCCTCGTCGATCGACTCGACCATCAGCCCGGCCGCCGAGGCGCTGCGGCACTCGGTGTACCGCATGGCGGCGGGCGGGTCGTCGTTGCCGAGCGAGCCGAAGTTCCCGTGGCCGTCCACCAGGGGCAGCCGCATCGAGAACGGCTGCGCCATGCGGACGAGGGCGTCGTAGATGGCGCTGTCGCCGTGGGGGTGGAGCTTGCCCATCACCTCGCCGACGACCCGGGCGCACTTGACGTAGGACCGTTCGGGCCGCAGGCCCATCTCGTGCATCTGGTAGAGGATGCGCCGGTGGACGGGCTTGAGCCCGTCCCGCGCGTCGGGCAGGGCCCGCGAGTAGATGACCGAGTAGGCGTACTCCAGGAAGGAGCCCTGCATCTCGTCGACGACATCGATGTCGAGGATGCGCTCTTCGAAATCCTCCGGCGGCGGGGTCTTCGTGCTGCGGCGGGCCATCGCGGCGGCTGCTCCTTCGGATACGCGCGGTCGCGCCACCGGGTACGGGCTGGGTACGGCCGGGGCGCCGAAGCGGATGTGCTGGCACTGACGCGGACCATTGTGGACCCAGCCGCGGACAACCCGCCGTCCACCCCGCCCGGCCGGGAACTTCGCGCGGCCCTGCCGCGCTTGCATAGAGTGACAGGGCAGCCCGGGCCGGGCCCCTCCGGCCGGCCCGGGAACGACAGCCGATCCGCCCCGTCCACCCGCCGCCCCGCAGACGAAGGGACACATCGCGCATGGCGCACACGGCCACGCCCCCGCCTCCCCAGGGAGTGCTCACAGCAACCGAACACCGGTTGGCCAACGGCCTGCGGGTGGTGCTCTCGGAGGACCACCTGACCCCCGTCGCCGCCGTCTGCCTCTGGTACGACGTCGGTTCCCGGCACGAGGTCAAGGGCCGCACCGGGCTGGCCCACCTCTTCGAGCACCTGATGTTCCAGGGCTCAGCCCAGGTGCCGGGCAACGGGCACTTCGAACTGGTCCAGGGTGTCGGCGGCTCGCTGAACGGCACGACGAGCTTCGAGCGCACCAACTACTTCGAGACGATGCCCGCCCATCAACTGGAGCTGGCTCTGTGGCTGGAGGCGGACCGCATGGGTTCGCTGCTCGCCGCCCTGGACGACGAGTCCATGGAGAACCAGCGGGACGTCGTCAAGAACGAGCGGCGCCAGCGGTACGACAACGTGCCCTACGGCACGGCCTTCGAGACGCTGGTGGCCATGGCCTACCCCGAGGGCCACCCGTACCACCACACCCCGATCGGCTCCATGGCGGACCTGGACGCGGCCTCGCTGGAGGACGCCCGCCGGTTCTTCCGCACCTACTACGCGCCCAACAACGCGGTGCTGTCCGTCGTCGGGGACATCGACCCGGAGCAGACGCTGGCCTGGATCGAGAAGTACTTCGGCTCCATCCCCGGGCACGACGGCAAGCAGCCGCCCCGGGACGGCCGACTGCCCGACGTCATGGGGGAGGAGCCGCGGCGCACGCTCTACGAGGACGTCCCCTCCCGGGCGCTGCTCCACGCCTACCGGCTTCCGCACGACGGCACCCGTGAGGCGGACGCCGTCGACCTGGCGTTGACGGCGCTGGGCGGCGGTGAGTCGTCCCGCCTCTACAACCGGCTGGTGCGCAGGGACCGGACGGCGGTCACGGCGGGCTTCGGCATGCTGCGGCTGGCCGGCGCCCCCTCGCTCGGCTGGCTGGACGTCAAGGCGTCGGGTGAGTCCACCATCGCGGAGATCGAGGCGGCGGTCGACGAGGAGCTGGTCCGGTTCGCCTCGGAGGGGCCGAGCCCCGAGGAGATGGAACGCGCCCAGGCCCAGCTGGAGCGGGAGTGGCTGGACCGCCTGGCGACGGTGAGCGGCCGGGCGGACGAACTGTGCCGCTACGCCGTCCTCTTCGGCGATCCGCAGCTCGCCCTGACGGCGGTGCGGCGCGTCCTGGAGGTCACGCCCGAGGAGGTGCGGGAGGTGGCCGCCGCGCGGCTGGTCCCGGACAACCGGGCCGTTCTGGTCTACGAACCGACGTCGGGCCCGCAGCCGGAGGAGGCGGAGGAGGCCACCGAGGTCATCGCCGACGACGTGGCCGACGTGCACCACAACGCGCAGGAAGGGGCCGAGCAGTGAGCGACGCCACCCCCACCATGGAGTTCCACCCGCAGCCGCACGGCGGCGAGGCCAAGCCCTGGGCCTTCCCGGCGCCCGAGCGTGCCACGCTGCCCAACGGGCTGACCGTGCTGCACTGCCACCGGCCCGGCCAGCAGGTCGTGGCGGTGGACGTGAACCTCGTCGCTCCGCTGGACGCCGAGCCCGAGGGGCTGGACGGCGTCGCGACGATCATGGCCCGTGCCCTGAGCGAGGGGACGGACAAGTACACGGCGGAGGAGTTCGCCGCCGAGCTGGAGCGCTGTGGCGCCACGCTCGACGCCTTCGCCGACCACTCCGGCATCCGGGTGTCCCTGGAGGTGCCCGCCTCCCGGCTGCCCAAGGCGCTGGCTCTGCTGGCCGACGCGCTGCGCGCTCCCGCCTTCCCGGACGGCGAGGTGGCCCGGCTCGTCGCCAACCGTCTGGACGAGATCCCGCACGAGCTGGCCAACCCGGCCCGTCGTGCCGCGATCGCCATGGCCGGGGAGCTGTTCCCGGCCGACGCGCGGATGTCGCGCCCGCGGCAGGGCACGGAGGAGACCGTCCGGCACATCGACGCCGCCGCCGTGCGCGCCTTCTACGAGGCACACGTGCGCCCGGCCGCCGCCACGGCCGTCGTCGTCGGCGACTTCACCGGTGTCGACCTCGCGGGGGCCCTGGCCGAGACGCTCGGCGCCTGGACGGGCTCCACCGCCGCGCCCGCCCCGATGGTGCCGGTGACCTCGGACGACACCGGCCGGGTGGTCATCGTCGACCGGCCGGGGGCCGTCCAGACGCAGCTGCTCATCGGACGCACCGGGGCCGACCGGCACGACGCCGTCTGGCCCGCGCAGGTGCTGGGCGTGTACTGCCTGGGCGGCACGCTCACCTCGCGGCTGGACCGCGTGCTGCGCGAGGAGAAGGGCTACACCTACGGGGTCCGCGCCTACAGCCAGGTGCTCCGTTCCACGCCCGACGGCCGTGGCGCGGCCATGCTCGCGATCAGCGGTTCCGTGGCCACGGACGTGACCGGCCCCGCGCTGGCCGATCTGTGGACCGTGCTGCGGACGGTGGCGGCCGAGGGGCTGACGGACGAGGAGCGCGACACCGCCGTGCAGAACCTGGTCGGTGTGGCTCCGCTGCGGTACGAGACGGCGGCCGCCGTCGCCGGGACCCTGGCGGACCAGGTGGAGCAGTTCCTCCCGGACGACTTCCAGGCGCGGCTGTACGAGCGGCTGGCCGAGACGGGCACGGTGGAGGCCACCGCCGCGGCCGTGGCCGCGTTCCCGGTCGACCGCCTGGTCACCGTCCTGGTCGGGGACGCGGAGAAGATCGAGGCCCCGGTGCGTGAGCTGGGGATCGGGGAGGTCACCGTCGTGCGCGGCGCGTAGCCCCGTGTGGAGCGGGTCCGGCCGGTCGGCACGACCCCGTGAACGCCTCCCTCAGCCCCCGGACGGCCCGGCCCTCCGGGGGCTGAGGGCTGTCCGGAGCCCCTTCCACGTGGCCCGGATCACCCCGATGACCTGGGCAATGTGGCATGTGCGACAAAGTGACGGATTTTCTTGGCCCGCCCGGGATGTCCGGTTTAGCGTCGTCCCCGTTGCCCGTCAGAAGCGACCGCGGCCTGCGGCCGACGTGCAGCGCGTCATCGCCGAGTCCCCGACGAGGGGGAGCCGGGGACCCACATGTCCTTGGGGTGAATCGGGCCTGTCTGCCCGTAGGAGACCTTCCTGCTCCGAACCCGTCAGCTAACCCGGTAGGCGAGAAGGAAGGAAAGGACCCACACTCTTGGCGTTCAACCGTGCCTCCGGCAAGCTGAGCCGTTCCACCCGTTCCATCCGTCTCGGTACCGCCGCCGCGGCTGTCGCCGTCGGTGTGGCCGGCGTCGTCGCCGGGCCCGCCGCCGCGGCCGAGCACAAGAACACCTTCAGCGAGGCGCTCGCGATCGCTCCCTCGCTCGCCGGCCACGTGGCCGATCAGGCCGCCGCGCAGAAGAGCGCCGCGGCGGAGAAGGCCGCGGCCGAGAAGAAGGCCGCCGCGAAGAAGGCGGCGGAGAAGAAGGCCGCCGAGAAGAAGGCGGCTGCGAAGAAGGCGGCGGAGAAGAAGGCCGCGGCCAAGCGCGAGGACGCCGAGCGCGCCAACCGTTCCAAGCCCCGTCCGAGCGTCGTGGCCCCCATCACGGGCGGCGACGTGACGACGCCCTACAAGAGCGGCGGCCAGATGTGGTCGTCTGGCAAGCACAGCGGCATCGACTTCGCCGCCCGTACCGGTACCCCCGTCAAGTCGGTCGCCGCGGGCACCGTCGTCACCGCCGGCTGGGGCGGCGCCTACGGCAACAACATCGTCGTCAAGCACAACGACGGCACCTACACCCAGTACGGCCACCTGTCGGCCATCGGGGTCTCGGTCGGCCAGCAGGTCGGTGTCGGCCAGGAGATAGGCAAGGTCGGCTCGACCGGCAACTCCACCGGTCCGCACCTGCACTTCGAGGCCCGCACCGCCGCGACCTACGGCTCCGACATGGACCCGGTCGACTACCTGCGCGGCAAGGGCGTGCCGCTGTCCTGACACGGCGCCTCCCCGCACTCCCGGACCCCCGGCCTCCCGGCCGGGGGTCCGGCGTTTTTCCGTCGTATCTCAGCCGGGCATCGGAATTCTCGGAAGAGTGGAATACAGTTCGGTTCAGCGACACTCATAACGTGGGGATAACGGCGGAGGTTGGGGCATGCGCATTTCCGCGCACATGGTGTGCACAGCGGTTCGCGACGACATTGTCAGCGGTGCGCTGCCGCCGGGTTCCCGGCTCACCGAGGAGCTGCTCGCCCGCCGCTACGGCGTTTCCCGGGTGCCGGTGCGCGAGGCCCTGCGCACGCTGGAGTCGGAGGGCTTCGTCACCACTCGGCGGCACGCGGGGGCCTGCGTCGCCCAGCCGACCGAGCGGGAGGCGGCCGACCTGCTGGACATGCGGGCCCTGCTGGAGCCGCTCGGCGCCGCGCGGGCGGCGCACCGGCGCACCGAGGCGCACCTGAAGGTCCTGCGCGGCCTGGTGCGTCTCGGGCGGCAGCGCACCGAGCGTGGGCAGCTCTCCGACCTGCGCGCTCTGGGGGACTGGTTCCACGAGACGCTGGCGCAGGCCAGTGGCAGCCCCGCCTTGGAGACTCTCCTGGTGCAGCTCCGCCGCAAGATCACCTGGATGTACGCCGTCGATCAGGAGGACGCCCCCGGAGCGGTGGAGCGGGCCTCGGTCGTCTGGCGCGAGCACGGAGCGATCGTGGACGCGCTCGCCCGCCGGGACGCCGAGCGGGCCCGCGCACTGGCCGCGGCGCACGTCGAGCGCGCCGGGGCGATACGCCGGGCCCAGCGCCCGGTGACGGTGAGGACAACGAAACCTGCCGTCAACACGGCGCGCGGCCCCGTTTAACAATTCCCGTATACAACGGAATCGGGAATTGCTTCCCGTGGTGTGTGCTGCCGGAATTCCGGAGCCGCCCGCAGGGGTGCCCGCTTTTCAGCGGAAGCGACTCCGGTGCTGAAATGCGGCGGGCGGTTCCACGGCGTCCGGACCGGTTTTCCGCCAGCCCGCTCAGACCGTCTCGGGCAGTTCTTCCAGCCCCTCGGAGACGAGTTTCGCCAGCCGCTCCAGCACGGCGTCGGCGTCCTCGGCCGCGGAGGCGAGTACGACCTCCTCGCCGCCCTCCGCGCCCAGGCCGAGCACGGAGAGCAGGGAGGCGGCGTTCACCGGTGAGCTCTCGGGCCTGGCGATGGTGACGGGGACACCGGCGGCCGTCGCCGCCCGGACGAAGATGGCGGCGGGTCGGGCGTGCAGGCCCTCAGCCCAGCCGATGGTGACGCGGCGCTCAGCCATGGTGTTGCCTTCCGGTCGTTGCCTGTCAGGACCACTTCTCACCTGCGGGGCGCGTACCCCGCGGGTGAACATCGTGCACGGTGTGTTACGGATGCCGCACGCACCTCCCCGGACGGGGGTGGCCGCGCCGTAGGGTGGGGCCCATGCAGACGCCCACGGAGCGCGCGTACCCCACGCACTGGGAAGCCGATGTGGTGCTGCGCGACGGCGGCACGGCCCGCGTTCGCCCCATCACCGAGGAAGACGCCGAACGGCTGGTCAGCTTCTACGAGCAGGTCTCGGACCAGTCGAAGTACTATCGCTTCTTCGCCCCCTACCCCCGGTTGTCGGCGCGGGACGTCCGCCGCTTCACCCGGCACGACTACGTGGACCGGGTGGGCCTCGCGGCCATCGTGGGCGGTGAGTTCATCGCCACCGTGCGCTACGACCGCATCGACGAGTCCGGTCTGCCGGCCACCGTCCCCGCCGACCGCGCCGAGGTGGCCTTCCTGGTGCAGGACGCCCACCAGGGCCGGGGCGTCGCCTCCGCCCTCCTGGAGCACATCGCCGCCTGCGCCCGGGAACGCGGCGTACGGCGCTTCACCGCCGAGGTCCTGCCGGCCAACACCAAGATGGCCAAGGTCTTCACCGACGCCGGCTACTCGCAGCAGCGCACCTTCGAGGACGGCTCCGTCCGCCTCACCCTCGACCTGGAGCCCACCGAACGGTCGCTGGCCGTCATGCGCGCCCGGGAGCACCGGGCGGAGGCGCGTTCCGTCCAGCGGCTGCTGGCCCCCTCCTCCGTGGCCGTCATCGGGGTGCGCCGACGAGCCGGGGGCGCCGGGCGCGCCGTGCTGGACTCCCTGCGCAGCGCCGGGTTCCCCGGCGCGGTGTACGCCGTCAACGAGCGGCTGCCCGGGGCCGCCGACGGCTCCGGGCGCCCGGCCCCGCTCGACGGGCTGCCCGCCGTCCCGGCCCACCGCTCCGTGCGGGACGTCCCCGGGCCGGTGGACCTGGCCGTCGTCGCCGTGCCCGCCGCCGAGGTGGACGCCGTCGTCACCGCCTGCGGTGAGCACGGAGTCCAGGGCATGGTGGTCCTCTCCGCCGACTTCACCCGGGCCGAGCAGCGCGAACTCGTCCGCAAGGCCCGCTCCTACGGCATGCGCATCATCGGGCCGAACGCCCTCGGGCTGATCAACACCGCGCCCGACGTCCTGCTCAACGCCACGCTCGCGGGGCGCACCCCGGAACGCGGCCGGATCGGGCTGTTCACCCAGTCCGGCGCCATCGGTATCGCCCTGCTCGACGGGCTGCACCGGCGCGGCACCGGGCTGTCGTCCTTCGTCTCGGCCGGCAACCGCGCCGACGTCTCCGGCAACGACGTCCTCCAGTACTGGGAGGACGACCCGGACACCGACGTCGTCCTCATGTACCTGGAGTCCTTCGGCAACCCCCGCAAGTTCACCCGGCTGGTGCGCCGCGTTGCCCCGCACAAGCCCGTCGTCGTCGTCCGTGGCGCGCGGCACAGCGGCAGCGCGCCCCCGCCCGGGCACGCCGTCCCCGAGATCCGCGCCTCCGACCGCACCGTGTCCACGCTGCTGCGCCAGTCGGGCGTGCTGCTCGTGGACACCGTCACCGAGCTCGTGGACACCGGCCTTCAGCTCGCCTTCCAGCCGCTTCCCGCCGGGCCGCGGATCGCCGTGCTGGGCAACGCCGAGTCGCTGTGCCTGCTCACCTACGACGCCTGCCTCGCCCGGGGCCTGCGCCCCCTCGACCCCGTCGACCTCACCGCCTCCGCCACCCCCGAGGACTTCCACCGCGCCCTCCGCGAGGCCCTGGCCGACCCGGGCACCGACGCCGTCGTCGTCGCCGCCATCCCCTGGGTGGAGGGCCGCGGCGCCGAGGAACTGGCCGACGCGCTGCACCGGGCGGCTGACGGTACCGGCAAGCCCATCGCCGTCGTCCACCTGGCCATCGAGGGGCTGGACGCGGCGCTCGGCGCCCGCCGCATCCCCGCCTACCCCGCCCCGGAACGGGCGGTGCGGGCCCTCGCGGAGGCGGTCCGCCACGCCCAGTGGCGGCGCGACGCCGAGCGGCCGGGCCGGGTCCCCGAGGAGGACCTGGACGAGGCCGGTGCCACGACGGTCGTGTCCCGTGCGCTGTACGGCACCCAGCCGCCCGAGCCAGGCCAGGAGCCGGGCAGGGAGGCCGGCCCCCGCAGCGTCGCCCTTGACGCCGCCGACACCGCCGAGCTGCTGGCCTGCTACGGCATCACCGCCTTGCCCGCCCATCCGGCCCCGGACGCCGACGCGGCCGTGGCCGCCGCCGCCCGGACCGGCTTCCCCGTGGCGCTCAAGACGACCGCCCCCCACCTGCGCCACCGGGCCGACCTCGGCGGCGTCCGGCTCGACATCGTCTCCGAGGCCCAGCTGCGCCGCGTCTACGCCGAGTTCACCGAGGGCCTCGGCACCCCCGCCGAGCTGCGGCCCGTCGTCCAGGCGATGGTGCCGCGCGGTGTGGACACCGTCGTGCGGGCCGCCGTCGACCCCGCCATCGGCACCGTCCTCTCCTTCGGCCTCGCCGGTCCGCCCTCCGAGCTGCTGGGCGACATGGCCCACCGCCTGGTGCCCGTCACCGACCGCGAGGCCGCCCACCTCGTGCGCTCCCTGCGCACCGCCCCCATGCTCTTCGGCTGGCGCGGAGCGGCTCCGGTGGACACCGCGGCACTGGAGGACCTGCTGCTGCGCGTCTCCCGGCTCGTCGACGACCACCCGGAGATCGTCTCGGTGGAGCTGGAGCCCGTGGTCGTCGCGCCGCGCGGGCTGGCGGTGCTCGGCGCCGCCGTCCGCCTCGCCCCGCCTCCCGTCACCACCGACCTCGGCCCCCGGCGGCTGTCGGCCTGGTGAGGCCCCGGCGATCACCGTCCGCCGCTCGGGGGCAGGGCCCTGCGGGCCTTAGGATGGGCGGCATGGCGAAGACCGGAACGACGACGCAGGGACTGCGGACGGCCATCGAGCGCAGCGGCTACTACCCGGCCCTGGTGGCCGAGGCAGTGGAGGCCGCCGTCGGCGGCGAGCCGGTCGCCTCCTTCCTCGTCCACCAGGAGACGACGTTCGACGCCAACGAGGTGCGGCGTCACGTCACGGTCCTCGTCCTCACCGGCACCCGCTTCATCGTCAGCCACACCGACGAGCAGGCCGCGGACGGCAACTCACCGGTGCCCTACGCCACCACCTCCACCGAGTCGGTGCACCTGGAGCGGATCTCCTCCGTCGTGCTCAGCCGCGTCGTGGCGAACCCGGAGTCCTACCGGCCCGGGACGCTGCCGCGCGAGGTCGTCCTGACCATCGGCTGGGGCGCGGTCAGCCGCATCGACCTGGAGCCCGCCGCCTGCGCCGACCCCAACTGCGAGGCTGACCACGGCTACACCGGCTCCACCACCGCGGACGACCTCTCACTGCGCGTCAGCGAGGCGGGGGACGGCCCCGACACCGTCCGCCAGGCACTCGCGTTCGCCCAGAGCCTGTCCGAGGCCACGGTGGCCGCGCGCTGATGGCCCAGCCCACCACCACGGACCAGGCCTTCTCCGAGCCCGCGCCGCTCGACCCGCGCACCGCGCCCGTCCCCCGCTACGGCACCGCCTCGCTGGCCGACGTCCTGCCCGCCGCCGCCTCGGGGCTCGGCGTCCCCGGGCTGCGCACCCGGCTCGCCCTCGAACCGGCCGACCGCGTCTGTGTGTTCCTCGTCGACGGCATGGGCTGGGACATCCTGCGCGCCCACCCCGCGTACGCCCCCTTCCTCACCTCGCTGCTGCCCAGCTCGGCGAACGGCACCGGCGCACCCATCACCTCCGGTTTCCCCTCCACCACCGCCACCTCCCTGGCCTCCGTGGGCACCGGGCGGGTGCCGGGCGCTCATGGCCTGCCCGGCTACGCGGTGCTCGACCCGGAGGCCGGCCAGCTCATGAACCAGCTGCGCTGGCAGCCGTGGACGGACCCCTACCGGTGGCAGCCCTACCCGACGGTCTTCCAGCTCGCCGACGCCGCGGGCATCGAGACCAGCCAGGTCTCCGCGCCGCACTTCGAGCACACGCCGCTCACCAAGATCGCGCTGTCCGGTGGCACCTTCCTCGGCAAGCTCTCCGGCGAGGACCGCATGGACCTCGCCGCCCAGCGGCTCGCCGCGGCCGATCGCGCCCTCGTCTACACCTACTACGCCGACCTGGACGGCAACGGCCACCGGTACGGCGTCGACTCCGACGCGTGGCGCGGGCAGCTGGCCTATGTGGACCGCCTCGCCCAGCGCCTGGCCGAGCAGCTCCCGCCGCGCAGCGTCCTCTACATCACCGCCGACCACGGCATGGTGGACGTCCCGCCGGGCGACGAGTCGCGCTTCGACTTCGACGAGGACTGGGAGCTGGGCGCGGGCGTCGCCCTGCTCGGCGGCGAGGGCCGCGCCCGGCACCTGTACGCCGTACCCGGCGCCGCCGCCGACGTCCACACCGTCTGGCGCGAGGTGCTCGCGGACCAGGCGTGGGTGGCCACCCGGGACGAGGCCATCGAGCTGGGCTGGTTCGGCCCGCCGGGCCGGGGCGTGGACGAGCGCGTGTACGGCCGGATCGGGGACGTGGTCGTCGCGATGAGCGGCACCGCCGCCGTGATCGCCACGCGCACGGAGCCGAAGGAGTCGGCGCTCGTCGGCATGCACGGCTCGGTCACCCCCGCCGAGCAGTTCGTACCGCTGCTGGAGGTCCGTACCTGACCCCGGCCGCCGCCACGCCCCACCCGGCCCCCGGCCCTCACGGCCGACCGCCTCCCCCACCACCCGACCCGAACGACGAAGGGGTACCGCACCCGCCATGCCCGAGCTGGTCTTCTTCAGCGGCACGATGGACTGCGGCAAGAGCACCCTCGCTTTGCAGATCCAGCACAACAGGTCCGCCCGAGGGCTCCAGGGCCTGATCTTCACCCGCAACGACCGCGCCGGTGCCGGGCGGCTCTCCTCACGGCTGGGGCTGGTCACCGACGCCGTCGAGGCGCACGAGGACCTCGACTTCCACGCCTGCCTCGTCCGGCACCTCACCGAGGGCGGGCGCGCCGACTACGTCATCGCCGACGAGGCCCAGTTCCTGACCCCCGGTCAGATCGACCAGCTGGCCCGGGTCGTGGACGACCTGGGCATCGACGTGTTCGCCTTCGGGATCACCACCGACTTCCGTACCCGCCTCTTCCCCGGCTCCCAGCGGCTGATCGAGCTGGCCGACCGGGTGGAGGTGCTGCAGGTGGAGGCGCTGTGCTGGTGCGGCGCGCGGGCCACGCACAACGCCCGCACCGTCGGCGGGCGCATGGTCGTCGAGGGGGCGCAGGTCGTCGTCGGTGACGTGGCGGGGGGCGATGCCACGGCGCAGCCCGTCGACGTCGGCTACGAGGTGCTGTGCCGACGGCACCACCGGCGCCGCCTTACCGCGGCGGCGGCTCGCGCCGGTGCGCTCTCGCCCGACGTGCTGCCGGTCGACGAGGGCGCCCTGCCCGCGCCGCGCCGCTGACCGCCGGGCCCCGCCTGCCGGAGCCCCGCCGCGGAGCCCTGTCCGGGTGCCGTCCCGGGGCGCGGGTCAGTCCCGGACGCGGGTCAGTCCCGGACGCGGCGGGTGACGGCGTCCCGCGGGTCGAGCATTCTGATCACCGCGAAGCGCGCGCCCTCCGGGTCGGCCACGTGGGCCAGCCGTCCGTAGGGGGAGTCGCGGGGCTCGCGCACGATGTGGCCGCCCAGCTCCGTCACGCGCTGCGCGGCCTCGTCGGCGTCGGCCACCGCGAAGTACGTCGTCCAGTGCGGGCCCCGGTCGCGCGGGAGCGACCCGCCCACGCCGCGGATTCCGCCGATGGCCCGCCCGCCCAGGTGGAGGGTCAGGTAGTCGATGTCCGTGGAGACCACCGGCTCGGTGTCGTAGCCGAAGACCGTCGAGTAGAAGGGGCTCACGACGAAGCTGTCGCGCGTGACCAGCTCGTTCCACACGGGTGTGCCGATCCGGCCGTCGGCCGGGACGCCGGTGTGCTCGCCGGCCTGCCAGATGCCGAAGGCGGCGCCGCACGGATCGGCGGCGATCGCCATGCGCCCCGCGTCACCGGAGTCCAGCGGGCCCACGCCGATCGTCCCACCGCAGTCCCGTGCCAGGGCGCAGGTCGCGTCGGCGTCGTCGGTGGCCAGATACGGCAGCCAGGCCGCCGGCAGGGAGCGCCGGTCGTGCATCTCGCCCAGCCCGGCGACCTGGCGGTCGCCGAAGTGGGCGTGGATACAGGGGCCGAGCTGTGCCGGGCCCTCCTGGAACTCCCAGCCGAACAGCGCGTGGTAGAACTTCTCGCTCGCGGCCAGGTCGTGCACCATCAGGCTCACCCAGCAGGGCGTGCCCGGGGTGAACCGGGCGGCTCCCTCGGTCATCGGCGTCGTCTCCTCAGGGCCGTCGTCGTTGCGGCCGTAGTCGTCCACGGGGTCGGGGTGCGCGTGCGGCGGGCGCGTCGCGTGCGGGGCGGTGTCGTGCGTGCGGTGCGTAGTCATGCTCGCACTCTCCGGTGGGTCGTGTCCCGGTCCGCGCGGTGATTCCCCGGGGCGAATCGCCTCACGCGCGTCTCCCGGTGCCCTGTGGGCGCGGCGCATGCCTGCCCGCCCCCTCGCGCGTGCGCGACAATGCGCCCATGACAGCCATGATCTCCGCAGCCGAACTCGCGAGCGCGTTGGCCGACGCCGGTCCGGACGACGCCCCCGTGCTGCTCGACGTCCGGTACGCGATGGGCGGGCCGACCGGCCGCCCGGTGTACGAGTCCGGGCATCTGCCCGGTGCCGTCTACGTCGATCTGGACACCGAACTCGCCGGGCCGCCCGGCGCCGGCGGCCGCCATCCGCTGCCGGACCTCGACGTGTTCGGCGCGGCGATGCGCCGGGCCGGGGTCAGCGCCTCCCGGACGGTGGTGGTCTACGACGGCGGCCAGGGCTGGGCGTCGGCGCGTGCCTGGTGGCTGCTGCGCTACACCGGGCACCCCGACGTCCGGGTGCTCGACGGCGGCCTCGCGGCCTGGGAGGGGCCGCTGACCTCGGAGGTTCCCGAGCCGAGCCCGGGAGACTTCGTGCCGCGGCCGGGAGGGATGCCACTCCTGGACGCCGACGAGGCCGCGGCGGTGGCCCGCCGCGGGCTGCTGCTGGACGCCCGCTCCGGCGAGCGCTATCGCGGGGAGACGGAGCCGATCGACCCGGTGGCCGGGCACATCCCGGGCGCGGTGTCGGCGCCCACCACCGAGAACGTCACGGCCACGGGCGGGTTCCGGCCCGTGGAGGAGCTCAAGGAGCGGTTCGCCGCGCTCGGGGCGCACGGGGACGCCGAGGTGGGTGTCTACTGCGGCTCCGGGGTCTCGGCCGCCCAGCAGGTGCTGGCGCTGGACGCGGTCGGGGTCGTCGCCGGGCTGTACGCCGGGTCCTGGTCGCACTGGTGCGCCGATCCCGCGCGCCCTGTGGCCACCGGGCCGCAGCCCGGCTGACGGAACCCGCCCGGCTGAGCGGGAAGCCCGCCCGGCGCCGCCGCCGGGCGGCTACTCCTGCTTCTTGCGCCGGGTGCCGAAGACGATCTCGTCCCAGCTCGGGACCGCCGCCCGGCGGCCCGGCCGTACCCCGTCCGCCTCGGCCTGCCGGTCGGTGGTTCCGGTGAGCCGGTCCCGGTGGCTGGCCACCGAGCGCGGCATGAGCACGTCGGCGTAGGCTGCCCCCGCGCTCGCGGCGGGCGGCTCCACCGGCTCCTCGAGCTCGGCGGCGGGCTCGGCCGCCTCGTCGTCGTCCTCGGCGGGCTGATCGGGCACCACCATGTCGCCCCGGAAGCTGGGCACGGCCTCCAGCAGGCTGGTCAGCGAGTCCCGGTCCTCCCGGTCTCCGCGGGCCGCGGGCTCCGGGCGGGCGGCGTCCCTGCCGTCGTCCGAGCGGTCCCGGGGGAGCCGGGCGATGCGCGGCACGAACGGGAAGCTCGGCTCCGGCGGTTCGTCGCTCTCGCCCACGAGCGTGCGCGCCTCGTCGTCCATGCACTGCACCAGACGGCGGGGCGGGTCGTAGCTCCAGCTCGCCGAGTGCAGTTCCCCCGCCACCCGGTAGACGAGCAGCACCTCCCAGGTGCCGTCGTCCCGCCGCCAGGAGTCCCACCGCACGGTGTCCTTGTCCGCCCCGCGCACGAGCAGCCTCTCGGCGACGGCGTCACCGAGCTGGGGGCCGGTGTTCTCGCCGGGGCGGCGTACCGGCGTCTTGCGGGCCCGCTCGGCCATGAAAGCGCGCTCCGCCAGCACCGGGCCCTCGAACCGGCGCACCCGCTCCACGGGAATGCCGGCCAGCTGGGCCACCTCTTCGGCCGTGGCGCCGGCCCGTATGCGGGCCTGGATGTCGCGGGGGCGCAGATGGTTCTCGACCTCGATCTCGATCTGGCCGAGCCGGGCGCGGTCGTTGCGGACGGCGGCCCGCAGCCGCTCGTCGATCGGAAGGGTGTATTCCGTGTTGTCGGCAGCCTTGAGCACCAGCCGTGTGCCGTCGTTGCTGACGGCCACGACACGCAGTTCGGGCATGGGAACCTCCCGGATGGTGCCTGCCGACGTCACGTGCGTCGCTGCTCCCGCTAGACGAGTGTGGCCTGCCCGGGGTGCAGGCTGCCACAACCTTTGCCGACTTGCCCGGCGTGTCGGGCCCATGCTTCGATCGAACGGTGTGGCACGGTGACCGGTTGGCCACCCTGAGTGACCTGTTCGCTCACTCTCCGCCACATCGACCGGGCAGGGCCGAGGCCAGGGCCACGACACTACTCCATTAGGGCCATGTCGGGAGGACCGGCGCGCCGTCGAAGTTCCGGCGGGGCAAGGGAGTTGACCGGATCGTGTGGAATGGGTGCGAGAAACGCCACACGTCCCGTTCTGTTCGGTTCCTTCCTGGTCTGTGGGATATCGCTGAAACGCAGTCAGTTGTCGCGTGTGGCACCGTCGCTCACCTGCGGGAGGGGCCGGGACGTCGAAGGCGTATGCCGGGGGGCCGCGGGCGACGGGCCGTCATCCGCCCAGGACGCGCCGCAGGTAGGCGTTGTCGAAGAGCCGGTCCGGGTCCAGTCGGTCCCGCAGGTCGAGGAACTCGCCGAACCGGGGGTAGACGTCGGCGAGGTAGGCGGCGTCCCGGGTGTGCAGCTTGCCCCAGTGGGGTCGGCCGCCGTGCGCCGTCATGATCCGCTCGGCGGCGGCGAAGTACTCGGAGTGCGGCGTTCCGCGGTACATGTGCACGGCCAGGTACACCGATTCGCGGCCCTCGCTCGTGGAGAGGGTGATGTCGTCGGACGGTGCGGTGCGCACCTCGACCGGGAAGCTGATCCGCAGATCCGAACCGTCCACCAGTGTGCGCAGTTCCCGCAGCGCCGGGGCGGCCGCCGACCGGGGCAGCGCGTACTCCATCTCCACGAAGCGCACCCGGCGCGGGCTGGTGAAGACCCGGTACGGGATGTCGGTGTAACTGCGGGCGGACAGCACCCGGCTGGCCGTGCGGGCGATGAACGGCACCGTGGCGGGCACGGCCTTGCCGAGCGAACAGGCGGCCTGGAAGACCCCGTTGGACAGCAGCTCGTCGTCCACCCAGCCCCGCACCCGCGGCAGCGGGCGGGCCGGCCCGGCCGAGCGGTTGTTGCGCTTGGTGTTGCAGTTCCCCGTGTGCGGGAACCAGTAGAACTCGAAGTGCTCGTTCTCCGCGACGAGCTGGTCGAACTCCTCCACCACCCGTTCGAAGGACATGGGTTCCTCGCGGGCGTGCAGCAGGAACAGCGGCTCGACCCGGAACGTCAGCTCGGTGATGACGCCGAGCGCCCCGAGTCCGAGCCGCGCGGCGGCGAACACGTCGGCGTTCTCCTCCGCGGAGCAGCGCATGATCGAGCCGTCGGCCAGCACCATTTCGAGCCCGGCCAGTTGCGCCCCCAGGGACGCCGAGTCCCGTCCGGTGCCGTGGGTGCCGGTGCTCACCGCACCCGAGACCGTCTGCGCCATGATGTCGCCCATGTTGGCCAGGGACAGGCCCTCACCGGCCAGCACCTCGTTGAGCTGCCGTATGGACGTGCCGGCGGCCACGCGCACCGTGCCGGCCGCCCGGTCGATGGCCCGGACGCCGCTGAGCCGCTCCGGGCGGATGAGCAGGCCGGTGGTCGCGGCCACGGCGGTGAACGAGTGACCGGAGCCCACCGCCTTGACCGGCAGCCCCTCCTCGGCGGCGCGGCGGACGGCGTCGGCGAGCGCTTCGGCGGTCGAGGGCGTGACGATCCGCTGAGGCCGGGCGGAGGCGCAGCCCGCCCAGTTCCGCCAGGTGCCCCTCGGGCCGGCCGTGCTGTACAAGGTGCTCACTGTGCTCCCCTCCTGCCGCGGCGGTGGAGGGATCATACTCACGCCCGCCGGGTACCGCGCCGCCCGGTGCGGCGGGTATCACGGGGGTGTCCGACAGACCGTCACCGGGGCGACGGCTCCACCGCGGGCGGTGTGCCCGGCCGCGCCCCCGTGGCGTCCTCGGCGGCCGGCCGCGCTTCGTCCCTCCGGGCCGGGGCCGGGAGGAGCCGCCGATGCCCCAGCAGCGCAGTCAGCGCCGCCAGGACGCCCGCCACCGCGGGGACGGCGTAGGCGTGTCCGGCGCCGTAGGTATCCACGGTACGCCCCGCGACGGCGGCGCCGAGGGCCATGCCGACGGCGATGCTGCTGCTGACCCAGGTCATGCCCTCGGTCAGCTGGGCGCGCGAGACGAGCCGGTCGACGAGGGCCACGGAGGTCACCAGCGTCGGGGCGATGGTGAGCCCGGCCGCGAACAGCGCGACGGCGAGCATCGGCAGGCCGGTCACGAACTGGAGCGGCACCATGCTGAGCGCGACCGCCCACACCCCCAGCAGCCACCGCCGGGCCGCCGTACCCGTCGGCCGCAGCAGGCCGAACAGCGCTCCGGCGAGGCAGGAGCCCGCGGCGTACCCGGCCAGCAGCAGGCTGGCCGCCCCCCGGTGGCCCCGTTCCTCGGCGAAGGCGATGGTGACGACGTCGATCGCGCCGAAGATCGCGCCCACGCCCAGCAGCGTCGCGACCAGGACTTGCAGCCCGGGGGAGTGCAGCGCCGAGCCCCCGGCGGCGCCCGCGGCGGCCGGGACCACCGGCGGCTCGGTGGCCCGCTGCGAGGTCAGCCAGAAGACGCCCGCGAGCAGGAAGCACGCGGCGGCGAGCGGGCCGGCCTGTGGGAACCACGCGGTGGACAGGCCGATGGACAGGATGGGACCGAAGACGAAGCAGAGCTCGTCGACGATCGACTCCCAGGCGTAGGCCGCGTGCAGCTCGCGCGGCCGGTCGCGGTAGAGGGCGACCCAGCGCGAGCGCACCATCGAGCCCAGGCTCGGCACGCAGCCGGCGAAGGCCGCGCAGCAGAACAGGGTCCACGTCGGCCACTGCCAGACCGTGCCGGCCGTCAGCCCGGCCACGGCCGTGACGGTCATCAGCGCGGCGGGCCGCAGAACACGGCGCTGGCCGCGCCGGTCCACCAGCCGGGACACCTGGGGCCCGATCGCCGCGGCCGAGAGCGCGACCGTCGCGGCCAGCGCACCGGCCAGGCCGTAGGCGCCGGTCAGCACGGAGACCATGGTCACGATGCCGATGCTGAGCATCGCCACGGGCAGGCGGCCGAGCAGCCCCGCGGCGGAGAAGCTCCGGGTGCCGGGGGCGGTGAAGATCGCGCGGTAGGGACTCGGCACGGCGGCTCCACCTGAGAACGCGTAAGGGACGTTGACGCCAACACAGCTTACGGGGCGGGCCATGAACCGTCCGCCCCGTCTCTGATGGCAGGATCGGTGCATGCCCGACGAACGACCCCAGCCCTACGACGCCCTGCTGCTCCTCTCCTTCGGCGGCCCGGAGGGAACCGAGGACGTGGTCCCGTTCCTGGAGAACGTCACCCGGGGGCGGGGCATCCCGAAGGAGCGTCTCGAGGAGGTCGGTCAGCACTACTTCCTCTTCGACGGCGTCTCGCCGATCAACGCCCAGAACCGCGAGCTGCTCGCCGCCCTGCGCGAGGACTTCGCCCGGCAGGGGCTCGACCTTCCAGTCTACTGGGGCAACCGCAACTGGACGCCCTACCTGACGGACGCCCTGCGCGAGCTCGTCCGCGACGGGCACCGCCGGGTCCTCACCCTGACCACCAGCGCCTACGCGTCCTACTCCGGCTGCCGCCAGTACCGGGAGAACCTGGCCGACGCCCTCGCGGCTCTGGAGGCCGAGGGCCTGCCGCTGCCGCGCGTCGACAAGCTGCGCCACTACTTCAACCACCCGGGCTTCGTGCGGCCCATGACCGACGGCGTGCTGGCGGCGCTGGCCGAACTGCCGGACGCCGTGCGGGACGGTGCCCACCTCGCGTTCACCACGCACTCCATCCCCACCGCCGCGGCCGACACCTCCGGGCCCACCCCGGCCCACGGCGACGGCGGGGCCTACGTCGCCGAGCACCTGGACGTCGCACGGCAGATCGCGGACGCCGTCCGGGAGCACACCGGCGTGGAACGGCCCTGGGAGCTCGTCTACCAGTCCCGCAGCGGCGCCCCGCACATCCCGTGGCTGGAGCCGGACATCTGCGACCACCTGGAGGCCCGGCACGCCGCCGGCGCCCCGGCGGTCGTCATGGTGCCCATCGGCTTCGTCTCGGACCACATGGAGGTCCTCTACGACCTGGACACCGAGGCCATGGCCGCGGCGCGCGACCTGGGTCTGCCGGTCGTGCGCTCGGCCACCGTCGGGGCCGACCCGCGCTTCGTGGCCGGTGTGCGCGATCTGGTGCTGGAACGCGCCGCGACCGAGCGGGGCGAGCACCCCGAGCGCTGCGCCCTCGGCGCGCTGGGCCCCTCCCACGACGTGTGCCCCGTCGGCTGCTGCCCGGCCCGCGCCCCGCGGCCCGCCGCGGCCGGGGCCGACAGCCCCTACCCGTGAGCCCGGCACCAGCAGCACCGACGAGCCGCACGAGCACCACGGACCCCACGAGGGAGAGACGATGACCGAGCCGACCGGCGACGCCCCGTACGCGGAACTGCTGGACGTCGCACGCGAGGCCGCCCGCCGCGCCGGGGACCTCCTGCGCGACGGCCGCCCCGCCGACCTCGGCGTGGCCGCGACCAAGACCAGCCCCATCGACGTCGTCACCGAGATGGACCTCGCCGCCGAGAAACTGATCACCGACTTCCTGGCCGAGCGGCGCCCCGACGACGGCCTCCTGGGCGAGGAGGGCACCAGCACGACGGGCAGCAGCGGGGTGCGGTGGATCATCGACCCCATCGACGGCACCGTCAACTACCTCTACGGCCGGGCCGACTGGGCCGTGTCCGTGGCCGCCGAACGGGAGGGGGAGACCCTCGTCGGCGTCGTCCACGCCCCGCAGCGCGGCGAGACCCACCACGCGGTGCTGGGGCAGGGGGCCCGGTGCGACGGGCGGCCCGTGCGCTGCCGTCCGGGTACCACGCTGGACCAGGCGCTGATCGCCACGGGCTTCAACTACGTCCAGACGACCCGCGATGCCCAGGCGGCCGTCGTGCGCGCGCTGCTGCCGCGGGTACGCGACATCCGCCGCTCCGGTTCGGCCGCACTCGACCTGTGCGACGTGGCGAGCGGTCGGCTGGATGGCTACTACGAGCGCGGCACGAACCACTGGGACTACGCCGCGGGCGACCTGATCGCCCGCGAGGCGGGGGCGCTGACCGGGGGGCTGCCGGGCCGGGCTCCGGGCAGCGAGCTGCTGGTGGCGGCGACCCCGGAGGTCTTCCCCGTGCTCCAGCCGCTGTTGGCCGAACTCGGGGCCGGACGGGGCTGAGCTCCGGCCCGGACACCCCGGCGCGCACACCGATGGCCCCGACCGGCTGTTCTCGGACGCCGGCCGGGGCCACCGGGATGAGGCTGGGCGGGGTCAGCGGCGGGTCAGACCGAGACCTCGACGCCGTGCTCGCTGGCCAGCCGGTGCAGGTCTTCCAGCTCCGACTGCTCGACCTCCGCCAGGTAGTCGTCGCCGGCCTCGCGAGCGCGGTGCAGGTCGTGTTCCGTGCTCCTTATGCGCTGCAGCAGCCCTGCGGTGAACGCGTCCATGGTGCGCCCCCTCGTCGTGGGTCGGCGGCACGGGGGTGTGCCGGGGATGGACTTGATCACGGGGTGGTCCCTGGGCGAGCGGTAGCCGGGAACCGTCCGGCCGGGCCGGTACGGACCTCCGCAGTGGCATGCCGCCTACGGGGCGTGATCGGGGATGTGCATCCTTCCTCCCCGTGTCGTTCCTCAGGGAAACCTCAGATCCCGGGATTCCCGGGAAAATCCTCCGCCATCCGCTGGAGGCGCCCCCTTACAGCCGGTTTACCGGCGTTCGGGGCACGATGGACAGCGGGCCGCCCGACCGGCGCCCACCACCAACCGAGGAAAGGACGCACCGTGCGCGTACTCGTCGTCGAGGACGAGCAACTGCTGGCCGACGCCGTGGCCACCGGGCTGCGACGGGAGGCCATGGCGGTGGACGTCGTCTACGACGGAGCCGCCGCGCTGGAGCGGATCGACCTCAACGACTACGACGTCGTCGTCCTCGACCGGGACCTGCCGCTCGTCCACGGGGACGAGGTGTGCCGCAGGGTCGTCGAGCTGGGCCTGTCGACCCGCGTGCTCATGCTCACCGCCTCCGGGGACGTGAGCGACCGCGTCGAGGGCCTGGAGCTCGGCGCCGACGACTACCTGCCCAAGCCCTTCGCCTTCAGCGAGCTCACCGCCCGCGTCCGTGCCCTGGGACGCCGCACCACCGCCGCGCTCCCGCCCGTCCTGGAACGCGCCGGCATCCGGCTCGACCCGAACCGCCGCGAGGTCTCCCGCGACGGCCGGCAGGTCCAGCTCGCGCCCAAGGAGTTCGCCGTGCTCGAAGTGCTGATGCGCAGCGAGGGGGCCGTCGTCTCCGCCGAACAGCTCCTGGAGAAGGCCTGGGACGAGAACACCGATCCGTTCACCAACGTCGTCCGGGTCACCGTGATGACGCTGCGCCGCAAGCTCGGCGAGCCGCCCGTCATCGTCACCGTGCCCGGCGCGGGCTACCGCATCTGAAGTCACCATGACCACACCGACCCAGCCCCCCGCACAGCCGCCCGCGACCCCGCCGCAGGCCACCCCGCCCCGGCCCACCTGGGACCCGCCGGCCGCGCCCGCCTCCTACCCGTGGCTGCGCCCCACCATCCGCATCCGGCTCACCCTGCTGTACGGCGGGATGTTCCTGATCGCGGGCGTGACCCTGCTGCTGATCATCTACCTCCTGGCCGCCCAGGCCCTGCAGGACGGCGCGGCCATGCCCATCCGCATCATCCGCGGCGAGTTCGAGGCCACCACGGCCGGCTGTGATCTGCCCAGCCAGAGCCTCGGCAGCGAACTCAACGACGCCGTGGAGGCCTGCCTGGAGGAGCAGCGCAGACTGGCCCTGGACTCCCTGCTCAAGAACTCGCTGCTCGCGCTGCTGGGGCTCGCCGTCGCGGCCTTCGCCCTCGGCTACGTCATGGCCGGGCGCGTGCTGTCGCCGCTCGGCCGCATCACCCGCACGGCACGCCGGGTCGCGGGCTCCGACCTGCACCGGCGGATCGAGCTGGACGGGCCGGACGACGAGCTGAAGGAGCTGGCCGACACCTTCGACGACATGCTCGACCGGCTCGACCGCGCCTTCACCGCGCAGCAGCGCTTCGTCGCCAACGCCTCCCACGAGCTGCGCACGCCGCTGGCCATCAACCGGACGCTGCTGGAGGTCCAGCTCTCCGACCCCGGGGCCTCGGTCGAGGTGCAGCAGCTCGGCCGCACGCTGCTCGCCACCAACGAGCGCAGCGAGCAGTTGGTGGAGGGGCTGCTCCTGCTCGCGCGCAGCGAGAACGAGATCGTCGACCGCAAGCCGGTGGACCTGGCGGAGGTCGCCTCGCGGGCCGTGGAGCAGGTGCGCGCGGAGGCGGCGGCCCAGGGCGTCGAGCTGCGTGGCGTGCGGCAGCCCGCCTACCTGCAGGGCAACGGGGTGCTCCTGGAACGCATCGCGCTGAACCTGGTGCAGAACGCGGTCCGCTACAACCTTCCCGAGGACGGATGGGTCGCCGTGAGCACCGAGGCGCACACCGGGCAGGCCGTGCTGACCGTGGAGAACACCGGGCCGCAGGTTCCGGCCTACGAGGTCGACAACCTCTTTGAGCCCTTCCGCAGACTGCGCACGGAGCGCACCGGCAGTGACCGGGGCGTGGGGCTCGGGCTGTCGATCGTCCGCTCGGTCACCCGGGCGCACGGCGGCACGATCACCGCCACGCCCCGCGAGGACGGCGGTCTGCTGATGCGCGTCGTGCTGCCTGTCTGACGTCGTGCCGCCGCGAGCCGTCCCCGGGGCGAAGGCCGGGTTGCGAAGTCGGCAGGAAGGGTGTTCGCTGTGAGCGCAATATCGCCCGCTTCATGATGTTCCGGGCGGTCGCGGAGCGCTTTGTGACCGATTACACACGGCGGATTTCTGCCCAACGCGCTGCGTGTTCGACGAGTGGGTGGAAAACACCGCAAAATGAAGGTTTCCGCAGGGCTTGACTGCGGGAAGTACCCGAAACGGCCCGCGTGACCGGGCCCGCGGCCGCCGCTGTACCCTTCTCCGGCGCACGCCCTGGTCACCTCTTAGGGGGCCGGTTGGGTGTCGATCGAGTAACAGACCTTGATGTGAGGCAAAATCTCCGCCTCGGGTCGGGCACAAGACCGGCCCCTCACGCGTTACGTGCGCTGAGACGTCACAGAACCCAGAGGGGGAGAGAACGACATGGCAACGGACTACGACACTCCACGCAAGACCGATGACGACCTCAACGAGGACAGCATCGAAGAACTGAAGGCCCGGCGGAACGACAAGTCGGCGTCCAATGTCGACGTCGACGAGTTCGAGCAGGCCGAGGGCCTGGAACTGCCTGGCGCCGACCTCTCCAACGAGGAGCTGGCGGTCCGGGTCATGCCCAAGCAGCAGGACGAGTTCACCTGCATGAGCTGCTTCCTGGTGCACCACCGTTCCCAGCTCGCGGCCGAGAAGAACGGACAGCCGATCTGCCGCGACTGCGCGGCCTGAGCCGGAGCACCCCTCCGTGCCCGGTGACGACGCACGTGATGCCGAGCGAGGCGGCCCAGAAGGCGAAGCCTCGCTCGCACCCCGCGGTGCCCGGCTCCAGCCGGTGCGCCGCCGTCTGGCACGCCTGAAGCCGGAGCGCTCCGCGGGCACCCGGCGCGCCGTGTCCACTCCAGACGGTGAGGCTGTCCCCGGAGCCGAGCACAGCCCCGGCGCCGAGCCGGCCCTGCCGTACGAGCGCGGCAGGATGCGTGCCTTCGCCGGAGCCGTCGCCGACAAGCTGATCGAGACCGCACCCCGTATCCCGGTCCGCAGCCTGGCGACACTCCGTGCCCAGTTCCCCGGCAAGGGCCCCGAGGAGCTGGCCGACGCGCTGATCTCCGGGGCCACCAAGAGCTCGGCCACGGTCGGCGCCGGAGTCGGTGCGGCGGCCATGCTGCCGGTGCCCCCGGCCATGCCCACCGAGCTGGCCACCGAGGTCGTCGGCGTCGCCTCGGTGGAGATCAAGCTGATCGCCGAGCTCCACGAGGTCTACGGGCAGCGGCCTCCCGGCGGTGCCGCCCGCCGCGCCGCGGCCTACCTCACGGCGTGGACGCACGAGCGCGGTATCGACCCCCTCAAGCCCGCCACCCTCAACGCGGCGCTCGGTCTCCAGCTCCGCCGCGAGCTGCGCCAGCGGCTGCTCAAACGCACCCTGCGCAACCTCCCCACCCTCACCCCGTTCATGATCGGAGCGGCCGTGGGGGCCGCGATGAACCACCGGGAGACGCGGAAGCTCGCCGAGCGGATCCGGGAGGATCTGCGCAGCGGGCAGGTGCCGTGGAGCCGGATCCCGCCCGAGGCTCAGGCCGCCCCGGAAGCCGCCCCTGAGGGCGCCTCGGAGCCGCCCAGCGCCGACACCAGCCGCTGAGGGCGGCGCGTCGACACGTACACGTACGGTGTCGGGTCCCGCGGGTCGACGACCTCGACCCGCACCGCCGTCGGGATGTAGGCGCGCAGCACCATGAACGCGCGTGGGTCGGCCCGGTGGGTCCGCCAGGCCCGGGCCTCCTCCGGGCTCAGCGCGCTTGCGCGGCCGAGGGCGCTCAGCGGGATCCGCGCGCTGCCCGCCACCAGCGAGTCGGCCACGACTCGCACCCGCACCGAGCCGTAGACGCTCAGCCCGACCGCCGCCAGCGCGGCTCCGGTCACCAGCGCCGCCAGCATGGGCACCGTGCCCAGGGGCAGCAGCACCAGCCCGAGCGTGACCCCGGTGAGCGCCGGAACGGTCAGCCACCAGGAGCGGGGCGCGGTCAGTCGTTCGTCGTACGCCTGCATGCCCTCAGCTTGGCATGGCCGTCCAGGACACCGGAGAGCGGCTGCACCGGCCCGTGCCTGGCGGCGGTAGGGTCTGCTGACGTGACTGCTCAGAGAACCTCGCTGACGCCGCCTGAGGACGCCCGTGCCCCCGTCCGGCACCCGGATGCGCCCGCGCCCGGCGAACCGCTCGGCTCGCACTACGACCAGTGCTTCGGCTGCGGCGGCGGTCAGCCGCACGGACTGCACCTGGACGCCCGCGCCGGCGAGGGTGTGAACGTCACCGCTGAGTTCACCGTCAAGCCCGAGCACCAGGGCGCCCCCGGTCTCGCCCACGGCGGCGTGCTGGCCACCGCGCTCGACGAGACGCTGGGCTCGCTCAACTGGCTCATGCACACCATCTCCGTCACCGGGCGGCTGGAGACCGACTTCCGGCTTCCCGTGCCCGTCGGTTCCGTCCTGCACCTGGACGCGGCGGTCACGGCCGTACACGGACGCAAGATCTTCTGCACGGCCACCGGTCGGATCGGCGGTCCCGAGGGGCCCGTGGCCGTCCGCGCCGACGGGCTGTTCATCGAGGTCAAGGTCGAGCACTTCATCGACAACGGCCGCGACGAGGAGATCCAGGCCGCGATGAACGACCCGGACCAGGTCCGCCGGGCCCGCGCCTTCGAGGTCAACCCGTGAGCGCGCCCCGGCCGCCGGTGGACGTCCTCATCCGCCGCCTCGACCCCGAGGTCCCGCTGCCGGCCCACGCCCACCCCGGCGACGCGGGCACCGACCTGACCACCACCGAGGCGTGCGCGCTGGCCCCGGGGGAGCGCGCGGTACTGCCCACGGGCATCGCCGTGGCCCTGCCCGACGGCTACGCCGCCTTCGTCCACCCGCGTTCCGGACTCGCCGCCCGGCTCGGCGTCTCCCTGGTGAACGCTCCCGGAACCGTCGACGCCGGGTACCGTGGAGAGATCAAGGTGATCGTGGTCAACCTGGATCCGCGCGAGACCGTGCGCTTCGAGCGGTTCGACCGCATCGCCCAACTCGTCGTCCAGCAGGTCGAGAAGGTGCGCTTCCACGAGGTGGAGGAGCTGCCGGGGTCGGTGCGGTCCGCCGCGGGCTTCGGCTCCACGGGCGGATTCAACACCAACGTTGCGGTCGACGGTACCGAGACCGCCGACCTGAAGGGACAGTGACGTGTTCGGTCGTCGCAAGCGCGCCGAGAAGCAGGAGAAGCTCCCGGCCGACGTCGAAGCCGCCGCCGACGAGGCGGCAACCGATGACGCCGAGGGCGCGGGGAACGACGACGCGGGCGGTGCCGCCCGCGTGAAGCTGCCCCCGGCCCCCCGGCCCGACGGTCCCTGGGACGTCTCCGAGGTCGGCAAGCCCGGCGAGGGCCGGGTGGACCTCGGAGGGCTGTTCGTCCCGGGCGTCGAGGGGATGGAACTGCGCGTCGAGGTCGCCGGTGACGCCATCGTCGCCGCGACGGTCGTGCTGCGGGACAGCGCCGTCCAGCTCCAGGCGTTCGCCGCGCCCAAGCGGGAGGGCATCTGGGACGAGATCCGCGAGGAGATCGCCGGCGGCATCACCAAGCAGGGCGGTGTCATCGACGAGATCGAGGGCCCGCTCGGCTGGGAGCTGCGCGCCCAGGTGCCGGTCAAGCTGCCGGACGGCAAGGGTGGGGTGCAGGTCGTGCGCTTCATCGGCGTCGATGGCCCCCGCTGGTTCCTGCGCGGCGTGATCTCCGGCCAGGGCGCCGTGCAGCCGCAGGCGGCCGGGCTGCTGGAGCAGATCTTCCGGGACACCGTCGTCGTCCGGGGCGAGGCCCCCATGGCTCCCCGCGACCCGATCGTCCTCAAGCTGCCCCAGGACGCCGAGATGGTGCCCGACGGCATCCAGCAGGAGAGCACCGAGCAGGGCTCCCGCTTCGCCGGCGGCATCGACAAGCTGTCCCGCGGCCCGGAGATCACCGAGATCCGCTGATGTGGCGGGTGCGTCTGTCTGGCCCCGCCGCCACGGCGGGGCCAGACAGACGCCCACGTCCCTCGGTGACGCTCCTCACCGGGCCTTCGGGACCGCCGGGGGCCGCGGGTAGGCTGGCCGCATGAGCGGCGTCAACGACTCCGAGAAACGCGGAAACGGGCGGATACGGCGGTTTCTCGACCGCTTCGGCTCCGTCACCGAGGAGGCCCGGCGGTCCGAGGAGCGAGTCGCCTCCGCGGCGGAGGAGGCGGCGCTGCGCGACTGCACGAGGATCTGCGACTGCGGCGACCGGCAGATCGTCAAGGTGACCGGAACGCTGCGTACCGTTACACTCCGGCCCCGGGCCGGGGTGCCCGCGCTGGAGGCCGAGCTGTTCGACGGCTCCGACTCGCTGGACGTCGTCTGGCTGGGTCGCCAGGCCATCGCGGGCATCGAACCGGGCCGTACGTTGATCGCCTCTGGACGCATCGCGATGAACCGCGGACGCCGGGTGCTGTTCAACCCGAAGTACGAGCTCCGACCCTGGGACAGGAGTAGCGGGTGACCCCACTGGACAAGCCGACGGCGCACGAGGCGGCGGAACAGCTCACGGCAGGGGCGGCGGACCCTGATCCGGACATCACCAAGGCCGCCATGCTCGATGCGTTCGGCGGCGTCCGGGGCATGGTCGAGACGACCGTGCCCGGTCTGGTCTTCGTGCTGAGCTACACGATCAACCGGGACATCCACGTCTCCGCCATCGCCGCACTGAGCCTTTCCGCCCTCATGGCCGTTCTGCGGCTGTTCGGTAAGAGCACGCTCAAGCACGCCTTCGGCGGCGTCTTCGGCGTCGCGTTCGGCGCCGTCTTCGCGATGATGTCGGGAGACGCGAAGAACTTCTACCTGCCCGGCATGCTCTACACGCTGGGCCTCGCGGTCGCCTACCTCGTCACCGCCGCGGCCGGGGTGCCGCTCCTGGGCATGGTCCTCGGCCCCCTGTTCCGCGAGAACATGTCCTGGCGCACCCGGAACCCGGGCCGGAAGAAGGCCTACACCAAGGCCAGTTACGCCTGGGGCCTGGTGCTTCTGGGCAAGTCGGCGATCACCTTCCCCATCTACCTCTGGGGGGACGCCACCCAGCTCGGCTGGCTGCGGGTCGCCCTCGGCATCCCGCCGTTCCTGCTCTGCGTGTACCTGACCTGGATCTTCCTCGCCAAGGCACCCGCGCCGATCGACGTCTTCGCCGAGATGGAGGCGGAGGAGAAGCGCGAGCGCGCGGCCGCCGCGGCAGCGGACGGCGAAACGCCCCGCTGAACCACCCGCCACCGGTACCGGGCGCCATAGCCCCCGGTGCCGGGCCCGGGGCGCTGCGCTCAGGCCTCTTCGCCCGCCGGGTCCCGGTGGACGGACAGCAGCTCCTCCAGCTCCCGTTCCCGCGCGGGCGCGGCCACGAACAGCAGCTCGTCCCCGGCCTCCAGGGCGTCCTCGGGCCGGGGCGTGAGCACCCGCGTCCCCCGGATGATCGTCACCAGAGTCGTGTCCTGCGGCCAGGCCACGTCCCCGACCCGAGTACCGGCCAGCGCCGCCTCGGGGGCGAGCGTCAACTCGACGAGGTTGGCGTCACCCTGGCTGAAGCGCAGCAGCCGCACCAGGTCGCCGACGCTGACGGCCTCCTCGACCAGCGCCGACATCAGCCGTGGGGTGGAGACGGCGACGTCCACGCCCCACGCCTCGTTGAAGAGCCACTCGTTCTTCGGGTTGTTCACCCGCGCCACCACGCGCGGCACGCCGTACTCCGTCTTGCTGAGAAGCGACACCACGAGGTTGACCTTGTCGTCACCCGTCGCGGCGATCACGACGTTGCAGCGCTGGAGCGCCGCCTCGTCCAGCGCGGAGATCTCGCAGGCGTCCGCCAGCAGCCACTCCGCGAGCGGTACCCGCTCCACGGCGATCGCGCTGGGCGCCTTGTCGATGAGGAGCACCTCGTGGCCGTTCTCCAGCAGCTCGCCGGCGATGGACCGCCCCACCGCGCCCGCTCCCGCAATGGCGACTCTCACCGCTGCTCCCCTGACTCACCCGGGCCGCGGTCGAAGACCGCCTCCACCTCACCGACCTGGTCGCTGCTCATCATCACGTGCACGAGGTCACCCTCCTGGAGCACGGCCTGCGGATCGGGGAGCATGGCCTCGCCCAGCCGGGTGATGAAGGCGATCCGCACCCCCGACTCGGCCTCCAGCCGCGCTGCCGGATGGCCGAACCACCTCGGGGAGACGTGTACCTCGGCGAGCTGCACCCCGCCCGTCGGGTCGATCCACAGCGGTTCGGCACCGGAGGGCAACAGCCGCCGCAGCATCTGGTCGGCCGTCCACCGCACCGTGGCCACCGTCGGAATGCCGAGCCGCTGGTAGACCTCGGCCCGCCGCGGGTCGTAGATGCGGGCCGCCACGTTCTGCACGCCGAACATCTCGCGGGCCACCCGGGCGGCGATGATGTTGGAGTTGTCCCCGCTGCTGACGGCGGCGAACGCGCCCGCGTCCTCGACGCCCGCCTCGCGCAGGGTGTCCTGGTCGAAACCGACACCCGTGACCCGCCGGCCGCCGAAGCTGGAGCCGAGCCTGCGGAACGCCGTGGGATCGCGGTCGATGACGGCGACCGTGTGACCCTGGTCCTCCAGGGTCCTGGAGAGTGCGGCACCCACTCGGCCGCACCCCATGATGACGATGTGCATGAGGCCGCTACCCCGCACCTTCCCCTGCTGCGATCACCTGGGTGAACACCGTAACGCTACCCGCCGGGCACCCGGGCTCCGCCACCCAGGTCGGCTTCGGCGCCCGGCGCCCCCTTCCCGCCCTCCGCGGCCCGCGCGATGTTGCGCGCCATCCCGCCGAACACCAGCGCGTGGAACGGGCTCACCGACCACCAGTAGAGCTGCCCGGCCAGGCCGTGCGGATGGAACAGCGCCCGCTGGCCGTACCGCGTGCGGCCGTCCGCGTCCCGCCCGACCTCCAGCTCCAGCCACGCCAGCCCCGGCAGCTTCATCTCGGCGCGCAGCCGCAGCAGCTTGCCCCGCTCGACCTCCTCCACCCGCCAGAAGTCCAGGGCGTCGCCCGCCCGCAGCCGTCCCGCGTCACGCCGGCCGCGGCGCAGGCCCACGCCGCCGACCATCCGGTCCAGCAGGCCCCTCGCCCCCCAGGCCAGCGGAAGGGAGTACCAGCCGTGCTCCCCGCCGATGCCCTCGATCACCCGCCACAGCGCCTCCGGGGAGGCGTGCACCGTCCGTTCCCGCCGGTCGCTGTAGAGGCTGCCACCCGCCCAGTCCGGGTCGGTGGGCAGCGGGTCGCTCGGCGCGCCCGGCACCGAGGCCGAGGACCAGCGGGTGGCCACCTCGGCCTCCCGGATGCGCCGCAGCGCCAGCTCCAGCGCCTGCTCCACGCCGAGCAGCCCCTCGGCGGGCGGGGGCACGAACCGCTCGATGTCCGCCTCCCGGCACACCACCTCGTGCCGCAGCGACTCCGTCAGCGGTTTCGCGATCGAGGCCGGGACCGGCGTCACCAGCCCGACCCACTGGCTGGACAGCCGCGGGGTGAGCACGGGCACCGGGACGATCACCCGGCGCGGCAGCCCGGCCACGGCCGCGTACCGCCGCATCATCTCCCGGTACGTCAGGACGTCCGGACCGCCGATGTCGAACGTCCGGCTCACCGTGGACGGCAGTTCCGCGCAGCCGACCAGGTACCGCAGCACGTCCCGCACGGCGATCGGCTGCAGCCTGGTGTCCACCCAGCGCGGCGTCACCATCGCCGGCAGCCGCTCGGTCAGGTACCGCAGCATCTCGAACGACGCCGAGCCCGACCCCAGGATCACCGCGGCCCGCAGCACCGCCGCCGGCACCCCGGACTCCAGCAGGATGCGGCCCACCTCGGCCCGCGAGCGCAGATGCGGGGACAGCCGCTCCACCGGCACGCCGGAGGGCGTCAGCCCGCCCAGGTACACCAGCCGCCGTACCCCGGCCTCCCGGCACGCCCGCCCGAAGATCCGGGCCGCCCGCGCGTCGGTCCGCTCGAAGTCCCTGCCCCCGCCCAGGGCGTGGACCAGGTAGTACGCCACGTCCACGCCGTCCACGGCCGCCCGCACCGACGCCTCGTCGGTCACGTCCCCGCGGACCACCTCGACGTCCCCGGCCCACGGGTGGTCGCGCAGCTTCTCCGGGCTGCGGGCGAGGCAGCGCACGCGGTACCCCGCGGCCAGCAGCTCCGGCACGAGCCGGCCGCCCACGTACCCGCTCGCACCGGTCACCAGCACGCTCAGGCGATCATCGTCCATCCCCTCATGCTGGGCGGCCACCGAACGCGTCGCAACAGCGCGCCCCGACTGGCACTAGACTGGTCGGCTGGCCCTCTTTCGCCCTCTCGTTCCCCTGGAGCTCCCACCACCATGCCCACCGAAGCCTCCCAGGGGACCAGCCCCGCACCGCTGACCGGCCAGGAGTACGAGGTCGAGGTCGGCCCGGTCGCCCACGGCGGCCACTGCGTGGCCCGCACCGAGGAGGGCCGCGTGCTGTTCGTGCGCCACACGCTCCCCGGCGAGCGCGTGATCGCCCGCGTCACCGAGGGCCACGAGGAGTCCCGCTTCCTGCGCGCCGACGCCGTCCGCGTCATCGAGGCGTCCAAGGACCGCGTCGAGGCCCCCTGCCCGTTCTCCGGCCCCGGGCGCTGCGGCGGCTGCGACTGGCAGCACGTCAAGCCCGGCGCCCAGCGCCGCCTCAAGGCCGACGTCCTGGCCGAGCAGCTCTCCCGGCTCGCCGGGCTCACGCCCGAGGACGTCTCGTGGGACGGCACCGTCGAGCCCGTCCCCGGCGACAAGCTCCCCGCGGGCGAGGTCCCGGCCTGGCGCACCCGCGTCCAGTACGCCGTCGACGCCGAGGGGCACGCCGGGTTCCGCCGTCACCGCTCCCACGAGGTCGAGCCCGTCGACCACTGCCTCATCGCCGCCGAGGGCGTCAGCGAGCTCGGCATCGAGCGCCGCACCTGGCCGCAGATCGCTTCGATCGACGCCGTCGCCGCAGCCGGCTCCACTGACCGTCAGGTCATCCTCACCCCCGAGCCCGGCGGCCGGCTGCCCCTCGTCGAGCTCGACCGCCCCGTCTCCGTCCTGCGCGCCGAGGAGCCGCACGGCCGCGGCGGCAGCCGCGCCATCCACCGCGTCCACGGCCGCCCGTTCGTCCGGGAGCGGGCCGACGGCCGTACCTGGCGGGTCGGCGCCGGCGGCTTCTGGCAGGTGCACCACGCCGCCGCCGACCTCCTCGTCGACGCCGTCATGCGCGGCCTCACCCCGCGCAAGGGCGAGACCGCCCTCGACCTCTACTGCGGCGCCGGCCTCTTCGCGGGCGCCCTCGCCGACCGGATCGGCCCCGAGGGCGCCGTGCTCGGCATCGAGTCCGGCAAGCGCGCCGTCGAGGACGCCCGTCACAACCTCGCCGACTTCGAGCGCGTCCGCGTCGAACACGGCCGCGTCGACCGCGTCCTGCCCCGCACCGGCATCACCGAGGCCGACCTCGTCGTCCTCGACCCGCCCCGCTCCGGCGCCGGCCGCGAGACGGTCAAGCTCCTCACCGCGCTCGGCCCCCGCCGCATGGCCTACGTCGCCTGCGACCCCGCCGCCCTCGCCCGCGACCTCAAGTACTTCGCCGAGTCCGGCTACCGCGTCCGCTTCCTCCGCGCCTTCGACCTCTTCCCCATGACCCAGCACTTCGAGTGCGTGGCGATCCTGGAGCCGGTGAAGCAGGACTCCTGATCCGCGGATTCTGCGTGCGCGTTGCGTCGGGTGTGGGCGTTGCGGGCGATATCCCGATGACCCGGTGGCGACGACAGGGCCGCCGAGGCACGAGCAGGTGCTGTCGTCCTCGGAGTCTCGCGGCGGCCGCTCCCTCTGCCGGAGCGTCCGACGTCGTCGTGCTGCCCGGTGGCTGGCTCGATCCTCAACGTTCGGCGCATGCCCCGCATCGCCGCTCTCCCGGCCTCCGCGTCCATGGCGGCAGAAGGTCGGGCCTCGGCCACGGGCGTGCGGAAAGCACTTGTCCCGCGGCCGAGGGCCAAGGAGCGGTTACCGCTCGGCGGCAGTGGCCTTCGGATCGGATTCCGTGCCGGTGAGGATCTTGTAGGAGACGTTCCGGAACCCGGGTTCGGGATCTTCCGGCGATTCCCTGATGCTGCCGAGCCACCCGAGAAGGAACGCTCCCGGTACGGAGATGAGGCCGGGGGTGTGGTACGGGTACCAGTCGAAACCGGCGTCCGGCCACAGCGCGTAGTCGGTTCCGGACACGGTGGGCGAGAAGACGGTGAGGATCGTGCAGAGCAGCAGCCCCCCGTAGACCGTCCACAGGAGTCCCCGGGTGTTGAACCGGCTCCAGAAGAACGAGTAGATCAGCGCGGGGAAGACGCACGATGCCGCGAGGCACATGGAGAACATGACCAGGAACTCGACCGGGTACTGGTGGGTGGCAGCGGCCAGCGGGAGGCCCACAGCGCACAGGGCGAAGACGGCCAGGCGCATCACCCGCACCTCTTTGGAGTCGGTTCGGGAGCGCTTGTGTGGTGAGAACCCGTCGCGCGCGAGGGAGACGGCCGCGGCGAACGCCACGCTCGTCACGGTCGTGAGCACGGCGAGGAACGCGACGCATGCCACGACGGTGATCAGCACCACCCGCGCGGTCGAGCCGTCCCCGAGCACGGCGGAAGCCAGCAGGATCGGTGATGCCTGCCCGTTGGCGTCGACCGCGCCGATGTCGCTGCCGCCCACCACGGCCGCCGCCGCGAATCCCGTCGTGACCAGGAGGAGGGAGAAGACGCCGAACAGACCCGTGGCGATGCTCATGGACCGTCGCGCCGAACGGCCGGAGCGGGAGGCGCCGATGCGAAGGAGCATGTGCGGCATCATGGCCGCACCGAGGATCACCACGACGTGATCACTGATCGTGTTCAGGGGGCCGAGGCCGGCCGTATGCGCCCAGAGCCCAGGAACGAGGTAGCCGTCCGGTGCCATGCTCTTGTTCACCGCCGCCGAGAGCAGGTCGCCGGGATCCCAGGCGAACTTCCTCAGGGCGAGCAGCGTGACCGCCGCGAGGGTCAGCAGGGTGAGGGGAACCTTGACGACGTGGATGAAACTCGTGCCCCGCAGGTCCGCCACCACGGCGAAGCAGGCGATGAGGATCCCCATCAGCACCGTGCAGGCCACCTGCGCCTCGTGGCTCGACATGCCGATCAACAGCGCCGCGCTGATCCCACCGGCCCGGAGCTGGACCATCAGGATGGGAATCGTGATGGCCAGCGTCACCACGGCCGCGGCGACGCGTGGCCACGGTCCGGACGCACGCAGGGAGAAGAGGCCGCCGAGCGTGTAACGACCGCTGTTGCGGATCCGTTGAGCGAGGAGGAGCAGTACGGCGAGGGCGAGGAGACCGTCGACCATGGCGGCGACCCCCTGGTAGCCGAACAGGGCGATGGCCCCGGGGATCGCCAGCAGGGTCACGACGGAGATCTGCTCGCCGGCCAGTGCGAACCCGTTGAAGACCGGCGAAAGAGACCGGTCGGCGACAGCGAGGCTCTCCGGGCGGTCCTCCTGGGTGGCGAGCGTGAAGACCCACAGGAGCGACAGACCGAGGAAGATCAGGAAAGCGAGGATGACGGGGGCTTGCGCTTCGGAACCGATCGGGTTGACCGCGTCCGATGCCAGGACGGACAGGCTCACCGCTTCACCGCCCACGGCCCGTTGGCGGAAGCGGCAGGCGGAGCCTCGGCCCGGAGGCGTGGGAGGCCATGGTCCGCTCGATGCGGTCACACACCTGTGTGGACCGGCGTTCGTGCCACCAGACGGACCCGATGAGGAGGCCGAACTGCGCGATGGCCCACACCATCCCCAGGTGGAGTTGTCCGTATACCCGCGCATCGGCCATGTTGGTGAAGGGGAACAGCAGGACGACGACGGCGAGTGGAATGGCGTTGGCGAGAAGGAAGGCGCACTGGGTACGGCGCACGGATGCGCGGAGGCTGTCGGCGTGCTGGGGATGCGGGGCATCGTGTGACGGGTACGGAGTCGGGGGGCGGCGGGGCGGAGTCGGGGGAAACTGGGGGTGCACGGAGACCTCCGGCCTGAGGAAGTGAAGGGAAGCGTCGACGCCTGGGTGTCGGGGAAGGCCGAGCTTGCCGGGGACGTCAGGGGAGACGCGTCGGGACCAGCGGGTGCGCGATCCCGCTGTGTTGAGGCATGGCAGGCAGGGGGACGGCTTGTCCCCCGCGAAGACGCCGAAGTGGACCGCATGCGCGGCGTTCGCCGCAGGGTGGGGCGGCGAGCCACGCACCAAAGCCGCGGCCGAACGCATGGTGTGCTGCGTTGGCCGTCAGGCGAGTGCGTGCGGAAGAGGGGCTGGGCACATACCGCCGAGCCCGCACAGGGCCTCGCAACAGCAGGCGGGTTCGGGCGCCGCTGTTGCCGTAAGGCTGCTGACGAGGAGCATCACGGACCGCGTGATGGCATGTCAACACACGGTGTGACAGGTGTGTGACAACTCACCGGCCGATGACGAGCCCGCCTCCTCCGGCCACGGTCCGGCTGTTTCCCGGAGGCGGACTCCAGGATCGGTCCACCGCGATCGGCGGTCACAACAGGGCTCCTGGCCGCGTCGCGCCCCGGTCACGTGCCCGTTCCGGCGGCCAGACGTGCCGTGGTCTCCATGAGGGAGACGGTGAACGGGTGAGCCGGGTTGGTCAGGACGCGCTGGGCCGGGCCCTGCTCGACGAGGGCGCCGGCGTCCAGGACGGCGATGCGGTGGGCCAGGGCGGCGGTGTCCAGGTCGTGGGTGATCAGCACCAGGCTCAGGTCGTCGCGGTCGCGGATCAGCGTGGTGAGGACGTCGAGGATGCCGCGACGGGTGACCGTGTCCAGCCCGGAGGTGATCTCGTCGCAGACGAGGACGCGGGGGCGGGCGAGGAGGGCGCGGGCGAGGGCGGCACGCTGGAGTTCGCCGCCGGAGAGCTGACCGGGGTGCCGGCGGGCCAGGCTGTCGGGCAGTCCGAGGCGGGCGAGGGTGCTCAGGGCCTCCCGGGCCGCGGAGTCCGCGTCAGTGCCGCGCAGCCGGATCGCGGTGCGGGCGACCTGGTGGAGGACGGTGCGGTGTTCGTCGAAGGCGGCGCGCGCGTCCTGGAAGACGTACTGGACAGCGGCGAGCTGGGTGCGGTCGCGGTCGCGCAGGCTGCGGGACAGCGGCGAGCCGTCGAGGAGGATCTCCCCGTCGTGGTCGCGGTGGAGGCCGGCGACGCAGCGGGCGAGGGTGGTCTTCCCGCTGCCGGAGCGGCCGACGACGGCCAGGCACTCTCCCGGGCGCAGGTCGAGTTCGGGGGTGCGCAGCACCACGGCCGCGCCCCGTGCGCCGTCGCGGTGGCGTGCGGTGAGGCCGCGGACGCGCAGGACCGGCGGCTCGGTGCCGGCCGGGCTCTCCTGTGGCGGGCCGTCCGGCCGCTCCTCACCCAGGAGCGCGCGCGTCCACGCGTGCTGGGGCGCGAGCCAGAGGCGCTGGGCGGGACCCGACTCGACGACCCGGCCCGCCCGCATGACCACGACCTCGTCGGCGAGCGCGCGGACGACGTCCAGGTCGTGGCTGAGCAGCACGACGGCGATGCCGCGGGAGGTGACGGCCGCGAGCTGGTCGACCACGCGCCGCTTGGTCAGGGCGTCCTGCCCGGTGGTGGGCTCGTCGGCGACGATGACGCGGGCGCCGAGCAACAGGGCCTGGGCGAGGACGACGCGCTGCTGCTGCCCGCCGGAGAGCTGGTGTGGGTAGCGTCGCAGCAGGGTTTCCGGGTCCGGGAGTTGGGCCTCGGCGAGTGCGTGCAGGACGCGTGCGCGGGCCTCCGACCGGCGCTGCCGCAGCGGCAGGTGGGTCACCTGGGCGCGGGCGATGTCGGTCAACAGCGCGGAGACGCGGCGCGCGGGGTTGAGGACGGCCGCCGGGTGCTGGGGGATGTAGCCGACGAGGCCGCCCGCCGCCACGCGTACGTCTCCGGTGACGCGGGAGCCGGGCGGGTAGGTGTCGAGCAGGGCGAGCCCCGTGGTGGTCTTGCCGCTGCCGGAGGCTCCGACCAGTGCCGTCACCGTGCCGGGCAGGGCCCGCAGGCTCACTCCGTCGACGATCGCCCTGCCGCCGACCTCGACGCGCAGGTCGTGAATCTCGGCCACGGGGTCCACGTTGGTGCCCTTGTCGTCGTTCACGGACGTGTTTCCCTCTCTGTCCGGCTCTTGGAGGGGCCGTCCCCTGCCCCGCGCCCGGGGACGCGGACGGGGCGGCCTCGTCTCGCGCCCTTGTCCAGCGCGGCGTCGAAGAGCAGGTTCGTGCCCATCGTCAGGGCGACGATCAGCAGGGCGGGAACGACCACGGCCCACGGCTGGACGAACAGGCCGATGCGGTTGCGGTCGACCATGACCGCCCAGTCCGCGGCGTCCGGCGCCACCCCGACGCCGAGGAACGCGGCCGTGGCGACGAGGTAGAGCACGCCGGTCAGCCGGGTGCCCGCGTCGGCGGCCAGGGTGCGGATCATGGAGCGGCCGACGTAGCCGACGGCCATGCGCCACCAGCTCTCGCCCTGCATGCGCAGCGCCTCGACCGCCGGCCGGGCGGCGGCCTCCGCGGCGGCGGCGCGGACGATCCGGGCCGCGTCGGGCACGTTGACCAGGGCGACCAGCAGGGCGAGGCCCACAGTGCCCGGGGTGAACACCGTGGCGGCCAGCAGGATCAGCAGCAGCGACGGGACGGCGAGCAGCACGTCCAGGGGCCGCATCAGCAGTTCCTCCAGCCAGCGGCGCCCGGTGAGCGCGCTGACCAGGCCGACGGGCAGGGCCACCAGGTAGGCCAGGGCGGTCGCGGCCAGCGCGGTCAGCACGACCGACCGGCCGCCGTGCAGCACCTGTCGCCAGACGTCGCGGCCGACGAAGTCGGTACCGAGCCAGTGGCCGTCGCCCAGCACGAACGACGCGGAACGCGGGCCAGGGTCGCCTGCGAACAGGGGACCGAGCAGGGCGAGGACGAGGGGTACGGCGGTGATCGTGAGGCCGAGCGCGAAGCGGCCGACAGGGGAGGTCTTCACGGTGCTCATGCCGCCACCCCCGCCCGGGGCGCGAGCCGGTGGGCCACGAGGTCGGCGCCGAGGTTGAGGACCACGGTCAGGACGCCGAAGACGACCGCGAGGCCCTGGACGACGGGGACGTCGCGTTCGGCGACGGCACCCAGCAGGACGGTGCCGAGTCCGGGTATCACGTACAGGGCCTCCACGACGATGACGCCGGACAGCAGCCAGTCGACGGTGCGGGCGAGCTGTTGGACGGCGGGGGCCAGGGCGTTGGGCAGAGCGTGGCGGTAGCGGACCCGGGCGCCGGAGAGGCCATAGCGGCGGGCCTGCGCCACGTAGGGGGAGGCGAGCGCGTCGATCATGCCGGCGCGCACGAGCCGGGCCAGCGAACAGACGGGCCTGGACAGCAGGATCAGCACGGGCAGGACGAGCACGGACGGGTGACCGAGCAGGTCGGTGCCGTAGCCGACGGCGGTCGGCGGCAGCCAGCCCAGTCGCAGGGCGAGGACGGTCACCAGCAGCACGCCGAGGGCGAACTCCGGGACGGCGTAGACGGCGAGCGTCGCCGAGCTGATCAGCCGGTCGACGAGCCGTCCCTCGTGCCGGGCGGCCAGCACTCCGAGCCCGAATCCGGTCGGTACGAGCAGTGCCACGGTGAGAGCGGCCAGCAGCAGGGTGGGGCCGAAGCCGTCGGCGATGTACTGGCTGACCGGGCGGCCGGAGACCAGCGACGTGCCGAAGTCGCCGTGCGGCAGGCCCGTCGCCCAGTCGGCCAGCCGCTCCCACGCGGGCCGGTCCAGCTCCATGGCCTCCCGGATCGCCGCGATGCGGGCCGGGTCGGGCTGGTCTCCGGCGAGGGCGACGGCGGCGTCGCCCGGCAGCGCCTCGGTGAGCCCGAAGACCAACAGCACGACGGCCACGGTCTGCAGGGCGCCGAGAAGCAGCCGCCGGACGACGAAGGAGCGCAGTCCGCTCACCCGAGCCAGACCTTGTCGAAGCGGGCCCAGTCGAGCGTGTTGGCGGGCGCCTTCTCCTCGACGCCCTTGACGTTGCGCGCGGTGCCGATGATCCAGTCGGCGAATCCCCAGATGAGAAAGCCGCCCTCGCTGTACAGGCGGCGCTGCATGCGCTCGTAGACGCCGGCGCGTTCGGTCTTGTCGCGAGTGGACTGGGCCTGCTGGTAGAGCGCGTCGAAGTCCTTGTGCTGCCACTTGGTGGCGTTGGTGGTGGAGTCGGTGAGGAGGCGCTGCGAGATGTGTGCCTCGATGGGCATGGCGCCGGAGCGGTAGCAGCACAGGGTGCCGCCGTCGAGAACGTCGCTCCAGTAGGAGTCCTTGCTGCCCATCTTCACGTCGACGGTGACGCCCGCCTTCTTCGCCTGGTCGCGGAAGATGCTGGCGGCCTCGGTGAACCCTGCGGCGACGGCGGAGGTGTCCAGGGTGACCTTCAGGTTCTCGGCGCCGGCCTCCTTGAGCAGGGCGCGGGCCTTGTCGAGGTCCTGCTCACGCTGCGGCAGACCGTCGGCGTAGTACTCGTAGCCCTTGCCGAACAGATCGTTGCCGATCACGCCCGCGCCGGACAGGGCGCCGTCGACGAGCTCCTGGCGGTCGGCGATGAGGAAGAACGCCTGGCGTACCCGCTTGTCGTCGAAGGGCGGCCGGTCGGTCTTCATGCAGAACGCCTGCATCGAGCTGTTGCGCAGGCGCACGATCTCGATCTGGCCCTTGCCCTCGTGAGCGCGTGCGGTGGTGGGGTTGAGCTCGTGGGCGTACTCGACCTGTCCGCCGAGCAGCGCGTTGACGCGGCCGGACTCCTCGTTGGCCACGATGAACTCGATCTCGTCGAGGTGCGGGGCGCCCTCCCAGTAGGCGTCGTGGCGGCGGAAGACGGCCGAGCGGCCCGGCGCGAAGGACACGAAGCTGAACGGGCCGGAGCCGATCGGGTTCTTGTCGAACGCGGTGGCGTTCTCGGGCACGATGTAGGCGCCGAAGGCTGCCAGGATGTTGCCGAACTCGGCCGTGGGCCGCTTGAGGACGAACTCGATCGCGCGCTCGCCGGTGGCGCGGCTGGCCTCCAGGTCGATGGGCTCCAGGGACGCTCTGGCGCGGAACGCCTGCTCCGGGTCGGCGATCCGGCGGTAGCTGTAGAGCACGTCCTTCGCGGTGACCGGCTTGCCGTCGTGGAAGGCCGCCTCCCGGAGGGTGACCCGCCAGCGGTCCAGGGTCTCGTTGGGTTCCCACGTCTCCGCCAGGCGGGGCCGGGCGGACAGGTCGGGGCCGTGGTCGGCGAGCTTGTCGAAGAGGGCCTTGGCCCGGGCGGCGTCGGCGAACAGGCTGGCCTTGTGCGGGTCCAGGGTCTCGCTGGCGCCGCCGCCGGCGAACGCGGCGCGCAGCCGCCCGCCGCGCTTCGGCGTGCCGTCGCCCTTGCCGGAGTCGGAACCGGAGTCGGAACCGGAGCCGCCGCATCCGGCCAGACTGAGGGCACCGAGCGAGGCGGCGCCGGTCGCGGCGAGGAAGCCGCGTCGGCGCAGGTCCGGAAAGCGGACCGCGGACGGGAGATGACGGTTGGACGCGTCGTGCATGAGGATTCCTCGGTGTCTGGGGACGTGCTGTGGCGGTGCGGGGGGTGGCGGTTCTGGGGCGTCGTCAGGACGCGGGGCGGACGGGGCCTCTGGACGGCGGCCAGCGGGACCGGGCGGACGGCGATCAGTCGGGCGCGGTCCGTCGCGCCACCACGTGCAGGCGGTCGGCGTCCACCGTCCGGCCGGGGAGCATGCCCTCCCGCCAGGGCGGCTCGGTGCGCGGGCCCGGCCCGTCGTGGAGTTCGAGGGTCTCGAAGCCGTGCGCGGCCAGCAGATGACGCAGCTCCTGCGGGAACAGCAGCCGCCACGCCGAGCGCTGCTCGACGGGGGCCGACCCGTCATCCGCGGTCCACACCCGGGTGCGGCGCAGGAGCTGGGCCGTTCGGTCCACCGTGAGGGTGGTGGTGGAGCGGTGAACGGCGCCCCGCCAGGTGAACGCGTTGACCGTCGGCGCGTCGAGCAGCTCGGTACGGCCGAGGAAGAACGCGCCGTTGCGCATCTCCGCGACCAGCAGCCCGCCCGGAGCCAGGGCGTGGCGGCAGGAGGACAGGAAGCCGTCGAGCTGGTCGTTCGTATGGCAGTACAGAAGAGTGCTGTCCAGGCACACGACGGCGTCGAAAGCGCCCTGGCCGAGGTCGAATCCGTGCAGGTCCGCCCGCACGTACGCCGGGCCCGGATGGTGGACGCGGGCGTGGGCGAGCATCCTCTCGGAGAGGTCGGCACCGGTGACCCGGCGGCCGGCGCCGTGCAGGTGGGCGGCGTCGCGGCCGGTGCCGCAGCCCATGTCCAGCACGCGCTGTCCCGTGCCCAGCCGCCGCAGGCAGTCCTCGGCCCAGCGTCCGGCCAGCCGGTCGGGGTCGGGGAAGCGGGCCTCGTACAGCTCGGGGTTGTCCGTGAGCAGATTGCGCTCACTCGCGCTCGTCGTGGAGGTCATGGCGGTCCTTCCTCAGGCCGTCGCGGGTACGGCCGGCTTCGACGGAGTGGGCAGCGACCCCAGCCGGTGCAGCCAGGCCACGCCGAGCGCGGAGGCGAGCCCGAAGAACGCGCAGCACACCCACGGCAGCCACTCGGCGTCCCCGCGCTCCCCGGCATCCATGGCCCAGCCGACGACGAAGCTGCCCACCGCCGCGGCGATGCCCGACACGACGTAGAAGACGCCGAAGTACGTGCCGGTCAGTTCGGGACGGCCGAAGCCGGGGATGAGCTCCAGCACGAACGGCTGGGCGACCATCACTCCGAGGTAGAGCAGCAGGGCTCCGGCCAGCACGGGCAGAGCGCGCAGCACCGCGTCGGCCGCGCCGTCCGGGCCGCCGGACGCACCGGTCATCAGGGCGGGGGGCAGGAAGGCCAGGGTCATGAGGCCCAGCCCGGCCGCGATCCACCGGGCCCGGTGGCCGCGTGGTTTCAGGGCCCGCGTGACGCGCAGCTGGAACGTGAGGTTGACGAGGGTGCCGACGAGGAAGACGAGGCCGGCGGCGCCGTCCCAGCCGGTGGCCTTCCGTGCTCCGTCGGGCAGCAGCAGGTAGAGCTGGTTCTGCAGGGTGAACATGCCGACCATGGCGAGCGCGAAGGCCGTGAAGGCACGGTTGCCGACCACCTCTCGCCAGTCGGCGAGGACGCCGCCCCCGCTCGGCTCGACCTGGCGGGCGGGCAACACCAGGGCCTGGGCGACGGTGAGGGCCGCGAAGATCCCGGCGGCGGTCAGGGCCGAGGTCCGGAAGTCCACCAGCAGCAGCGCGCTGCCCAGCAGTGGCCCGATCAGTGCTCCCGTGGTGGCGAACACGTTGAACAGGGCGAACGCCTCGGCCTTGCGCTCCTCGGCCTCCTGGGCGATGTAGGCGCGTACGGCCGGGTTGAACAGCGCTCCCGCGAAGCCGCTGAGGATGGACGCGGAGAAGAGGACGGCCAGGTTGTCACCGACCGCGAAGAGGGCGAAGCCGAGGGTGCGCAGGGCGCAGCCGGCGATGATCACGCCGCGGGCGCCGAGGCGGTCGGAGGCGGAGCCGCCGACGATGAACAGGCCCTGCTGGCTGAGGTTGCGCACGCCGAGGACGACACCGACGACGGCGGCCGACATGCCCAGGCTGTCGGTGAGGTGGAGGGCCAGGTAGGGAATGAGCAGGTAGAAGCCGATGTTCACGCCGAGCTGGTTGACCAGCAGCAGCTGGACCGCGAGCGGGAAGCGGCGCGTCTCACGCCACGTCTTCACGGAGCACCTCCCGCGGCTCGACGCCCAGACCGGGCCGCTCGCTCGCCTGTACCCGGCCGTTGTGCCCGCCGATGCCGGTCCACGGGTCGTGGGCGAGCAGCAGGTGACCGTCGAGGTCGGCCCAGCGTGCCCGGTCGGCGAGCTGCACGGCGGGCGCGAGGCCGAGGCTGCTGGCGGTCAGGCAGCCGAGCATCAGCTCCGTGCCGCTGCCGTCGAGCAGTTCGGCGATGCGCAGTGCCGCGTGCACCCCGCCGCACTTGGCGAGCTTGACGTTGACGCCGTGGACGCGTCCGGCCAGGCGGCGCACGTCCGCGAGGTCCACGGCGTCCTCGTCGGCGATGACCGGAAGGGGGGAGCGTTCCGCCAGCGCCCCGAGGGCCGCAGGGTCGCCCGGGGCGAGGGGCTGTTCGACGGCCTCGACGCCGAGTTCGGCGAAACGGGGCAGCAGGGTCCGCGCCTGCGCCGTGGTCCACGCGCCGTTGGGGTCCAGGAGCAGCCGGGCCCGGGGCGCGGCGTCCCGGATGGCGCGGACGCGCTGGACGTCGTCCTCGGGGTGGGGCGCCCCGGCCTTGGCCTTGATGACCTCGAAGCCGCTCGCCGCGAGGGAGCGGGCCTGCGCCGCCGCGTGGTCGGGAGACGTGATGCCGATCGTGCGGGCGGTGGCCGCGGCCGGCGGACGCACGGCCCCGAGGAGCCGGTGGACGGAGCTGCCCGCGCGCTTGCCGACGAGGTCGAGCAGGGCCGCCTCGACGGCGGCGGTCACGGCCGGGGGCGTGTCCCCACCGGGCAGTGCGCCCGCCCGCAGCGCGTCGAGGGCGCTCTCCGGTTCGGGGAAGCGGGCCAGCTCCGTGCCGGCGTCGGCCAGGAGGCGGCCCAGCGTCGAGGTGTCGAGGCCGTAGTAGACACTGGTGACGGCCTCGCCGTGGCCGGTCACGCCCTCGTGCTCGATGCTCAGCCACACGGCGTCGCGGGCGGACATGGTCGAGCGGGAGATGCGCAGCGGCTCGGTGAGGTCGAGGCGAACAGTGCGCTGGCCGGCCTTCACGTGGTCCTTTCCGAACGGGGGGCAACGTGGAGGGGGTCGGTGACGCGGGTGCACCGCACCCAGCCGGTGGCCTCGGCCGCGTACGGGTGCGGGATCTCCACGGGACGGGTGGCCGCCGCGGTCGGGTCGAGGCCGTGGGCCGCGGCGAACTCGTCGTCGTAGACGGAGTCCAGGTAGCGGTGTGGCCCGTCGGGGAAGACGGTGGCGACGACGGCGCCGGGGTGGACGCGGGCGGCCCAGGCGGCGACGCGGGCGGCGGCTCCGGTGCTCCAGCCGCCGCTCACGAAGCTTTGGCAGGCCAGCCGTCGGGAGCTGTCCAACGCCTCGGCGGGACCGACCCAGTGCACCTCGTCGAAGGCGTCGTAGGCCACGTTGCGCGGGTGGATGCTGCTGCCGAGGCCGCGCATCAGCCGGGGCCGGGCGGGCTGGCCGAAGATGGTGGAACCGGTGGCGTCCACGCCGATCAGGCGCAGCCGGGGCCAGTGGCGGCGTAGCGGGCCGATGATGCCGGCACTGTGCCCGCCGGTGCCGACGCTGCACACGAGAACGTCCAGATGGTCGAGCTGGGCGGCGAGTTCGGCGGCCAGCGAGGCGTAGCCGGTGGTGTTGTCCGGGTTGTTGTACTGGTCGGGCCAGTAGGCGTCGGGCAGGACGGCGAGCAGTTCGCGCAGCCGGGCCAGCCGGGCGGCCTGCCAGCCGCCCTGGGGAGAGGGCCGGTCCACGATCTCCAGCCGCACCCCGTGAGCGCGCAGTAACTGCCGCATGGACGGCTCCAGCTCGCTGTCGCCGACGAGCACGACGGGGTGCCCCAGGGCCTGTCCGGCGAAGGCGAGACCGATGCCGAGCGTGCCCGAGGTGGACTCCACCACGGGTGCCCCGGGCCGCAGTTCACCGCGTTCGCGGGCGCCCATCACCATGGAGACGGCGGCCCGCGCCTTCATGCCGCCCGCGGCGAGCCCTTCGAGCTTGGCCCAGAACCCGGGGTGCGGTCCGGGCAGCCCCGCGGTGATGCGGACGACGGGGGTGCGGCCCAGCAGGGTGAGCAGTTCCGGGCGGGCGGCAGGGCGTAGGGCGGTCGTCGTCACCGGGCGCCTCCCGTGCGGTCGGCGCGGTAGCGGTAGAGGGTGCCGGGGCCGCCGTCCAGCCAGAAGAACGGGTACGGTTCCGCGCACACCGCGCTCACCCCGTGGCCCAGGAGCCGGGGCAGCACGGCGCTGCCCGTCTGGGCGAACGTCACCAGTGGTCTGCTCCGCCGCAGGGCGAGGTCCCGCAGCGGCTCGAACGTGCCGTTGCCCAGCGTCATCCCGGACACGAGCAGCGCGTCACAGCGGTCGGCCGCGGCCAGTGCGTCGGTGACGACCGTCTCGCCCCACTCCGTGACCCCGCCCTTGAGGTCGCACGGTACGTAGCGCAGGCCGCGCGCACGCAGCTCTTCCAGCAGGGAGTTGACGACGCCGACGACCAGCACCGTCGCCCCCGGCGGCAGGTCGAGCAGCTCGACGACGGCGCGCGCCCGGGCTCGCGACTTCTCCAGTGACGTCCCGGCCCGAAGCGGCACGGCGTGGGCGCCGTGGCACGGGCTGTGCGGGGTGACGTGCATGAGGTAGGCGTCGAGCGCGGCGACGCGCACGGGCGGCAGCGGATGCTTCAGCAGGCGGGCCACGTCCGCGCCGACGCAGTCCTCGACGGCGCTGTCGGGCAGGGTGCCGGGCTCGACCGCGCACGAGCCGACGGCCTCGGCCAGCCGCAGGCTGAGCACCTCGTTGCGGTAGCCGGTGCCGCGCCCGTCGTGCCGTACGGCCTGCCGGGTGGTGAAGGCCACGGAGATCCGCTGGGTGGCCGGGTCCGGGCCGAGTGCGCCCGCGCGGACGCGGGCCAGGAGTTCGTCGTACGTGGTCACGTGGGCGGCAGCCGAGGTGGCGGAGGTCATCGGATCACCAGGGCGGACCGCAGCTCCCCGACGAGGGCCTCGACCCGCGCCCGGGCCCCCGGACCTTCGGGGTCGCCCGCCATGACGTGCCCGAGGTACTCGTTGTTGCTGCCCGCCGCCTTCACCCGCCTGCCGGGCTCCGCGAGCTGGATCTCCAGGACCTCCGGCAACTCCCGCAGGTGGCCGCCGTCCAGGGCTTGGAGCGTGCCCGTGTCCTGCGGGACGAGGAAGCCGATGGCGGCACTGCGCAGGCCGGTGTCCGTGCGCCGCAGGTCAGGCGCGCGGCCGAGGGACACGTCCACGAAGGCCGTGGCGAGGTCGATTCCGGTGACGTGGCGGATGAGTTCGGTGATGCGGTTTCCGGCGGGCCTCGGGTTGACCTCGACGACGCGTGGACCGGCGGGCGTGAGCTTGATCTCGGTGTGGGCCACGACGCCGTCGGTCAGGCCGAGCGCCTTGAGCGCGTCGAGGGCGGTCTGCTCGACGGCCTCGGCATCCACCGCCGGGAGGGCGGCGGGGAACATGTGGCCGGTCTCGATGAACGCGGGCGCCCCGCAGACGCTCTTGTCGGTCACGCCGATCACCTCGACCGCGCCCGCGTGCGAGACCGTCTCGACGCTCACCTCGGGTCCGTCCAGGAGTTCTTCGAGGAGGACGACGGGGGCCCGCCGCTGCCCGCGCGCGTTGACCGGGAAGTCGGCCAGGGCCCGCACGGCGGAGGCGAGTTGTGCCTCGTCGTCCACCCGCCGCACGTACATGCCCGCGCACAGGTCGACGGGCTTGACCACCAGCGGATAGCCGATCTCCCGCGCCGCTCGCGCGAGGTCGGCCCACTCCTCGTGCACCGCGAACAGCGGGCCGGGCACCCCGGCGTCGGCCAGAACGCGCCGCGTTGCGTCCTTGCGGCAGGCGGTGTCGACCGCTTCGGGGCTGGAGGCGGGCAGGCCGAGCCGGGCGGCTATGCGCGCCACCGTGGCCAGGTAGTAGTCGCAGGACGTGAGGACCCCGTCGAAGCCGAACACGGCGTGCAGCCGCTCTACTTCGGGCAGCAGAGCCTCGGTGTCGTTGGTGTCCGTTGTGATCACGCTGCGCGCCCCGAGCAGCGGGTGTGCCACGCCCTCGGGTGCCGAGCGCAGGTAGTGGTGCAGGTCGCGGGTGAGGAAGGTGAACTCGTGGCCGCTCTCCCGGATCGCCCGTGGGAGCAGCCTGCTCATCGACCCGACCCAGCTCTCGACCACCAGCAGATGAGCCACAACTCCCCTTTTCCTGTCGTGTTTCGTGTCGCTTCGTGTGGGGGCGGTGCTGCGTCAGGCGGCAGCCCGGCGGGGCCCTCTGCGGGAGCGGGCCGGGCTGCGCGGGGGACAGGTTATCTGTAATCATTTTCATTGTCATGTGTCTTGCAGTGATTGGATGAATGCGCTCCGCGTGTGCGGGTGGACGGCGGGGTGCGCGGGCCGGCGCGCCGCGGGGGGTGGTGCGGTGCGTCAATTCCGTGAAAATCGTTTTCATGTGGCTACCCTGGCAGCCCTGATGCGGAAGGACTTCCGATGAGTTGGACCACACCCGGCGGCTACGCCGTACGCCCCGCGACGCAGGCGGATGTCGACGGCGCCCGCAGTGTCATGCTCGACACCTTCTACAACGACTTCGGGTACGGATACGTACCCCGGTGGCACCGCGACACGGTGGACATCCGGAGCACGTACCTCGACGATCCCCGCCACCTCCTGCTCGTGGCCGTCCACGACGACGAGGTGGTCGCCACCACCGGCGTACTGTCGCAGGGCCCCGCGCACCCGCCCCATCCGCGCTGGCTGGCCGAGCGCTACCCGTCCGGCACGACCGCCCAGCTGGTCCGCGTCTACGTACGTCCCGCGCACCGGCGCCGAGGGCTGGCCCGCGCGCTGGTCCGCGCGGCATGCGACTTCATCGCGGACACGCCCGGATACGAGCGCATCTACCTGCACACCAACGTGAACACCGAGGGGACGGAGTCCTTCTGGCGGAGCCTGGCCAAGGAGGTGTTCGACGCCCGTGCCACCGGCGAGCACGGACCGGGCGTCGCCACCGTGCACTTCGAGATCCCGCTCTGAGCGGCCCGGGGCGGCTGGGCACGCCGGCCGCCCCGGGCCCACGTCACACGGCGGCCGCCGGGGAGGCGGACGCGTGCTCGTGCTCGCAGGCGTCTCCGGTGTCCCAAGCGGGGAAGGGGTCGGCCGTGGGCACCGGCTCGGTCTCCCCCATGAGGCAGCCCGTGAGCGCGGCGCGCAGCCGGTCCGCCCGCAGGCCGACGCCGATGAACACCAGCTCCTGGGCGTACGGCACGTCGGCGGCGCGCGTCCCCGAGGGCTCGAAACGGGAGACGGAACCGGCCTGGGACCACAGGCCCGTGACGCCGGCCCGGCCGGCCAGGGAGAAGAAGCCCTTCGAGCGCAGGACGCGGCCGTAGGTGCCGCTGTCCAGGCCCCTGGTGACGAGCTCCCAGAGACGTCCGCTGTGGAAGAGCGCCGACGACCGGAAGACGATGGAGGAGATGCCGTACTCCTCGGTCTCCGGGACGTGGTCACCGTTGAGCTCCTGCACCCAGCCGGGCGCCTGCTGGGCGCGTTCCAGGTCGAAGCGTCCGGTCTCCAGGACGTCGCGCGCCGCCACCCGGCCGTGTACCGAGGTGACCAGCCGGGCCTGCGGGTTCAGCCGGGTCAAGACTCCGCGCAGGCGGTCCGCCGTGGCGCTGTCGACGAGGTCGAGCTTGTTGAGGACGAGGACGTCGGCGAACTCCACTTGATCGATGAGGAGGTCGCTCACGGTGCGTTCGTCGTCCTCGTAAGCGGCCAGTCCGCGCTCGGCGAGGTCTGCTCCGGCGTCCAGCTCGGCCAGGAAGTTGGCCGCGTCGACCACGGTGACCATGGTGTCCAGCCGTGCCACGTCGAGCAGGGCGGCCCCGTCGTCGCGGGGGAAGGCGAAGGTGGCGGCCACGGGCATCGGTTCGGAGATGCCGCTGGACTCGATGAGCAGGTAGTCGAAGCGGCCGTCCCGGGCGAGCCGGTCGACCTCCTCCAGCAGGTCGTCCCGCAGGGTGCAGCAGATGCAGCCGTTGGTCATCTCCACCAGCCGCTCCTCGGTCCGGGAGAGCGCGGCCTCGCCGCCGCGCACCAGCGCGGCGTCGATGTTGATTTCGCTCATGTCGTTGACGATGACCGCTACGCGCAGGCCCTCGCGGTTGCTGAGCACGTGGTTGAGAAGCGTGGTCTTCCCGGCGCCGAGGAAGCCCGACAGCACGGTGACGGGAAGGTGTTGCGACGGCATGTGTTCAGGCCTCCGGGCGCAGTGGCTCGCGCTGGTCGTCGGGAACGAGGGGCGGGGGCGCCAGCCGGCAGGCGCTGCCGGTGACGACGTGAGTGGGCCGTTCATGGGGGCGGACGGTCATGGAAGGGCTGCTTTCGGGGGAGGGGCGGCGGATGGGCGTGACGGGAGTCGCAGGAGGCTGAGCCGGTACTCCTCGACCTGCGGCAGACGCTGCCGGGCCAGGCCGGAGAGCAGGTCCCGGCAGGCGGCGGGCAGGCGGTCACGCAGCGGCGACGGCAACTCGGTGAGGGTGCAGGAGGCGAGTGCCTCGGTACCGGGGTGCCGGGCGGCGACCTGCTCCGGGCCGGTGCAGGCCCAGCGCATGCGCGCTGCGACCTTGCTCAGCGCGTCGTGCTCCTCCTGGGTGCCGACGATTCCCGGCCCGGCGGTGTCCAGGGCCAGCAGGGAGCAGGGGAACCGTTCGGCGATGACGTCGATGACGTCGTGGACGTCGTTCTCGGCGAGGAACGGCAGGACGGCTTCGGCGGCGAAGAAGTACGGGCCCGATGCCCGGGACGAGATGGTGTCGGTCCACGAACGGGCGGTCAGGGAGGCGGCGATCGTCGTCCGGCGCGCGGAGTCGGTGAAGAAGGAGCGCCGTAGGCCGATGACGTCGGGCAGATCAAGCTCGAACCACCGGGCCCGGCCGTTGTCGACCCGCTCGTAGCGCGTGTTGAGTCCGGTGCCGAGTTCTACCACCGTTCCCTCGGGGTGCTCGCCGAGGAAGTCCGTCACCCACTGGTCGAACAGGGCGGTGCGCAGGACGGAGCCCACCAGGCTCGGCAGGCTGTCGAAGCGGGTGAAGTCGTAGTCGATCGAGGCCACGATCTCCTCGGCCCGGGGGTCGCGCAGTGCGGGTTCCGGCTTGCGGTTCTCCGTCGCGCGCCCGTAGAGCGGGATCAGCAGGGTCTCCTGGACCGTGCCCAAGGACACCTCACGCCGTGCCGTCATGGTTGCCTCCAGGGTGAGTGGGGCCAGGATGCTATATGAAAATGGTGCTCATTGTCAGATGCCCTCCTGTCGCCTCCCTGGTTCCCCGCTCCTCCCCGGAGCGCCAGCACGCCGCGTACCGGTGCCGACGGCGTGCGGATGGTCCGTGCCGGCGCGTGGCCCGCTGCCGGGTCGGGCTCAGGTGCCGGACCGCAGGCGGCGTGGACGACCTGACCGGAGACGAAATCGGCCCCGGGCTCACCAGGAAGGAGAGGGGGTGGGTGTTGTCCTCCGGTCCGCCCACCCGACCGACCGGCCGGGATGGACTGTGCCGCGCTGCGCCGGTACGCCTTGGAGCCGTGGCCGAGGCGCCGGGTGGAGGCCCCACGCGGCGGGCCGGTCGCCCGGGCGCGCAGCGGCCCTCAGGCCCTGCACCGGCGCAGCCCCCTGGGGGGTGAACTGGCCGCGCCATGAGCGGCCGCCCACGCGCCGGGCCCGACGACCGACCTCAGTACGGGCCCGTGTCGCCCGTCTCGTCGTCGCTGACCCGCTCCTCGATCGGCTCGCCGTCCGGGCCGAGGACGTACCAGAGGCCGCCGAAGCCGTCGATGCCCTGGCCGTTGATGTCGTCCGCGTCGGAGTCGGCCTGGTAGTAGTACAGCGGGAAGTCGTTGTAGGTGACGCCGGTGGTGCCGTCCTCGCGTTCCATCGTCCCCAGCAGGTCCGCGTCCACCCGGTTACCGGCGATCGGGTCGCCGTCCGTGGTCAGCGGGGGCCAGGCCTCGGCGCAGGCGTCGTAGCAGGTGGACTCGCCGGGGGAGTCGGCTTCGAACATGTACAGCGTGAACCCGTTCTCGCCCACCAGGATGTCGCCGTAGGGGCTGGACTCCACCGCCACGGACGCGGGCCCGGTGGCGTCCCCGGGGCTCGGCGTCCCGCCGTCGCCGTCATCGTCCCCGCAGCCGCCCACCAGCAGCGCGGCGGACATCACGCCCGCCGTCGCCACCGCTCCGTACCTCCGTCGCCGCATGTCCTTACCTCCGTGTCGGGTCAACCGGACGGCTGGATCCGGCCGGGCGAGCCCGGGCCGGGCTCACTCTCGCGCAGCCGGGGGACGGGGCCGTGGAGGACACGGCAGTCCTCCACGCACACCGTCCGGACGGCGGACACCGGTGCGGTGTCCGCCGCCAGACGCCGGCAGCCGCGTCGGCGCGGCTGCCGACGACGCCCCAGTCCGTTTTCTCGGGGTGGGTCCCCAGTCCTCGCCGATGGGAAAAGGGCGGGCATGGCTGCTACGATCTCGAATCGTGTTCGAGAAAGATGCGACATTTCAGACGCGAGCTCGCCCTGCGGTGCAGCGCCGAGGCAGAGAGCGCAGGAGGGCGATTCTCGACGCCGCCGAAGCGCTGCTCGGAGAGAAGGGCTATGAGGCCGCCTCCCTCAAGGCGGTCGGTGAGCGGGCGGGCATCCCCGTCGCATCCGTCTACCACTACTTCTCCGACCGGCATCAGGTCGACGCCGAGCTCCTGCGGCACCATGTGCACGAGATCGAGGCACGCGTCGTGGCCTCGCTGGACAGCTCGGGGCTCGACACCCTGCGAGACGCCGCGGACGCCGTCATCGACCCCGTCTTCGCCTACTTCCGGCAGCACCGGAGCTGCACCGAGCTGTGGTTCGCGGGGCGCAGCGCACCCCTCGCGGAGCTCGTACGCGGTTTCGACGAGGCGCAGGCCAGGCGGCTCTGGCGGCTCCTGATCGAGCGCGACCTCATCTCCGCCGACACCCCCGAACACGTCCTGCGGCTCGCCTTCGAGGTCGGAGACCGCCTCTTCGACGTCGCGTTCCGGCGCTCCCCGACGGGCGACGACGTCACCATCGACGAGGCGCGCCGTATCGTGACCGCCTACCTGGAGACCTACACCCCCTAGGACTGCCGCCGTTCAGCATCCCGGGGCGGCGCGAACCACTCCGCCGCCGCCCCGGAGCGGTGCCGTGGGCGTCACCGGGCCGTCGTTCCGGCGTCTGCCGGAACGACGGCGGTTCCCCGTGCCCGGGTGGCCACGATGGGCTCTGCCAGGACCTCGGCCCGGCCGGTGTCGTCGAGCGCGCGGCAGACGACGCGGAGTTCGAAGTCGACGGTCCGGCTGCGGGTGCCCTTCGACGCCAGGCGGGCCTCGGCCTCGACGACGTCGCCGCCACGGACCGGGGCGAGGAACTCGACCGACGCGTACCCGGCGAACAGGCTCTCGTGGCCGTCGATGGTGATCGCCAGGTGTGTGCCCGCGTCTCCGAACAACTTCAGGCCGAAGGCCCCGTCGACCAGGTTCCCCGCGTAGTGCGCCTCGGAGTGGGCGACGTAGCGCTGGTGCACGACCTTCATGCGATCTTCTCGTCGATCCTGCCGATCCGGCGGGCGACGGCTGTGCCGTCGAGCTCGATGCCCGGGTAGCCGTGCTTGGCGATCTCGGCACACATCCGGCGGTACTTGCCGACGCCGCCCACGTAGCCGAGGAAGGTCGCGGGCTTGCCGGCCACGTTCGTCCCCCGGTACCAGGAGTCGGTGGTCGCGTACAGCGTCTGGTTCACCGTGTCCTCGGTGATCTTCACCCAGTCGTCCTGAGCCTCGGCCGTCGGCTCGATGACCGCGGCGCCCCCCGCCCTCGCGTGTTCGATGAGATCGGTGATCCAGTCGACGGCCTGCTCGATCGTGACCACGACGTTGCTGGCCAGCGCCGGGCTCTGCGGTCCGCCGATCATGAAGAAGTTCGGGAACCCGGTGGTCATGACGCCCAGGTACGTCCTGACCCCGTCGCTCCACGCGTCCTGCAGCCTGCCGGACTCCGGGGCCGAGACGTTGAGCGCGAACAGTGGGCCGGTGAAGGCGTCGAATCCGATCGCCAGCACGATGGCGTCGACCTCGTAGGAGCCGCCCGCCGTGACGATGCTGTCGCCCGTCATGGTCTCGATCGGCTCGTCGCGCAGGGGGACCACGGAGACGTTCGGTCGGTTGAAGGTCTCGTAGTAGTCGGTGCCGAAGCAGCTGCGCTTCGCTCCGAGCGGGAAGCGGGGCTCGAGGAGGGCGGCGGTCCCGGGGTCCTCGACGATCTGGCGGATCTTCTCGCGCATGAACTCCGCCGCGGTCTCGTTCGCCCTCGCGTCGGTCAGCAGATCGGAGAACTCGCCGCCGACGCCGGTGAATCCGCTGCGCTCGTAGGCCTTCTCATAGCGCTCGCGCCGCTCCTCGTCGGAGACGTCGAACGCCGCGGCGTCCGGGACGCGGTCCGGGATGCCGCCGAGCGAGTGGCGGCACTCCTCGCGGATCGCCGCGTAGACGCTCTTGATCTCGTCGACGACATCCGCCGACAGCGGCGCGTTCCGCGCCGGGAACACGTAGTTGGGCGTGCGCTGGAACACGGTGAGGCGTTCGGCGACCTCGGCGATGAGCGGAATGCACTGCACCCCGGACGATCCGGTGCCGATCACGGCGACGCGCTTGCCCGCCAGCTCGCTCAGCGGGATGTCCCACCGGCTCGTCGAGACCGTGGTCCCGGTGAAGTTCTCCAGGCCCGGCACGTCGACGTCCTTGGGCGTCGAAAGGCCTCCCGAGCCGGCGAGCAGATAGCGGCCCCGCCGGGTCTCGCCGGAGTCGAGGGCCACCTCCCAGGCCCGCTCTTCCGGGAGCCAGGTCGCCGAGGTCACCCGGGTGTTGAAGCTGAAGTGCCGGCGCAGGTCGAAGCGGTCCGCGACGTGCTCGGCGTAGCTGAGGATCTCGGACTGCGGGGCGAAGCGCTCACTCCACGTCCATTCCTGCTGAAGCTCCTCGCTGAACGAGTACGAGTAGTAGATGCTCTCGACGTCGCACCGCGCACCGGGATAGGTGTTCCAGTACCACGTGCCGCCGACGGTGGGCGCGACCTCGAACCCGGCGAACGTCCATCCCTTCTCGGCGACCTTGTAGGCGGCGTAGAGGCCGGAGAACCCCGCACCGACACAGAGGACGTCGACGACGGGGGCGGCGGCTGGAGTCTTGTCAGTCATGCATCTGCCTTCGAGTAGTCGAAACGCGGGTGGCATCGAGCCGTCAGCTGCTGCGGGGAACCGCTCACCCTGGACGCGGCACGTTACTGATCATTTGACTTAGTCATATGATCAACACAGGCTAGTCGGCGGCGCGCGTGGCCGTCAATAGTCGAATCTGAATCGGGTTTCGTTGCCGTCCCTGTTCACGCACCGGCGACATCGCGCAGGTGGTCCGCCACCTGCGCGATGGCCTCGTCCGTCCTGGCGAACACGCCCACTTCGGTGAAGAAGCCGTGGAACACGCCGGCGCAGCGGGTCGCGGTGACCTCGACGCCGTCCTGTCGAAGCCTCTCGGCGTATGCCTCGGCGTCGTCGCGCAGCGGGTCGACCGCGGCGGTGAGGACGAGCGCCGGTGGGAGGCCGCGCAGTGATTCGGCGCGCATCGGGGCCGCCAGGTGGTCGACCGCCCCGGTGTGGTCGGGTCCGAGGTACTGCTCCCAGAGCCAGCGTGCGTCCGCGCTCGTCAAGAGGGGTGCGTCGGCGAACTCGGTCCAGGACGGGGTGGCGAACGCATCGTCGACCGCGGGGTAGGCGAGCACCTGGCTCACGGGCTGATCAAGCTCGAGGTCCCGCAGCTTGAGGCAGAGGGCGGCGGCGAGATTGCCGCCCGCGGAGTCTCCTCCGACGGCGATCGTCCGCGGATCGATGCCGAACCCGGCGGCTGACCGGCGCAGCCAGGTGAACGCGTCGAAGCAGTCGTCGAGTGCTGCCGGGTAGGGGTTCTCCGGCGCGAGCCGGTACTCCGGGGAGAGCACCGCCCAACCGGATCGGGCGGCGATCGCACGGCAGACTTCGTCGACTCCGTCCAGGGTGCCGAGTACGAATCCGCCCCCGTGCAGGTACAGCAGCGCCGGGTGAGGGCCCGCGGGTGACGGTGGGTGGTCCGGGTGGTACAGGCGGGCCCGGAGGTCGCCGGAGCGGGTGGGCAGGGTCAGGTCGTCGACCCGCTTGAGCTGGGTGAGGGGCTGGTCGGGCGGTGTGGACGCCAGGAGCCTCCGGGCGGCCTCCACGCCCAGTTCGTGCAGCGGTTGCCTGAGGGTTCCGGCGATGACGCGCGCGGCGAGCTGGGCGTCGGCGTCCAACTGTTCCCAGTGCGGGGGCTGGGCTTCGTTCACGGTGGGACCCCTTCGAAGTCATTGACATGTGGTAACCCGTGCCCCACCATCCTAGTCATCTGATCGAGTCATTTGGTCATGTCGAGCACTCCCATGCGAGATCCGGAGCCGCCGATGCACGGCGCGTGCGATCTCCCGAAGTCGAAAGGACTGGAGGATGACCGAAACCACGACGGTCCCTGCGGTGTCCGGCGCAGAGGCGGCCCCAGAGGTCGCCGTACGGATCGAGGACGACGCGACGCCCCTCGTCCGCTTGATCGGCCGCGCCCTGCGGGATTCCGCCAGGGCGGGCCATGCGCTCCCGGTGCTGCGGAAACCGGCCGCCACGGTGGCGATCCGGTCCCACGACACGCCGCAGGCGGCGACGATCACGTTCGGCGGCGGAGCCGTCGAGGTGTCGGGTGGAGTCCCCGCCGAACCGGACGCCGCGATCACCGTTGATCTGAACGCCAGGTTCTCGTCCGCCGAAGCCCCCTCGGGCGACGCGGAGCTCGCCGCGGACGTGTTGCTCGCCCTGTCTCCGCCGGTGCCGGACTGGCAGGCGGCCGCCGAGCAGTTCTGGACCGCCACACGCTCCGTGCCCGGGATTCCGGACGTGCTCGTCGCGATCACCGAAGGCCCCGACGGCCTGGAGCAGGTCGTGCTCGGCGAGGGCGCGACGCAGTACCTGATCGCCGGATCCCCCGAGACTCTCGCCGGCGTGTTCTCCGGTGCCGATGACCTCCTCGCCGCCCTGTCCGCGGGCGTGCTCGGGGTTCAGGGCACCCTCTCCCAGCTGTCGGTCATGGTCGGCGCATCCTGGAAGGTTCGTTACGATGTCTGAACTCACCCAGTCGTACGCGGGAGTTGACGCCCGCCCCCGGGGCCTGCGGCTCGAGGCGACGAACCTCGACGGCTCGTTCCTCGGCAAGAGGGTGACGCCGAAGAAGTTCGCCTCCGGTGTGAACGCGGGGTTCGCCTTCGCCGACCTCCTGTTCGGGCTCGATCTCGGTAACGCCCCGGCTCTCGGTTTCGCCTTCCCCGACTGGCGCGGACACCTGGACGACGTCTACTTCCATCCCGACATGTCGACTCTGGTCGAGTGGGAGCCGGGACTCGACGCCGTGATCGGCGACTACTGGCTGAAGGACGGCACGCCCGTCCCGATCTGTCCGCGCAATCTCACGCGGAAGATGATCGACCGCCTCACCTCGCTCGGCTTCACCGCCACCGTCGCCGTCGAGATCGAGGCGACCGTCTTCGAGGAGTCCGTCCACGAGGCGCGCGCCCGCGGATACCGCGACCTGACACCGCTCGGCGGGAGCGCGGGCACGGCCTATCACCTCGCGAAGTCGAAGGACTGGAGCGGGTACATGAACGCCGTCGCCGACCGGCTGCAGGCGGTCGGTATCGAGTGGGAGGCCTGGAGCGACGAGGACGCCGCCGGCCAGGTCGAGATCAACCTGGCGCCCGGCGACCCCCTCACGCTCTGCGACGCCTGGGCGCGGACCCGCCAGGTCATGCGCGAGGTCGCGTTCGACCGCGGGCACACGGTCACCTTCATGGCGAAGCCCACCGCGGGCTACGGACAGGCCTCGCACATCAATCTGTCTCTCCAGCGCGACGGCGCCAACGTGTTCTACGCGGAGGAGGGGCCGTCGGAGACGATGCGCCACGCCATCGGTGGCCTGCTCGCGACGCTCGAGGGCAACTGCTCGATCGTGCTCCCGCAGATCACCTCGTACCGGCGGCTGGTGGATCTCAGCGGTCCGCCGGTCACCGTCAGCTGGGGCGTCAGCAACAAGACCACCGCGGTCCGGGCCGTGTGCGGGCACCCGTCGTACTCCCGCCTGGAGTACCGGGTCCCGGGCGCGGACGCGAACCTCTACCTCGCGCTCGCCGGCGTGCTGGCCGGCGTCATCGCGGGGCTGGAGCGCAAGATCGAACCGCCGGAGCCGGTCACGGACATGGCCTGGTGCATGCCGCCCGGGCTCATCACCCGCCTGCCGGACACCATCACGAAGGCCGCCGCCGCGCTCGAGGGGGATCCGATCCTCCGCGACCTCCTCGGGGCCGAGTTCGTGGACTACTGGGTCGGATCGCGCCGGTGGGAGTGGATGCAGTTCCACACCGCGGGCGGGGACCCGTTCGCCGAACTCTCCTCGTGGGAGTCCCACCGGTACTTCGAGCTGCCGTGAGCGGGCGGGGCGACGGGGCGACCGCGGTGCGGCCGCTCATCGGCATCACCGGCCGGCGGATCCGGCTGGACCTGATCAGGGGTGCGGACCGCCGCTACGGCGATCGTTGCGCCGACAGCTACATGTCCGACTACGCGATCCGGATCGCCCGGGCCGGCGGTCTTCCGGTCGGCCTCCCGTACGAGACGGATGCGGAGGCGGTCTGCCACTGGCTGGCCGGCGTCGTCGTCACCGGCGGGCAGGACCTGCATCCGGCGTGCTGGGGCGGGGATGCGTCCGTGGTCCGTGATGTCGACCCGCGCACGGACCCGATGGTCCACGACCCCGAGCGGGACGCGTACGAGCTCGCGCTCGTGCGCGCCGTGCTCGACCGAGGAATCCCGGTGCTCGCCGTGTGTCGGGGCATGCAGATCCTCAACGTCGCGCTCGGGGGCACGCTCATCGCCGACCTGCCGCCCGGTGAGGTGCGGCATCTGTCGCAGGAGGCCGCGCTCACCGACGGCACCGCCGACCACCTCGTGGCCTTCGAGTCCGGATCGACCGTGGCGGGACTGTTCGGAGCGCGGGCTGTCACCAACTCGTGGCACCACCAGGCCGTCGATCGCTGCGGCGAGGGGCTCGTCGTGACGGGCCGGACGGCGGACGGTGTGGTCGAGGCGGTGGAGCTCCCCGGCGCACCGGTGCTGGGGGTCCAGTGGCATCCGGAGTGGATGGAGAGCGACGACCCGACCATGACCTGGATCGTCGAGGAATCCGTGAAACGCCTGTGACGAGGGGGATTTGAGTGCGCCCGCCCGCGGCCGAGGGCAGGCACACTCGGATCCGCCGCCGCGGTCCGCCGCCGAGCTCTCCCGGCTCGGCGGCGCCGATCGCGGATGCGCTCGTGATCAGGCGAGCTTCGCGGCCAGCCACGCGTCGAGGACGTCGATGACGACGTCCGCCTGCCGGGCGGCCTGGGCGCGATCGGAGTACGTCAGCCAGTTCACGACGAAGCCGTCCGACAGGGCGCCGACGACGTAGCCGATCTGGTCGATCGTCTCGGGCGCGACGTCCTGTCCGGAGGCCGCTCTCTCGAGGATCGAGCACATGACCTTGAACGCCTCGTTGTACACCGACTCGGCCGCGTGCTCCTTGGTGCGCTGCGCCCAGCTGATCAGCTCGATGGTCGCGGAGGCGAAGTCCGAGGACTCGAGATACCAGTCCGTGAGTCCGCGGAGGATCGCACGCGCCGTCGTGGCCACGTCGCCGTGCACGTCGTTCGCGGTCAGCACCTCGCGGTACCGCTCCGCCAGCCTCTCGAAGACGGCTGCGAACAGCAGCTCCTTGGTCTGGAAGCAGTAGTGCAGCGTCGCCAGCGGAGCGTCTGCCTGCTCGGCGATCCGGCGGGTCGTCGCACCGTCGACACCGTGAGTCGCGATCACTTGGATGGCGGCGTTCACCAGGTCGTCGCGCCGCTTGGCCGCCGGTACGCGTGCCACGTGTCCCCCTACCGAAGTTGGACGATCGATCAAGTCGGTGACCAGGTTAGCAGGCGGGTCGACCGCATCGTCCCAGGCCGCAGCGCTGGTGGCGAAAATATTTAGTCATATGACTTGATCGTACGACCGTGATAGCGCAGCATAGCCCTCATCCCCTCGCGAAGGCCTGCCGCCCTCGCCGCTCTCCACTGGAGGGCCACTCCCCGACTCATGGCCTTCGGCGGAGACGCGCATGCCGACGAGGCCTCAAGGAACCGAGGAAAAATGGAACTCAGAGAACTGTTCTTCCTGCTCGCCGACGTCTGGATGATCGCCGCCGGGTTCACTTTCGGATGGAAGTTCATCCGGAACTACGGAAACTACCTTCTCGGCCTCGAGTGGATCATCGTCGCCACCTCCGGGTCGAATTTCCTCGTCTACGCGCTCCTGGGAGCCGACGAGAAAAGCCCCATGTACACCGCGGCGCATTTCCTCGACGCGTTCTCCCGGTCGGTCGGTATCACGCTGATTCTCGTCCTGGGCCTGATGGGAGCGACGCACAGGTACAAGCCGTCCAAGGCGACCGATATCGGGGTGTTCGCGTTCGCGGCGGCCGTCGGGCTCTTCCTGCAGCTGTTCGGCGAACAGCTGGGTCTGGGCATGGCCGTCTTCTACGTCGTCGTCAACGTGCTGACCAGTCTGTTCCTGGTCTACTTCTCGAAGCGGCTCTGGGCGATCGGCGCGAAGATGCCGGCCATCGGCGCGGGCTTGGCGACCGCTGCCGCATTCGTCATCGCCGCGACGTACGACTTCGTCTCCATCCCGGGCGACGACGAGGCCCACACCCTCTTCTACACCGCCGCGCTGAGCACCTGGGGCTTCCAGATGTGCATGTACTACTTCGCCTACCGCGCCCTGCACGCCCACAACGAGGCGGTCGACGCGGAGCCGGAGCGGCAAGAACAGAGCCGCGTCGCCGGCGCTTGAGCAGCCGCGGTCCGGCGGAGGCGAGAAACGCACCGGCCGCGACCAAGGCGGAGAACCAAGGAGAACGTCCCATGCAGAGGAAGCAGTCGTGGCCGTGAAAGAAACGCCCCAGCGGGAGGGAAACGTGGCCTCGCACCGTCCGCGACCGGCCGTCAGGCCCGAGCAGATGGGGGAGGACCCGCCCACCGCGACGCTGACCGGGTTGCTGTCCGAGCGTGCGCGGCGATCGCCGGATCGGGAGTTCCTGCGCTTCGGAGACGAGTCCTGGACCTTCGCCGAGATCGACGCCTGGACCTCCAGGCTGGCGCATCGGCTGATCGAGGTCGACGGCGTCCGGGCCGGCGACCGCGTAGCGATCATGCTCCCGAACATCGTGCAGTGGCCGGTCGTGTGGCTGTCCGCGCTGAAGGCCGGCGCCGTGGCGGTACCGGTCAATTCTTCGTACAAGCAGGCGGATCTCACCTTCCTCCTGCGGGATTCGGGAGCCCGGGTCGTGTTCACCGACCACGAGCGGGCACCGCTTCTGACGGAAGTCGCCTCCGACGAGCGCGACCTGGCGGACCTGCGCATCGTCGATGTCGCTGAGGACGGCTCCGGGCCCTTCCCGACGACCGCGCCGACGGTGCGCGCCACCGCCGAGACTCTGGCGAACCTGCAGTACACGTCGGGCACCACCGGTTTCCCCAAGGCGTGCATGCTCACCCACGACTACTGGGTGCGGCTGGGCTGGACCTGCGCCGCGGTGACCGGCCTCGGGCCCGAGGACGTCCTGCTCACCGCCCAGCCCTTCTCCTACATGGACCCGCAGTGGAACACCGCGCTCGCCCTGACGACCGGGGCCCCGCTGGTCGTGCTGCCGCGGTTCTCCGCGTCGGGCTTCTTCGCCGACGTCCGCCGCCATCGCGCGACCTTCTTCTACGTTCTCGGGTCCATGCCGACGCTGCTGTTCAAGCAGCCGCCGAGCCCTGATGACCTGGACAACGAGGTGCGCCTGGTCCTCTGCTCGGGCGTTCCGGTCGGGATTCACGCCGAGCTGGAGAAGCGTTGGGGCGCGCCATGGCGGGAGATCTACGGCATGACCGAGTCCGGCGTCGACCTGTTCAGCCCCGTCGACGACGTCACCGCCGTGGGGAGCGGGAGCCTGGGTGTCCCGGTGCCGACGAAACGCGTCCGGGTGGTCGACCCGCAGGGCGCCGACGTGCCCGAAGGCGAGCCCGGCGAGCTGATCGTCTCGGGGAAGCCGATGATGCGCGGCTACTGGAACCGTCCGGAGGACACGGCCCGGGCGCTGCGCCGTGGGGGTCCCCCCGGCGATGAAGGCGTAGCCGCAGGTGGCGGCTGGCTCCACACCGGCGACGTCGTCGTCCGCGAGCCGGACGGCGGCATCCGGCTGGTCGGGCGGATCAAGGACATGGTGCGCCGTGGCGGCGAGAACATCGCGAGCGCCGAGGTCGAGGCCGTACTCGAACGCGACGACGCGGTCGTGGCCAGCGCGGTCGTCGCCGAACCCGACGAGATGCTCGGCGAAGAGGTCAAGGCCTTCGTCCAGCTCGCCGCCGGGGTGCCGGCCGACCGCACGACCGCCGCGCGGATCATCGACCGGGCCGGCCGGCAGCTTGCCCGCTTCAAGGTGCCGCGCTACGTCGAGTTCGTCGCCGACTTCCCGCGCACACCGTCGGAGCGCGTGTCCAAACCGGCCCTCAAGGAGCGTGCCGCGGCCGAGCCCGGCGTCGTGCACGACCTGGGCGCCCGGCGCGAGACCGCGGGTGCGCCCACCGCCCCGTCCACGGACTTCCTCGGCGTCGACGTCGTCCGCGACGTGGCGGTGCTGACACTGCGCCGTCCGGAGAAGCTGAACGCCATGGACGTCGCCACGCGGCTACGGCTGGCGAGCGTCGTCCGGGAGTACGGCGCCGGCGCGAACGTGCGCGGGATCGTGCTGACCGGCGAGGGCCGGGCGTTCTCGTCGGGTGAGGACCTCGGGTCCGCGCCCACCTCGTACGAGGAAGTCCGCGCGGCGTTCGAGAGCTTCCACGACATCACCCGGGCCATCGTGGAGACGCGGGTCCCCGTCATCGCGGCGGTGAACGGCCTCGCGGTGGGCGGCGCCTCCGAGATCACTCTCTGCTGTGACGCGCGGATCGGAACCCCGGCTACGGAGTTCTACCAGCCGGAGAACGGCCGCGGCATCACGATCTCGAACGCGTCGAGCCTGCTGCTGCCCCGCCTCGTCCGCAACCACGCGATGCGCATCGTCCTCGGCTCGCCGCGGATCGGCGCCGAGGAGGCTCTGCGGGCCGGTCTCCTCGACGAGATCGTCGCGTCGGACGGACTGGTCGACCGGGCCGTCGACCTGGTCCTCGAGTGGACGCCGGAGAACAACACGACGGCGCTGCACCTCGCGCTCCTGCGCCCGCGGCCCGAGGAGATCGAGCAGGCCTTCGCCCGCGAGGACGTCGCCGCGCGGAAGGCCTGGGAGAGCGGCGTGTTCAGCGCCGGCATCGAGGACTTCTGGGCCGCGAAGGGCACCGGCGCATAGCCCCGGGACGGGGGCGACACCGCACATCCACACAACGAACGACAGAGGAGACTGGGACGTGATCGACACAGAGGCCGCGGTGCTCACCGCGGTGAACGAGCCGCTCGAGATGACCGCGATCCAGGTGGACGATCCCGAGCCCGACGAGGTGCGTGTGGCCGTTTCCCACGTGGGTCTGTGCCACAGCGACCTGCACTACATGACCGGAACGGTGCCGACCCCGCTCCCGGTGGTGGTGGGCCACGAGGTGGCCGGCGTGGTCGAGGCGACCGGTTCCGCGGTGACCGGACTGCGCCCGGGCGACCGCGTGGTCGGGGCGCTGACGCCGTCGTGCGGCCGATGCGTCAACTGCGAGGCCGGCCGGTCGACGCAGTGCGGGCGCGTCGAGGACGTCCGGCGCCGGCCGCGGCCCGCCTTCCAGCTGGCGAACGGCCAGCCGGTCGAGCGGCTCGGCGACGTCGGCGCGTTCTCGCGGCACACCCTCATGCGGGAGAACGCGCTGGTCAAGCTGGATGGCGCGATGCCGCCGCACGTGGCGTGCCTGCTGGCGTGCTGTGTCATCACCGGCGTCGGCGCCGTCTTCCGCGGCGCCCGGGTGCGTCCGGGGAGCACGGTGGCGGTGATCGGCTGCGGGGGCGTCGGGTCGGCCATCATCCAGGGGGCCAGGCTGGCGGGAGCCTCGGCCGTCGTCGCGATCGACCTGGACGAGGCGCGGCTGAAGGCCGCGCGCGGCTACGGCGCGACCCACGTCGTGAACGGAGGCGCCGAAGACGTCGCCGCGGAGGTGCGGAACCTGCTGGGCGACGGGGTCGACTACGCGTTCGAGGCCGTCGGCTCGGCGCGCACCGCGGCCACGGCGCTGTCGGTGCTGCGGGCGACCGGCACCGCATGCCTGGTGGGCATCGCCCCGGACGGCACCGAGCTCACGCTGCCCGCGTCGGACTTCTTCTTCGGCGAGAAGCGCCTCATCGGCTCCTACATGGGCTCCGGTCAGGTGCGCCAGGACATCACCCAGCTCGCACGCCTGTACCAGCAGGGGCGGCTGCTGCTCGACGAGATGGTCACGCGCGTCATCCCGTTCGGCGAGATCAACGAGGGATTCAAGGCGATGCGCGGCGGCGACGTGACCCGCATCGTCGTCGACCTCCAGGACTGACGAACACGGATGCAGAGGTGACGCACATGCCGAACAGCGAGACGGCCATTCCCCAGCCGGTGAACTACATCGCGGACGCCTGGAGCGACTGCGAAACGGTCCGGGACGCCTGGAACGTCGACCCCAACACCCGCCGGCCGGTGCACCCCATGGTCACGACCGGGGCCGCGGACGTCGAACGGGCGTTGCGGCACGCCGAGCGCGTGTACGGCGTCGGCCGGTGGGACGACGAGGCTCGTCGAGAGCGCGCGGACATGCTCGAACGGGTCGCCGCGCTCGTCGAGGCCCGAACCGAGGACATCGCCCGCACGGATTCCCTGACCAGCGGCGTGCCGATCAGCGTGACGCGGAAGGTGGCGGCCTTCCTGCCCGCCAGGATCCGGGCGACGGCGGCGGACCTGCTGAACATCCCCCGCGTCCGCGCGCTGGCGGCGGACGGCCGCGACGTCCGCCTGTACAAGGTCCCGTGGGGACCGGCCGCGATCCTCACTCCGTGGAACGGCCCGAGCTTCATCCCCGCGGCGAAGGTCGTGAGCGCTGTCGCCGCGGGCTGCCCGGTGATCCTGAAGCCGTCGGAGCACGCTCCGGGCAGCGCGCAGATCATCGTCGAGTGCTTCGTCGAGGCCGGACTGCCCGCCGGCGCACTGCAGCTTGTGCACGGCCGCGGCGAGGTGGGCGCGGCGCTGACCGGTGACCCGCGCATCAGGATCGTTTCGTTCACCGGGGGGCCGGCCGCGGGCCGAGCGATCGCCCGCGCCGCCGCGGAGGACTTCAAGGTCCTTCAGCTGGAGCTCGGCGGCAACAACCCCGCGCTCGTCCTGGACGACGCCGACGTCGAGGTCGCCGCCGACGGCATCTTCGAGGGCATGACCAAACTGAACGGTCAGTGGTGTGAGGGACCGGGCAAGGTGCTCGCCCACCGGAGCGTGCTCGAGCCGCTGCTCGAAGCGCTGACCGAGCGCATCGCCAAGGTCGTGGTCGGGCACTCGCTCGACGAGAGCGTGGAACTCGGCCCGATCTCGAACGCGCCGCACTTCGCGACGCTGGAGAGCCGGATCGAGGGACTGCGCGCCCTGGGAGCCACCCTCCACCAGCCGGCCCGGATGCCCGAGCTCGACGGCTTCTTCCTCCCGCCGACCGTCGCCGCCGGGGCCGACCCGGACCAGGCCACCGCGGAGCTGTTCGGCCCCCTGGTGTCCCTGCACGCCGTCGACTCCGACGAGGAGGCGCTGCGGATCGCGAACTCCAGCCCCTCCGGACTCGACGCCTACGTGTTCGGCGGCGACGTCGAGCGGGCGATCGAGGTCGGCTCGCGGGTGGTCTCCGGCGAGGTGCGCGTCAACGGCGCGAAGCTGGCCGACCTCGGCGACGATTCCGCCCAGAGCTTCTGGGGCCCGGCCGGCATCGGCGGCCACGGCCCGGCCGAGTCGGTGCGCGTGTTCTGCGGCGACCGGGTGGTCGGCGTCGACTCGCCGGACCTTCCCCTGTAGCAACGCCCCGCCCGACGACCGCACCCACCGCCACCGGAGAAGCCCCATGCTGAACCTCTCGATCCTCCTCGAAGACTCCGCCCGCGCGTACCCGGACCGGGACGCACTCGTGCTCGGCTCGAACCGGCTGACCTACCGCCAGGTCGACGCCGCGGCGAACCAGGTCGCCAACCTGCTGGTGGCCCGCGGCATCCGGCCCGGCGACAAGGTCGCGCTGAGCTGCCCCAACCTCCCCTACTTCCCGATCGTCTACTACGGCGTCCTCAAGGCCGGGGCGGTCGTGGTGCCTCTCAACGTCCTCCTCAAGGGCCGTGAGATCGCCCACCACCTGGACGACGCGGACGTCTCGGCGTACTTCTGCTTCGAGGGAACTCCGGAGCTGGCCATGGGCGCGGAGGGCCACGCCGGATACCGCGAGGTCGAGGCGGTGGAGCACTTCTTCGTCATCACGGCCGACCCGGAGGCCCCCAGCCCGATCGCCGGTACCGAGACGCTCGGCCAGGCCCTCGCGGGCATGAGCACCGTGTTCGAGTCGGTGGTCAGAGAGCCCACCGACACCGCGGTCATCCTGTACACGTCGGGAACGACCGGCCAGCCCAAGGGCGCCGAACTCTCCCACGCCAACACCATGATGAACGTGCTGGCCAACAACCGGCTGTTCCGCAGCGAACCGGCCGCCGACAGCCAGGTGGTGTGCCTTCCGCTGTTCCACACCTTCGGCGCGACGGTGCAGATGCACGCGGGGTTCTCCGTCGCCGCGACCCTGCACCTCGTGCCGCGCTTCGACGCGCGTGCGGTGGTCGAGCTGATGAACCGCGAGGTCATCACGTTCTTCGCCGGCGTTCCGACCATGTGGTGGGGACTGCTGGGCGCCCTCACCGACGACATCGACGTCGACCGGATCGCCGCGAACCTGAGGATCGGGATCTCCGGCGGCGCGGCCCTGCCGGTCGAGATCCTCAACCAGGTCGAGCAGCGCCTCGGCATCACCGTGCTCGAAGGGTACGGGCTCTCCGAGACGTCGCCCGTCGCCACGTTCAGCGACCCCCGGCACGACCCCCGTCCGGGCTCGATCGGCGTCCCGATCTGGGGTGTTGAGCTGAAGCTGATCCGGCCGGACTGGACGGAGGTCACCGAGGCCGGGGAGGTCGGCGAGATCGCCGTCAGGGGTCACAACGTCATGAAGGGTTACTACAACCGCCCGGAGGAGACGGCCGAGGCGATCCGCGACGGATGGTTCCGCACCGGAGACCTCGCCCGACGCGACGAGGACGGCTTCTACTACATCGTCGACCGGGTGAAGGACCTCATCATCCGGGGTGGTTACAACGTCTACCCCCGCGAGATCGAGGAGGTCCTGCTCACCCATCCCGCGGTGAGCCTGGCGGCGGTCATCGGCGTCCCGCACGACAGCCACGGCGAAGAGATCAAGGCGTTCGTGATCCCCGAGGAGGATTCCGCCGTCACGGCCGAGGAGCTCATCGCCTGGGGCAAGGAACAGATGGCTGCCTACAAGTACCCCCGCATCGTCGAACTCGTGCCGAGCCTGCCGATGACGGGCACCGGAAAGATCCTCAAGCGTGAGCTGACCTGAGTCCGTACCGAGCCGCAACGGCATCCCCCACCGCGTACGACGAAAGCAGGGAACGCGAGATGAAGACGGACCACGTCGAGTACACCACCTTCACCGGGTGGGTCGGCCCGCCCCGCGACGTCCAGCCCGCCCTGCGAGAAGACGTCGCCTGTGAGGTCGCGGTCGTGGGCGGCGGCCTGGCCGGCATGTCGACGGCGCTGCGGCTGGCCGAACGCGGCCGGGACGTGGTGCTGCTGGAGGCCGAGTTCTGCGGCCACGGCTCCGCCTCGCGCAACGCCGGGCAGGTGGCGGGCGCCCCGGGGGGCGACATCCAGCTCCTGAGCATGCTCTACCCCAGGAGGTTCCCCGGCGTCGTCCGGATGGCGGAGAACTCCGCGCACTTCCTGGAGCGGCTGATCGAACGGCTGGACATCGACTGCGACTACGAGGCCACGGGCAACGTCTGCGCCGCCGTGTCCCGGGGGCAGACGGGGCGCGTGCGTCGCGTGACGAAGCTCCTGCGGAAGGCCGGTGCGAAGGTCGAGCTGGGCACGAGCGCGGAACTGGGGATCCCCCGCGGATTCCTCGGCGGTATGCGCGAGTCCGTCGGCGGGATGCTGAACCCCGGCACGTTCAGCCTGGGCATCCGCCGCGCCGTCCTCGCGTCGAGTGCCCGGGTCTTCGAGCGGACGCGCGTCACCGACGTCACGCGGGACGGCGATCGGGACAGCGATCACGCCGTGATCAGGACTCCCGGGGGAGAGGTGCGCGCGAACAAGATCGTGCTCGCGACGAACGCCTTCGGCGGCGAGTTGGCCATCACCCCCAAGCGGCTCTCCGTACCGATCTGGGTCACCGAGGTTGAGACGGAGCCGATCGACCCCGCGCGCCTGGCCGCGCTGGGGTGGACCAGTCGGTCGGGGGTGGTGACCCAGCACAACATCATGGAGAACTACCGGCTGACCTCACGCAACACCATCGTGTTCGGCGTCCGTCGGCTTCTCCGGGGAAGGGACTACCCACTTCCCCGGCGGCAGCCGGACGAGGCCGTCGTCGCCGATCTCGCCCGCGCCTTCGAGCGGCGCTTTCCCGCGCTCGCCGATGTCGCGGCCGCGCGGGCCTGGGGCGGATGGGTCGCGATCACCTCGTCGTGGCTTCCGCTCGCCGGTCGGATCGGCGACAGCGTCTTCTACTCGGCCCCCTGCAACGGCCATGGCCTGGCCCAGGCGCCGTATACCGGTTCCCTCATCGCCGACCTGATCGTCGACGGGGAACGGCATGAGGACCTGGAGGCGATCTGGGCGAAGAAGCCCACGTTCCCTCGTCCCGTGATGATGGGCGCTGCGGGGCTGCGGACCATCTAAACCGTCGACCGCTTCAACGACCTGGTCAACGGAAGCCGTCGCAACGCCCGACGCGGCGCGGGGCTCGGGGCCGACTGACCGGGCCCGTTGACCGAGGACGGCCCTCGGCGACTGGGCGCGGACCGTCCCGCAGAGCGGGTGGCGCACGATGCCGGCGCCGTGAGTAGGGGAGCGCCCCGACGCACGGACTCCGCCGCCGGTAGCGTCGGGCGGGCGACGAAACCTCTCAGACAGGAAGCAGGCGCGGTGAAGAAGCTGAGCGCACACGTCGAAGCCGTCCAGGCGGAGATCAGCCGGCGCAACCCCGGCGAACCGGAGTTCCACCAGGCGGTGACCGAGGTACTGGAGTCCCTCACACCCGCACTCGACCGGCACCCCGAGTACGTCGACACGGGAATCCTGGAAAGGCTGTGCGAGCCCGAGCGGCAGCTCATGTTCCGGGTCCCCTGGGTCGACGACCGCGGCGCCGTGCGCGTCAACCGGGGCTTCCGGGTGGAGTTCAACAGCGCCCTCGGCCCGTACAAGGGGGGCCTTCGGTTCCACCCGAGCGTCAACCTCGGCATCGTGAAGTTCCTCGGCTTCGAGCAGATCTTCAAGAACGCGCTGACCGGGATGGCGATCGGCGGGGGCAAGGGCGGGGCGGACTTCGACCCCAAGGGCCGCTCGGACGGCGAGATCATGCGGTTCTGCCAGTCCTTCATGACCGAACTCCACCGCCACCTGGGCGAGCACACCGACGTGCCCGCCGGAGACATCGGCGTGGGTGCGCGTGAGATCGGCTACCTCTTCGGGCAGTACAAGCGGATCACCAACCGCTTCGAGGCCGGGGTGCTGACCGGCAAGCCGGTGGCCTGGGGAGGCTCGCACGCCCGGACCGAGGCCACGGGCTACGGCGCGGTGTACTTCGCCGAGGAGATGCTCACCACGCGCGGCGGCGGATTCGACGGTCGTCGGGCGGTGGTCTCCGGCTCCGGCAACGTGGCCGTGTACGCGGTGGAGAAGGTGCACGCCCTGGGCGGGCGCGTGGTGGCCTGCAGCGATTCCTCCGGATACCTCGTCGACGAGGACGGTATCGACCTGGAGCTGCTGAAGGATGTCAAGGAGGTGCGCCGCGCCCGTCTCTCCGCGTACGCGGAGGCGAAGCCGACCGCGCGCTTCTCGACCCACGGCACGGTGTACGACGTCCCGTGCGATGTCGCCCTGCCCTGTGCGACACAGAACGAGGTGCGGCGCGACGACGCCGTGGCGCTGGTCAAGAACGGGGTCCTCGCCGTAGCCGAGGGAGCGAACATGCCCTGCACCCCGGAGGCGGTGGAGGTGTTCCGCGAGGCCGGGGTGCTCTTCGGCCCCGGGAAGGCGGCCAACGCGGGCGGCGTCGCCACCTCGGCGCTGGAGATGCAGCAGAACGCGGCCCGCGACAGCTGGTCCTTCGAGCAGACGGAGTCCCGGCTCGCCGCGGTCATGCGCGGAGTCCACAGCCAGTGCCGCGCGACCGCCGAGGAGTACGGCGGCGCTCCGGACGACTACGTGCTCGGAGCCAACGTGGCCGGGTTTCTGAGAGTGGCGCAGGCCATGACGGCTCAGGGCGTCATCTGACGCCGTCGGCAGCGCCCGGGACGTCGGGAGTGCGCTGCGGGCTCACCCGTGGTTCCGGGCGCTCCCGTCGGCGGGCAGGGCCTGTTCCGCCCAGATCACCTTGCCTTCGCCCCCGTGCCGCGTGCCCCAGTGCTCGGCGAGCTGCGCGACCAGCAGCAGGCCGCGGCCGCCCTCGTCGAAGGTGCGGGCGCGGCGCAGGTGCGGGGCGGTGCTGCTGGCGTCGGAGACCTCGCAGGTGAGCGTGGACTGGAGGATCAGCCGCAGCCGGACGGGGTCCCGGCCGTAGCGGATCGCGTTCGTCACCAGCTCGCTGACCATGAGTTCCGTGGTGAAGGACAGCTCGTCCAGATCCCAGGCGCCCAGCGTCCGGGTCGTGAAGGCGCGGGCCCCGGAGACGGCCGTCGGGTCGGACGGGACGTCCAGCGTGGCGACGTGTCCGGGGTCGAGGGCCCGCGTCCGCACCACCAGGAGTGCGACGTCGTCGGCGGGGCGGTCGGGCAGGAGAGCGGTCAGCAGCCGGTCACTGACCTCCTCGGGCGAGCCCGGTGCCCGCGTGAGGACGTCACACAGCGCCGCGCGGGCGGCGTCCACGTCGCGGGTCCGGCTCCGCACGAGGCCATCGGTGAAGAGGGCGAGCAGACTGCCCTCGGGCAGCTCGAACTCGGTGGTCTCGAAGGGGAGTCCGCCCAGCCCCAGGGGTGGGCCGATCGAGGCGTCCGGAAAGGCGACCGACCGGGAGGGTGCCCCGTCACCGCCCGACGGGGTGGCGACGGCGGGCAGCACGTGTCCGGCGCTGGCGAGGGAACACACCCGGGAGACGGGGTCGTAGACGGCGTACAGGCAGGTCGCGCTGGTCTCGCCGTCCTCGGGGCCCTCTTCGCGTTGCAGCCGGATGACGACGTCGTCCAGGTGGGTGAGGAGCTCGTCCGGCATCAGATCGATGTCGGCGAAGGCGCGCACGGCCGTCCGCAGTCGGCCCATGGTCGCCGAGGCCTGCAGACCGCGGCCGACGACGTCGCCCACGACGAGGGCGACCCGGGCTCCGGACAGCGGAATCACGTCGTACCAGTCGCCGCCCACTCCCGCGCGGGCCCCGCTGGGCAGATAGCGCGAGGCCGCCTCGACGGCGGACTGCTCGGCGGGGCGTTGCGGCAGCAGGCTGCGCTGGAGGGTGAGCGCGGTGTGGTGTTCGCGGGTGTACCGGCGGGCGTTGTCGATGGACACGGCCGCCCTGGCCGCGATTTCCCGGGCCAGCTGGAGGTCGTCGTCGGTGAAGCGCTCCGGCGTTTGGTGCCGGACGAACTGGGTGAGGCCGAGGACGCGTCCGCGGGCCTGCAGGGGCAGCAGCAGGACGGAAGTGGAAGCCGATGGTCCTCGGGGTGCCGCCGGGTCGCGGAGGGGGCACCAGCCATGCGGGCACCTCCGAGTGCGTCACGTGGTACAGGAGGGGCTGTCCCGTGGTCAGCACGTGACCCGGCTCCGACCCGGCCGGGTAGCTGTGGGTATGGCCCGCGTCCACGGTGGAGTCGGGGCAGCCTTCCAGACGGGACCGCTGGGCGACGCGGCGCAGCACCGGAACATCCGCCGACGGGCCCGTGGGGTCCTCGTCGAGCACGGAGTCGAGGAGGTCGACGGTGACGAGGTCGGCGAAGCCCTCGGTGCCGACGTCCGCCAGCTCCTGAGCGGTGCGGGTGACATCGAGTGTGGTCCCGATGCGCCGGCTCGCCTCGTTGGTCAGGACGAGTCTCCGCTGTACCCGTCGGTCGCGCTCCTCCTGGTACACGGCGACGACTTCCTCCGCACCGCGGTCGGCGTACGCGAAGGTTTGCGCCGTCAGCCGGACCGATGCGGCGTGGATCAGTTCCCAGTCGTCCGTGAGGCGGTGCGCCTCCCCTCGGACCAGTTCGAGCAGGTCCAGGTGGCCGTGCCGGTAGCCGCGGAGGAGCGCGCTCAGCGGCAGCCCCTGCTCGGCGCCCCTGCGGGCGACCTCGCGGGCCGTGGGCGGAATCGCGGCACGGGACGGGTCCGCGCCGCGTTCGAGGAGGTCCAGGAACGTGGCGATGTGTTCGGCCGTCTCCGCGAGGAGCAGGGCCTTGTCGTCGTCGTGACGGCCCTCGGCAGGCGTGGTGAGGAGGCGCAGTTCGGGAAGCTCGTCGCGCATGCGCCGCAGCACCGCTTCGGCGTACTGCGGCGCACGTGGCCTGACCTCCTGGGCCAGACGCCGAAGGAAGGCATCGACATCGGTCCCCATGGGAGCAACGTACCGAAGGGTTCGCATGGGTGCCCCTCGGGGGACCGGAGACGGCCGCGGGGCGAGCAGCCCGGCCAGGTGGCGCAGCGGCCGCTCCCCGTGCAGGACGCACAGCGCCGTGCCCAGGGTGGCCAGAGCCCCGGGTCGGCCGCGCTCAGGCCGCCCGGCGGGCTCTGACCCGGGTCGCGATGCGGGCGGTCCGCCGGGCGCGTCGCGTCGCCCGGCTGCCGGTCAGCCCGGCCGCTTCGCGGTCCTCCTCGACGCGGCGTTCGAGCTTCCCGTCGTCCGGCCGCCGGGGCAGGCCGCGCCCGTGTCCGTGGTTCGGGGCGCCTTCGACGTCCTTGTTCGACTTGTGGTGATGGGCCATCGCACTACTCCCTGCCTTGCCGGACGGTGAAGGGCTGCGGGCGCGATGCCCGGAGGACGCCAGGGCACTGCCTCCTCCGGGGCGGTGGCTCCCGGGCCAGAGGCCGGGCAGCGGACCGAGCAGCGGACCGAGCAGCGGAGGGCACCGTCGTGCACATCGGCGACGATCATGCCGTCCGGTTCGGCCCCGCCGCCGAGGAGCGGCGAGGCGACGTGGTTGCTCGCTGAACGGTCCGAAGAGCCGCAGGGCGAACCGGACGCCATCGACATCTCACTCCCAAAGCGAGCTGGATACTCACCACTGAAACCCTCCTCCCGGAGCGCCGCAAGCGGGGTGCCACGCCCGCGGCCGCCTGCCCGCTTCCGGCCGGGAAGCCCCCACGACCTCGGCCTTCCCCGTCCCCCATGGGCACTCACGGCCCGCCGCTCCCCGTCGGGTGGCGGGGTGTGGTCAGCGCTCCCGGCCTGGCCGAGAGCCGCTGTCGGCGCCTGGCGGTGTTCGCGTGCCGGCCGGGCACGCGAGCCGGAAGGCTGAGCCGCGCGCCCACAGCGGCCAGTGACGAGCCGGTCATGAGACACGTGCAGGTCACGACCGAGCCCGCCGGGGCCATCGGCTCACGGACCGGGGCGGGGCGGCAGGCTCTCCAGGACGGTGGCGGTGTCGATGTGCCGCGCGGCCTCCAGCAGCGCCCTGGCGATGACCGAGCCCGGTTCCCGTGCCGCGGTCACGAGCCCGATCGGTGCCGTCCGCTCCGGTTCCACCAGCGGGACGGCCCGCATGCCGGGCGGGACTCCGACGACGTGCAGCCCGGCGTACGGCACGATGCTGGCCCACTGGCCGGTCCGGACGTGCGCGAACAACGCGGGTACCGAGTCGGTCTCCACCCTCGGCGCCGGGTGGAGGCCGAGCCCCGTGAAGACGTCGTCCACCAGCCGCCGTCCCTGGAGGTTCGGGGCGAGCAGGCACAGCGGCAGGCGGGACGCCGCGGACCAGGTCGCGTTCGGGTGCCGGGCGAGATCCTCGGCCACGCTGGTCAGCAGCGCGTAGCGCTCCTCGTAGAGGGGCTGGGTCCGGAAGCCCTCGGAAACGTCCTCACCCAGATAGGTGATGCCTGCGTCGAGTTCGAAGCTCCGCAGCCGGCGCAGGATCTCCCCGGCCGGCAGATCCGCCAGGATCTCCACTGTGACCAGCGGGTGTGCGGCGCACAACGGCCCGGTGAGCAGCGGGACGGCGCCCGTCGCGGTCGGGACCAGGCCGATCCGCAGGCGTCCGCTGAGGCCGGTCCGCAGGGCGTGGACCTCGTCCTGGAGCGCGTCACGGTCGGCCAGGATCCGCTGGGCCCGTACGACGATCCGCTCGCCCTCGGGGGTGAGGCCCTCATACGCCCGGCCGCGCCGGACCAGCAGCACGTCCAGTTCCTCCTCCAGCTTGCGGATCGCCTCGGACAGGGCGGGCTGGGACACGTGGCAGGAGCGCGCGGCGCGGGCGAAGTGCCGCTCGCGGGCGAGCGCGACGAGGTACTCCAGCTGACGGAAGAGCATCGCTAGCCCGCGGTCCCGAGGTCGACGCGGGTGGCGCCCGTGTAGACGTTCATGGAGTCGCCGCGCAGGAAGCCGACGAGGGTCAGCCCGCTCTCCTGCGCGAGGTCCACGGCGAGGGAGGAGGGTGCGGAGACGGCCGCGAGCAGCGGCACGCCCGCCATCACGGCCTTCTGGACCAGCTCGAAGGAGGCCCGGCCGCTCACCATCAGCAGGGCCTCCCGCAGCGGCAGGAGCCCCTCCCGCAGGGCGTGCCCGACGACTTTGTCGACGGCGTTGTGCCGGCCCACGTCCTCCCGCAGGCACAACAGCTCGCCGTCGGCGGTGAAGAGTCCAGCCGCGTGCAGGCCGCCGGTCGCGTCGAACACCCGCTGGGCGGCCCGCAGCCGGTCGGGCAGGACCTCCAGCACCTCCGGCGACACGCGCAGCGGGTCCTGCGCGACCGTCCAGGCCGCCGAGGTGCGCACGGCGTCGAGGCTGGCCTTGCCGCACAGTCCGCACGAGGAGGTGGTGTAGAAGTTCCGTTCCAGCGAGGCGGCGGGCGCGGGCACGCCGGGGGCCAGTGCGACATCGACGACGTTGTACGTGTTGCCGCCGTCCGCGGTGGCGCCGGCGCAGTAGCGGATGGCGGTGACGTCCTCGACGGCGTGGACGACGCCCTCGCTGACGAGGAAGCCGGCCGCGAGGTCGAAGTCGTCGCCGGGGGTGCGCATGGTCACCGTGAGGGGGCGGCCGCCGACCCGGATCTCCATCGGCTCCTCGGCGGCCAGGGTGTCGGGGCGCTGCGAGGGAACCCCTTTGCGCAGGCGCAGCACCGGTCGTCGTACGGTCACTCGGCCCATCATCGGCTCCTCGTCCTGTCGTTCGGCGCGCTGCCGCGCGGCTGTGCCGTCCGGTCACCGGCAGCGCTCCGGCCATCAGTACCCCCGGCCGGCCGGGCCCCGGCGGCCGGGGCGCGGAAGTACCCGGCCGGCGGCGTTCCCGGGCGGGGCGGATGCCGTCGGCTGTAGGTGGCCGCGACCACCAGGCACAGCACTCCTATGGTGGCCATACTCTCCAGCTGAGCGGGGTAGGAGACGGCGTCCGCCGTGACGGCGAGGAGCAGCGGGGTGAGGAAGCCGCCGGAGGCGGTGATCTGGTAGAGCGTCGCGGCCGACGGCCGGAAGGACTCCGGCGCCAGGCGTTCCATCTCTCGCAGCCCCGAGGCGAGGGCGAGTCCGTACCCGGCTCCCAGGACGATCGCGGCCGTCACCACCAGGCCGGCGGAGCCGCGCCGCACGGCGAGGGCCCCGACGAGCAGTCCGGCGATCACCGTGGCCATGGCGACGAGGGTGGCCCGCCCGCCGCACGCGTGGTCGAGCCGGGCCGCCCACGGCTGGACGACGGCGCCCACGGCGAGCGTCAGCGCCGCCACCAGGCCGCTGAACAGCGGGGCGTGGCCGGGGACGTGGCCGGCCACCAGCGGTGGCAGCACGACGTAGGCCACTGTGGCGGCGCCGAAAACGGCGGGGGTCGCCGGAAGGACCACCCACCGGAACCGGGGGTGGCCGACGGCCGCCCGGAGCAGCCGGGCGGGGTGCGGGCGGCGACGGGTGACAGCCCGGCGCGGCGCGGTCTCGGGCACACCGCCGGTGGCGCCGAGCACGAGCAGGCAGACGAGGGCGTGGACGAGGCAGGGGACGGCCGTCGGGAACGGTGCCCACTCGGCGAGTGCGCCCGCCGCCAGCGCGCCCGCCACGAAGCCGCTGCCGGTGGCGTACACCGCGCGGCGAGCACCGGCGTCCGGACGGCCGGACGCCGTGGAGAGTTCCCTGAGCCAGGCGGTCCCGGCGGCGAACACGCAGCCGGCGGCGACGCCCGTGGCCAGGCGGCTGACGTACACGGCCACCTCGGAGACCGCCGCCAGTGCCAGCGTCACACTCGCGGCGGCGCACAGGACCAGCGCGCACCGCACCACGCGCCGTCGGCCGTGCCGGTCCGCGGCGGGGCCACCGAGCAGGAGACCGGGCGCGAGGCCGAGCAGATAGGTGGAGAACATCGCGGTCAGCGAGACGGAGTGCCAGTGGGCCGACATCCGGTACACGCTGGTGAGCGGGGTGAACTGGTTGGCTCCCCACGCGGCGGTGGAGACGGCGGCGGCCGCCGGAGTCCAACCGTGTGTGACGCGGGGCGTGGGCATGACTAGGCCAACTCCTCTGCTCGTGTCGGGTGTTCGTCGTGCGGGTGGGGTGGCGGCGCGCGGGGCGGGCGCCTGCGTGGCCGTGCGGCCAGGCAGCCGTACGGCCTCGCGGTGACGTGGCTTCGGCGTTTGCCGGCGGCGTGCCCGCCGCCGGGGCGGCGCGCTGAGCCGGGGACGACCGCCGGGGCGGAAACGGAGCCGCGCGGCCGGTCGGGCCGCGTCCTGCGGAGGGCCTGAGGGGTGCGTCAGGCGGCGCCTGCCGCGGTGGCGACGGGTGTTCCGGGGCTGGTCTGCCGGGGTGTGCCGCCTCCTCGCCCGGAGTCCCCGGTGGCGGGTGCCGCACGGGTGAGGGGTGCGGGGTGCGGGCCGGGCGAGAGCTGGTGCGGAGGCCCGGACAGCACGGAGGCGTGCCCGGGAAGCGGCCCGAGGGGCCGGGTTTCGGGGCGGTTCGGGGCGGCTTCGTTCAGCCGGGCCGGCGGCGAGGGTGGGCGAGGGGGCGCGGGCGCACGGCGAGGGCTGTCGCCCGTGGGGTCGGGAGGAGACACCGGTGGGTGTCGATCGGGTCCTCGAACGGGTCCTCGATGGTGCTCATCGCCTGCTGTCGTCCCCTTCCGGTGCGTAGGGCGCACTCGGACGCGCCCCGGGCGGGAGGAGGACGGCGGGTGCCGGCCTTCGCAGCTCACACCCAGGGCGTTGCTGTTCTGTTGGCCCCTGTCAGTGTCCTGGCACGCTCGCGGGTAAGTCAAAGAGACGTTTCTGCTCACCTGATAGACGGCGCCTATCATGCTCTTCCTCTTCCTTCCCTGCCGAAGAGACGGTGTTACCCATGGCGGCGCTGACGCACGGCACTCCCGACCAGCCGGAGGCGCGGCACGTGGAGGAGGCCGGGCCAGGGCGACCGCTGACGTCGGTGCGCGCCACCGTGGGCCGCGATGGGGCGGTGGTGAGACGATGGCCGGGCTGACGCCGAGAAGGCCGGCCCGGCCGCCGGCCGGCCTCGGGTGTGCGCAACCCACGGGCAGGCCGCCCCCGGCCTGCCCGAACGCGGCCCGCGAAGGTGCACTGCATGCCGACCCGCCAGACCTGCCAGACCCGGCTCATCGACGACGCCGACCCGCCCGTGTGCGCCGCGGGTTCGGGCTCCGTCCCACCGTCGGTGTCCGGCGTGGAGGACGCGGCCCGGACCGGCGTCCTCGCCGGATGCCTGCCGACCGCCGCGGCGGCGTCATGACCTCGGCGGTCGTCGTGGGCGGCGGGCCCAACGGGCTCACCGCCGCCGCCCTCCTGGCGAAGGCCGGGCTGCGGGTCACCCTGCTGGAGGCCGCGGACGAGACCGGCGGCGGCACTCGCAGCCACGAGGCGATCCTGCCCGGGCTCCTGCACGACCACTGCTCGGCCATCCACCCCCTGGCCGTCACCTCCCCGGCGCTCCGCTCGCTCGAACTGGAGCGTCACGGGCTGCGCTGGCGGCTGCCGGAGGTCGACTGCGTCCACCCGCTGGACGACGGGACGGCCGGAGTGCTGCTGCGCTCCGTCGAGGAGACCGCAGCCGGGCTCGGCCCCGACGGCCGCCGCTACCGGGCCCTCGTCGGCCCCTCGGTGCGGCGCTGGGACACGCTGGCCGAGGACGTGATGGGTCCGCTGCTGCGGGTCCCCTCGCATCCTGTGCTGGTCGCGCGTTTCGGCCTGCCGACGGCCGCTCCGGCCGCCCTCCTCGCCCGCGTCTTCCGGACGCCCCAGGCACGGGCCCTGTGGGCCGGTGTGGCCGCCCATGCCTTCCGGCCGCTGTCCGAACCGTTCAGCTCGGCGATCGGGCTCGGCATCCTCACCGCCGGCCACGCCGCGGGCTGGGCCGTGGCCGAGGGCGGATCGCAGGCCATCGCCCGCGGCCTGGAGGGCGCGTTGAGGGAGTACGGCGGCGTGATCCACACCGGTGAACGCGTCACCGACGCAGCGCAGCTCCCGCCCGCGGACGTCACGCTCCTCGACCTGGACCCCGGTCAGCTCGTCCGGCTCTACGGCGACCGGCTGCCGCGCCGGGTGCGCGCCGCCTACCGGCGCTTCCGCCGCGGACCCGGCGCGTTCAAGGTCGACCTCGCCGTCGAGGGCGGCGTGCCCTGGGTGGCCGACGACGCCCGCCGGGCCGGGACCGTCCACCTCGGCGGCCCGCTGTCCGAGGTGGTCCGGGCCGAGAGGGACGCGGTGGCCGGACGGATGCCTGAGCGTCCCTTCGTCCTCGTCGGTCAGCAGTACCTGGCCGACCCCTCCCGGTCCGTGGGAGACGTGCACCCCGTCTGGGCGTACGCCCATGTGCCGCACGGATACGACGGGGACGCCACCGAGGTGATCCTGCGGCAGATCGAGCGGTTCGCCCCCGGCGCCCGGGACCGCGTCGTGGGCCTCCGCGTCACGCGTCCGACCGACTTCGCGGCGGCCAACGCCAACTTCACCGGCGGCGACATCCTCACCGGGGCCAAGACCGTCCCCCAGCTCCTCCTCGGCGCCCGGCCCGCCCTGGACCCGTACAGCACCGGGGTGCCCGGCGTGTTCCTGTGCTCGGCCGCGACGCCGCCCGGCCCCGGGGCCCACGGCATGTCCGGCGCGGGCGCGGTGGCCTCGGCGCTGCGCTACCTCGCCACCGTCTGAGGTCCGCTGTCACGCCCCCGTGCGCCCGCCGCGCCGCGCGGCCTCGCCGCCACCTTCGCCCGCTCGTCCCGCGGGTCGGCGCGTTCCCGCCGGAACGCCCGAAGGGCGTCGGCACTCATGGGCTCGGGGCCACCGGTCATACCCGCTCGCGTGGGGTGCGGTCACCGGGGTTCCCCGGACACCCTCAGGCCCGCGCTGCGTACAGGGTCCGGCGCATCGCCATACGCCCCCGCCCGACGCGGACGCTGTCGGAGTCGGACGGGGGCGCGCGGCCGGGCCCGGGCTCAGGCTCCGGGGCGGCGACGCGAGAGGCGGGAGAGCAGGAAGCAGGCGGCCGTGAGCCCGACGGCGCCGACCCCGGCCAGCGTCTGCGGCAGGACGGTGCGCTGTTCCCCGGCCGGGGCACCTCCGTGGCCGTGGTGGCTGACGGTGGAGTGGGGGAGCCCGTCCGCGATCTGCTGCTCCGTCGGGGCCTTCGGTGCCGACTCGGCCGAGGCGGCGGCGGAGAACGTCACGTCCGAGCAGCTGTAGAAGGCCTCCGGGCTGTCACTGCGCTGCCAGATCTTGTAGAGCAGGTGACGGCCCGTCCGCTCGGGGAGGGTGCCGCCGAACTCGTAGTAGCCGCTCGGCGCGCTCCGGGTGACGTCGGCCACGGCCACCGGCGTCGGATCCAGGTCCGACCACTTCAGGGGCTTGGTGGGGTCGTAGCCCTCCTTGGTGATGTAGACGGTCATCGTGCCCAGGTGGGGGGCCGTGACGCGGAACCGGAAGTCGGCGGCCCCGGCGGAGACGGGGGTGGCGGCCCAGTCGGTGCGGGCCCAGTCGAGCGCCTTGTACTTCTCCCGGCCCGCCGAGCAGAGCTTCCCGTCGGGGATCACCTCCTGGTGCCGCCCGTTGACGTTGGCGAGGTTGACCTCGTTCCAGTCGTAGAGGGGCTGCGTGCCGCTCTCCGCGATGAGGTCCTTGCACACCTGGGAGTCCGGGTGCTCGGGCCCCTCCGCGTAGCAGGCCGCAACGCGGCTGACCGGGTCGTACATGGTGCCGTGCGCGGAGGCCTGTTCCGCGGGCAGGAGGAGCAGCAGGGGAGCGGCGGCGGCGACGGCCGCCACCCCCGCCGTGGTACGTGCGGACATGTGGGGGTGTCCCTTCTCCAGTGCGGTGCTCAAGTCGGGTGCCACTCCTGAGCTTTGCATTGGCCTAGACCAAGGACAAGGGTCTGGTATGGACCTTCTTGCCGGGGTTGCTTGACGGGCGGGGCTCTGCGGTGCTGACACCCGGTCAGCGGGAGTGCGAGGCCGGTCGGGCCGGGCTCGCCGGCCGCGCCTGCGGTGGTGTCAGTACAGTTCGACGATCGACGGCGGGACGACGATGTGGCGGGCCCGGTGCTCCCCGCCGATGCGGATCAGCGTGGCGGCCCGGGAGTCGTCGCGACCGGCCGCCCCGGAGACCGCCTTGCGGTGACTCGCGCACGTGGCGCACGTGGGGCTCCACTCGGGGAGCTGGTCGAGATGCTCGGCGGCCATGTGCTCCGCGAGCGCGATCTGGGAGGAGACGATGCTGTCGAACGGATCGTGGTCCACGTGGGGTTGCCCGGTGAGGCGCAGTTCCTCCACCGTCTCGATGGCTCGCTTCATGAAGCGGTAACGGTCCGCGCACTCCTGGCAGGCCCACATCCAGGCCGGGGGAAGGGGCCATTCGTCCTCGGGCCTGATCTGGTCGGCACTCATGCCGGTCACCGTAGCCGCCACCGGCGACACTTCGGGGCGAACCGGCAGAACTCGGCCGGTTTCGCCGTCGCGTTGGCCGAGCGTAGCGAAGGGGCGCACCGTCACGCCCAGTCTGCGGTCTCGTGCCCTGGCCCGCCAGGTTCCGGCCACCTCGGCCCCGGCCAGGAGGGCCCCGGTGGGCCGATCGCGCCACACCTCCAGACCGAGGGTGGCGCCCTCCTTGACGGAGGTCGTCAGCCCGTGACGAGGCGGACGCAGCGGCGGCAGGCGCGGGCCGAGGAGGCGACCAGCGCGTGCGAGGCCGCGGCCAGCCCTCCGGCGCCCACCGCGAGCGGCCAGTCCCGCCCGAGCAGGGCGAGGACGAGGAGGAGGAGCGTGGTCAGCGCCATGGCGACGCTCGCCGCCGTACCCGTCCAGGCCACCGCGAGCGGAAGCCGCGGCGGAGTGGGCAGTCGGCGGGCGAGCCGCCCCGTGGCCGCCAGGCTCGCGGCGGTCAGGACGGCGGCGACCGTGGCGACGGCGACCAGGTGGACGGCCAGCAGGAGGGCGGCTCCGTACGGGCTTCCGGCCCCGCCGTGCTCCGCCGTGTGCGTGAGGAGCCAGCAGGCCGCGGTGAACGGCGCCGTGACAGCGGCGGCCCGCGCGGTGTGCCGCGCCTGCGCGATCGTCAGTTCGTGCTGGTAGACGGGGATGAGGACATCGGGCGTGCCGATGTCGCGGAGGGCGCGGGCGGTGGCGTCCGCGTGCGAGAGACCCTCTCCTGTGTGCTCGGCCACGGCGTCGTCCAGGCCGTCCCTGAGCTCGGCCAGCAGCCGTGCCTTGTGCCTGGCCGGGCCGTGCAGGGAGGCGGCCAGGGCGGCGACGTAGGCGTCGGCCGGATCCCCGCCCCGGGCGCCGTCCGGGGCGCCCTCCGCCGCGGTGCGCCGATCCGCGCCGGACCCGGTGCTCATGCCGCACCGCCCGCGGCCGGGCGCGCCGGGTTCAGGACCGAACCGATGGCGGCGGTGAACTCCTGCCATGCGGTGCGTTCTTCGGCGAGCGCTCGGCGCCCGTCGTCGGTCAGCTCGTAGCAGCGCCTGCGCCGCTCCCCGACCGCGTCCCAGGCGCTGCGCAGCAGGCCGAGCCGCTCCAGGCGCTGGAGGGCCGGGTAGATGGTGCCCGTGCGCAGCTCCAGTGCGCCGCCGCTGCGCTCCTGAACGGCGGTGATGATCGCGTACCCGTGCCGCGGGCCCGGCTCCAGAACGGCCAGGAGAAGTCCGTCCAGGTGGCCCCGTACCGCATCCGTCCTCATGTCGCCTCAGTGTACCCAGCCTTGATGTAGGCGTGCTATCTATTGGTAGACAACCTATTGAGGGCCAAGTCAGTGCGTCCTCGGACAACCGAGAGGTGTCTCCGTGACGAAGTTCCTGCTGTCCGTCCATGTCCTGGCCGCGATCCTGACCGTCGGATCGATAGCGGTCGCCGCCTCGCTCTTCCCCCGCTACGCGCGCCACGCGCTGGCCGAGGGGAAGGAGAGTCGCTCCGCCGGGGTCGCGGCGTTTCTGCACCGTGTGTGCCGTGGCTACGCGGTCGCCGGGGTCGTCGTCCCCGTCTTCGGTATCGCCACCGGCGCCCAGCTCGGTGTCCTCACCGACGCGTGGCTGATCGTCTCCCTGCTCCTGACCACGCTCGCCGCCGTCCTCCTCGCCGCGCTGATCATCCCGGCCCAGCGGCGGATGCTCGCCCCACGCGCCGCGGGTGTCGCCGATGGCGAACCGGCCGCGCTCGCCCCCCGGCTGGCCATGCTCACCGGGCTCTTCAACGTGTTGTGGGCCGTCGTCGTCGTGCTGATGATCGTCCGCCCCGGCTCGACGACGGGGGTGTGACGGCCTGCGGAGGCCGCGCGCGGCCCGGGCGCACGGGGTCCCGTCGGCCGGGCGGCGAAAGGGCACGGTGACGAGCGCCACGTGCCCGGGCCTGCGACACGGGGGTGATCTCCGCGGGATCGGGCGGGTTTTTCCTACACTCGCGGAATGCGGATACCGAGTGATGCCCCGGAGGAGGAGTGGGAGGGCCTGGCCGAGGTCGTTCCGCTGCGCGGTGGCTACGAGTGGGGTTCCTGGGCCACCGTCCCGCAGCTGCCCGTGGCGGACGCCGGCGATGACGCGCGGCTTCCGGCGGAGGACGCCGAAGCCGAGGTGGGTGGGCGGCAGTTCGTCGTTGTCCGGCTCCAGGTCTTCGCGGACGCGCGGGATGTCGCCGAGCACGTGATGGCGGGGGATCCCGTGCTGCTCGACCTCACCGCCGCGGAACAGGACGTGGCACGGCGCGTGCTGGACTTCGCCAGCGGTGTCGTGTTCGGGCTCGGAGGCGGGATGAACCGCATCAACAGCGACGTCTTCCTCGTCACGCCCGTGGGTACGGAGGTCGACGACGGCTGAGCCGGGGGCCGGTGCGGGCCGTCGGGCGCCGTGCGGACGGGGCGCGACCGTGGAGCCGCGCGATGGGTGGATCATGGACGCATGAGCAATGACGACGACCGCGGTCTCGCGGCCCGGCAGCGGCGGTTGGCCGCGTTCGCCGCCGCTCGGGACTGGGGTCAGTACCACAATCCGAAGAATCTGGCCGCGGCGTTGAGCGTCGAGGCGGGGGAGCTCGTGGAGATCTTCCAGTGGCTCACGCCCGAGCAGTCCGCCGCCATCATGGACCGGCCGGAGCAGGCGGCGCGGGTGCGCGACGAAGTCGCCGACGTGCTGGCGTACCTGCTGCAGTTCTGCGAGGTGCTGGGGGTGGACGCGCTGGAGGTGCTGGACGCCAAGATCGAACGGAACGAGGAACGCTTTCCTGCCCCGGGCGGCGGCGGGCGCACCGGTACACCGCTGAACGGGTGAGGGACTTATCCCCAACCCGTCGGTAATCCACCGCTTTCCAGGGGCGCTGGACCGTCTGCCGGCTACCCGTCACCGTGAGTGCGGATGAGGCTTCGCCGAGTGAAGCCCCGACGCTCTACACGGCTCACGGAGAGGGCAGATGGATGCGGTACGGCTCATCGGAATCAGCCGCTCGGCGCTCGCGCGCTGCGGGGACGGTGCGCAGATCGTGGCGGAGGCCTGGCAGGCCCAGGCGCTCGCCCAGGCGGTGGGGCGCTTGCTGGCCGACAGCGGCCCGCCCCAGGCGCGGCCGGCGGCCGACGCGTTGGCCCGGGCAGGGGTCCGGTTGCGCTCCCTCCCCGGTGGTGCCGCCGAGGTCCGGGCGGTGCGGCTCACCGGGGTCCGCGAGCCTCATCACGCTCTGGAGGAACTGGCCGGATTCCTGGCGGAGTTGTGTACCGCCCTGGTCGAAGTGGCGGCCGGGGCGGAGGAGGAGTCCCTCTACTGGCACTGCCTGGAGGCCCTGGACGCGGCGGGGGAGGCCGCCGATCACGCGGTCTGCCTGCGCGGCAGCCTTCCCCGTGTTCCCTCGTAGGCCGGGGCGGCCGCACGGCTGGTGGCTCCCGGGGCCGCGTCGCGGCCCCGGGAGGGCTTGCACTCCGGGGCAGGATGGAGTGCATGGACCTTCGCATCTTCACCGAGCCCCAGCAGGGGGCGAGCTACGAGACGTTGCTGCGCATGGCCAAGGCCAGCGAGGACCTCGGCTTCGACGCCTTCTTCCGTTCGGACCACTACCTGGCGATGGGGGAGGCCGACGGCCTTCCGGGGCCGACGGACGCCTGGATCACCCTGGCCGGGCTGGCCCGCGAGACGAGCCGCATCCGCCTGGGCACCCTGATGACGGCCGGCACGTTCCGGCTCCCGGGGGTTCTGGCGATCCAGGTGGCCCAGGTGGACGCCATGTCCGGCGGTCGCGTCGAGTTCGGGCTCGGGGCCGGCTGGTTCGAGGCCGAGCACAGGGCGTACGGCATTCCGTTTCCGAAGGAGAAGTTCGGCCGGCTGGAGGAACAGCTCGCCATCGTCACCGGAATGTGGAAGACCCCGCCCGGCGAGACCTTCGGTTTCGACGGGAGGTTCTACCAGCTCAGCGACTGCCCCGCGCTGCCGAAGCCCGCCCAGGAGCGGCTGCCGGTGCTGATCGGCGGGCACGGCGCCACCCGCACCCCGCGCATCGCCGCACGTTACGCCGACGAGTTCAACCTCCCCTTCGCCTCCATCGAGGAGAGCGCCCGCCAGTTCGGGCGGGTCCGCGCCGCGGCTGCCGAGCAGGGGCGCGCTCCCGAGGAGCTCGTGTACTCCAACGCCCTGGTCGCCTGCGTGGGCAAGGACGACGATGAGGTCTCCCGCCGGGCCGCCGCCATCGGCCGCGAGGTGGCCGAGCTCAAGGAGAACGGGCTCGCCGGTTCCCCGGCCGAGGTGGTGGACAAGATCGGGCGATACGCGGAGGTCGGCTCGCAGCGGATCTACCTCCAGATGCTCGACCTCGACGACCTGGAACACCTTGAGCTGATCTCCTCCCAGGTGCAGGTGCAGCTCCCTTGACGCCACCTCCTTCCCCGCTGGCCGAAGCGCTCGCCGGCGCGACGCTCGTCCTCGACGGCGGTCTGTCCAACCAGCTCGCCGCCCAGGGCTGCGACCTGGGCGACGCGCTGTGGTCGGCGCGGCTGCTGGCGGACGATCCCGGGCAGGTGCGCGCCGCGCACGCGGCCTACGTCGGGGCCGGGGCACGGGTCCTCATCACCGCCAGCTACCAGGCGTCCTTCGAGGGCTTCGCGCGACGCGGCATCGGCCCCCGGGCCGCCGCCGGGCTCTTCGCCCGCAGCGTCGAGGTGGCGCGGGCGGCGGCGGGGGAGCGGGCGGTGTGGGTGGCCGGGTCCGTCGGGCCGTACGGTGCGGTGCTCGCCGACGGCAGCGAGTACCGGGGCCGGTACGGGCTCAGCACCCGGGAGCTGGTCCGCTTCCACCGGCCGCGCATCCAGGCCCTGGCGGAGGCCGGTCCGGACGTGCTGGCCCTGGAGACGGTGCCGGACGTGCGGGAAGCGGAGGCCCTGCTCCTGGCCGCGGAGGGCTGCGGAGTCCCGGTGTGGCTCAGCTACACGGTCCTGGGCGAGCGGACCCGGGCCGGGCAGCCCCTGCCCGAGGCATTCGCCGTGGCGGCCGGGGTCGACCAGGTGATCGCCGTCGGGGCCAACTGCTGCGCGCCCTCCGACGCGGGCTTCGCCGTCGCGTCGGCGGCCGAGGTCACCGGCAAGCCGGTCGTCGTCTATCCGAACAGCGGGGAGCGCTGGAGCGCGGAGGCCCGGGAATGGGAGGGCGAGGTCGCCTACGACCCACGGCAGGCGGTGCGCTGGCAGTCGGCGGGGGCCAGGCTGATCGGCGGCTGCTGCCGCGTCGGCCCGGGCCACATCGCCCAACTCGCTCGGCGGCTTGCCCCGTAGCCGTGGTCCGGACGGCCCGGCCGGTCCCGGCGGGGAGGGTTGGCCGGTGGCGGGATCCGGTCCCCGGCGGCGTGGGGGAGCGAGGAAAGGTCCGCCGTTTCCTGGGCAGGGCGCGCTCGGCTCGGCAAGGATGAGTTCATGGGATTCCACGTCGATTCCGAGGCCGGGCGGCTGCGCCGCGTCATCCTGCACCGCCCTGGGCTCGAGCTCAAAAGGCTCACCCCGACCAACAAGGACGATCTCCTGTTCGACGACGTGCTGTGGGTCCGCCGGGCGCGGCAGGAGCACGACATGTTCGCGGACGTGCTGCGCGAGCGGGGCGTCGAGGTGCACCTGTTCGCCGACCTGCTCACCGAGAGTCTGGACCTCGCTCCCGCGCGCAGGCTGGTCCTGGACCGGGTCTTCGACGAGCGGGAGTTCGGCCCGCTCGCCACCGACCACCTGCGGGCCGCCTATGACGAGTTGTCCTCGGCCGAGCTGGCCCGCGTGCTGATCGGGGGTGAGACGAAGCGGGAGTTCCTGGAGCGGCACGTCGAGCCGATGTCCGTCCGCTTCCACGTCATGGACATGGACGACTTCCTGCTCAGCCCGCTGCCCAACCACCTCTTCGCCCGGGACACCTCGGCCTGGATCTACGACGGGGTGGCCATCAACGCCATGCGCTGGCCGGCCCGGCAGCGCGAGACGGCGCACTTCGAGGCCGTCTACCAGCACCACCCGCTCTTCGCCGGGTCCGACTTCCACTTCTGGTCGCGTGGCGAGAGCACCCACCCGTCCACGATCGAGGGGGGCGACGTCCTCGTCATCGGCAACGGCGCGGTGCTGGTCGGCATGAGCGAGCGCACCACTCCGCAGGCGGTGGAGATGCTGGCCAAGGTTCTCTTCGAGGCCGGTTCCGCGCGCACCATCGTCGCACTGGACCTGCCGAAGGCCCGCTCGTTCATGCATCTGGACACCGTCATGACGATGATCGACGGGGACACGTTCACGCAGTACGCGGGGCTGGGCATGCTGCCCTCCTACACCATCGAACCGGCGGCGGACGGAGACGAGCTGAAGGTCACCGGGCACCCCCCGGAGCACATGCACCACGCCATCGCGGCGGCCCTGGGGCTGGACGGCATCCGGGTGCTCACCCCCGTGCAGGACGTGCGCTCGGCCGAGCGGGAGCAGTGGGACGACGGTTGTAACGTGCTCGCCGTGGAACCCGGAGTGGTGATGGCCTACGAGCGCAACGTCACGACCAACACCCACCTGCGCAAGCAGGGCATCGAGGTGGTGGAGATCCCCGGAAGCGAGCTGGGCCGGGGGCGTGGCGGTCCGCGCTGCATGAGCTGCCCCGTGCAGCGCGATCCCGTCGGGTGACGGTTCGAGGGGAGGCTGCATAGAGATACGGGGTTGCGTATATAATTTCGCCAGTCCCTCGTTCGCTACCCAGGAGCCCTCCCATGGCGACAGACCTCGCCGGCCGCCACTTCCTCAAGGAGCTGGACTTCACCCCCGAGGAGTTCCGCGGCCTGATCCGGCTTGCCGCTGAGCTGAAGGCCGCCAAGAAGCTGGGCACCGAGGTGCAGCGGCTGCGCGGGCGGAACATCGCACTGGTCTTCGAGAAGACCTCCACGCGGACCCGTTGCGCTTTCGAGGTCGCCGCGGCGGACCAGGGTGCCGCGACGACGTTCCTGGACCCCTCGGCCTCGCAGATGGGCCACAAGGAGTCCGTCAGGGACACGGCCCGTGTGCTCGGCCGGATGTTCGACGCCGTCCAGTACCGCGGCAGTGCGCAGGACACCGTCGAGGAGCTGGCCGCGTACGCGGGCGTCCCCGTCTACAACGGGCTCACCGACGACTGGCATCCGACGCAGATGCTCGCCGACGTGCTCACGATGACCGAGCACTGCGCCAAGCCGCTGACCGAGATCGCCTTCGCCTATCTCGGCGACGCCCGCTCGAACATGGGCAACTCCTACCTCATCACCGCCGCCCTCCTCGGCATGGACGTGCGCATTGCCGCGCCCCGCTCGCTGTGGCCGCGGCAGGAGGTCGTCGACCGGGCCCGTGAGCTGGCCGCCGAGACCGGGGCCCGGGTCCTGCTGGACGAGGAGGTCGCCGACGCGGTGCACGGCGCCGACTTCGTCGCGACCGACGTGTGGGTCTCCATGGGGGAGCCCAAGGAGGTCTGGGACGAGCGCATCGCGCTGCTCACCCCCTACGCGGTCACGATGGAGGTGCTGCGCGCGACCGAGAACCCCGACGTGCGGTTCCTGCACTGCCTGCCCGCCTTCCACGACCTGGGCACCGTCCTCGGGCGGGAGATCCACGCGCGGCACGGGCTGGCCTCGCTGGAGGTGACGGACGAGGTGTTCGAATCCGAGCACTCGCTCGTCTTCGACGAGGCCGAGAACCGCATGCACACCATCAAGGCCGTCCTCGTCGCCACGCTGGCCGAGCGGGCGGGGGTGCCCGGGGTCTGACGGCCCGTCCCGCCGAGGGGTGGGGTGCCCGAGGGGGTCGAAGTGTGTATCGCGTACTCGTGACGGGAGTAAGAAACCGGTGATACTTTCGCTCGCATGAGCCCGTTCACCGGTTCCGCACGCAGTACCGACGACTGGCACCACATCGGCGTAGAACGGGACGACGGCGTCGTCACCGTGACCCTGAACCGCCCGGAGCGGCTCAACGCCCTCACCTTCGGGGCCTACGCCGACCTCCGCGACCTGCTGGCGGAGCTCTCCCGGGAGCGCTCCGCCCGCGCCCTCGTCCTCGGCGGCACCGGGCGGAGCTTCTGCTCCGGCGGCGACGTCGAGGAGATCATCGGGGCCACTCTGAGCTCCGACACCGCGGAGCTTCTCGATTTCAACCGGATGACCGGCCAGGTCGTCCGGGCCATCCGCGAGGCGCCCTTCCCCGTCGTCGCCGCGCTGCACGGCGCCGCCGCCGGGGCGGGTGCCGTCCTCGCGCTGGCCGCCGACTTCCGCGTCGCCGACCCCAGCACCCGCTTCTCCTTCCTCTTCACCCGCGTCGGCCTCTCCGGCGGGGACATGGGTGCCGCCTACCTCCTGCCCCGGGTGGTCGGGCTCGGCCACGCCACCCGCATCCTCATGCTCGGCGACGCCGTCACCGCCGACGAGGCCGAACGCATCGGGCTCGTCAGCCAGTCGGTCAAGGACGGCGAGGCCGACGACGCGGCCCGCGCCCTCGCCCGCCGGCTGGCCGACGGCCCCGCCCTCGCCCACGCCCAGACCAAGGCCCTGCTGACCGCCGAGCTGGATCTGCCCCTGTCCGCCGCCGTCGAGATGGACGCCGCCACTCAGGCGCTGCTCATGCACAGCGACGACTACGCCGAGTTCCACGCCGCCTTCACCGGGAAGAGGGCCCCCGTATGGCAGGGCAGGTAGCACAGCCCGCGCGCCGCGTCGCCGTCATCGGCGGCGGGCCAGGCGGCCTCTACGCGGCCGCGCTGCTGAAAAGCCTCGACGCGGCCCGCCACATCACCGTCTACGAACGCAACGCCCCCGAGGACACCTTCGGCTTCGGTGTCGTCCTCTCCGACGAGACGCTCGGCGGCATCGAGCACGCCGACCCCGTCGTCTACGCGGCCCTGCGCGAGCGCTTCGTGCGCTGGGACGCCATCGACATCGTCCACCGCGGCCGCACTCTGACCTCCGGCGGGCACGGTTTCGCGGCGCTCAGCCGCCGCGACCTGCTCGCCGTCCTGCACGAGCGGTGCCGCGCCCTCGGCGTCGAGCTGCGCTTCCGCACCGAGGCCCCGCCGGCGGCGCGGCTCGCGGACGAACACGACCTCGTGGTCGCCGCCGACGGCGTGCACAGCACCACCCGCGAGGCGCACCGCGCGGCCTTCGGCACCGACCTCACCCCCCACCGCTGCCGCTACGTGTGGCTCGCCGCCGACTTCGCCTTCGACGCCTTCCGCTTCGAGATCAACGAGACGCCGTACGGCGTCATGCAGCTCCACGGCTACCCGTACGCCGAAGACGCGTCCACCGTCATCGTCGAGATGCGCGAGGAGGTGTGGCGGGCCGCCGGGTTCGACGAGCTGGACGAGCGGAACTCGGCCGAGCGCTGTGCCAAGCTCTTCGCCGACGCCCTCGGCGGCCGGCCTCTTCGCGGCAACAACTCCCAGTGGACGGTCTTCCGCACCGTCGTCAACGAGCGCTGGCACCACGGGAACACCGTCCTGCTCGGCGACGCCGCCCATACCGCGCACTTCTCCATCGGCTCTGGCACCAAGCTCGCCGTCGAGGACGCTCTGGCGCTCGCCGCGTGCCTGCGCGAACAGCCCGGCGTGCCCCAGGCCCTGGCCGCGTACGAGGCCGAACGCCGCCCCGTCGTGCGGTCGGTGCAGCGGGCGGCCCGTGCCAGTCTGGAGTGGTTCGAGGATCTCTCCCGCTATACCGGCCAACCGCCCCGGCAGTTCGCGTTCAACCTGCTCACCCGCAGCCGCCGGGTCACCCATGACAACCTCCGGCTGCGCGACGCCGAGTTCACCGAGAGCGTCGCCCGCGAGGCCGGTGTGCCGCCGGACACCCCGCCGATGTTCACCCCCTTCACCCTCGGCGGCGTCCGGCTGCGCAACCGCGTCGTCGTCTCGCCCATGGACATGTACTCCGCCCGGGACGGCGTCCCCGGCGACTTCCACCTCGTCCACCTGGGCGCCCGCGCCCTCGGCGGGGCCGCGCTGGTGATGACCGAGATGGTGTGCGTCTCCCCCGAGGCCCGGATCACCCCAGGCTGCGCCGGGCTGTGGAACGCGGCCCAGGAGACCGGATGGCGGCGCGTCGTCGAGTTCGTACGGGCCCAGTCCCCGACGGCCGCCATCGGGGTGCAGCTCGGCCACGCCGGCCGCAAGGGCTCCACGCGGGTGATGTGGGAGGGCATCGACCAGCCGCTCCCCGAGGGCAACTGGCCCCTCGTGGCCCCCTCACCGCTCCCGTACCTCGACGGCGTCAGCCAGCGGCCGCGCGAGCTGACGCGTGCCGATCTCGCCCGGATCCGCGAGGCGTTCGCCGCCGCCGCGCGCCGCGCCGCCCGTGCGGGGTTCGACGTCCTGGAGCTGCACTGCGCGCACGGCTACCTGCTGTCCTCCTTCCTCTCGCCGCTCACCAACCGCCGCACCGACGCCTACGGCGGTGACCTGGCCGGGCGGCTGCGCTTCCCCCTGGAGGTCCTCGACGCCGTCCGGGAGGCGTGGCCCACGGAGCGGGCGCTGACGGTACGGATCTCCGCCACCGACTGGGCCGACGGCGGCACCACGTCCGACGACGCCCTCGGCATCGCCGCCGCCTTCGCCGAACGGGGTGCCGACGCCATCGACGTCTCCACCGGTCAGGTGGTCTCCGACGAGCGTCCCGACTACGGCCGCTCCTACCAGGTGCCCTACGCCGACCGCATCCGCAACACCCTCGGCGTGCCGGTCATCGCCGTCGGCTCGATCTCCTCCTGGGACGACGTCAACTCCCTCGTCCTGGCCGGCCGCGCCGACCTGTGCGCCCTCGCCCGTCCCCACCTGTACGACCCGCACTGGACGCTGCACGCCGCCGCCGAGCAGGGCTACAGCGGCCCCGGCGCGCCCTGGCCCGCGCCCTACCGCGCGGGCAGCCGCAGGCCGCCGACGGGCCGCACCGACGCGCCCCGCCCCCGGCTCGCGTTGTGACCCGGCGCGCCGGGCACCCCTGGGCAGGGGGCGCCCGGCGCGGTGTGTCGCAGGCTGCGGGTGCGTTGGGGCTGGTCGCTCCCCGAGCCACTGCCGGGGCGCGTCAGCTCGTGCCGTACCGGCTGCGCAGCTCCACCTTGCGCACCTTGCCGCTCACCGTCATCGGGAACGCGCTCAGGACCTCCAGCCGACGTGGCACCTTGTAGTGCGCGAGCCGGTCCCGGCAGAACTCCGCTACCCCCTCCAGCGTCGGCGGGTCCGCCGCGTCCCGGGGGATCACGCAGGCCAGGATCTCCTCGCCGTACCGCTCGTCGGGCACGCCCACGACCTGCACGTCGGCGATCTGGGGGTGCGAGTAGAGGAACTCCTCGATCTCGCGGGGATAGACGTTCTCCCCGCCCCTGATGATCATGTCCTTGATCCGGCCGACGATCTGGACGTAGCCGTCCTCCCGCATCACCGCGAGGTCCCCGGTGTGCATCCAGCGACCCGCGTCGACCGCCTCCGCCGTCTTCTCCGGCTCCTCCCAGTAGCCGAGCATGACGCTGTATCCGCGCGTGCACAGCTCGCCCGCCGTGCCGCGTGGCAGGGTCACGCCCGTCCCCGGGTCGACGACCTTGACCTCGGTGTGGGGCAGCACGCGGCCGACCGTGCCGGTGCGGCGTTCGAGGTCGTCCTCGCGGCGCGTCTGGGTGGAGACGGGGGACGTCTCTGTCATGCCGTAGGCGATCGAGACCTCCGCCATGTGCATCTCCGCCACCACCCGCTTCATCACCTCCACCGGGCACGGTGAGCCCGCCATGATGCCGGTGCGCAGCGAGGAGAGGTCGTAGGAGGCGAACTCGGGCAGGCCCAGCTCGGCGATGAACATCGTCGGCACGCCGTACAGCGCGGTGCAACGCTCCTGCTGGACGGCCCGCAGGGTGGCCGCCGGCTCGAACGACGGGGCCGGGATCACGATGCAGCCCCCGTGCGAGGTGGCCGCGAGGTTGGCCAGGACCATGCCGAAGCAGTGGTAGAACGGCACGGGGACACAGACCCGGTCCCGCTCGGTGTAACCGAGCATCTCGCCCACGAAGTAGCCGTTGTTGAGGATGTTGTGGTGCGAGAGGGTGGCGCCCTTGGGGAAGCCCGTCGTGCCCGAGGTGTACTGGATGTTGATGGGATCGTCGCAGGACAGCTCGGCCTGCCGGGCCCGCAGCCGCTCCTCGCCCACGGCCCCCGCCTCGTCGAGCAGCTCGTCCCAGGAGGCGTCGTCGAGGTAGTGCACGGACCGCAGCCGCGGGCACGACGCGCGCACGGCCTCGACCATGGCGCGGTAGTCGCTCGTCTTGTGCGCCTGTGAGGCGATCAGGAGCGCGACCCCGGACTGGTTGAGGACGTACTCCAGCTCCCGGGACCGGTAGGCGGGGTTGATGTTCACCAGGATCGCGCCGATCCGGGCCGTGGCGTACTGCGTGAGCACCCACTCCGCCCGGTTGACCGCCCAGATGCCGACCCGGTCACCCCTGGCGACGCCGAAGCCCAGCAGCCCGCGTGCCAGTTCCTCGACGGCGGCCCCGAACTCCGCGTACGTCCAGCGGGTACCGCTCGGCACATCCACGAGCGCCTCCCGCTCCGGCCAGGCGGCCACGGCGCGGTCCAGGTTGCGGCCGATGGTGTCGCCGAGCAGCGGCGCCGTGCCGGTGCCGTGTGCGTACGAGAGCGTCACCGCAGCTCCTCTTCCACGTACTCGGCGTCCGACCCCTCGGCCGTCCGTTCCCGCAGTTCGATCCGGCGGATCTTCCCCGAGACCGTCTTCGGCAGCGCGTCGAACTCCAGCCGCCTGATGCGCTTGTACGGGGCGAGGACGGCGCGCGAGTGCGCGAACAGCAGCCTGGCCGTGTCCGCGTCCGGCTCCCAGCCCTCGGCCAGGACGACGTACGCCTTGGGGACGGCGAGCCGCAGCGGGTCCGGCGCGGGGACGACGGCGGCCTCCGCGACCGCCTCGTGCTCCAGCAGGGCGCTCTCCAGCTCGAAGGGGCTGATCTTGTAGTCGCTGGCCTTGAAGACGTCGTCGCTGCGGCCCACGTACGTGAGGTAGCCGTCCTCGTCGCGGGCCCCGATGTCGCCGGTGCGGTAGAAGCCGTCCCTCATCGCCTCGGCGGTGCGCTGCCCGTCCCCGTGGTAGCCGGTCATCAGCCCCACGGGCCGCTCGGCGAGGTCGACGGCGATCTCGCCCTCGGCCGCCCCCGGCTTCCCGGTCACGGGATCGAGCAGCTCGATGCGGTAGCCGGGGCTGGGGCGCCCCATCGAGCCCGTCTTGAGCGGCTGGCCGGGGCTGTTGGCCACCTGGACGGCCGTCTCCGTCTGGCCGAAGCCGTCCCGGATCGTCATGCCCCACGCGCGGCGTACGGTCTCGATGACCTCGGGGTTCAGCGGCTCACCGGCGGCCACGGCCTCGCGCGGCGGCCGCCGCAGGCTGCTCAGGTCCGCCTGGATCAGCATGCGCCACACGGTCGGCGGGGCGCAGAAGCTGGTGATCCCCTCCCGGTCCATCTCGGCCATCAGCCGGCCGGCGTCGAAGCGGCTGTAGTTGTGGATGAAGACGGTCGCCTCCGCGTTCCACGGTGCGAAGAGGTTGGACCAGGCGTGCTTGGCCCAGCCGGGCGAGGAGATGTTGAGGTGCACGTCACCGGGCCGCAGCCCGATCCAGTACATCGTCGCCAGATGGCCGACGGGGTACGAGACGTGCGTGTGCTCGACGAGCTTCGGCCGCGCCGTCGTGCCGGAGGTGAAGTAGAGCAGCAGCGTCTCGTCGGCCCGGGTGGGCCCGTCCGGCGCGAAGGTCTCCGGGCAGCCGTACGCCTCCCCGTAGGGCAGCCAGCCCTCGCTCCGGCCGCCGACCACGATGCGGGAGTAGCCGCCGGGGACGTCGTCGAACTTGGCGGTGTCGCCGGGACGTGTGACGACGTGTCGTACCCGGCCGCGCTCGACCCGGTCGCGCAGGTCGGCCGGGCCCAGCAGCGGCGTCGCCGGGATGACGACGGCCCGCAGTTTCATCGCGGCGAGCGCCGTCTCCCACAGCTCGGTCTGGTTGCCGAGCATGACGAGGACGCGGTCCCCGGCCCGCACACCCTGCGCACGCAGCCAGTTGGCCGCCTGGTTCGAGCGGGCCGCCAGCTCGGCGAACGACAGCCGCGCCCCCGACCCGTCCTCCTCGACGATCCGCAGCGCCGTCCTGTCGTTGCCCTCCGCGATGACGTCGAACCAGTCCAGGGCCCAGTTGAAGTGCTCCGGCCTGGGCCACGCGAAGCCCTTGTAGGCCCGTCCGTAGTCCTCCCGGTGCTCCAGCAGGAAGTCCCGGGCGGCCCGGAACTCCTCCGTGGCGCTGCCTGACGTCATGTGTGTCCTCCTAGTTGCGGGACCGGCCGCGTCCATCGTGTAATCGGTGACCCAGGTCTCACTACCCCCGTTCGGGGGTACTGTCCCCGGCCGGGAGGAGTGCCACGTGAGCGGAGCCGACGACGCGGGCGTGCTGCGGGCGGCGCTGCTGCGGCTGCGCCGGGACACCGGCCTGCCCGTCGCGTTCGGCGGCCTGCTGCGCGACGCCCCGCGGCTGCGCATCGAGGAGCTCACCGGCGCGGCGACCGGTTCGCTGCGCGGCCTCGCCATCACGCCCGGAGGCGGCCTCGGCGGGAAGACGATGGCACTCTCCCGGCCCTGCGCGGTGACGGACTATCCGGCCGCCCGGCACATCAGCCACGAGTACGACGCGGCAGTCGCCGCCGAGGGCCTGCGCTCCGTCGTCGCGGTGCCCGTCGTCGTCCGGCGCGGGGTGCGCGGCCTGCTCTACGGCGCGCTGCGCCGCCCGGCCGCGCTGGGCGACCGGGTGGTGGGCGCCGTCGTCGCCGCCGCACGGGACGTGGAGCACGCCCTCGTGGTGCGCGACGAGGCCGAGCGTCTGCTGAGCCGCGCCCCGCGGCCCGGACCGGAGAACGACGCGGGCAGCCGCCCCGGGGCCTGGGAGACGGTGCGCGAGGTCCACGGCGAACTGCGCGCCCTGGCCCCGAGGGTCGACGACCCCGCACTGCGCGACGAACTGCTGGCCGCGTGCGGGCGGCTGGCGACGGCCGGACGTGACCGACCGGCGGCGGTCTCGCTGACGCCGCGCGAGCTGGACGTCCTCGGCTGCGTCGCGGAGGGCGCGACGAACCTGGCCGCGGCCCGGCGGCTGGGTCTGCGCCCGGAGACGGTGAAGGCGTACCTGCGGTCGGCGGCCCGCAAGCTGGGGGCGCACGGCCGGCTGGAAGCCGTGGTGGCGGCCCGTCGGTCGGGGCTGCTGCCCTGATGTGCCGGACGGCGCCGCGCACGCCGGACGTCACCGGCCTCCGGTCCCACTCCCGTACCCGCCCCCGTCTTCGTTCTCGTCCTCACCCTCGCCCTCGTCGAACCAGTGGTCGGACTCCTCGCGCAGGTTGGCCACCACCACGGCCACCGGCGGGATCAGCGCGGCCACCACGCTCATGCCGATGGCCAGGGGGACGGAGAACAGCCGCACGAACGCCCAGGCGCTGACGAACAGCGCGAGGCACAGTGCCATCAGCGCGAAGTAGCGGCGCTCCCGCTTCGGCTGCGAACCGGTCGGGGGACGCCCGCCCGGGGATGCGCGTCCGACCATGCCTCCAGGCTACGCCCGGCGCCCGCTCGGGGCAGCGGCCGTGCGGGTCGTCACGCCGGGGGCGTCGCACGCCCCGTGAGCTGCTCGGCCACGAAACGGGCGCCCACGTCGCGCAGCCGCTCGTGCAGTTCGGTGAAGACCGACGCCGAGCGCTCGCCGGGCCAGTCCGCGGGCAGCAGCGCGGGCGAAAGGCCCGGGTCGGCGTAGGGGAGCCGGCGCCAGGAGTCCAGGGCCGCCAGGTAGTCGCGGTACGCCTCCTCGGGCGAGGGCTCGTACGCCCGGGCGGCCCAGTCCGCGAGGACGGGCTCGTGCACGTCCAGGAAGGCGCGGTGCAGCTCCGCCAGCGCCTCCAGGTCCCACCAGCGCGCGACGGTCTCCTCGGTGGCGGTGAAGCCCGCGTGCGTGCCCAGGAAGAGGTCGACGTAGCCGTCGAGGCCCAGGCGTTCGACCGTGTGCCGGGTCTCCGCCATCAGGTGGGACGGCGCTATCCACACGCCGGGCGCCGCGTTGCCGAAGCCGAGCCGGGCGAGCCGGGAGCGCAGCAGGTGGCGCTTGGTGCGCTCGCTCTCCGGCACCGAGAAGACGGCCAGCAGCCAGCGCCCGTCCGGCTCCGGACGCCGGTAGATGCGCCGGTCGCCGTCCTCCAGCAGCTCCCGGGCGGCGGCCGACGGCGCGTAGCCCGCCGCCTTGCTCCGCGCGTCGGCGACGGTGAGCAGCCCGCGCCGTTTCAGCCGGGAGACGGCGGACCGCACGGCCGGGGCGTCGACGCCGAAGGGCGCCAGCAGGCGGATGAGCGCGGCGACGGGGACGCGGGCGTCCGCGGTGAGGTCGCGCCCGTAGGCGCCGTAGAACGTGAGGATCAGGGAACCGGGGGTGCGCTGCTCTGCCACGCCGTCACTCTAGAGGGATCGCCGGTGGCCGTGGTTACCGACCGGTTTCCCCGGCCCCGGCACCGGCACCGTCCCCCGCGCCGGCCTCCCGCAACCGGAAGCGCTGGAGCTTGCCCGTCGGCGTCCGCGGGAGCGCGGTGGTGAACACGAACGCCCGGGGGCACTTGTAGGGCGCCAGCTCGGTTCGGGCGAAGGCGCCCAGCTCCTCGGCCGTCTTTGGGGTGCCGGAGACCCCGTCCCGCAGGACGACGTGGGCGACGGCGATCTGGCCGCGCCGGGCGTCTGGCCGCCCCACGACGGCCGCCTCGACGACGTCCGGGTGCCTCAGGAGCGCGTCCTCCACCTCCGGGCCCGCGATGTTGTAACCGGCGGAGACGATCATGTCGTCCGCGCGGGCGACGAAGCGGAAGTAGCCGTCCGGTTCCCGGACGTAGGTGTCGCCGGTGAGGTTCCAGCCGCCCTGGACGTAGCCGCGCTGCCGGTCGTCGGCGAGATAGCGGCAGCCCACCGGCCCGCGCACCGCCAGCAGGCCCGGCTCGCCGTCGGGCAGGGGGAGGCCGTCCGGCCCCTGGACGCGGGCCTCGAACCCGGGCACGGGCACGCCGGTCAGTCCGGGCCGGGCGTCCTCGTCGGCCGCGGAGATGAAGATGTGCAGCAGCTCGGTGGCTCCGATCCCGTTGATGAGCCGCAGCCCGGTGGCCTGCTCCCAGGCACGCCAGGTGGCCTCGGGGAGGTTCTCCCCCGCGGACACGCAGCGGCGCAGCGACGCGATGTCGTGTCCGTCCAGCCGCTCCAGCATCGTCCGGTAGCCGGTCGGGGCGGTGAACAGCACCGTGACGCGGTGCCGTGCGATCGCCTCCAGCATCTGCTCGGGGCCGCTCCACTGCGCCAGCAGCGCCGAGGCGCCCGCCCGCAGCGGGAAGACGAGCAGCCCGCCCAGGCCGAAGGTGAAGCCGAGGGGCGGCGAGCCGGCGAAGACGTCCTCCGGCTTCGGCCGCAGGACGTGCGTGGAGAAGGTGTCGGCGACGGCCAGCACGTCGCGGTGGAAGTGCACGCAGCCCTTGGGGCGCCCCGTCGTACCGGAGGTGAAGGCGATGAGCGCGACATCGTCGGCCGCGGTGTCCACGGCGCCGTAGGGCCCGTCGTGGCGCGCGGCCAGCCGCCCCAGCTCGTCGTGGTCGCCGCCGAACGCCGTCGTCCTCAGACCGGGGATCTCGGCCTTGACCAGCTCGTCCAGGGCGCTCACGTCGCACAGCGCGTGCCGCACCCGCGCGAGCTCGCACACCGTGCGCAGTTCACCGCGCCGCTGCGCCGCCAGCACGGTGACGGCGACGGCCCCCGCCTTCATCACCGCCAGCCAGCAGGCTGCCAGCCGGGGCGTGTTGGGCCCGCGCAGCAGTACGCGGTTGCCCGGCACGACGCCGAGCTCGGCGGTGAGCACGTGGGCGATGCGGTCCACCTCCGCGCGCAGCTCCCCGTACGTCCAGCGCGGCCCGTCGGCGTCGTGCACGGCCGTGCGGTCGGCGCCGAACCGGGCGATGCCCGCGTCCAGCAACTCGAACCCGCAGTTGAGCCGTTCGGGGTAGTGCGCGGTGGGGCCGTCGTCCAGCAGTAGCCTGGGCCACTGCTCCGGGGGCGGCAGGTGATCGCGGGCGAAGGTGTCGACGTGGGCGGACCGGCTCAGCTCCATGGCGGGTTCTCCCCTTGGGCGGCAACCGAAGAAGTTGGTGTTCCGGGCGTGCCGAGGTGCCGTTGAGCGTAGCGTGATGGTGACGACAGTCAACAGATCGCCATATCAGGAGGTTCGCCGCATGCCGCAGTTCGCCCTGAACCCCGAACAGACGTCCTGGTGTGCCGAGTTGCGTGCCCTCGCCGCCGAGAAGCTGCGCCCCCTCGCCGAGAGCGGCGCCCCCGGTGCCGTCAACCGGCCCCTGCTGGCCGCCCTCGGAGAGCTCGGGCTGCTGAACCACCTGTTCCCGGCCCAGGCCCTCGACCTGTGCCTCCTGCGCGAGTCCCTGGCCCACGGCTGCACCGAGGCGGAGACGGCCCTCGCCCTCCAGGGGCTCGGCGCCTGCCCCGTCGCGCTCGCCGGCACCGCCGCCCAGCGCGACCGCTGGCTCCCCAAGGTCACCGCCGGGCGGGCCGTCGCCGCCTTCGCCCTCTCCGAGCCCGGCGCCGGCTCCGACGCCGCCGCCCTCGCCCTCTCCGCCCGCCCCGACGGCGACGGCTGGCGGCTCACCGGCACCAAGACCTGGATCTCCAACGCCCCCGGCGCCGACTTCGCCACCGTCTTCGCCCGCACGGGTGAGGAGCCCGGTGCCCGCGGCGTCACCGCCTTCCTCGTCCCCGCCGACCGCCCCGGCCTCACCGTCACCCCGCTCGACATGCTCGCCCCGCACCCCATCGGCACCCTCGACTTCGACGGCGTCCCCGTCAGCCGCAAGGACCTGCTCGGCGAGGTCGGGGGCGGCTTCGCGCTCGCCATGCGCACCCTCAACCTCTTCCGCCCCAGCGTCGGCGCCTTCGCCGTCGGCATGGCCCAGGCCGCCCTCGACGCCGCCCTCGACCACGCCGGCTCCCGCCACGCCTTCGGCGGTCCTCTGCGCGACCTCCAGTCCGTCAGCCACCAGCTCGCGGAGATGGCCACCCGGGTCGAGGCCGCCCGGCTCCTCGTCTACAGCGCCGCCGCGGCCTACGACCGCGCCGAACCCGACGTCGCCACCCGCTCCGCCATGGCCAAGCTCCTCGCCACCGAGACCGCCCAGTACGTCGTCGACGCCGCCGTCCAGATCCACGGCGCCGCCGCACTGCAACGCGGCCACCTGCTCGAACACCTCTACCGCGAGGTGCGCGCGCCCCGCGTCTACGAGGGCGCCACCGAGGTTCAGCGCACCATCATCGCGAAGGAGCTCTACCGATGACCCTCGACCGCCGCAATCCCGACTCCCTCGCCCGCCCCTCCGGCTTCAGCCACGCCGTCGTCGCCACCGGCTCCCGTCTCGTCCTCCTCGCCGGCCAGACGGCCCTGGACGCCGACGGCCGCATCGTCCCCGGCGACCTCCCCGCCCAGTTCGAGCAGGCCCTCACCAACCTCCTCACCGCACTCCGCGCGGCCGGCGGCACCCCGGCCGACCTCGCCCGCGTCACCGTCTACACCACCGACGTCGCCGCCTACCGCGACCACGCCCCCGAACTCGGCCGCCTCTGGCGCAAGCACGCGGGCCGCGACTACCCGGCCATGGCCCTCATCGGCGTCACCCGCCTGTGGGACGAGGAGGCCCTCGTCGAACTCGACGGTTTGGCTGTCCTGCCCTGACCTCGGCTCCGCATCGGGCCCGCTGGCACCTCATGCCCGTGCTGCGGCTCCGGCTGCCTGCGCCGCTGGCCGGGCTCCTGCGGACTGAGAGAGACGAGCATGTCTCGCCACCCGCCTGACGTGCACGGCCGTCCCCAGGAAAAGGGGGAGCACAAGCTTGCCGGACCCGGAGTCAGAGATCACCGTCCCGGGCTCGGTGGGCTCCCTATTCCGCACCTGCCGTGACGGCTCGTTGCGTAGTGTGATCGCATGGACAAGCAGGCATGCGTGACGGCGAGACGGACCCTGCGAGACCTTCTTCCGGCCTGGGCGTGGGACGCGTTGGCCGGTCACCAGCGACGAGCGCACAGGGCCGGTGAGGTCCTGCTGCGTCAAGGGGAGCCGGGTACCCACGTGCTCCTGTTGATCCGGGGCATGGTGAAGGTCGTCCGCGACGATATTGAGGGCAGGCAGCGGCTGCTTGCGTTCCGCGGGCCGGGTGAGGTGTTGGGTGAGATGGCGGTCCGGACCGGCGAGGTCCGTCTGGCGAGGGTCCAGACGATGACCGACTGCCGGGTGTCTGTCGTTCCCGCGCGCGATTTCCGGGACTTCGTCAAGCAGCACGGTCTGGCTGAGGAATTGGAGATCCATGGGCTGCACCGGCTTCGGGAACATACAGAGTGTGTCGAGGGCGACCTCGACGGGCGGCTCGCGGCGGCTCTCCTCCAACTGATGGAGATCTCCGCAAAGCAGGTCTTCTCCTTGACGCGGGACGAATTGGCGCAGCATCTGAACGTGGGGCGGAACTCGATCAGCGGTGCGCTGGAACGGTTCGGCCCGCAGTGCGTACGCACGGGGCGTACGAGCGTCGAGGTGCTCGACGCGGCCCGCCTGCGCGCTCTCCGTGACCGCCGCATCCCTCGGGGGAGAAGCGCGTGACCGGCATCACGCACCATCCGCACTGCGGAAGCGGAACACCTCACGCGCCTTCGTGAAGCTCAAGGGGGACAGCGAACGCACCCCCAATGCGAAGGAACGACGATGTACGAGCACGATGCCGATCTGCCCCAGAGCACAGCCGCTCCGCACACCCGCAGCCGCCCGCTTCCCCCGTACCGCGGAATCCTCGCGGTGGACGCCAAGGACTTCACCGGCCGTCCCGCCATCGAGCACGAGGTCATCAGCCGTCTGGTGCCGGAGCTGCTCCGGACCTCGCTCGAACGTGCCGGTCTGGCACGGGTCTGGGCGGACCGGGTCTTCCCCGCCAGCACGGGGGACGGCTACGTCCTCGGCTTCGACCCGACGTTGCTGCCGCTCGTCCTCCACCCCTGGCTGTTGACGCTCCAGGAGACGCTGACCGACTTCAACATCCACTCACATGGGACGGTGCCGATCCGTCTCCGTGTGAGCCTGCACGTCGGCCCGCTGCCGGACACCGGCGACGCGTTCGGCGGCAATGGGACCGTGCGGAACGACACGCACCGGCTGCTGGACTCGACCCCGGTCAAGGCCGTGCTGGCCTCCTCCAGCGAGAACATCACGCACGTGGCCGCCATCCTCTCCGACCGCTGCTACGAGGACGCCGTCGCAAGCGGCTACACCGGCCGTCATCCGGACCACTTCATCGAGGTGGCGGCGACGGTCGAGGGCAAGCCGTTCGCCCAGAGAGCGTGGATCCACGTCCCGGCACCATCGGGCCCCCTGCGGAACACAGGGGTTCTCGGCCAGGGCGCACACCCGGGAGACGGGGGGCAGGCACGTCCAGAAGGTGACGACGGCCTCCGGCCCGGCGAGCGCCACCACGTTACGCAGCACTGGACAACGAACAGCGCACCCAGCGGAAACGTCAATACCGGAACGGTGCAGGGCGGGCAGAGTGTGTCGAACCACCACACCGTCGGTGACCACGTGGGCGGCAACAAGGCGGGACAGGTCCGGGGCTTCCAAGGCGACCAGGTGCGCGGTGACAAGAACCAGGACCGCCGGTGACGGAGACTGGAGGGCCGGGAAATGCCGAGGAACCGGCACCGGAGGACATGGCGCGTGCGACGTTCGCGTTCAACTACGCTCCCGGTGGCAACATCAATACCGGTGGCCTCAAAGGCGGGCAGAGAGTAGGCGGTGAGCAGGGCACAGGCCGCCGGGCCAGGGTGCACGAAGGACCGATCCCGCAGAGCGAGGTCGAGCAGGCGACCTTCGGCTTCGCGGAGCCGAAGTGGTTCTCGGCGGCGGCCGGGACCCTGGGCGGCGGCCTTCTCTTCCTGGCGGGGAGTCCGGGATCGGGTCGCCGTACCGCGGCACTCAATCTGCTGCTTCGGCATTGCCGGGACGCCGGTTCACTGCGGGCGTTGGACAGTACAACGGTGCTGGACCGGTGGCGACCGTCGCGTTCCGGTGGCTACCTCATGGAAGGGCTGTTGCCGGACAGACTTACGGCGGGCCTGCTGGGGCACCTGCGGTCTCTCCTCCGTGAGGCCGAGGCAGTCATGGTGATCGTCCTGCCGGACGATCCCGAACTGCTGCGGGGACTGGGGAAGAACCTCCACCTGCGGCCCGTTGACTGTCAGCCGCCACCTCCGGAGAGCGTCTTCGAGGCACGGTTCGAGGCGGAGGTACCTCCGCCCGCCGAACGGGAACGGCTGCTGTCGGCCTTGGAACCCGGCCTGCTGGACGAGTTGCTCGTACCGAGTCTGATGCCCGCCGAGGTGGTGGAACTCGTGGCGGCCGTAGTGGCGGCCGACGGGGATCGTGCTGCTCTGGGCGACCTGAGGGAGCGTCTCAGCTACCGGGCGGAGGACGAGGTGCCGGAGCTGATTCGGACACTGCGCGAGGACGCCTACGGACTGGCCTTCCTCTTGGCTGTCTGTGTCTTCGAGGGTCTGGACCAGCGGGTCGTCAGAGAAGAGGCGGACCGGCTGCTGGAGCTGGCGGACGGGCGCCTGACCGCGCGGATACCTGCCAAGGAGGGTGACGAGGGCGGGCAAGAGGAGCGAGACAATCCGGCGTTCGTCTTCCGCCGGTCACTGACGGATTTGCTACGGGCGGTGGGTGCGAAGCCCGGTGCTCGGGAGATCCGGACGGACGGAGGCTATGCCCACGTCGTGGAGGCCGTGACGTTCATCCGGCATCAGCAGGCCGAGGCGGTTCTCCGGCACGTGTGGCGAGAGTATGGTCCGCTCTCCGATCTGCTGGTGGGCTGGCTCGCTGACGTGGACGGTCGGCGCACGGAGCTGACCCAGCCGGTGGGCCGGGTGATGGGCCTGGCCGCGCGTTGGGGAGGCGGCCGTCAGGCGCTGGAGCACATCGGGAAGCTGGCCGCGTCCGAGCGTGGCTCCAGTCGACGAATTGCGGCTCACGCCCTGGGCCTCGCGGCGGAGGACCCCGTTCTGGCGACGGAGGTGTGGCATCGGCTCAGTATGTGGAGCAGGCGGCGCGATCCGTATCTGCGGGCCACTGTGGCGCATGCCTGCGGTGACACGTTCGGGCAGTCCCGCCCCGAGGCGGCCTTGCGGCTGTTGGGTGAGGTGGCCTTCGGCACCGGAAGCGGCGCCGAAGACGCGGTGGTGTCGGCTGCGGTGGGCACGGCGCTGGCTCAGCTATTCTACGCAGGCGAGGAGCAACGTGTGTTCGAACAGTTGGCCCGGTGGGCGGCGGATCCGCCGAATGGAGCCGCCTCGCTGTTGGCGGTGTTCCCAGCCCTCCTCGCCTCACCCCGGTGGTTCCAGCGGGAGCTGGCAGCGCGGACGGAAACCAGTGAGCGCATCGTGGACATGGTGCGGGCGTCGTTGAACTCCGCGGAGACCTTCGACGCGACGAGCCGCGTCCTGCTCCGCTGGTGTTCCGACGCGAGGTGGGACGAGGATCTCACGTGTGCGGTCGAGCACTTGGTACACGCGCTGGCCAACCCGCTGGACCACGGCGCGTTCCGGTTCTTCGTCGACTTGGATCGCGATGACCAGTCAGGCACGTCTCGGCTCGTGGGACAGGACATCGCTCAGAAAGCCCTCACCCGATGGCGACGAGGGAGGACGCAGGCATGAGTGAAGTGGTTTCCGACGGACTGTTCCAGCGAATGAACACAGCCCCATGGCGGGCGATTCTGCGGTACCGGTGGGTGTCGCCCCGGGGGCGTGCGCTCGTCGTTCGAGACCGGGCCGGTGAGTACTACCTGCTTTCGCGAGTCGGTGTGCCGGGCGAGCCAGGTGGAGACCTTCCGCTCGCCGACGACGTGCCGTCACCCCGGCTGGGAGGCGGCTATGCGGACGCTTTCGAGGTAGATCTGACGGAGCGGCTCCATACTCGGGCGGTCGGCCTCCCGACCGTCTACGGAACCGAGTCCATGGATCTGTATGTCTCGTGGTGGGTGCATGACCCCGTGCGGGTGGTGCAGTCCCACACTGTGCACGGTTGGCATGTTGTGAGCGTCGAGCTCACCCGCGCTCTGACCATCCTGGATCAGACCCGGCGCGGGGCACAGCGCGAACTGGGCCCGCAGGACATCCTGCGCCACCTCGGTGACCCGAAACGTCTGGACGCGGTCGGCCTGACCTACAGGGTTTTCGACGTGCGACGCCGGGAATCGCCGGACGAGCTGATTCTCGGGCGGTTGAGCGATGCTCCTATGCCCGATTCCTGGACCGTCAATCGACGAGGCGAGTACGAGTTCTGTCTCCAGGCTTTGCGTAACGGGCCGGCGTCATTGGCGGCGCTGTGGCTCCTGCGGTGTCCCGACCAGGTGAGCCAGGTAGTGGACTGGGCCGTTGCGCACCAGGACCTCCTCGCGCCCCACACAGATTGGCAAGAGGAGATGGCCGCACTGCTCGGCATGTTGTCGGAGCAGGAACGCGAGGAACTCTCCCACCTCCTGTACGAGCGGGTGACGGCCCTCGGTCATCGCATGCCAAATCCTGGGAGCTGACAGCCCGATACGCAGAGCTGAGCCGGGCTGAGGAACGGATAGACGAAGGGGATGGGCAGGCCGCTCCGGTGGCCTGCCCATTCTTGTTGTTCCCCGGGCCTGCGATGCCTATTCCCAGGTGCATCCCGGTGCCCGCTTCCGGGTCACCCTGTTCGGTTTGTGGCCACCAACACTCCTTCTGTGCACTGGTGAAGCGGATGAAGCCCTGAATTCCTGGGAATCTCGTTGTGTCAGAGAATCCGGTCGTCAGGCATGTCGACCGATGAGCGTTCCTGGAGGAATGAATTGCGTGAGCATGACGAAAGCGCGACCGAACTCTCCGGCATTGGGGAAGGAACGCACAGCGCCCTGCGAGGCGAAGAGGCCGGCGTGCGGCCGCAGGAGTCCGGCCGCCCGCCCGCGCTGCTGCGTCCCGAGAATCCCGCGCCCGCACGGTTGAACCCGTACACCGGCGGGATGCGCGCCGATGGCGGGATCATCAACACCGGCATTGTGCACGGCGGGCAGCACGTCACGGACATCACTGTCGCGAAGGGCGAGGCGTGGGGTGTCGAAGATGACTGATGAGGGGCACAGGCCGGAGGATCCGCTCGGCGGCATCCCACCGGAGTTCTTCCAGGACCGCTCGTTGTTGGTCGTTGCGAACGGTGTGGTGAACGCCGGTGTCGTCAACGGGGGGCAGCGTTACACGAAGGTGGCCGAGGCAGCGGCGGACGAGATGACCGCACCGACCCGACAAGGGCCGGTACGGTCACAGGACCTCCGGAGGGCCCGGCGCGTCTTCGTACCGCCTTCCGGTCACGCCGAGGGGCTCGGCGCACTCGAATCCGGCTTGCTGCTGCTCGTGGGTGCGCAGGGCACCGGTCGCCGCACTGCGGCCCTCAACATGCTCGCCCACGGGCACGAGAAGCCTGCCCTTGTCCAACTCGACGGGCACACCGACCTGGTCAACTGGCGTCCTGCGCCGGACGGGGTGCACGGGTACCTGGTCATGGACCCTGCAGACCCCCGTGCACTGCGCCCGTGGGATCTGGCCAACCTCGAACAACGGGTCACGGGCGCGGGCGCGCGACTCGTCATCGTGCTCGTGGAGGAGCCAGGTCTGGTCAGGGCACTGCGGAGGGAACACGGCCTTCCGGTGTTCCGGCACGTGCCACCGGACCCGAGGGATGTCTTCACCGCTCACTTGACGGAGCTGTGCCCGGACCCCGGCGAGCGAGAACGGCGCATGAAGGCGCTCGGCTTCGACGTGCTCAGCGGCCTGCTACCCGCTGAGCTGCCCCCGGGGCATGCGGTCTCGGTGGCGGAGGCAGTGGTCCGGTCCGCTCCTGAAGGCGAGCCGTGTCCGGGCTCGGTGACCTCCGCGCTCGCCGAGGCGGAGGCCGCTGAACTGCTGGCCGTGTCCGAGGAGGACACGGAAGCGCTGACGCTCCTGCTGTCCGTGTGCGCCCACAGTGGCCTGGAGACGAGCACAGTCATGGACCGGGCTGGGGCTCTGCGCCACCTTCTCGTTACTGGTCCGAATCCGGATGCTGTGTCAACGGTGCTCCCGCGACGCCTCCAGCCGGGGGTCTTGCGCCGCATCCGGACCAGACCTGTGACCACACCTCATGGAGACGAGCGAGTCGAACTGCTGTGGCCTGCCGTGGCGGAGGCGGTGTGGGATCTCGTGTGCGGAGAACACCCGGAGCTGTTGCCCTCGCTACACCGCTGGCTTGCCATGACGGCTGAGGGTGACGAGGAGATCAGCCAGGCCGCCCGGGTGTTGTCGGGCCTCGCCGCCAGGACCGGCGGCCGGACCTTGACTTTGATGGGTGATGTAGTCGTGCCCCTCGCGCCGTCGGGCCCCGGCGTGGCTGCCCGGTGCCTGGCCAATGGACTGCGGCACACCGAGGCCGGGGCTGTGGCGCGTCAGGTGCTCGGCGAATGGAGCATGGCGGCCGAACCCGCCCTGCGCACTGCCGTTGCCCACGCCTGCGGCTGGGCCGGAGAGGCACTGGCATCCGAGGACGTCTTGGAGCTGCTGCAGCGCGTCGTCGACCGGTCAGACACGGTCGAGACGCCGACGTGCGCTGCTGTGGTCACCGCCTTGGCTCGGCTCTTCTCCGCTGGCGGGCCCGAGGACCGGCGTACCTACGTCCGTCGCCTGATCGCCTGGTCGCGGGGCGAGGATGTCGTTGGCCGCCTGGCCACGCGGGCGTCTTCCGCGCTACTGCACGCGGATCCTGCCTGGTTCGGTGAGCAACTGAGGAGCGATGGCGAGGACGCGGACGCGGTGCTGGAACTCCTCGTGCGCGCGCTCAACGAGGCAAGGTCGTTCTACGCGATGCGGGATGCGCTCCTGGGCTGGTGCAGCGCGACGGAGCAGGGGCTGACGCCCCGTCCACCGCTGGAGAAGTTGTTCGCGCGGTTGGTCGACACCCGCCAGCCCGGCGCTCTGCGTCTCCTGCTGTCCATTGAGCGCAGCGGAGACGCCACGCCCGGCAGAGATCTCGCCGAGCGGGCCCTAGCGGCATGGCACAGCAAGAACGTCTCGAAGGAGGGGACCTCATGAGGGGGCTGACCGGACCGCCGCCCCGGCTCTTTGACGTAATCGACTACAGGGTCACGGAACTGGGACTGCTGTCGGAGCTGCGAATCGACGTGGAAGCCGAGTGGTACAGCGCCGGTCCGGCGATGTCGCTCACCCTGGAGCAGGCGCGCCGGATGTTGTTCGACACGTCGGCAGAATCCGAGGCACGACACGCGGTGTGGCTGCGCCTCGCGGAACTGGCCCGGCGAGACACCGACCGGGAGCGCTGGCCACTTGCCGCGGTGTGGGTGGGGCTCCCGGGGCTGTACCGGACAGTGTTCCGGATCGTCCGCCGGCTCCGAGCCGAAGTAGCCGACGTTGAAGCGGAGCTGCTGGTCGGCTATCTGGAGGCGCTGCGGGAGATCGGACCGGAGACCCCGGATCCTGGGACCAAGCTGCTGCGCACAGCATGCCGGCGGGCCTGGGAAGCGGCGCGATCCGGAGCCGGGGAGTCGGCGGTCGAGGATGTGGAGGCCACCGCCGCCGCTGTCGGGACACATGCGCCGGAAGGTGTCTGGCAGGCGGAGTTCGACGCTCCCGGCCGACCCGATGGCCTCACGGCGAGCGTGCGGATCACTGTTCCGGCACATCGTGTGGAGGGCGTACGCGTCGGGGCGTTGGCCCGGGCCTGGGGACTGAGCGACGTGGCCACCGGAACCGAGCTGCCGCGCCGGGGGCGCCGGGTGGGCTCGCTGTCCCTGCGGAGCGTCGGGAGGCGAACGTGAGCGACCGTGACCAGACGCCGTTGTCCTTCCGAGAGGTCATGAACCTCCCGGTGAGCGTGGACTTGAGAACCGCGTCCAGGGCATTCGGAATATGTCTGGCTACCGCGTACCGGCAGGTGCGGCTCGGCACTTTTCCCTGCGAGACGATCCGTGTCGGCCGCCGCCATCGGGTTCGCACTGTGGATCTCATGCGGGCCCTCGGTATCGAGGAGCGGCCGATCTACGCCGACGACCTCGCTGACGGCGTCGCGCTGACTCTCTTCGAGTGATCGCCCGCCCCCGCGCTGCCTCTGTGCCAGCTAGTCCCTGTGTTGAGGAGACCGACCATGCCCACGTGCTTTGCGCTTGGGACGCGCACCGCGTTCTACGAGGACGTCGTCAGGCCCGTATGCCGACAGCTCGACCTGGCCCTGATCCGGGCTGACCATGTCATGGAGAACGGGGCGCTCAGCGAATCCGGGATCCGTCACCTCACCGCGGCAGACATCCTCGTCGCGGACCTGACCGGTCGGAGCCCGGAGGTTGTCCACGGGCTTCGCATCCGACACGCGTTCGGCCTCTACTCCGTGCAACTCGGCGAGACGGGCGCGGCACCTTTTGCCGACGGAATGTTTCCCTCCATCGTTCACTCCGCTCTGCCGGTGGGATCCGCCGAAGCGCGCGAGAAGCTGACGGCGGCGCTGGCGGAGCGATTCCCGGAGGTGCTGGCCGCCCCGCGCTCGGGCCCGTACCAGCCGGTGACGCTGGCCGGGAGGACTGCGATGACCGGGACCACGAGAGTGCCGGAGCAAGCGCTGGGCGACGCCTGCGGTAAGCCGGTGGCCTCCGAGGCTGAGCCTCCCGGACTGCTCGATCAAGTGGCCCTCGCCGAAGCGGAGATGGAGTCAATCGCCGAGGCTATGACGGAGGTGGAGGTGGCGATCGCGGATCTGGCTGCGATGGCTGAGGTGTCCCAGGAAGACATCCGTCGGTCCGGGCAGCCGGGCACCCCGATGGGTGCCCGGCTCGCGGCCGTCAACCGATTCGCCGCCGCGATCGAGGGGCCAGCCGAGGAACTGGAGGCGGCAGCGTTGCGCTTCGCGGAACGCATGAAGGTCACCGTAGACGTCACGGGGGCCGGCATCCAGTGGGTGCGGGACATGCCGCGTGCCGATTGGCCCGACGGCACGGTGCGCATGCTCGACCAGGTGGTTGAAATGGCCGGTGACATCCGGGAAGCGGCGTCCGGCATGCAGGGGCTTCGGCAGTTGCTTGCGATGTTCGGCACTATGAGCAGCCGTGCCCGGAAGCCGACCCGGAAGATCGGGAAGGCGGTGGAAGCCATGTTCGGAAGCGTGGTCGAGCTGGAGCAGTGGGCCCATGTCGCACGGGAGTTGAAGGTGGAGTAGGCGGGGCCGAAGGTATCGCCACAGGTGAGGACTAAAGCGAGGACGGGGCGGTGGCCGGGGGCACCGCCCCGTCCCGCTCCGCCAGTGCGGGCGGAGCAGGACGGGCTGCCGGGGCTCGTCGTAAGCCGCCGTGCCGACGTCTACCTCTTCGGGGTGGGATAGCTCGACGGTCGTCTGGCGGACGTCCTCGCCCGTGCCATGGGGTCCGCTGTGGACGGGGTGGAAGACCTGTTCGTTCCCGGGCTGCTGGACCTCGACGCGCTGGCAACGCTGACCGAGCGTTCACTCCTTCTGGTCAACGCCAAGGCCGGGCCGGGTGGCTCAGGCGTCAAGGAGCTTGCCGCCGTCGGCGTCCGCCGTATCTGGGGTGCCCTGGACTACGACGCGCTCGATAGCCTCGTTGTCGGGAGAGGCTGACAGGCGACCCCGGTTCGCAATGCCGGGGGTCGGGACGCTCGTCGCGGGCCCGTCTTCCCGTCGGCAGTGTGACGGCCCAGGGCTCGCCCCTGGGCCGTCACCCGAAGCGCACGCCTGCGGGCGGTATATGGCGACTACGGCCTGTTGGTGGCCTGCCGCAGTTCCGCGACGGTGTCGAGTCCCTCCCATTCGGGTAGGTTCTCGTTCTCCGACGCCCATACATTCACCGTGTGGTTGTCTTCGCTCTCGATGATGTGGCCTTGCGGGTGAGCGGAGTAGAGGGTATCGAACTCGGCGGTACTCTCGATGAGCTTCACGCCGGTGTCCTCGTGAGCGAACAGCACGATGCGGGTACCCAGCGGGAGACCATTCTGGTAGTGCGAGATATCGACCTCGGTGGGACGGTTGAACCAGTAGTACACCGTGTTGCCGTTAATCGAGGGGCCGTCCTTCCATGTCTCCACGGCACGTAGGCCCACAATCACGGCACCGACGGGCGGGCCGGATCCTTTGTCCTGGAGGGCCGAATCGACCGACACGACCTCGCCGACGACGGCGATATCTGCCACGTCGAGGAGATTTGCGGGCGTGTCGATGACGTTGTAATCGAAGTGGGTGGTTCTCTGAAGCAAATCGACCAGATCTTTGGTTGAGTTGACGTCTACGCTGTTGCTGCCGTCGGCCGAGCAGCCTGCGAGTACGACGATTGTCGCCACACTGGCGATGGGTTTACGCATGCCTCCACCTCAAAACCAGTTGTTTATGTGCCAGACATGGTGGGGGCTGTAGCGGCGGTACTGGACGCTCGTTCCTGGCACTTCACCGCTGACCATGCAACCCCCATACGTGGAGCCGTGCGTCAAGCCGACGCTGTGGCCCAGTTCGTGGCAGGTGGTTTTGGCCTCGTCGTATTCGTCGTAGCTCCCGACGTTGATCTCGGCCAAGTCGATATCGATGTAGAACTGGTCGCAATGACTGCCGTCGAAATCTTCACAGAACGTAGTGCCGCGCTTGCCATACGGGAGGTTGGTCTGGAACCACACGACATCCGTCTCGCCTGATCCGGAGTACTTGCATGTGCTGTCATAATTGACCTCTGTGTCAGTCCCGTTGTGAAGAGCACTCCACTCCGCTTCGCGTATGCCGGACTTGAGGTCTTCGGAAACACTGGCGGAATAGCAGTAGCCGTGTATTCCTCCGTCGGGATGCGCGCCGGTATTCTTGGTGTTCGTTCCCCATTCGTCGGCGACCGCGATTTGGGCACTTGACAGGGCAAGAGCTGATAGTGAAAGCAGGAGTGCGCACCTTTTCATGACGTGAGACTCCATTGCCCCCCTTGCAATTATTCGAGAACGCCGCGCGTCAACTTATGCGCGGGTGGTGTGCATGTCAATGAGTGTTGCACCTTCGTTCTGGGAAGGCCGGATTCAGATGGGTGGCTGGCCTGAACACCCCGGCGGATTTCTCCGTGGTTCCAACGGCACTCCGTGCACGATGCCTTGTTGATTGCGTCACCGGGCGGTAGTGCCCTCAGGGGAGTCTCGGTGCGCACTCGGCCCAGACGGTCTTGCCGCTGGGCGGGTAGGGCACGGTGCCCCAGCGATCGGCCAGGGCCGAGACGAGGAGCAAGCCGCGCCCGGTTCCACCCTCGGCGGTCGGCGCGGGGCCGGGTGTGGGCGGACGGCTCCCGCTCGCGTCGGTGACCTCGATACGTACCGTCTCGGATTCCGGGGTCAGTTGAAGCCCGAGCCGGAAGTCGCGGCCGGGCACCCTGCCGTGCAGCACGGCGTTCGCCGCCAGCTCCGCGACAACGACCTCCACGCGTTCGGTCACGCACGGTGTGACGTCCCAGGTGCGCAACTGGGCGGCCGCCAGCAGCCGGGCGAGCCGGGCCCCGCGCCGCGTGGACGACAGGAGTTGCCACACCGTGTGAGCGGCTTCGGGGACGGAGGTGCTGGAGTTCATATCCGTCACCTTGGCGGCTGCGCTGAGTCATTGACCAGCGACCAGGTTCGTACGCTGAGTCAGCGTACGCGCACTCGTAGTGGACAGTACGCCGCCGCCGACGTCACGCTGAGTATGGAGGGCGAGAGCGTCGGGCTCACGCACGGTGGCAAGGGAGCCGCGTATGTGGACTGGGGACGTCGTCGGGCCGGTGACGGAGAACGAGCGTGAACCGGACCCGTCCGACAGTCTGCGGACGTTCGGCGCCGTCGTCCAGGCCCTGCGCGAGCACGCGGGTCTCAGCCGTGAGGAGCTCGGTGCCCACGTCCGGTTCTCCAAGCACACGGTCGCCTCCGTCGAGCAGGGGCGCCGCATGCCCGACGAGCAGTTCGTCGAGCTCGCCGAATCGGTCCTGGGCAACACCGGCGCCCTCCGGTTCGCCTCCCGCCACCTGACGCGCGGAGAGCCCGGACTCGCCGCCTGGTTCCGCCGATGGGCCAAGCTGGAGCGCGAGGCGGTCAGTCTGTGTACCTACGAGTGCCGTCTGGTACCGGGCCTGTTGCAGTCGGAGCCCTATGCGCGGGCGGTGTTCGACAACAGCATCCCCCGGCTGACGGACGAACAGCTTGAGGCGCAGGTGACTGCCCGCCTCGAACGGCAAGCGATGCTGTGGGAGCGCCCGCACGTCCCGTTCAGCTTCATCGTGGAGCAGTCCGTCTTCCACCGGCGGCTTGGCGGTGCGGAGGTACGGCGTGGAGTCATCGACCACGTCTTGGAACTCACGACTTCGCGCAATGTGACGCTGCAACTCGTCCCCCTGGATGCCGAGTACCACGCCTGTCTGGACGGCCCGGTGCGGCTGCTGGAGAACACGGACGCCCGCCGCTACGCGTACTCCGAAGGGCAGCAGAACGGAAGGCTGATCCATGACGCGAAAGGGGTGGCTCTCCTTCAACGCCGGTATGACACACTGCGCTCGCAGGCCCTGCCACCCAGGGAGTCGCGGGACCTGCTGGAGCGTCTGCGAGGAGAGCTGTGAGCAAGAGCGAACTGAAGTGGTTCAAGTCCAGCTACAGCGGCACCCAGGGTGATGACTGCGTGGAGGTCGCCTTCGCGGAACAGATGGTGCACGTCAGGGACTCGAAGGACGTGATCCGCGCCTCCTTCGCCATCGGACGTGACGGCTGGTCTCGGTTCGTGGAGTTCGCCGCGCGCGGCTGAGCCGCCGCCGAGCAGGGGGAGAGACGCAGCGGACTGCCCCGCGACACGCACCCGTTGGTGTCGTGATTCCGCCAGCCGTTTGGGGGCGTGGTGGCCGAGACTCGTCGTCGGCGGCCGGAACGGGCCGCGGCGAGACGGACGCGTGAAGCCGTCCGAGAGAAAGGCGCACCCATGCCCCTGCACCCCTCCCAGCGAGACCGAGCCCGCACGCTCCGCGGGTTGGTCGACGACGGTCCGCTGCTCCTGCCCAACGCCTGGGACGCCGCGAGCGCGGCCGTGATCGCGGACGCCGGGGCGGCGGCCGTCGCCACGACGAGCGGGGGCGTGGCGTGGTCGTTGGGCCGCGGCGACGGGCACGGGCTGACCCGGGAACAGATGGCCGAGGCGGTGCGGCGCGTCGTGGCCGCCGTTGACGTGCCGGTCACGGCTGACGTCGAGGGCGGCTACGGTCCGGCGCCCGAGGACGTCGCCGCGACCGTCTCCGCCGTGGTCGCCGCCGGGGCCGTCGGCGTCAACCTGGAGGACTCGCGCGGGCCCGGGGAACTGTTCACCGCGCGGGAGCAGGGTGAGCGCATCCGGGCGGCCCGGGCGCGGGCCGAGCGGGACGGGCTGCCGGAACTCCTCGTCAATATCCGTACCGACGTCTACCTTTTCGGAGTGGGCGTCCCCGAGGAGCGGTTGGCCGACGTCCTCGCCCGGGCCGAGGTCTACGCCGAGGCCGGGGCCGACGGGTTGTTCGTCCCCGAACTGCTCGACCTCGAGGTGCTGGCCACCCTCACCGAGCGCTCGCCCCTGCCCGTCAACGCCCTGGCGGTCCCGGGTGGGCCGGGCGTCAAGGAGCTGGTCGCGGTGGGCGTCCGCCGGATCAGTCTCGGCACGGGCGTGGCCCAGGCCGCCTACGCCGTGGCCCGCGCGGCCACCCGTGAGCTGCTGGACACCGGCACGTACTCCGCGCTGGCGGGCGGCCTGGACTACGGCACGCTCGACGGCCTCGTCGCCGGGTGAGGCCGACGGGAACACCCTCGGGTGCCGGTCCGGCTAGGCTTACGTGAGGTGTTTCCGACGACGCGTCCGGCCCGGGCCGTCGCGCCACGCGTGCCGCATCCGGTGACCGGCTGGGGCGCCAGCCCAGGAGTTGACGATGCCCCCAGCGCCGTTCACCGGCACGACGGCTCGCCGACGTCGGCGAGCCGCCCGGTGAGCGCGATACCGCGGGCTCACACCCTGGACCTGCATCTGGAGCTCGACCTGCGGCAGCGGCGCGGCCGGCGGGAGCAGCTCGTGGCGGCCCTGCGGCGGGCGGTCGAGTCCGGCCGTCTGCCGCCGGGAGCCCGCCTGCCCTCCTCCCGCAGCGTCGCGGCCGAGTTCGGTATCGCCCGCGGCACCGTCGTCGCCGCCTACCAACTCCTCCTCGCCGAGGGCTACCTGGAGACCGTGCAGGGCTCGGGCACCCGGGTGGTCGGCACCGTGCCCCCGACTCCCCGGGCCGCCGCTCGGTCTGCTCTCACTCCCTCACCCGTGGCCCGCAACGCGCGGCGGTACAGCTTCCAGCCGGGCATGCCCGACGTCACGCTGTTCCCGCGCAACGCCTGGATCAAGTCGACCCAGCACGTGCTCACGACGGTTCCGGCCGAGGCCCTGGACTACGGAGATCCCCGGGGCCGCATCGAGCTGCGCCAGGCCCTGGCCGACTATCTGGCCCGGAGCCGCGGCGTGATCACGCAGCCCGAGCGGATCGTCATCTGTCACGGCTTCACCCAGGCGCTCGGCCTCATCACCACCGTGCTGGCCGAGCACGGGGTGGACACGGTCTCCGTGGAGAACCCGTGCTACCCGCTGTTTAGGGACGTCATCCAGCTCGCCGGGCTAGGCGTCCACACCGTCGACGTCGACGGGGACGGGCTGCTGCCGGCCGGACTCGCCGGCGGCGCCGCGGTCGTCACCCCGATCCACCAGTACCCGCTGGGCGTCAACCTGGCCACCGAGCGCCGCAGGGCGCTGGTCGACTGGGCCAAGGACGTCGACGCGGTGATCGTGGAGGACGACTACGACAGCGAGTTCCAGTACGGGAAGCAGCGGGTGGGTACGCTGCAGCCCATGGCGCCCGACCGCGTCATCTACGCGGGGACCACCAGCAAGACGCTGGCCCCCGGCATCCGGCTGTCCTGGCTCGCGGTTCCTGCGGACTGGGTCGAACGGATCACCAGCGCCAAGCGGATCGCCGACCGGCACACCGCGGCCCTCACCCAGATGGTCATGGCGGACCTGCTGCTGTCGGGCGCCTACGACCGGCACATCCGGCAGTGCCGCGACCACTACCGCAGGCGGCGGGACCAGCTCAGCGGGGCGCTGGCCGAGCACGCGCCGACGGCCTGGCTGGCGGGGGAGAGCGCCGGGCTGCACGCCCTCGTCCGCTGGTCTCCGGAGGGGCCGGCGGAGCGCGAGGTGGTGCGGGCGGCGCGCAGCGAGTCCCTCACCGTCGTCGGGCTCGGCGGTTACTGGGGCACTCCCGGCCCGCACGCGCCCGGGCTCGTCATCGGGTACGCCACGCCGCCGCGGCACGCGTTCGCCGGAGCCCTGGACGCGCTGAGCCGGGTCCTCGCCCGCTGCTTCGGCTGACCTGGCCGCCCTCGCGGGGCGGACACCAGGAGGGCGGCCAGGAGAGGTCCGGCTAGTGGAGGGCGCGGTCGACCAACGTCCCCGCCGCGCCCACATAGCCCTCGGGGTCGCACAGGGCCTCGATCCGCTCCCGGCCCAGCGCCCGCGCCACCGCGGGGATCTCCGCGAGAATCCGGGCCAGCGGCGCCCCGGTACGGGCGGAGCGCGCCGAGGCCTCGGTGAGCAGTCGCCTCGCCTCGGCCTTCCCGAGCCGGGGCGCCAGATGGGCGGTCACGCGCTCGGAGACGAGCTGACTGCCGGTCAGCTCCAGGTTGGCCGCCATGCGTTCCGGGTGCACGGCCAGCCCCTCGGTGAGCTCGACGGCCGTGTGGGCGGCGCCCCCGGTCAGCCGCAGAGCCTCGCGCAGCAGCTGCCACTCGGCGTGCCACGCCCCGCCGGACCTCTCGTCCTCGGCCATCAGGCACTGCGTCAGCCCCGTGCAGAGGGCGGGAACCTGGAGCGCCGCACTGCGGATCAGCGTGGCCAGGACCGGGTTCCGCTTGTGCGGCATGGCGGAGGATGCGCCCCGGCCCTCACGGGCCTGCTCGGCCACCTCCCCGATCTCGGTGCGGGAGAGCGTCTGCACATCCAGGGCCAGCTTGCCGAGGGCCCCGGCGGTGAAGGCGAGGGCGGCGGCGAGGTCGGCGACGGGCGTGCGCAGCGCGTGCCAGGGGAGCGGCGGCCGGGCGAGCCCCGTCTCCGCGGCGAAGGCGTCCAGCAGCTTGTCGGGGTAACTCTCGGGCTCCACCGGGTCCGTGCCGTCCACCCCTTCCGCGTCCACCCGGGCGTACTCCAGATACCCCGCCAGCGTGCCCGCGGCTCCGCCGAGCGAGAGGGGGAGCCCGCCGTCGAGTACGCGGTCGACGCGGTCGTGCGCGTCGAGGAGGAGCTGCCGCCAGCCGGCCGCCTTGAGGCCGAAGGTGGTCGGAACCGCCTGCAGGGCCAGGGTCCGGCCCGCCATGGCCGTGTCGCGGTGCTCGTGTGCCATCCGCCCCAGCGCCTCGGCCGCACGGCACAGATCGGCCCGGATCAGCTCCAGAGCCCTCCGGGCGACCAGCATCGCGCCGGTGTCGAGGATGTCCTGGCTGGTCGAGCCGCGGTGGACGTACTCGGCCGCCGCCGGGTCGTCCGCCGCCACGGCGGCCGTCAGCGCCCGTACCAGAGCGACGACCGGATTGGCCGTCTCCCGCGACTCCACGGCCAGCGCCCGGACGTCGAAGCGTTCGGCACGGGCCGCCGCGGTGATCGCCTTGGCGCGGGCTGCGGGCACGGTGCCGAGCGTGGCCTGCGCCCGGACCAGTGCGGCCTCGGCGTCGAGCATCGCCTGCAGCCAGGCGACGTCGGCGACGGCCGACTCGACCGGCGTGCCGGCGCGTACCGGGGAGAGGAGACCGGAGTCGGGCTGCCGGTCGTCGGGCGCGGTCATGAGGCCACCTCCACACGCGTGGACTCGGGCTGCCGGGCCGCCGGGCCCAGCGCCAGGACGGTACGGGCGATGGCGTCGGCGTCACCCAGGCTGACGGAGTCGACGCCGGGGCGTGCCGCGGCCGCCGTCACCCAGTGCACGGACTCGGTCGGCACGCCGTGCGCGAAGCGCCGCGGGTGAGGGCGGCCGTGGGCGTCGACGAGGCGGCTGGGGCGAGGCGTCACCGTCATCCCGCCCGTCTCGTAGCGGACTCCGCAGCCGCCGTCGATCCGGAACGGCGTGGCCTGTCCCCCGTCCCGCAGCCGGCGCATCAGCGGGTCGGCCGTACGGCGCAGGTCGGGTTCGGGCAGCCGGGCCTCGATCAGCACGCGGGCCCTGACCGGCGGTGCCGGTATCCGCTCCGAGACGCAGACGAAGGCCGGATCGCGCGTGTCCACCCGGATCGTCGCTCCGGGACCGGTCACCTGGAGGACTCCCGCCCGGATCAGGGCGATCATCTGCTCGATGCGGAAGGCCGGAGGGCCGATCGACGTGAACGCGTTGAGCGGCGTGTACCAGCCGTCCAGTTCGTCGCGGTGGGAGTTCCCGTCCAGCCCACCGTGGTCGACGGCGAGCCGTACCTCGTTGCGCAGGTCGCGCAGGACGTCGAGGGCCGCCTTGACCGGATCGCTGACGTTTCCGCCGCGTGCCTGCCGGACGTCCCGCTCCAGGTAGGCGATGAGCCAGGTGTGGAACGCCTCCCGGTCGGTGAACGCCGTCCCGGCGCAGGGGTGGGCGAGCCGTTCCCAGTTCCAGCGGCTGTCCTGCGGTATGCCGAAGGCGTCCAGCACCTCGCCCCGGTGCTCCGGCCGTTCGGCCGCCAGATACAGCTCGGTGAACGCCGCCCGGTCGGCCTCGCGACCCCGCCGGGCCAGCAGTGTCTCGTAGTAGACGCTTTCGACCTCGCGGGAGATCAGGGGCCACAGGTCGGTGCCGAAGTAGATCCGGTCGCCGTCCTTCGCCCGCTGCCGGAGCCCGGCGATGCGCTCGGCGGTGAGCAGCCTCGGGAAGTAGCGCCCGTGCGCCCCCTTCTCGTTCTCGCCCCTGGCGTGGTAGGGAATGCCGCGCCGCGAGGTGGCGCACAGCAGCGGTTCCAGACCGGAGGGTTCGTAGACGAGGCTTCCGCCCCGCCGTGTGAACGTCCCGCCGCGGCCGCTGGTGAAGAGCGCCAGATAGTCGAAGAAGTTCAGCCCCAGGCCGCGCAACAGGACGGTGTCCCGTGGCGTGACGGCGCCGAGCTCGACGTCGGCCGGGTTGGCCGGGGCGACGTAGTGGAGCCCGAGCTCGTGGGCCCTGGCGTTCAGCGCCCGCTCCTCGGCGCCGAGTTCGGCTGCGACGTGGCCCTGGGAGAGGACCACGGCGTCGAGCCTTCGGAGCAGCCGTCCGTTCTCCAGCCGGATGCTCTGCTCGGGCACCTCCTCGGTACCGCCGGTGAGGGCCACGGCCCGGCTCCGGTGAGTGGTGATCTCCACGTGAGGCGGTGCGTCGCGGCACACGCGTCTGAACATCTCACGCAGGTAGGCGCCGAAGAACGCGCGCGTGGGGTAGTCGTCCGGGCCGAGCGACCCGGCTTCGGCCAGGGTCGGCGCGTCCTGCGGGCCGAGGCCCGTCGCGCCGGAGGCGCGCAGTTCCTCCGCCCAGGCGTACAGGCTGGGGCCGGGCTCGACCGGACCGTCCATCGTCACGGTGAGATCCGTGAACACGGTGATCTGGGAGGCCACGGTGTTCATGAGCAGTTCGCGGGACTGGTCGGTGCGCCAGACGGCGCCGGCGCCCGCCGGCCACGGGTCGACGAGGTGGAGGCGGACGCCCTGAACCGACGGGGTGTGGCGGGCGTTGGCGCACAAACGTTCCAGCACGGCGAGGCCGCGCGGGCCGACTCCGACGACGGCTATCGACAAGGCTCGGGTGGCTGCCAAAACGTGCTCCTCACGGGAGAGGGAAGCAGGGCTGCCGATGAAGCTAGGTCACCCGACCGGGCCTGAATGGTCCACTTTTCCGCGGCTCACATGGTCCACTCGCCCGCTGTGAGGCGCGCGCCGGGACGTCCGGAGCGGCTGCCTCGCGGCGGTGTGCCGCCCCGGGACGGTGCGGCACACGAGCAGGGGCCGGCGCGGCGGTGGGAACGGCGTGGAGCCGTGGCTCCGCGCTTGCGCGCCACCACGGCTCCACTCCCCGTCGACCCCGGGTCAGCCCGTGGGCGTCCAGCGCTGGTCTGCCGTGCCGGAACAGCGGGCCGTCTTCAGTTCGGTGCCGTTGGCGGTGGCCGATCCGACGGGCGCGAGGCAGCGGCCGCCGCTGGTGACGGCCGACTCGGGCCCGAGCCGCCACTGCTGGGTGGCGGAGCCGTCGCAGGGCTGGACGGTGACGGGGTTGGTGGCGGCGTCCAGGCAGACACCGTCCTTGCCGGTGAGGGCGCCGTCGTCGGCGAACGTCCAGCGCTGGTTGGGGCCTCCGTGGCACGGGTACAGGGTGGGCTCGACGCCCGGGCTGGTGTCACTGTGGGGGATGTCGACGCACGTGGACGAGGCGCCGTTCACCAGGGTGACGTCCGTCGGCGGCGGGACGGCGGCGCCGGTCGCGGAGATCTCGGCCGCGCTGGTCCAGGGGCCGCTGTCCCCGGCCTCGGTGAGAGCCCTGAGCCGCAGGTAGCGCCCGGTCTTCGGCTTGAGGGCGATGGACTTCTCCGCCGCGGTGTCGGCGAACGCGCCCGTCGCCACCGGGCTGCCCCAGTCGCCGGTGGTGTCGGAGACGTAGACCTCGTACGAGCCGATCCGACCGTTGTCGCCGCCGTCCTGCCGGGGCAGATAGCTCAGGCCGTCCACGGCGTAGCGGGCGCCGAGGTCGAGCTGGATCTCGTGGGGCAGCGGGTCGGGGCTGTTGCTCCAGGCGGTGTGCCAGTGCGTGGCCCGGTCGCCGTCGATCGCGTTCGCGGCCGCCCCGTCCTCGCCCTTCGTCTCCTCGCTGTCGGCGTGGACGACGCTCCAGTCGCCGCGGGGGATCGGCGTCCCGGCGTCGTCGGGGATCTCGGTGGACGGGAGCAGCGTGACGCCGGAGGCGGTGACGGTGAACGCGCCGGAGTGGCCGCCCGCCTTGACCCACAGGAGGCCCGAGCGGTCCTCCGGGTCGAAGAACCAGCCGCTCTCGGCCGCGTCGTAGGCGCTCTTGGAGGCGAGCTCTCCGATCTCCGCCCCGTCCACCGTGACGGCCGAGGGCGCGGTGGCCACGTGAACGGTGAACTCGTAGTCCCGGGACGCGGGCTTGCCGTCGTAGGAGCCGGTGGCCGCACCGACGTCGATGCTCACGTCCCCGGTACCGGCGGCCGGTGCGGCGACGTCGACCCGCTGGGTGGCGAAGGCGCCCTCGCGGTGGGCGCGGGTGACACCGTCGTCCTCGTAGAGGGTGAAGTCGGAGCTTCCGCGCGGATAGACGTCGTAGGTGAGCTGGTCGACGGGCTTCTCGCCGGTGTGGTTCATCTGCGGCCACATCGGCACGATGCTCCCGCCCCTGACGAACAGCGGCAGGGTGTCCAGCGGCGCGGAGTAGCCGCTGAGCCAGCCCGGGCCGGAGTAGGTGGTGCCGGTCCAGTAGTCGGTCCACGTCCCGGCGGGCAGGTAGATGCCGTCGCGGGTGGCGGTGTCGGAGACCACGGGGGCGACGAGGAAGGAGTCGCCGGCCATGAACTGCCCGCTGGTGAGGTTGCCGCGGGCCACCGGGTCGTCCGGGTACTCCAGGACCATGGCCCGGGTGGCGGGCACACCCGTCTGGCTGGCGTGGTGGCTCATCGTGTAGTGGTACGGCATCAGCCGCATCTTGAGCTTCAGGTACGTGCGGTTGATGGAGCGGTAGGGGTCGCTGAAGCGCCAGGGCTGCTTGTCCTGGTAGCCGGCCTCGGGATGGGTGGCGCCCCAGCCGGACATGGTCATGAACGCCGGGGTGAACGCCTTCCACTGCAGGTCGCGCACGTACGTCTCGGGGCTGCCGCCGAAGATGCCGTCGACATCACCGGCCGCGTAGTTGTGGCCGGAGAGCCCGGCGCCGGCGATGGCCGGGACGTGCCAGCGCATGTCGTCCCAGGTGCCGTGTGTGTCGCCGGTCCACACGACCGCGTTGCGCTGGGTGCCGGCCCAGCCGTCGACCGTCCACACGAAGCGGCGGGCGTCGGAGTTGTCCTCGATGCCGTCGACGGCCTGCTGGACGCCGTCGAAGGCGTACTCGTAGCCGCTGCCGATCCAGGCCACGTCCGTCTTGACGCCACGGCTCCCGGCGACGCCGACCTCCTCGTCGATGGAGTCCAGACCGGTGGATGTCCACAGCCCGGTCCTGAAGCCCAGCTCCGCCAGGCCCGCGACGGTCTCCGGCAGCTCGGTGTGGCCGCAGCCGTAGCCGTCGTTGGGCAGGAACCATCCCGAGGGCATGTCGGCGGCCCGGGCGTCGGCGGCGTAGCCGAGCACGTCCGGCGTGGTCTGGTGGCGTGCCCGGTCGTGGTCGCCGGTGTAGTCCGGGTTGGAGGCGTTCCAGCAGTCGGCGTTGCCCAGCTCGAAGCCCCACAGCGGCGCGAGGAACGGCTTGCCGCTGACGTCGGTGTACGCGTCCAGCACGCCTTTGAGGGAGTCGCCGACGAAGTACCAGGCGTCGAAGCGGCTCTCGTCGTGGGCGAAGACGCTTGGCGCGGTGAAGGAATAGCTTCCGGGCGCCCAGGTGTTGCGCATGACGCCGTAGCCGTTGGTGGACATGTAGAACGGCGCCGGGCTGGCGTTGGAGTTCTCCCGCCAGGCGTTGTCCACGGCGATGGGAACCGTCTTGCCGCGCAGCGCCCACTCGCCCAGCCGCAGCCCCGTCCCGTAGAACTGCTCGTCGGCGCCCCGGGCGAGGCGCTGGCTGGTCTGCGTGCCGGTCCAGGACAGCGGCTCGGACTCCCGCCAGACGAGGGTTCCGTCGGCCCGGTGGACGGAGAAGGTGAGCGGAGACTTGTCGACCGTGATCGACAGCGCCGGGGTGGTGATGCGGTACTGCCCGTTCTCGTCGCTGAGGCTGGACGACACCGGTCCGAAGTCGGTCGTGACGGCCAGTTTGCTCCCCGCGGGGTCGTCGGCGAAGGTGCCGTCGGGGGAGAGCCAGATCCGGAAGACGTCCTCCCGCGCCAGCTGGACCCGCACCGTGGCCGCGTGCGTCGTACTGATCGTGTAGGTGTTCCCCGACCGGGTGACGCCGGTGACGTCGCCCGGGGTCGCCGCCGCGGCCGGGCCCGTCGGGCCGGCGACGGTGAAGAGCGCCGCCACCATGGCCCCGACGAGTGTGAGGATGCCGGGACGCCTGCCGTGCCGCCGCCTTCTCCGGGCCCCTCGCGCGCGTCGTCTCATCGCAACCGCCTCTCCGGCAAGGGCGAGTACCGTCTGCCGGCCCCGCCGACGTCCCGTATCGGTGCGTCATCAGAGCAGCCCGCACGGATGACGTCAAGTGCGCGCGGAGGCGGTGGTTCGCTCAACTCTGCGCACGCATGCGCAAGAAGTGCAAGGCTGGAGGTGACGTGCGGGGGTGTTGCGACGGGTGAACGCTCAGGCCCTCAACGCGTCAGGCCCGTCAGACCGTCAGGACCTCGACGCCCTGCGCGGTGAGCTTCTCGACCAGCTCGCCCGGCGCGGCGCGGTCCGTGACCAGCACCGTGATCTCCGGAACCGAGCAGACCCGGGCGAACGCCCGCCTCCCCAGCTTGGTCGAATCGGCGACGACGACCACCTTGCCGGCCCGCTCGGCCATCGCGCGGTTCGCGCTGGCCTCGCCCTCGTCATGCGTGGCCGCACCGAACTCCGGGTCCACGGCGTCGACGCCGAGGACGGCGTAGTCCAGGGAGAGCCCGTTCAGCACCTCGGTGGCCAGCGGGCCGGTGAGCTCGTAGGAGTTGGGCCGGGCCACGCCTCCGGTCACCACCGTCTTCACATAGGGGCGCACGGCCAGCTCGCCCGCGATGTTGATGGCGTTGGTGACGATCGTCAGGGCCGTGCCCGGGGCGTGGTCGGCCAGGTCGGCCCGGGTGGCGAACTCGCGGGCCACCTCCGAGGTCGTCGTCCCGCCGTTGAGCCCGACCACCGCGCCGGGCAGTACGAGCCCGGCCGCCGCCCGGGCGATCCGGTGCTTCTCGTCGGCCTTGCGGGCCGTCTTGTAGCGCAGCGGCAGGTCGTAGGCGACGCCGCTGAGCACCGCGCCGCCGCGCGTGCGGGTGAGCAGCTGCTGACGGGCCAGCTCCTCCATGTCCCGGCGGATCGTGGCCGGGGAGACGCCGAGGAGTTCGGCGGCCTCGCCGACCTCCAGCCGCCCCCGCTCACTGAGCGCGTCGAGCAGGCGCGTCCAGCGCTCGTGCGCCGCCATGAGATCCTCCCGGTGCCGTCTGCGGATGAGCGTATCGCGTGGAGATCACCCTGAGGCTCCGCACGCCTGCGCTCCGGCCCCGGGCTCAGCGGTGGTGAAGCGGGGAGCCGGGGGCCTGGCCGATGCCGCTGTGCGCGGCCGTGCCCGGAGCTGCCGTTGCCCGGTGCCGGCCTCGCGCAACGATCGGAGCACTGCTCGCCGGCGTTCATGGCGCCGAGCCGCGCAGCGGTGCTCCGGCCCGCCCGTTCGCCGAACACAAACGATCACAGGTGGACACGGCCTCCGGCGGGTGAGGAGCCCGCCCCCGCGGTCTGCCCGCCTGAGCCCCCGGTTCCCGGGCCCGCGCCGCAGGTGTCCGACCCGGCGCCGACGTCGGGGAGCGGGCGTCGTCCCCCCTCTGCACAGGTCCGGGCGCGGCCTGCGCACGGGCGCTCTGAGCTGCGCCTTCTCCGGTGAGGTCGAGGCGTGGTCGAGACCCGCACGGGAATTGTTCGATTTCCCGGTCGAATAGGCCGGGCAGAGGGCGGAACTCGAGTGGGGGAGTGGCGCCAAGTGGGCTCTTGACAACCGCAGAACCGCGACCTCACAGTGGGCGCTACGGACATGGGCAAGACTGCTCATCTGTTCTCTGCACTTTTCGTCAGACCCATTTTCCGCGTCTTTGCGGGCTCATCTGTCGTGCCGCGATTCCTTCGCGGCTTCCGAAGCGTTTTGTGCTGCCCGTGAACACGTGATTCTCCGTACCCGCGCAAGGACTGCGTGCCTGGAAGGGGCACACGGCAGAGGTCGAACCGACAGATCCTGGAAAGGGTGAGTGCCAAGTGCTGCGAACTGCCATCGAGACGCCGCTTCACGTATTCGAGCATGAAGAGCATGAACCCTATCTTCAGGTCACCTGGCGTGACTCCGAGACCTCGGCGCGCGGTTATGTCGTCATCGACCAATTGGTCACGGGTATCGCCACCGGAGGGCTCCGGATGCGTCCGGGCTGCACGGCCGACGAGGTGGGAGCGCTCGCCCGGGAGATGACCCTGAAAATGGGCGCCTTCGGCATCCACGTCGGCGGTGCCAAGGGAGGCATCGACTTCGACCCCGCCGACCCGCGCGCCGCGGAGGTGCGGGAGCGGTTTCTCCAGGCGGCCCGGCCGCTGCTCGAACGCTTCTGGGTCACCGCGGGCGATCTCGGCACCCAGCAGGAAGAGCTCGACCGGAGCTTCGCGCGGGTCGGGCTCGGCGAGACCTCCTTCCACGCCGCCGTCGTCCGCGCCCCGGACGAGGGCGAGGTGCGCGCGCGCGTCCGGCGGGCGTTCGCCGCCCGGACGGACGGGCTGAAGCTCTCCGAGCTGGTCGGCGGCTTCGGGGTGGCGGAGGCGGCCCTGGCGGCCCTGGAACAGCGGGGCGTTCCCGCCGCGACGGCCAGCGCGGTCGTGCAGGGTTTCGGCGCCATGGGCGGTTCCACGGCGCTCTACCTCGCACGGGCCGGGGTGCGGGTCGTCGGGATCACCGACGCGCGCGGTCTCGTCCTCAACACCTCGCGGGGTCTCGACGTGGAGCTCCTGCTGTCCGCGCGCAGCCCGGGCGGCGTCATCGACCGCTCGGTCCTGCGCGACGACGATCAGGAGCGTCCCGGTGAGGCGTGGCTGAGCCAGGACGTCGACGTGCTCGTCCCGGCGGCCGTCTCCTACACGATCACCACGGACAACTGCGAGGAGATCCGTGCCCGGCTCGTGGTGGAGGCGGCGAACGTGCCGACGACCCCCGAGGCCGAGCGGCGCCTGCTGGAGCGCGGGGTGACGGTGATCCCGGACTTCGTCGCCAACACGGGTGCCGCCGCGGGAGCCTGGTGGGTCATCCTCGGCGAGGTGGTCAGCCCCTCCGGCGCCTGCGGCCGTCTGTCGGCGCAGATCCGCCCGCTCGTCCAGAGCCTCGTGAACCGGGCCGATGCCATGGGGACGTCGGTGCGGCACGAGGCGGTGGTCTCCGCGAGGGAGAACTCCCGGCGGATGATCGCGGAGTACGGCGGAGCGGTGGCCTACCGGGAGCTGTTCTCCGACCCGTGGGAGAGCGGGCAGGGCGCCCTGGGCGACGCGGAGGCGCGCCACCCGGCGGAGCCGGGCCTCCCGGCGGAACCCCTCAGCCCGGAGCCGGTACGGCCCGTGCCCGTACTGTTCGACGCCACCCCGGAGCACGCCGCCCCGGAGCACGCCGGACGGTACGCCGAGGCCGTGCCGGCCAGCGCGTCGGGCGGCCCCGACCCCCTCGGCGCCCCCTCCGAGCTCGCGTAGGGCCCGCCCGACAGCGGTCTGCTCCCGTGGGCCTCCCCAGCCGGAAGGACCGGCCGGGGAGGCCCACGTCGTGCCGACGCGGCCCCGACTGTCGCGGACGGGCAGGCTCCCCGTCCGGGCCGGTGTGGGCCCGTCGGTGGGGTCTCGTAGCATCCTTCGCATGACGGAGGGGGAGCCCGGCAGACGGGTGATCGACGGCCGCTTCGCGCTGGAGGCGCGCCTCGGCGGTGGCGGCATGGGCATGGTGTGGCGGGCGCGGGACCTCGTGCTGGACCGGGCCGTGGCACTGAAGGAGGTCCGGCCTCCCGACCCGGAGCTGGCCGAGTTCGACCCCGGAGCCGCCGCCACGCTGCGGTCCCGGGTGCTGCGGGAGGCACGGGCGCTGGCCCGCGTCGACCATCCCGGTGTGGTGACCATCCACCACGTCGTGGACGGCGGCGAGTACCCCTACCCGTGGCTCGTCATGGAGCTGGTGACGGGTGGTTCGCTGGCCGACCGGCTCGCACGTGGCCCGATGGCGCCCCGTGAGGCCGCCCGGCTGGGCCGGGAGCTGCTCGCCGCGCTGCGGGCGGCCCACGACGCGGGCATCGAGCACCGCGACGTCAAGCCCGCGAACGTCCTGCTGCGCCCCGACGGTCGGCCGGTCCTCACCGATTTCGGCATCGCGGCCGTCCGGGAGGCGACGGCGCTCACCGCCACCGGCTCCGTCATCGGGACCCCCGACTACATGGCGCCGGAGCGCATCTCGGGCCAGACCGGCGGTCCGGCGGCGGACCTGTGGTCGCTGGCGATGATGCTGTACGTCGCCGTGGAGGGCCGCCACCCGCTCCGGAAGGACAGCACCCTCGCCACGCTGGCCGCCGTCCTGAACGAGGAGCTGCCGCCGCCGGTCCAGGCCGGACCGCTCACGCCGGTGCTGACGGCGGCACTCCGCAAGGACCCGGCCGCCCGGCCCTCCGCCGCGGCCCTGGACGGCCTGCTCGCGGCGGTGGAGGCCGGCCACCCCGCACCGCAGCCCGAGCCCGCCGACGCCCCGCCCACCGGCGGCGAGACCGTCACCTCCTACCGCGTCAGCCCGCCCTCCGCGCCGGCCGGACCGGCGGAGCCGCCCCGGGACGCCGTCCCGGAGCGCCCCGTACGCCGGGTCCGCCGCGTCGCGTTGGCCGCCTCGGCCGCCGCGGCCGTGCTGGCGGGCGTCCTCCTGGTGGCCCTCCTGCCGTGGGGCGGCGACGACGCCGACGACCCGGGCGCGAAGCCGTCCGGCGCGTCCGCCGGTCCGCGCGCCCCCGAGCCCACCGCGACGCCGGCCCGGGACCCGGAGGCCGAGGAACAGCCCGGGCCCGCCGGTCCCGCCGAGGAGCCGCCGGAGGACCTGCTCACCCCGGACGGCATCCGTACCGCCGTGGAGGCGCTCAAGAAGGCGGCGGGGACGGACCGCATGAGCTCCTTCACCGTCCACCGGACCCACGTCTCCGCCGACGTCATGGTCGACGGCAGCGACAGCCGGTACGACGGCTGGAGCTATCGCCCGGAGCGCGGGGCGGAGAAGGGGATCATCCAGGGCTCGGTCAGCGCGCTGGAGAGCCCGTTCAGCATCGACGACCTCGACTGGGACGCCGTTCCCGCCCTGCTGAGACGCGCCGACAAGGAGCTCAACGTCGAGGACGTCACCTCCCGCTACCTCGTCGTACTGGCCCCCGACCCGACCTTCGACACCCCGTTGGGCATGGCCGTCTACCTGACGAACGACTACGACCAGGTGGGCTTCCTGGAGGCGGACCCCGACGGCCGGGTCACCCGCGTCGTCCCCAACGAGGGCGACTGACCCGGGGCGCCAGCCGTCACCCGGCCTGCGTGGCCCGAGGCCCGCCCAGGCCGGCGTCGGCCCCGGGAGCGTCGTCCACCAGGCGCGCGGTGGTGCCCGCGCCCTCGACCGACGACGCCACCTTGCGTTCCGCCCTCCCTCGCCGAAGACTTCGGGTCGGAGCCGCACTCCCGCCGCGCGTCCCGAGCGTACGGGGACCGGCCTTCGGCAGTCCCCGTACGAGGACAGGGGGGAAGCACATGGCGGTCCCGGGCGAACTCAGGCGGCGCAGAGCCACCTTGGAGCACGCGTGGTCGCGGCTCGTGCCCGCACTGGGCGAGGCCGGGTCGCCGTCCGACGTCCCCACGGCGCTGCGCCGGGAGGTGACCGAGTCCTGGGCCCGCTCGCTCGGCAGCGTTGACCCGCGGCAGACCAGCGCTCCCGTGGCGGAGGACGGCGCCGTGCACCACCGCTGGGCGCGCTCGCCGCTGCGCGGCCCGGTGCGCGCCCTCGCCGCCGAACTGCGCGGGGTCGCCGACGATGCCGGTTTCGTCAGCGCCGTCACCGATGAGAGCGGCACCATCCTGTGGACCTGCGGCGGCACGACCATGCGCCGCCGTGCCGAGCGCGTCAACTTCGCGCCCGGCGGTCGCTGGGACGAGGCGGCCATGGGCACCAACGCGCTCTCCCTGGCTCTGCGTACCGGCCGTCCGAGCAGCGTCTTCTCCGCCGAGCACCTGGTGACCGCCCTGCACGGCTGGGTCTGCTACTGCGCGCCCATCCACGGGCCCGACGGCCGCGTCCTGGGCGTGCTGGACCTCTCCACCACCTGGGACCGTTCGCATCCGCTGGCCATGTCCACCGTTCGCGGTCTGACCTCCCGCATCGAGGCCGGACTGCGTGACGTGGGGCTGCACGAGGCCGACGTTCGCCGGAAACCGGACCCGGTGCGGCTGACCTGCCTGGGGGCCGGGTACGCCGACCGGGGAGGGAGCCGGCTGGCGCTGCCGCCCCGCCAGGTGGAGATCCTCACCCTGCTCGCGCTGGAACCCGACGGTTTCTCGCCCCAACGGCTGCGCACGGCACTCTACGGCGACCGTCCGGTGACGGCCTCCACCTTCAAGGCCGAGATGTCCCACCTGCGCCGCACACTCGGCGGTGCCGTCGCCACCCGGCACTACGCGCTGACGGTTCCGGTGCGCTGCGACGCCGTGGAGGTGCTGCGTGCCCTGGAGCGCGGCGACACCGATACCGCCCTGCGGCGTTACCGGGGTCCGCTGCTTCCCGGCTCGGAGGCGCCGGGCGTCCTGGAGTGGCGCAGCCACCTCGACGTCGCCGTGCGCGAGGCGGTGCTGGCCAGTGTCCGTGCCGAGCACGCGCTGCGGCACGGGGAACGGGCCCCGGACGACGTGGCCGTGCACGAGCACGCGCTCGCCCTGCTCGCCCGCGACGACGTCCGCCGGGGCCTCGTCCTCGGCCGCCTCCACCGCGCCCTGCGGCACTGACCCGAACAGGCCCGAGGGCGGAGAGCGCGCCAACCTCCCGCCAACCTCGAACCGGGAGGGTGGGCCCGGGCGGACGGTGACGGTGCCGTCCGCCCGCCGAGGCACCACACCATCCACCACCCCGCTCACCGAGGAGAGCCGCCATGGTGTACGCGCAGCCGGGCCGTGAGGGCAGCGTCGTCAGTTTCGCCCCGCGCTATGACAACTTCATCGGCGGCGACTGGGCCGCTCCGGCCGAGGGCCGCTACTTCGCGAACCCCTCCCCGGTCACCGGACAGGACTTCTGCGAGGTGGCCCGCTCCTCCGCCGCCGACATCGAGGCCGCGCTGGACGCCGCCCACGCGGCCGCCGACGCCTGGGGCACCACGTCCCCCGCCGAGCGCGCCCGTGTGCTGAACCGGATCGCGGACCGGATCGAGGAGAACCTGGAGAAGCTCGCGGTCGCCGAGACCTGGGAGAACGGCAAGCCCGTCCGGGAGACGCTCGCCGCGGACCTGCCGCTGGCCGTCGACCACTTCCGCTACTTCGCCGGGGCCGTGCGCGCCCAGGAGGGCAGCATCGGCGAGATCGACGCCGACACCGTCGCCTACCACTTCCACGAACCGCTGGGCGTCGTCGGCCAGATCATTCCGTGGAACTTCCCCATCCTCATGGCCGCGTGGAAGCTCGCGCCCGCCCTGGCCGCCGGGAACTGCGTGGTGATCAAACCGGCCGAGCAGACGCCGGTCAGCCTGCTGCTCGTCGTCGAGCTGATCGCCGACCTCCTGCCCCCGGGCGTCGTCAACGTCGTCAACGGCTTCGGGGTCGAGGCGGGCAAGCCGCTGGCGTCCAGCCCCCGCATCGCCAAGATCGCCTTCACCGGCGAGACCACGACCGGTCGGCTGATCATGCAGTACGCCAGCGAGAACATCATCCCCGTCACGCTGGAGCTGGGCGGCAAGAGCCCGAACATCTTCCTGCCGGACGTCCTGGCCGCCGACGACGACTTCCTGGACAAGGCCGTCGAGGGTTTCGTGATGTTCGCGCTCAACCAGGGCGAGGTGTGCACGTGCCCCTCACGCGCCCTGATCCACTCCTCGATCTACGACGCGTTCATGGAGCGCTGTATCGAACGCACGCGGGCCATCACGGCGGGCGATCCCCTGGACCCGGCGACCATGATCGGTGCCCAGGCCAGCAACGACCAGTACGAGAAGATCCTGTCCTACATCGACATCGGCACCCAGGAGGGGGCCGAGATCCTCACCGGCGGCGGCGCGCGTACCGTGCCGGGCCTGGAGGGCGGCTTCTACGTCGAGCCGACCATCTTCCGCGGGACCAACGACATGCGCGTCTTCCAGGAGGAGATCTTCGGCCCGGTGGTCTCCGTGACCACCTTCGACTCGGTGGACGAGGCCGTGAAGATCGCCAACGACACCCTCTACGGACTCGGCGCCGGGGTGTGGAGCCGCGATGCGAACGACGCCTACCGGCTCGGCCGGGCGATCAGGGCGGGCCGGGTGTGGACCAACTGCTACCACGCCTATCCGGCGCACGCGGCGTTCGGCGGCTACAAGAGCTCGGGCATCGGCCGCGAGAACCACAAGATGATGCTCGACCACTACCAGCAGACGAAGAATCTGCTGGTCAGCTACGCCCCGCAGAAGCTCGGCTTCTTCTGATGCCTGCCGTCCCCGGCCCCGAGAGGATCCGCCGCGTGGAGCTGAGCCACGCCGCGGCCGACCTCCTGCGCCGGCTGGAGTCACTGCACGGCCCGCTGATGTTCCACCAGTCCGGTGGCTGCTGCGACGGCAGTTCGCCCATGTGCTATCCGCGCGGCGAGTTCCGTGTGGGCGGTGCGGACGTCCTGCTCGGACGCGTTCAGGGCGACACGCCCTTCTGGATGAGTGCGGAGCAGTACGAGCGCTGGCGGCACACCCATCTGACCGTGGACATCGTCCCCGGACGGGGGAGCGGATTCTCCCTGGAGGCACCCGAAGGGGTCCGGTTCCTGCTCCGTTCCCGGCTGCTGACGGACCAGGAGCTGGCCCGGGCCGAGGCCGAACCCCCGCTCCCCACGGGAGCGGACCTCCCCGGCTGAGCCGCGCGGTGGCGGCGGCCCGACGACGTTCGGCGCCCGCCGCCACCACCGGCCAACGCGTCGATCCGTCGACGGCCACGTCCCCGGTCGGTCCGGCACCGACGTCCGGAGCGGACCTCCGCGGGCCGGGCCACCCGCGGTGCCGCCCGACGGCACGCGGGGCCCGGTTACCCGGGTGAGCGGCGGGACGAGAGGATCGTCCGTGACCTGCGAGCACCCGACCCCGGAAGGAACCGACGCGATGATGAGCGCAGCCGTGGACAGTGGCCTGACGGAGGCCGCCCGATGACCGTCGCGGGCAGCGGCGGCGCCGGGGACGCCGTCCTCTTCCACCGGTCCGGGCGGGCCGCCCACATCACGCTGAACCGTCCCCGCACACTCAACTCCCTCACCCACGCCATGGTGCGCGCCATGGACGACGCTCTGGCCGCCTGGGCCACCGATCCGACGGTGGAGACCGTCGTCATCACCGGCGCGGGAGAGCGGGGTCTGTGCGCCGGCGGTGACATCCGCGCCATCCACGACGACGCCCGCTACGGGGACGGCAGCGCGGCGGCGGCGTTCTGGCGCGACGAGTACCGCCTCAACGCCCGCATCGCGCGCTACCCCAAGCCGTACGTGGCGATCATGAACGGCATCGTCATGGGCGGCGGCGTCGGCGTCTCCGCCCACGGGAGTGTCCGAGTGGTGTCCGACGCGTCCCGGATCGCCATGCCCGAGACGGCGATCGGCTTCGTGTCCGATGTCGGTGGAACGTACCTGCTGGCCCGCGCCCCCGGTGAACTCGGCACCCATCTCGGGCTGACGGGCGCCGGGATCGGTGCCGCCGACGCCCTGCTGTGCGGACTGGCCGACCACTACGTCCCCGCCGACTCGCTGGACGCCCTCGTGGCGGACCTCGCCGAACGGTCCGTGGGCGAGTCCCTGTCCCGCCATGCGGGCGAGCCCGGCCCCGGCGAGCTGGCGGCCCAGCGCGGCTGGATCGACGCCTGCTACGCGGCCGGGTCCGTCGAGGAGATCGTCGACCGGCTGCGGTCGTCCGGGGAACCGGCGGCCAAGCAGGCCGCCGAGACCCTGCTGACCAGATCGCCCACAGCTCTCAAGGTCACGCTCGCCGCCCTGCGCCGCGCCCGTCGGCTCGGAGCGCTGGAGGCCGTACTCGACCAGGAGTTCCGCGTCTCGTGCGCGGCCCTGACCACGTCGGACCTCGTGGAAGGCGTCCGCGCGCAGATCATCGACAAGGACCGCAATCCCCGCTGGTCCCCGGCCACCCTCGCCGAGGTCACCGAGACCGACGTCCAGCGCTTCTTCGCCCCGCCCGGTGCGCGCGAACTCGGGCTGGGCGGTACCGCAGACGACGCGGAACCCGTCCCGTGAGCGACGCCTGACGGCAGCCCTGTTACGCGTCAGGTCGGGGTGGGGGAGCGGAGCCGAGGATTTCGTCCTTGACGGAGACGGCATGGTGGAGGAAAGGGCGGAACTCGGACTCGTTCATCCGCGCCAGGCGCTCGTACGCCCCGCAGGCCTCCTCGATGCGCGCGAGCGCCGCCTCCCGCTCGCCTGCCACGTGGAGCACGGCCGCGGCGTGCACGAGGGCGAACGCGAACTGCGCTCCGCAGGCGTCGAAGTCGGTCTCAGCGACGGGACGGTAGAGGGCGATCGCCTCGTCCGCGGCGGCGACCGCCTCCGCGTACCGGCGCAGCCGGGTCAGGAGGATGCTGCGGAAGCTGAGCGTACCGGCCATACGGAGGAGCGCGGGAGCGCTGCCTTCCGTGAGCCCGGCTCGCGCGTGACGCAACGCCACGTCCAGAGTGGAAAGCACCTCGGCGTCGGGACGGCCTGCCCCGTTCTGCGTGATGGCGTACCGGACATGTGCGTTGCAGATCTCGCCCGGGTCGCCCGGGCGCTCGCGGACCATCCGCGCGGCCTCCCCGGCGACGGACAGGGCCTCCTCGTACCAGTGTCCCGAGAGCAGCGCGCCGGTCAGGTCGCCCAGGCGCCCGTAGAGGTCCGCCCGGTCGGCCTCGGGGACCTGGGGAAGGAGTTCGACGAGCAGCCGGGTGGCCTGCCCCAGGGTCTCCGCATTCCTCGTCGGGCGCTGCCTGGCCGCCGGTCCCGAGCAGGCGTGCGCCAGGTGGACGAGCGCCTTCGAGAAGTTGGTCAGGTGCTTCGGCGGGTCGTCCGCGGCCAGCTCCATGTACAGCTTGACCGCGCGCTGCAGGAGCCTTCTGGCCCGGACGACACTCGAGCGGCGCACCAGCTCGGCCGTTCCCTCGGTGAAGAGGACGTCGGCGAGGTCCCGTCGGTAGGCCAGCGGGTACCGCTGTTCCAGCTCCCAGTAGATGCCGGACGCGCGACCCAGCGCGTCGAGGTCTCCTGTCGGGCTTCCCGCTTCGGCCTTGCGGAAGTGGAGGTTCACGAGCGCTTGGGCGAGGGTGGCGTGATGGACCTCCGGGGCCTCCTCGGCGAGGCGCGAGAGGATTCCCACGGACTCCTCGGTGGCTTCCAGCCCTTCCTGGAACCGTCCGACCCTGGCCAGCGATATGCCCAGGTTGTACAGCGACATCGCGTACTCGCGTCCGTGGAGGGCCTCGTTGGCGGCGGCGTACCGGCGACGTATTTCCACGGCTTTCTCGATGTTCTGGAGGGATTCCTCGTGCAGCCCCAGCGCGGTCTGGTCGGCGCTCATGTTGTTGTACGCGTAGGCCAGGGTGTTGCTCACGGGGAAGTTCTCCGCGGTGGACATCCCGTGGCACAGTTCGACCGACTCCCGGTTGGCCTCGACGGCTTCCTCGTAGCGGCCGAGGGCACCGAGGTGAAGCCCCCGGCCCTGGGAGAAGTTGGCCAGGGTGAAGCGGAATTCGTCCGACGCGGCACTCCCCGCGTCCGCCCGGAGGATGCGGATGGCCTCCTCCACGCTGTCCAGGGCCTCCTGGTGGCGTCCGAACTCCCTGAGGACCAGGGCGAGCGTCTCCAGGGCGTAGGGCAGGCGCGATCGGCTGATCGGGGCCTCGACCTCCCGCAGGAGCGAGACGCCGTGCTCCGCGAACCGCAGCGCCTCCGGGTGGCGGCCCAGTGAATGGGAGATGTGTGCTGCAGCGCGCGCTGCCTCGGCGAGCGAGGTCCTCGCGTAGAGGTGTCGGTCGTTCGAGGCGAGTGCGGAGAAGATCTTCGCCGAGCCGGGGACGGCCCCGTCCACCAGGTACTGCTTGATACCGCCCTCGCGGCGGTGGGGGAGGGGCTGGGCGTTCTCTTCGAGCAGGGCGACAAGGTCCGGGGGCGGGTTGGGCTCGCCGTCGCCGAACGCCGCGCTCAGCCGCCGCATCGCTTCCGCCGCCTCCGTGGCCTCGGCGAAGCGACCGGCGGTCATCAGCCGTATGGCGAGCGTGTTGTACAAGGATATCTGCTCGATCGGGTCCGATGTCGCCGGCAGCAGACGCCGGGTCAGCTGGACGGTGACGGCCGCGATGCCCAGGTCGTGGTCGGGGTCCTGGGTGAGCGGGAAGCGGGACGCGATGTCCCGCAGCAGCTCCGTCTCGATGTCCTCCATCCCGGCCAGCAGGGTCAGCACCCCGTTCCCGCCGACCAGGGCGCGCCGGGGATCGTCCCGGAGCAGGGGGAAGAGCGTCTCCCTGCGTACGTGCGGCCAGCGCTCGGCCGTGTTCGTCAGGAAGGCGAGGCCGCGCGACGCGACGGCCTCGCCGTTCTCGTCCGACGTCGGCGCCCGGGTGAGCAGGCGTGTCGTCGTCTCCGAAGCCCACGATTGCGCGGGGTAGTCGGCATCGTGTCCGGGCTGGGTGAGGGCCAGGAAGTCCTCAGCGAGACGGTCGGGGTACAGCGGCTCCAGCGTGATTCCGGGCACCGGCGACGGGTAGCACACGGCGTGGTCCCGGACGGTGCGCTCCGGGTCCGCCAGACCCGCCGTCGCGAGTAGCTCCTGGCCCTTCTCGCCCGCCTGCTGCCCCACCAGGACCGCGGTGAAGACCGCTCGGTTCATTTCCGCGGGCGGGGTGCGGTATCCGTGGTCGTCCTCGGCGTCGCCGTCGGCGTAGAGCCGTGCCCAGTGCAACTGTTCGCGGTCCAACAGGTACATGGTCAGGGCGTCCGGGCCGACCGGCGGGCGCACTCCGTGTACGGCCGCGTCGACGGCGACCAGCGCGGCGACGTGGACGGCCAGGATGAGCCCGAACGCCTCGTCGTGGAGCGGCGCCGGGGGCGCGATCGACGACGCGTCGGGCATCTCGTAGACGGCGGCGAAGGAGTCACGGGCGGCCTCGAACATCTCCGCCCGCCCGTCGGACCGCCCGGAGGCACCCGCGTCCAACGGCGCCAACGCGGTGCTGGCCGTGGACGCCTCGTAGGCGTTCTCCAGCACCCCCCGGACTCCGGGCCAGGTGTCGGCGCTCCGCGCCAACATGAGGACGCGGGTCCGCCCCCGGTGCAGCAGGCGGTTCTTGAAGAGCCAGGTGAGGTGCGTCAGCCGCCAGCGGTCCGCGTAGTCCACGATCAGCAGCAGGCCGGCCGCCCCGTCGAGGGACATGTCCTCGCTGCCCGGCTCCGGGCGGTCGGCTTCGGGGCCGTGGAAGGCGGTCACGACCTTCCACCCGGCGGCCGCCGACTCGGCCGCGAACTGTGCCGCCAGCCGGCTCTTCCCCTGCCCGCCGGGCCCGTGCAACCAGCGCACCGCTCTGTGCGAGTCGCTCTCCCGCCATTCCCGCAGCTCGCTCAGCTCCGCCACGCGGCCGGTGAAGGGGACCACGGCACGCCGAGCGTTGAGCAGCCGGCTCGGCAGTTCGCGCAGCCAGCGCGGGTCCGCGTCGGGCTCCGTACGCCAGTTCGCCAGCAGGTACAGCGGAAGGCCGTTGCCGTAGACATGGAGGTCGGCGTTGATCACCCCGTAGCCGAAGCCGCTCTCCACCCGTATCTCCTGCGACGCGGGCCGCGGCGCGTCCCGGCCGGGGTCAGTCATCGGACTCCTGCCGACTCTCCGCCGAGGGCCCCGCCTCGTGGTAGATCAGGTTGCCTCGCTGGACGCCGAAGGCCCGTCCGTGGTCGCGGGCGATGTTCGTCTGCCGGTACACGGCCGCCCGTTCGTCCTCCTCCAGCGCCGGGGCCAGTACGTCGTCCAGCGCCGTCCTCAGCTCCTCGGCCAGCTCGGGCCGACGCCGCAGCACCTCCGACAACCGCTGCTGCCACTCGGCGGCCAGCGCGTCCTGCGTCGGCGTGTCTCCCTGCTCCCGTGCCGCCAGGACGTCCCGGCGCAGCTCGTCGAGGTCCTCCTCGACCATCGGGACGCGTTCGGGCCTGAAACGACGCCAGAGCCCGACGACCGCATCCCGCGCCTGCGACCAGGCGTCGGTCGCCATCGCCCCCACCAGTGCCGACCCGGCCGCCGCTGCCAACGTGATCGGATCCAATGCCCTCATCCCCCTCAGTTCGGCCGCTTCGGTGTGCCGTCCACGCCAGGTCGCCGACAACGTGCCTTCGGCGGGCGGCAGCCGGAACCGTGGCCCTCCCGGGCGGGGCGCGGCTCTCGTCCATTTCGGGATTTCCCCCAGCCCCGGACCGCAAACAGCCCGACGTGGTGCAGTTCACCCCGAGTTCACCGGTGGACGGAGCATGTCCCGGCCGCATGGTCCGCGAGGGTGACGGGAACCCCCGCACCGGTGCCGGCCGGAGCCGGATAGCGGGTGGCTGGCGTTTGGGTGGTGGCCTGCGGGATGGTGGGGCCTGATGACCGAGGATGACGTGAGCCGCCCGGTGATGCCGCCTGCGGTGCGCGGGGTGTGGGGGATGATCGCGGCCGTCGCCGCGCTGGTGACCGGCGTGCTCGGGGTGCTGTACGCGGGCTCCGGCGAACCCGGCGGGGTGGACGGGCGGATCGGGCGGGCGGCGTACGGAGTGGAGGCGCCCTGGCGGCACGTCGCGCTGGCCACGGACTTCCTGGGGGAGCCCGTGGGCGCGGGGTTGCTCGTCGTGGCCGCCGTGGCGGGCTGTCTGCTGCTGCGGTCCGCACGCGCGGCGGTGCTCGCGGTCCTCGGCCCCGGGCTGGCCGTGGGGGCGACGAAACTGCTCAAACCCGTGGTGGGACGCACCATCCACGACGGGCACCTGGCCTACCCGAGCGGGCACACCGCCTTCCTGACCGCGCTGGCCCTGGTGGTGGCGCTGCTCGTGGCGGGGCGGCGGCGACGTGGCCCGGCTGCCGGGACGGCGCTCGTCCTCGGCGCGGCGCTGGCCGCCGGGGCCGCCATGGGCTGGGCGCAGGTGGCGCTGGGCGCGCACTACCCGAGCGACGCCCTCGGCGGCTGGTGCGTCGCGCTGGCGGTGGCCCCGGCGGGCGCGTGGCTGGTCGACCGGGCAGCTGACCAGCGGGCCGCCGGGCGCGGGGCGGGGCGTGCCTCCGACGCCACGCGCCCGGCGGCACATTGACGGGATGTCACCTCAGACGCGGCGCCGGAACACGGGTTTCACCGGGCGTCCGCCCAGCCAGGGGGCGGGGTCGGCGGCGTCCAGGGCCTTCCGGTAGACCGCACACGCCTGGGCCACGACGTCGACGGTGTGCTCGATGTCGGCGTCGGTGAGGGCGCTGCTCACCACGAAGGACGGGGCCAGGACGCCGCCCGCGAGGAGCCGGCGCAGGAAGAGCGTGCGGTACTCCTGGGACGGCTTCCCGTGTTCGTCGAGCGTGGCGAAGACGAGGTTGCTGGCCCGGCCCCGGACGAGCAGGTGGTCGCCGACGCCCATGGCGGCCGCGGCGTCCCGCACCCCGGCCGCCAACTGCTCGCCCAGGGCGTGCAGCCGGGCGGTGACGCCCTCCTCGACGTAGGTGGTCAGCACGGCCATCGCGGCCGCCAGGGAGTGCGTCTCCGCACCGTGTGTGGTCGACAGCAGGAACACCCGGTCGCCGGAGTGCCGCAGACCGCCGGCTTCCATCAGTTCGCGGCGCCCGGCCAGCGCGGAGACGGCGAACCCGTTGCCCAGCGCCTTGCCGAACGTGGACAGATCCGGGACGACGCCGTACAGACCCTGGGCGCCCGCCGCGGACCACCGGAGGCCGGTGATCATCTCGTCGAAGACGAGGACACAGCCGTGCCGGTCGGCCAGGGCACGCAGACCGGCGAGGTACCCGGGCGGGGGCTCGGTGTGGGTGGCGGGTTCGAGGATCAGGCAGGCGACCTCGCCCCGGTACCGGGTGAGCAGCTCCTCCGTGGCGGCCAGGTCGCCGTAGGGGAACGTCACGGTCAGTTCGTCGGTCGCCGCCGGAACACCGGCGGACATCGGCGTGGTGCCGATGAACCAGTCGTCCACGGAGAAGAACGGATGGTCGGCGCAGACGGCCACCCGGGGGCGCCCGGTAGCGGCGCGGGCGAGCCGCACGGCGGCGGTGGTGGCGTCGGAGCCGTTCTTCGCGAACTTCACCATCTCGGCGGTCGGTACCGTGGCCAGGAAGCGTTCGGCGGCGTCGAGTTCCACGACGGAGGGCCGGACAAAGTTGCTCCCGCGGTCGAGTTCCCGGCGTACCGCCTGGGTGACCCGGGGGTGTGCGTGGCCGAGGCTGACCGACCGCAGCCCGGAGCCGTACTCGACGTAGCGGTTGCCGTCGACGTCCCACACGTGGGCCCCGCGGCCGTGGCTGATGACCGGAGCCAGGTGCTCGGGGTATTGGTCCTCGCCCTTGGCGTAGGTGTGCGCGCCGCCGGGAATCAGGGCGTGGAGCCGTTCGTTCGCGGCCCGGGACCGGGGGAGGTGAGGATCCTGGGCGCCTTCACCGGCTCTGCCGGCTTGGGCGGACCGGGTGGCTTCGGCGGCTTCGGTGGCTTCGCCGTTCACGTCTGCCTCAACTCCCCTGCAACCGCAGGACCTGGGCGAGGGGCGGTGCCTCCCGGTCCCGGCGGGACGTCGAGGTGACCGGCAGCGGCCAGGGGATGGCGAGCTCCGGGTCGTCGAAGGCGATCGTCACGTCCTCGGCCGGGTCGTGCGGGCGGTCGATGCGGTAGGAGACGTCGGCGGTGTCGGTCAGGGCCTGGAAGCCGTGCGCACACCCCGCCGGGACGTACAGGGTCGCCTGGGTCGCGTCGGACAGCTCGAAGAAGGCCGTGCCGCGATAGGTCGGCGAGTCCGTCCGCAGGTCCACGACGACGTCGAAGACCCTCCCGTACGAGCACCGCACCAGCTTGGCCTCCCCGGCGCCGGAGCGCAGGTGCAGGCCGCGCAGCACGCCCCGGGCGGAGCGGGACAGGCTGTCCTGGACGAAGGCGTTGGGATCGAGGCCCACCGAGCGGACGACGTCGGCGTCGAACGTGCGGCAGAAGAAGCCGCGTTCGTCCGTGTGCGGCGTCGGCTCGAACAGGTACGCCCCGGCGATGGCCGGGACCTCGGTCGCTGTCATTCCGGGCGCTGTCATCGCGTCTCCCGCAGGGCTCGGGGGTGGTCGGTCTTCGGGAACAGGGCCGCCGTGAGGGCGGTGAACTGCTGCTCCAGGTGCCGGGTGGCGGTCAGGTTGTGCCCGGTGAGGGTCCGCCGCAACTCCGGCGCCCTCCGTTCCAGCGTGCGGAACTGAGTGAGCAGCAGGTCGGCGTCGACCTCGCGGGCCGGGTGGCAGTAGGCGCCCAGGCCCATCCGGGCCATGAGGGCGTCGCTCTTGGCCGCGTAGCTGAGCGCGAGGGTCGGCGTTCCGGCCTTCAGCGCGCACACCAGGTTGTGGTAACGGGTCGCCACCACCGTCTCGGCGGTGGCCGTCTCCCTCATCAGATCGGCCAGCGAGTCCGCGCCCGCCGCCGTGACCAGGGGTGAGTCCACCGCGGCGCGGATCGCGTCGACCACGGCCGCGTCCGCACGGTCTCCGGTGAGCAACCGGACGGGCCTGCCCTCCTCGACCAGGGCGCGGGTGAAGTGGATGACCCCCTCCAGATAGCGCCGGTGAATCTCCTCGGCCTGAGCGCGGTCCGCGTCTCCGCCGTGGAAGTCCATGACGCCCAGGCAGACGCGGCCCGTCGGCGGATCGGCCGGTTCGCTCGCGGACGGGGCCGGCAGGGCGAAGGCGAGGTCGGGGTAGACCGCGTCGCGCGCGGTGTCCACGCCCATCGCCCGCAGCGCGTCGCGGGACTGGGCGTCCCGGTACGACCGGTAGGCGGCCAGCCGCGCCGACCAGCGCACGAGGGCGCGGGTGGCCGGATTGCCGATCGCCGCGGCGCCGACGCTGACCAGGGCGACCCTGGTACGGAACAGCCGCCCGCTTCCGCAGAGCAGGAACAGCGCGTACGGGAAGCCCCACGGCCGCAGCGGCAGGGTGGCCTCCAGGACGCCCATGCCCGGCACGATCACCACGTCGTGCCGGCGCACCCAGGCGGCGGTGCGGACGGCGTCGACGAGTTTGCCCAGACCCTTCGCCGCGACGGCGCCCGCCCGCGACGCCGTCCGGTACTCGCCGCGGTACCAGTGCAGCCGCGTCGCGGGGATGCCGTACCGGGCCGTGACGGCCTCGGGGCCGCCGCACAGGGCGTCCACGACCGCCTCCGGGTGCCGGTCCCGGAGATAGCCGAGCACGGCCTCCAGCGATCCGTCGTTGCCGAGGTTGCCGGAACCGAGCAGGCCGAACACCCCCACCCGCACCGGCCGTTCCCGGGTGGTCGTCCTGCGCGCCGCGTGTTCCCCGGCGGGCGTCACGGCCGCCGCCCCTCACGGCCCGCCACCAGGGCGTCGACACAGACGCCGGGCCCGTCCGGGTCGACCGGGGCGCGGTCCTCGACGCGCTCGCCGGCGCCCGGCCGGACCCGGCTGGTCAGCCACGCGGCGATATGGCGGTAGCAGGCGCGCCGGTCCGCCGGGGACAGCGGCGCCCGCCGCACGGCCGCGACGAAGCCCCACACGTACTCGGCGAGCAGCCGGGGCGTCGGGTGCAGCGCGCCCGCCCGGCGCGGGTCCAGGTTGACGCACCGGGCGCGCTTGCCCGGGTTCGCCCGCTCGGCGCGGGTGGGGTGGTCGCGGCGGAAGTACAACAGCTCGGGCACCTGGTGGAAGGGGCCGTGGAGGGTGATCTCGGCGACGAACGTGCGGTCCGCGTGGTGGTAGCTGTCGTGCGGCTTCACCCGGCGCAGCACGTCGGCCCGCATCACCCCGTAGAAGTCGTCGCCCCCGGGCTCGAAGAGCAGGCTGCGGAAGCGCTCCGGCGCGTGCGGCGAGCCGGTGGCGAGCCCGTACGCGTAGGGGACCTTCACGCGCCCGGCGCCGTCGATGACGGCCTGGTCGCTGTGGGCGAGGATCACCTCCGGCCGCTCGTCCAGGGCCTGGACGCACCGCTCCAGCAGCGTCCGGGCGTACAGGTCGTCGTGCGAGGCCCACTTGAACAGCTCGCCGCGGCACTGGGTGAAGACGTGGTTGTGGTTCGGCGCGGCGCCGATGTTCCGGGGCAGCCGCAGGTAGCGCACGCGCGAGTCCCGCGCGGCGTACCGGCGGCAGATGTCCGCGGTCCCGTCCGTCGAGGCGTTGTCGGAGATGACGAGCTCGAAGTCCTCGTAGGTCTGGCCGAGCAGCGCGTCGAGCGACTCGGCGAGGTACTCCTCGCCGTTGTAGACGGGCAGGCCGATGCTCAGCCTGGGCTGGGAAGTCACGGTGTCCTCACTTCGCTGGTGTGGTTCGGGTCGAGCTCGCCCAGGGCGGACCGCAGGTGCAGCCACCACACGGCCGAGCCGCAGACGGTCGCGGTGGCGACGCCCCAGGCCGAGCCGGACGTCCCGGCCACGGCCGCGCCGCCGAGCCCGCCGCCGACGTAGCAGACGGAGGCGAAGAGCTGGCACCGCAGGCTGCGCCGGGCCGCGCCGAGCGCGCGCAGCCCGGCCGCCGCTCCGGTGCCGAGCCCGGCGCCCGCGACGCCGAGCGTGGCGGGGACGATGAGCTCCGAGGCGGGGTGCCAGACGCCGCCGAGCACGAGCTCGCCGAGCCCGTCCGGCACGAGCAGCAGCGCCGCACCCCACAGCAGGGCGGCGGCGGCCTGGGCGGCGCCCAGCACCAGGCAGAAGGGGCCCAGCCGGTGCGGGGCGCGCCGCAGCACGCGGGCCGCCTCCGCCACGGTGACCAGGGACAGCCCCATCAGCACGGCGAGGAACGGGCCGAGCAGCAGCTCGGCGCCCCGGATCACCCCGACCGCGTCCACGCCGACGATGGCGCCGAGGCCGTAGGCCCGCACCTGGCTCGCGCCGCTGACGCTGGTGTTCTCCACGAGGTACCGGTAGCCGAGGTCGCGGTGCTCGGCGACCCACGCGCGCATCCCGGGGAGGTGGGGCCGGAGCCCGGACTGGACGCAGCCGTACCCGGCGGCCACCGCGGCGGCGGCGCCCCAGGCGAGCACGAAGGCGGCCACGGTGCCCACGCGGGCGGCCACGACCATGGCCGGGATCAGCGCGACGCCCCACACGACGTCGTTGACGAACGCCTTCCGCCCGGTACCGGCGGCGAAGAACGCGTACCGCCAGGCGTCCTGGAGCAGCAGCCCCGGGAGTATGACGCCGAGGCAGGCGAACGCGGGTCCCACCTCGCCGCCCAGGCTCAGCCCGGCCACCAGACACGCCGCCCCGACGGCGGCTCCCACGCCGAGCGCGGTACCCGAGGCGCGGGCCGACGCCCCGCGCCAGGCCGCTTCGGGCACCCCGCTGAACCGCACGACGAGCGGGTCGGTGGCCAGCCCGCGGGAGACGCTGAGCACGACGCCGTACGTCACCCAGGCCAGGCTGAACACCCCGAAGGCGGCCAGCCCGAGCGAGCGGGCCACGAAGATCCCCACCGCGAAGTTGGTCAGGCTGGAGGCCGCCTGGTCGGCCAGCCCCCAGGACAGCCGTCCGACGACGGCCCGCCGCGCGGTGCGCCGGGCCCGGGCGGCCGGGCCGGCCGTCGCCGTCTCCTCCCCTCCCTCGGCGGTCATCGGCGTCACGCCTTGATCAGGTGGGCGCGGTGCAGGGCGTCGGCCGCGGCGGCGACGGTGTCGAACGGCAGACCGGACCGCTCGGCGACGTCCAGCAGGCCGTGTTCGCCGTCGGAGAGGCTCAGCACCCAGAGCATGGCCATCTGAGCTTCCTTCGCGTCACTGCGGCCGCCCAGTGCGTCGTACAGCCCGCGTCGCCCCAACTGCGGTTCGCCGTAAGGGCTGAGGTTGACGTAGCGCCGGTTGCGGTCCAGCACGGAGAACGCCTCGCGGCAGACGGCGAGCGTGTCGGCCATGGCCTCGGGGGCGACGAGGTCCAGGTTGTCCGCCGAGGTGTGGTACTCGGGGTACCCGGCGTACGGGGTACGGCTGAGCGAGCCCACGCCGAGATCGAACCCGGGCGAGCAGAACTGCCGCTCGTCGTAGCCGTACGGGGTGAACTCGTTGACGTGGTGCGGGCGGTCGGAGGCGCGCAGCACATGCCCCATCACTCTGTCGATCTCCGCGTCGCCACGCCGGCTGCGCTTGTACGTCAGCCTGCCGCGGTCGCCCGCGCAGGCCAGCACCAGCCCGTGCCGGACGCTTCCCTCCTTCACGCGTTCCGCGTTGCGGGCCAGCCAGGTGATCGCCCCGATGGTGCCGGGTGCGAACAGGAACCGGTAGGTGTACCACGGCGTCCGCTCCGCCAGGGCCCGGGCGAGGAAAGTGGCCACCGCGATACCGGCCAGGTTGTCGTTGGCCAGCGAGGGGTGGCAGACGTGGGCGGAGACGAGCACCTCGTCGGCGACCTGCCCGGGGACGACGTGCTCGGCGTAGGTGAGGTGGCCGTCGGTGAGCGTGGAGTCGATCCGCACCTCGTACCTGCCCTCCGGCAGCGCGTCCAGCGTCTCCTGGGCCAGGCAGAAGCCCCAGTCGGGCGCGTAGTAGCTGGTGCGGTACGGCACCCAGGACGGGTGCTCCGGCAGGGTGTGCAGACGTCCGCGCAGCTCGGACAGCGGCATCGTCGCCGACACCGGCACGCTGTACCCGAGCACGTGCAGGCTGGACGCGGCGAAGTCGACGACGCGCCGGCCGGAGGCGTCGGCGACGTACGCGTCCCGGATGTTCCACTCCTGCGGCACCGTCCAGTCGAGCACCCGCGTACCCGTCGGCACCTCGTGCACCCGCAGCGGGATGTACTCGCCGACGATGTCCAACGTGGCCCGCACCCCGTCACCGGTGATGCTCCGGCACAGCGGGTACAACCGCTCCACCAGGGTGTACATCTCCTCGCCCGCGCTCATCGGCGCCACCGCAGGGTGCTGTCGACGGCTCCGGTGCCGCTGGCCGCGCGGAGCACGGCCAGCCGGGTGAAGCGCTCCTCGAAGTCCTCGCGGGTCAGCCCGTGTTCCCGGTAGGCGTCGGCGAGCTCGAGCGCGCCCCGCTTGACCGTCCACGCGCAGTCGAAGCCGGGTATCGCGGCGCGGAACCGCGAGAAGTCCACCCGGTAGGAGCGCGGATCGGCGCCGGTCTCGCCGGTGATCACGACCTCCGAGCCGGGCACCGCCTCGGCGACCTGTTCGGCGATCTCGGCGACCGTCACGTTGTTGGTCTCGCTGCCGATGTTGAACGCCCGGCCGTGCACCGCCGCACGCGGTGCGACCAGCGCGGCGGCGAAGGCCCGCGCGATGTCCTCGGCGTGCACCAGCGGACGCCACGGGGTGCCGTCGGAGAGCACCCGCACCTCGCCGGACAGCAGCGCGTGGCCCACCAGGTTGTTCAGCACGATGTCGGCGCGCAGCCGGGGGGAGTGGCCGAAGGCGGTGGCGTTGCGCAGGAACACCGGGCTGAACTCGCCGTCCGCGAGGTCGTGGAGGTCGTCCTCCACCCGCACCTTGGACTCCGCGTACGGCGTCACCGGGCGCAGCGGGGCGTCCTCGGTCACCAGGTCGCCGCCACCGGTGGCGCCGTAGACCGAGCACGTGGACGCGTACAGGAAGCGCCGCACCCCGGCCTCGCGGGCCAGCCGGGCGAGCCGCACGGAGGCGTGGTGGTTGATGTCGTAGGTGAGCTCGGGCGCCAGCGCGCCCAGCGGGTCGTTGGACAGGGCGGCCAGGTGGATCACCGCGTCCATCCCGGCCAGGTGCTCGGCCGTGACGTCGCGGAGGTCCACCCGGGACCCCGGCGGGTCCGCGGGCCGCGGGCCCAGCACGCAGTCGGCGAACAGCCCGGCGTCCAGTCCGACGACCTCGTGCCCGGCATCGGCCAGGACGGGAGCCATCACGGTGCCCAGGTAGCCCTGGTGCCCGGTCAGCAGTACGCGCACGTTCATTCCCCCAGATCGAGAGCGAGTTTGGTGACGGCGAACGCCTCGGCGTAGCGCGTGTGGCATTCGATGCCGCGGATCCGGGCCAACCCGAGGAAGGCCTCCCGGTCGAACCAGGACCGGTGGCGCTGCGAGGGGTAGTGCTCCTCCAGCAGCCGCACCTTGCGGTCGGCGGTCTCCGGGGACAGCGGCTGGTAGGCCACCGGGCGGCCCAGGTCGCCGTCCCACTTGACGATCTCGTAGCCGAGCACCAGGTGGTCGCGGAACACGGTGGGCATCAGCCGCGCCAGGCCACGGTGATCCTGGTGCGCGTCCTCGGCGCGCGGGGCCAGCACGAGGTCCGGCTCGGTGCCCGCCCGCAGCTCCTCGACGGCGGCCTTGGCCTCGTCCCAGTGCGCCGGGAGCCGGCCGTCCGGCAGCTTGAGCACGGTCAGCCGCAGTTCGGCACCCGGACAGAAGGCGGCAAGCGCGGCCCGTTCCTCCTGCTCCCGCTCGCCGCCACCGCCGGAGAGCACCAGCGCGTCGACGCGCAGCCCCGGCCGTGCGCGGCACAGCGTCAGCAGGGTGCCGCCCGCGCCGATGGCGATGTCGTCGCAGTGCGCCCCGACCGCGACGACCCGCTCCAGGCGCCCCGCCCCGAGCCGGATCACGCCCGCGCTCCCGTGCCGTGACCGGTTCCGGTGGCGCCCGCCGCCACGCCGTCGCGTTCCCACAGGGCCCACGGGCGGTCGCCCCGGGCGTAGGCGCCGTCGAGCGCGGCCCGCTCCTTCACCGTGTCGGTCGGCTTCCAGAAACCGCGGTGCTGGTACGCCACGAGCCGCCCCTGCTTGGCCAGTTGGGCACAGCCGTCGGCGACGAGGTCCCCGCCCTCGGGGATGTGGTCGAAGATCTCCTGGCGGAGCACGAAGTAGCCGCCGTTCTCCCACAGCGGCAGTTCGCTCACCGGAGTGATGCCTCCCACCAGGCCGTCCTCGCCCAGGTCCACGCAGTGGAAGGAGGACTGCGGCGGCACCACCATCATCGACGCGCCGGCGTCCCGCCGGGCGAAGTGCTCGATCATCTGCGGCAACGGGGCGTCGGTCAGCACGTCGGCGTAGTTGGCGAGGAACATCTCGTCCCCCTCCAGGTGGGGCCGCACCCGGCGCAGCCGCTCCCCGATCGCCGACTCGATTCCGGTCTGCACGAAGGTGATCGTCCAGGAGGCGATGTCGGTGGACAGCAGCTCCGGGCGCCCGTCGCGCAGGACGAAGTCGTTGGACGTCGTCTCCTCGTAGCGGAGGAAGAAGTCCTTGACGTGGTGGGCCCCGTAACCGAGGCAGAGGATGAACTCCGTGTGCCCGAAGTGCGCGTAGTAGCGCATGACGTGCCAGATCAACGGTCTGGGGCCGACCATCGCCATCGGCTTGGGCACGTCGTCGGAGGCGCCGCTGCGCATCCGCATCCCGTAGCCGCCGCAGAACAGAACGACCTTCATGGCCCCACCTCGACAATGCTCAGTTCCGGAATGGGGAAGACCAGGCGGCCGCCCCAGGCATGGACGAACGAGAGCTGCTCGGTCAGCTCGTCGCGCAGGTTCCACGGGAGGACGAGGACGTAGTCCGGCCGGTCCGTGGCGATCCGCTCGGGTGGCAGGACGGGAACGCGCGTCCCCGGGGTGAACCTGCCGTGCTTGTAGGGGTTCCGGTCGACCGTGTACGGGAGCAGGTCGGGCCGGATGCCGCAGTGGTTGAGCAGGGTGTTGCCCTTGCCCGGGGCGCCGTAGCCGACGACGGTCTCGCCGCGCTCCGCCGCCTCGACGAGGAACCGCAGCAGATCGCGGCGCACCGTGGCGACCCGGGCGGAGAACTCGGTGTACCCGGACAGCTCCCGCAGCCCGGCGGCCTTCTCCCGGTCCAGGACGTCGGCCACCTGACGGGACGGTTCTCCGGCCACCTCGGCCGGGCGGGCCCACAGCCGGATGGAGCCGCCGTGCGTGGGCAGCAGCTCGACGTCCACGAGCGTGAGTCCACCGCTCGCCAGCGCCCGGCTCGCGGACGCGACCGTGTAGTACTGGAAGTGCTCGTGGTAGATCGTGTCGTACTGGTTCTCCTCGATCAGGGTCAGCAGGTGCTGCACCTCGATGGAGACCCAGCCGTCGTCGGCGACCAGGGCACGCAACCCCCGGGTGAACCCGATGACGTCGGGGATGTGCGCGTACACGTTGTTGGCCACGACCAGGTCCGCCGGGCCGTGTTCGGCGCGGACGCCGGCACCGGTGCCGGCGTCCAGGAACTCCGTGACCGTGGGCACCCCCGCCTCCCGTGCCGCGGCGCCGACGTTGACCGAGGGCTCGATGCCCAGGCAGCGGATCCCCCGGTCTCTCACGTGCCTCAGCAGGTACCCGTCGTTGCTCGCGACCTCGACGACGAAGGAGCCCTTCCCCGCAAACTCCCCGGGCCCGAGGCCCAGCCGCCGCACGGCGTCGTCGACGAACGTGCGCGCGTGCTCCACCCAGGAGGTGGAGTAGGAGGAGAAGTACGCGTACTGCGTGAAGGTCTCCTCCGGTGTGATCAGCGGAGGGATCTGGGCGAGCCAGCAGTCGGTACAGACCCGCAGGTGCAGCGGGTACGTCAGCTCCGGCCGGTCCAGTTGGTCCGCGGCGAGAAAGCTCTCGCACGGCGGAGTCGCCCCCAGGTCGACGACGCTCTCCAGCGCCGCCGAGCCACAGAGCCGGCATCGTGTCATCTCCTGCCCCCATCCCGCTCGCGCGGGTGTCCCCGCCGCGAGCCTGTGCTGTCGTCAGTGACCGGCGGCGGGCCGTCCCCGCCGCCGGACCGCGCCGCGATCGCGGCGCGGTATCCCTCCTCCAGGCGCTCCAGCCCGACGGCCGGGCTGAAGTCCCGCTCGTACCTCAGCCGCGCGGCCCGGCCCATCGCCCGGTTCCGGGCCGGATCGGCCGTGATCCGGCGCAGGCAGGCCGCGAGCGACCCGGGCTCCCCGGGCCGGTGCAGCAGCCCGGTCACCTCCTCCTCGACGAGTTCCACGAAGGCGCCGTGCGCGGCGGCGACGGCCGGAACCCCGGCCGCCATGGCCTCCACGACGACCAGCCCGAACGTCTCCAGCCAGGTGGAGGGAGCCACCACGGCGACCGACCGGGCGATCGCCGCCCGGCACGCCGCCGTGTCGCAGAGGCCGACGTAGCGCACGTCGTCCCGGCTGGCCGCCCAGGCGGCCACCTCGCGTTCCAGCGGCCCCGCGCCCGCGATCACCAGCGGCACCCCCACCCCGCCCTCGGCCGCGATCGCGTCCCAGGCGGTCATGAGCAGCCGCAGGCCCTTGGCCTCCGCGAGCCGTCCGAGGAAGAGCAGGTGCTCGCCGCGGCCCGTCCGGCGGGCATCCGGGTCGGGGACGAAGTTGTGCTTCACCGCCAGCCGTTCGGACGGCATTCCGGCCCCGGCCAGGACGTCGCGCTGCGCCGCGGAGATGCAGAAGAACCGCTCGACCCCGGACCACCAGCGCCGCCGGTTGACCGACAGGCTGACCGCGAGCGGCACCGTCGCCAGTCGGGAGCCGCGGTAGCAGCCGTGCCGGACGGCGGGCAGGGGCGTGGCCCCGACACACTCGGTGCACGGCCTGCCCCCGCGCTGGAGCGTGCCGGGCGCGCACACCTGGTTGTAGTTGTGCAGGGTGGCGACGGCCGGTACGCCGGCGTCGGCGCAGGCGGCCAGCACCGCCGGGGACAGGAGCGGGAAGACGTTGTGGACGTGCACGACGTCCACCCGCTCGGTACGCAGACGGGCGGCCAGTTCCCTCCGCACCGCCGGGTTCCACGGCACCAACAGCGGCAGCGCCGCCTTGCCCGCCAGCGAGCGGGCGGCGATGTCGTCGCTGCGCCGCTCGAAGGTCTCGACCCGGTGTCCGGCCTCGCGCAGCAGGGCCACCTCCTGGTCGACGACCTTGTTCTCGCCGCTCGGCTGTGCCGAGGCGTAGCGGTTGTGCACCACGAGGACATGCATGCTCAGACCACCTCCGGTCTGCGGGCCCAGCGCGGGATGTGCCGCCGTGGGTCGCCGGGCGTCGAGGGGGAAGACGGGACAGCGGGGGAGGCGGCGGGTGCGGCCAGCAGCGAGGCGGCCACGGCCAGATGGAGCAGATAGGGCGAGGCGTCGCCCAGCCCCGCCTCGGTGTACGACGCGATGGCGCAGTAGCTGATCAGGAAGATCGCGCAGGCCCGCGACAGCGAGGGAGGCCGCAACAGCGCGACGCCGCCCAGCACGACGACGAAGGCCGACACCAGGGTGATGCCGGTCAGGCCCTGCTCGTGGTAGACGGCCAGCCAGCTGTTGTCGATCGGCAGCCCGCCGAAGGACTTGTCGCCCAGCCCCGCGCCGAACAGCCGCTCCGAGGTCGTCCGGGGTGCCGCGAGCAGCGCCTCCCACACCTTGGCCCGGCCGGTGAGGCTGGTGAAGTTCTCCTCGCTCTGCCCGCGCAGGAACCACGCCTGCAACAGGGAGTTGAAGGCCACGGCCGCCACGGTGGCGCACAGCACGGTCCAGGCGAAGAAGCGGCGGGCGGCGACACTGGTCAGGGCGAGGGAGCCGATCGCCAGGGCCAGCCCGGCGAGCAGACCGAGCGTGGCCGTCCGGGTATGGGTCAGCGCGAGCAGGACGAGGGCGGGCACGACGACGAGCGCCGCGCCGCGACGGCTGGTCCGGCGGCCCAGGGCGAGCAGCACGGCGAGCCCGGTGATCACTGCCGCGTACTGTCCGATCTGCGGCGGGGTGAGCGGCCACAGCGCGCCGACCAGCCGCCCACCGTAGAGCTCCGGCATGGCGGCGCCCGGTGAGATGAGGGCACCGGCGGCCACCGAGGCGAGGACCAGCGCGTACATCCGGATGTGGTGCCGGACGAAGGTCGGGCCGCCGTCCCACCACCGGCTGAGCAGCCACAGCGTGCCGACGAACAACGCCAGCCGGCCGCAGCGGAACAGCGCGCCGAAGCCGGACTCCGGGTTCGAGCTGGCGATCACGCTCGGCACCAGCAGCAGGGTGAGCAGGAACAGGTAGGCGCTGGGCCGGACGCGCACCCGGGGGTTGACGGCCAGGGCCAGCGCGAACGCGACGGCCAGCGAGCCCATGGTGACCATCTGGATGAGCGAGCGGGGCAGCGGGATGACGGTCTCGGCCCCGGCGGAGCCGAGCGTGTTGACGATCAGGAGCCCCCAGGCGACCCCGACGAGCCTCGGGGTGCGGTCCGCGCTCATGCCGGCCCACCACCCCGCGGGCGGAAGACGCTGCCCACGTCCTGCCGGTAGGGGCCGCCCCGCCACTGTCCGACGTCGAGCGTCCGGCTCGCGTCATGGGCCACGAACGTCCACGGCCCGACGTAGACGTTGTCGCGCCAGCGGTTGCCCTGCTCCAGAGTGATCGCCTCGGCGACGCGTTCCCCCTGGTAGGGCGACCAGTCCGGATACGTGCCGTAGTTGGCCAGCAGCGCCATGCGGCCGCAACTCACCGAGCAGTCGACGACGGAGGTGTCCAGCACGAAGCGGTTGTGGTGGATGTCCACCCGCTGGGTCTTCCACCGGCAGTCGGAGCGGAGCGGGGCGGTGGCGATCCCCGGCTGTACACAGCGGTCGACGTCCCTCACCAGCAGCGTGCAGGCACCCGAGGAGGTGTTGGCCGGGCTGTTGCAGAACCGGTCGGCGTTCTCCCACAGGGTGATCCCGGACCAGTTGTTCTCCAGCACGTTGTGGTGGATCTCGATGTGGTCCGTGCGGGCCCGGACCCGTGGCTCGCCTCCGGACTCGGACACGTAGACGGTCGCGAACGGGAAGCTGTCGCCGCGTTCGGCGTGCCGACGGCCCTCGACCCAGTTGTTGCGCCGGATCATGTTTCTCCGGATGACGGCGTTGTAGCTGGTCTCGTAGATCAGCGCGGCCCCGTCGTTGGCCTCCAGCACGTTGTCCTCGATGCGGAAGTCGTTGTTGTTGGTGTCCGCCCACAGGCCCGGCCCGCGGTTGTCGTGGACCCGGTTGCCCCGCACGTCGGCGCCGTCGACCGCCCAGAACTTGACGCCCCCGGAACAGCCGCACCCCGGCCGCCGCCGCTCCCAGTCGTCGGCGTTGTTGCCCACGATCTCGTTGCCCTCGACCACCAGACCGCTGATCCCGCCGCCCGCCTTGTAGGCGTTCATGCCGTACTGGCCGTTGCCGCGCAGACAGGTGGCGCGCACCTGCTGGCGGTCACCGGCCATCAGCCCGGCGCCGGAGTTGTGCTGGATCGTCGAGTGCTCGATCACCCAGCCGTCGGCGGAGTCGTGGTTGACCACGCCCTCGTTGTGCGGCGCGACGAAGTGCTCCACGGTCAGATGACGGATCGTGACGTCACGAGCCGGGCCGCCGAACGCGTACTGGTTGATCTCCCCGCCGTCGAGCACCGCGCCTGGTGCGCCGAGGTACCGGTTCCCCTCCTTCGGGACGACCTGCGCGTAGCGGTCCCGGGTGAGCGTGTGCCGGCCCGGCGCCAGCCAGAACGTGGTACGCGGCGGGCTGCTCCTCGTCTTCGCGGCCAGGTCACCGGCGACGGCGGGGGATACCGTCACCGCGCCCGCCGGGGCCTTCACCGGTCCGGCGGCGGGCTCGTCGCACACCCGGGCGACGGCGCCGGAGGGCCCGGGCACCGGCTGTGGCCCCGCCTCGCGGGTGCTCTCGCAGCCGGTCGCCGCCAGCAGGGCCAGCGTCAGCGGTGCCGCGGGCAGCGCCCAGCGCCGTGCGCCACCCGGACGTCCCGGCGGCACCGGGAGCACGTCCCGGACGCCGCCCCCCTCTCGACGGAGATCCACCAGCACCCCCTAGCCGTGGAACCCGAGTACGGTGGTCAGTTCGTCCGCGCCGTCCACGGAGCCGGAGCCGACCAGCGTGGTGGCGGGTTCCTTCCGCCCGAAACCGGGGGAGTACCAGCCCAGCGGCGGGTCGCTCTCGCCGCGGTGCGCCCGCCAGGTCAGTTGCCCGGGGAGGTCGAGGGTCGCGGAGCGGTCCGCACCGTCCCGGGTCCAGCTGAGCCGGGCGCGGTTCCCCGCCAGGTCGACGGCGACCGCCGGGCCGAGGTGGAAGGCCAGGCGCACGGCCCGCCGCGGTCCGCGCAGTGCGTCGGTCACCCTCAGCTCCCGGCTCGCGGCCGTCAGCTCCACCCGGCGACGGTGCACCGAGCCGGGGTAGCCCTCGTGCTCGGCGCACCAGCGGGAGACCTCCGCGTCCGAGGGGCCCGGTTCGAGGACGCGGCTGCGGGCGTGCCGGGTCCACAGGAACGGGCCTCCGGAGACGGACTGGTCGGCGCCGTCGACCTCCAGGGTGTTGTGGCCGAGGGTCGACCGGAAGTACCGCCGCCACTCGGGCTGCCCGTGGTAACAGAACGTCCCCGGGTCCGCGAGCACGTCGACGCCGTCGTGCCGGACCTCCACGGACAGCGCGTCGGCGTGGGCGTGCGCGGCGATGGACAGGAACCCGTGCGGACCACCGTCACACCGGCACCAGATCCCCTCCGGGCCCCGCAGGATGGTCATCCCCGCGTCCGCGAAGTGGGCGGGGCGGCTCGCCGGGCGGGGGACGGCCGGCGCCGTGCGCCGCGTCAGCGCGGCCAGCAGCGGGGTGCGCACGTCGGTTCCGGTCACCACCGGCCACCAGCTGAGACGGCCGAACACCGCGTCCCCGGTGGCCAGCAGCGAGGCCCAGCGGTCGGTGCCCGCGCCGTCCACGACCAGGCCGTGACCGTCGTCGGCGTCCCCCTGGCGCGGCGGCCGTAACCGGTCGTCCACGACGGCCGCGAGCGCGTCCGTCATCCGCAGCAGCACCCGGCGGACCGGTGCCGGGACCGGCACGCCCGCGGCGTCCGCCTCGGCCACCGCCGCGAGGCCGAGCTCCAGCACCAGGCCGTGGTACTCGGTGGCCAGCTCGCGGTTGAGACCGGAGCCGAAGGTGTTGCCGCGTAACTGCCGTTCCAGGGTCCGCAGCGCGTCGGCCCGCCAGCGCGGCGAGGCGGGGAACCACCCGAACGCGCAGGCCGCCGCCAGCTGTCCGGCGGCCTCGGCGACGACGTGGTTGTTCGCCGACGAGCCCCGGCTGGGGAAGGCGGCCAGCCAGCGCTGGTGGTGCCAGATCTGGCCGAGTGCCACCGGGTTGTGCTCGAACAGCCCGGCCGCGCCCGGCCAGCCGTCCAGCAGCCGGCGCACCCAGACCCAGGACAGCAGCCGGATGCCCAGCTCGATGCCGCTGGTCCAGTGCACCCCGCGCAGCGGCTCGTTGACCGACCACCACGACCTCAGGTGCCCGGCCACGCGCTCGGCGTACCGCTCGTCCCCGGTGACCGCGTAGGCGGCGGCGAGCACGGTGAGGTACTGGTGCCGGGAGGGCTCCCAGAGCTGCTTGACGTCCCCGACCGCGTTCTCGTCCCGGTACGGCACGTCGAAGGCGTAGCACCCCGGAGCCCTGAGTCCGGTCTTCGGGTCGTACCACCAGTCCGGGTCGGTCATGTCGTCACGGGTCACCCCGAAGTACGTCGCGCGACCGCCCATGAGCCGGTCCGCCTCGGCGACGAGGCGCTTGGCGGCGTCCGGGGGCACCGCGTCGACCGCACCCGGGGGCAAGACGGCGGTGAACCGGGCGCCGGTGACGGCAGGGCAGGAGGGCCGCGCCGAACGCCAGCGCCGTCTGCGCACCGCGTCCCCCACCCGGCCGCCGACCTCGCGCGGCCCCATCCGCGACAGCCGCCGCAGGTACCAGCCCGCGCTCATGCTCATCGGGCCTCCGCGAGCGTCACCGGCGCACCGGTGGCCAGGGCGGTCGGCACGGCGAGGGTGGCCGTCGTGGTGGCGACCAGCGACTCCAGCGGAACCGGCATCGGCCCGCCGGTCCGCACGGCCCGCAGGAAGGCGTCCAGCTCGGCGCGCTGGCCCTTGTCCCGGGCCTTGGGCAGCCGGGAACTGACCCACCGCCTGCGGCCGTACACCGAGGCACGGACGAAGTCGTCGAGCCGCAGCGCGCGGCCGTCGGCCAAGAGGTCCAGCGTCTCCTTGGGGAAGGCGGAGGGGCCCGAGGTGAGGTAGCTGATGGTGGCGACGGACCCGCCCGGATAGCGCAGCACGACCTGAAGGTCCTCGCTGCCGGACGTGGTGACGGCGTACACCGAGACCGGGTCGGCCCCCATCAGCCAGCTCGCCGTGTCGATGAAGTGCCCGCCCTCACCGGCGAACCGCGAGCCCTCGGTGTCGTGCCGGAGGTACCAGCTCCCCTGTTCCAGGCGGCCCGCGTTGACCAGGTAGCGCAGGCTCGCCGGCCCGTTCCTGGCGCCGAAACGCTTCCTGGCCTCCCGCAGCAGCGGCGCGAACCGGCGGTTGAAGCCCACCTGGAGCCGGTCGTTGCCGGACTCCTCCACCGCCGCGAGCACCGTGGCCAGCTCGTCCTCGGTGAGCGCCAGCGGCTTCTCCACGAACACCGCCTTCCCGGCCAGCAGCGCCCTGCGGGTCAGCTCTGCGTGCGAGCTGTGACGGGTGACGACGAACACCGCGTCGACGGCCGGGTCGCCGAGCATGGAGTCGAGATCGGTGGTCGCCCCGGCGAAGCCGAACTTCCGCCGCGCGTTGGCCGCGGACAGGGCCGTCGTGGTGACGACCGTGGAGAGCTCCACCCCGTCGTGCTGGGCCAGATGCGGCAGCAGCATCGACGTCGCGTAGTTCCCCGCGCCCGCGAACGCCAGCCGTACCGGACCACCGGCGCGGCGGGCCGGGCCGGACGCCGCACCGCGCCGCCGCACCGGGGGCACGGCCACCTCCGGGGCCCGCGCCTCCTCCGCCACCCCCGCTTCCCCGGGGTACCGGAACAGGACGGCCACGGCCTTCAGGCCGCCGTCGTGCATGCTCCGGTACGTCTCGACGGCGTCCTCGAAGGCGGCCGTGTGCGAGATCAGCGGCTCCACGTCGACGCGGCCACGGGCCGCCAGGTCGAGGAAGCACGCCAGGTTGCGGCGCTCGGTCCAGCGCACGTACCCGATCGGGTAGTCCCGGCCCTCCAGCTCGTACCCCGGGTCGTAGCGCCCCGGGCCGTAACTGCGGGAGAACCGCACGTCGAGTTCCTTCTCGTAGTACGCGTTCCACGGAAGGTCCAGGCGGCACTTGCCGATGTCGACGACCCGGCCGCGGTCCCGGCTCAGCTTGGCGGCCAGCTCGACGGGCTCGTTGCCGCCCCCACCGGCGGCCAGGTACACCTGGTCGACACCGTGCCCGCCGGTGAGTTCGGCGACGGCGTTCCCCACCCTCGCCGATCCGGCCTCGCCGGCCGCCGCCGCGCCCAGCGACTCGGCGAGCTCGCAGCGCACCGGATCGGGGTCGACCCCGATCACGCGGGCTCCCGAGGCGGTCAGCAACTGCGCCACGAGCTGCCCGATCAGGCCGAGGCCGATCACCAGCGCCACGTCGCCCAGTTGCGGCTCGCCCTGGCGGACGCCCTGCAACGCGATCGACCCGACGGTGCCGAAGGCCGCGTGCCGCGCCGCGAGGCCGTCCGGCACCGGGACGTAGAGGTTCCTCGGCACCCAGTTCAGCTCGGCGTGCAGCGCGTGCTCGTTGCCGGCGCAGGCCACGAGGTCACCGACCGCCACGTCGTCGATCCCGGCGCCGACCTCCTCGACCACCCCGCACAGGGAGTACCCCAGCGGTGTGTAGGAGTCCAGTCGGTTCATCACCTTGCGGTAGGTGGCGGCCATCCCGCTGGTCGCCACGCTCTGTGCGACCTTGGCCACCTGGTCCGGCCGGGAGCGGGCCTTGCCCAGCATCGACATCCCGGCCTCGGACACCTTCATGAGCTCGGTACCGGTGGATATCAGCGAGTAGGCGCTCCGGACCAGCACCCCCTTCGGCCTGCATCCCGGCGCGGGCACGTCGAGCAGCGCCAGCTCGCCGCTCTTGTAGTTCTGCACAACCTGTTTCACCGAGGTCCTCTCGTCGCTTCAGTCGTCAGGGGAGCTGGCCGGACCCGGAGGTCGCGCCGCGGTACCAGTACTCGAGGGTCAGCACGTGCCACAGATGCTTGGAGAAGTCGCGGTGCCCGGCCGCGTCCTCGGCGGCCATCCGCGTCAGCGCCTCACGGCGCAGCAGCCCGGAGCGGACGAGCAGGCCGTCATGGGCCACCTCGCGCACCAGCGGCGCCAGATCGCGGCTCATCCAGGCCCGCAGCGGGGCGCTGAACAGGCCCTTGGGCCGGTACACGATCTCCCGGGGGAGGACCGAGCAGGCCGCCTCCTTGAGGACGGCCTTGCCCTGCCGCCCGACGATCTTGCGTTCCCCGGGGACGGCGAACGCCGCCCTGACCACCTCGACGTCCACGTACGGCACCCGCACCTCGGTGGACGCGGCCATACTCGACCGGTCCGTGTACGCGAGGTTCAGACCGGGCAGGAACATCCGGGCGTCCGTCAGGCACATGCGGTTGACGAAGTCGTCCAGATCGTTGTCGTGGTAGACGTCCGCGTGCTCGGTCAGCACGTCCTCGACCGTTCCGGCCAGATCCGGGTCGACCAGGGCGAGCAGTCCGGCCTGGTCGTACATGGTGTAGCTGCGCCGGAACGCGGTCTCCTCCGGGAGGCCGGCGAAGGAGAGGAACCGCTTGGCGAAGCGCACCGAGCGGTAACCCCGGCGGGCCGAGGCGACCGGCAGCCGGTCCACGGCCGCCGACAGGCCGCGCCGGACGGGCCCCGGGACACGCTGGTAGCGCAGGGCGAGCACGTTGGCCAGGTGCTTGCGGTACCCGGCGAACAGCTCGTCGGCGCCCATGCCCGAGAGCATCACCTTGACCCCGGCCTCCCGGGCGGCCGAGCAGATCAGATAGGTGTTGATCGCGGCCGGGTCACCGATCGGCTCGTCCAGGTGGTAGGTCATCCGTGGCAGCACGTCGAGCACGTCCGGAGCGATCTCGATCTCGTGCAGGTCGACGCCGAACCGCTCGGCCACCCGGCGGGCGTGCCGAAGGTCGTCCGGCATCGCCTCGAACCTCGCGTCCTCGGAGCGGAAGCCGATCGTGTAGGCGGAGATCCCGGGGTGGTCGCGGGCGGCCAGCGCGGTCAGGTAACTGGAGTCCAGCCCCCCGGAGAGGAAGGTCGCCACGGGGACGTCGGAGAGCAGGTGACGCCGGGTCGACTCCTCGACGACGGCGGCGATGTCGGGCTGCTCACCGTCGCGGGCCCGCTCCCGGCCCTCGGCGGCGACGTCCCGCAGATGCCAGAACCGGCCGCGCCGCACCTGTCCGTCGGGCCCGCACCGCAGCCAGGTGCCCGGCGGGAGCTTCTCCGCCTCGCGGAACGCGCACCGGGAGTCCGGCACCCAGTAGTACAGCAGTGAGGCGACGAGCGCCGCGGGGTCCACGTCCAGCGATCCGCCCGTCCCGGCGGCGAGCGCCTTGAGCTCGGAGGCGAACACCAGTCCGGTGCCGCGCCGGAGCAGGAACAGCGGCTTGATGCCGAGCTGGTCGCGGGCGAGCACCAGGTCACCGGTGCGCTCGTCGAAGATGCCGAACGCGAACATGCCGCGCAGGCGGGGAAGGCAGTCGGTGCCCCAGCGCCGCCAGGCCTCCAGCAGCACCTCGGTGTCGGAGGTACCGCGGAAGCGCACCCCGGACGCGGCCAGTTCGGCGCGCAGCTCGGGAGCGTTGTACAGCTCGCCGTTGTAGGTGAGGGCGAGGCCGTCCGAGACCATCGGCTGGGAGCCGGTCACGGTCAGGTCGATGACGGACAGACGACGGTGCCCGAGGTGCACCTCGCCGTCACCGAGGGGGTGGCTGTAGCGGCCCGTGCCGTCCGGGCCGCGGTGGGCGAGGATGTCGGTGAGCCGGTCGGTGACGGCCTTTCCGTCCGGCCACCGGTACGTGCCTGCGATGCCACACATGTCCTACCGCGCCTCCTCGTTGCCGTCAGGAACCCGTGCCGCGCCCGCCGGGAGCCGCTCCGCGCTCCGCGCCGTCCCGTTCCGCCGGGTCGGCCGGGTCTCGTGTCCGTGCGGCGCGGTGGGTGCCCCGTCCCACAGCGTGCCGTCGGTCCGGTCGAGCGGATCGGGGTCGGTCAGCACCACGCCGAGCACGGTGACGCGCTGGTCGGCGAGCTGCCGTGCCACCGTGTGCAGCCATGCGGTGCTGCCGTACCCCGCCCGCACGACGAGCACCGTCCGGGTGCCGAGGTGCCGCAGGTCGCTCCACGCCGTTCCGGGGGCCACCGAGCCGACGCCGAGCCGCCGCTGCCGGGACGGCGCGTCCCCGGCGTCCTCGTCGCCGACGACGGCCGGGTCCCCGGGTCTGGGACGGCGGTCCGCGAGCCGCCGGCCGGGCAGGCCGTCGACGACGACCACCGGCTCCTTCGCGGCCAGGGTCCGGGCCAGATCGAGCGCGAGCGCGCTCGTGCCCCGCGCACACCCCAACTCCAGGAGCGACACCGGTTCCGCCGCGCCGCGCACGGTGCGGGCCAGGGTCGCGGTGAGTCGTGAGCGCGCCGAGCGGGCCCGACGGCGCCGCCACCGCGGCCCACCGGGCGCTTCCGCGATGACCGACGCGCCGAGGTGCGCCGCGATGTCCCGGCGCAGCACGGGGCGGTCCGCCACCACCGCGGTCACCGCGGCGAGGGAGAGTCCGAGGACGAGTCCGAGGACGAGCCCGATCGCGCCGTTGGTCGCGGCCGTCCGGGGCACGGAGTGCCGCACGGTGCGCGGGGCGTCCACGATCTGGGTGCCGGAGACGAGGTCGGCGACGCCTACCCGCGCCTCCGTGGCGCGTCGAGCGAACTCACTGATCTGTGAGGTGAGTTCGGCCCGGCGGGCGAAGAGCGACTCCAGATCCGCCGGGGATTCGGGGCCGTCGCTCTCGGCCGGGGCCTCCTCGATCGCCCGGTTGACCCCGGTGAGTTCGTCCCGCAGCCGGTCGCGCTGGGCGAGCAGCGCGGTGGCCTCGGCGTCCGCGGCCTCCCGGATCCGCCGCACGTGGTCCGCGACGAACGCGTCGGCCAGCGCCTGGGCGCGGGCCACGGCCTCCGCGTCGCTGTCACCGCTCACGGTGATCTGCAACAGGTTGTTCGTCACGCCGAGGCCCTCGTAGTCCTCCATGAAGTTCTCCGGATCCTGTGCGGAATCCAGGTCCCGCAGGGCCTGTCCGGCGATCCGGGTGGTGTGCAGCAGAGCGACGTCGGTGCGGATCAGCGTGCCGGGGTCGTTCGGCTGGTCCGCCTCGTGTGCGACGAGCACCTTGGTCACCGCGGTGGGCGGCGGTGGCAGCAGGGCCGCCGCCGCCGCGCCGACGAGCAGGCCCAGCAGGGCCAGGGAACACCACAGGCGGCGTCGCCTCCGTACGGACACCACCAGCGTCTGCAGGTCCAGCAGCGGTGCGCCGGGGGAGGGTTCGGGCGTCGCCGGCGTCGCCGGTGTCGTCGTCGGCGTCACCCCGCACCTCCCGTCGTGTCCCGGGCCTTCGCGCCCACCGGTGTGGCGGCACGCCGGGGGCGGTCGGCGGAGCGTGCCGCCCGGGCCCGGACGGGTTCGGCGAGGACGACGCCGACGACCTCCTGCCGGGCGTCCGCGCAGGCCTCGGCCACTTTGGCCAGCTCCTCCGTGCTCAGGCCGCCCGCGCTGAGCACGACCACGGCCCCCGACGCGTCGTCGGCCTCCGGCACGACCGGCCGCGACACCGGGACCTCCACCACGCGCAGCAGGGGGCCTTCCCCGCCCGAGGGGCCCGGCGAGGGATCGTCCACCGCCTCGGCGGCGAGCCGTTCGGCGGCACCGCGGGCGATCGCGTCGCCCTCCGGAACGATGACCAGCAGCCTCCGGTGTCCGGGCAGCAGCTCCCCGAGGCGGGCACACACCCGCCGGTAGCGGATGCGCCGCCCCGCCTCGTCGCCGGACGTCCGAGGGGCCGGTGCGTCCCACCGGACGTCGACGCCCAGCAGCGCGCGGACCCGGGCGCGCGGGCCGGAGACCTCCGCCCGGGGCGCGGTGTCCTCGGCACAGACGTCGACGGTGCCCAGCGGGACCGAGCGCAGCGCCGCGGCGGTTTCCGGTCCGGTGCGCGGCCGACGGTTCATCCGGGCGGCGGCGAGGTGTCCGAGGACCGCGAGCAGCAGGGCCAGCAGCGCTCCGCCCATGATGAGCTGCGCCCTCGTCGGCGGCGCCTCGCCGTCCGGCCGGGCGGCCGGGCCCATGACGACCATGCTGGCCTGCCCGGCGGCCGGGTCGGCGGCGTCGAGCGCGTCACCGGCCTTTTGCAGCGCGGTGCGCAGTTTCGTGAGCTCGGTGCGGGTCTGCACGCTCTCCACGGTCCGTCCGGGATCGGCCGCCTCGGCCAGCTCGGTGATGCGGCGGCTGGTCCGCATCACGAGCTGCCGCAGCGACTCGGACCCCTCCGCCGCCTCGGACGCGGGGCCCTCGCCCGTCAGCCCGGCGGCGAAGGCGACGAACTGCCGGGCCATCTGGTCGGCGAGCTGCTGGGCCCGCTCCGGGGTGTCGGCCGTGCCCGAGATCTCGATGATGTTCCCGTCGGCGGCCGTGGCGCTGACATCCTCCCGCAGCTCACCGCCGCTCACCCCGGGCCAGTCGAGCGTGGCGGCCGCGCGGTCGGCGACCACCGAACTGTCGGCGATCGCCGCCTGGGTGAGCAGCTCACGCTCTCCCCAGGCCCCGGGCAGCACCACGGACGCCGACGTCGTGTAGCGCGGCGGGAACAGCACGGAGGTGCCGTAGCCGACGAGCGCGCCCACCACGGTGAGGAGGGCGAGAAGCCGCCAACGGCGGTGGATCATCCGCCCGATCGTGGCCAGGCGTATCGTCTCATCGCTCAACGACGCGGCCTCTTCCCGGTCCGGAGCGCGGCGCTGGACGACACCGGGGTCAGGCCACGGCAGGCCGCCGCGTAGGCGGCGAGCAGCGCCGTCTGCGAGTTGCGCCACGCGAGCGGCCCGTTGATCCGCTCCCGGCCGATCGCGCCCATCCTCGCCCGCCGCTCCGGATCGTCCAGCAGCTCCGCGACGAGCCCGGCGAAGGCGGCCTCGTCGTTGCCGGCCGCGTAGACGGCGGCGTCACCGGCGGAGACCCGCGCCTCCCGGAGGTCGAACGAGACGATCGGCCGCCCCATCACCATGTACTCCAGGACCTTGTTCATGGTCGACACGTCGTTGAGCGGGTTGTGCGGGTCGGGGGAGAGGCACACGTCCGCGGTGGACAGGTAGCGCACGAGGTCGGCGTCCGGGACGCGCCCGGTGAACTCGACGTGGTCGGCGAGCCCGAGCCGCCGGGACAGCTCCACCATCGCGTCGAAGGTGTCACCGGCGCCGACGAACACCGCGTGCCAGTCGGTCCGTCCAAGCTCGTCACGCAGCTTCGCGAGGGCACGCAGGGCGTAGTCGACGCCGTCCTGCGGGCCCATGACGCCGAGGTAGCACAGCAGATGAGGCTTGCCGCGCATGAGGCCGGGCTCGGCCGGTACGGGGTGGAAGCGTGCGACGTCGGGCGCGCTGCGCACCACGAAGACGTCCTCCGCGCGCCGTCCGCCCCGGCGTACCGCGACGTCCCGGTAACTCTCGTTCGTGGCGAGCACGACGTCCGCGGTCCGGTAGGTCAGCCGCTCCAGCCCGCACACGGCGCGGTAGAGCAGGTCCTTCCCGCGGCCGAACCGGGAGAGGTACAGCTCGGGTACGAGGTCGTGCTGGTCGAAGACGAACCGCGCCCCGCGCCGCTTCAGCCACAGGGCGGGGAGGAACAGCAGGTCCGGCGGGTTGCAGGCGTGGACGACGTCGACCGGGCCGACCTTCCGGGCCAGCCGGAGGGTGTGCCACAACGCCGACCCGTACTCCCGCGGGTAGCCGGCCGGTCCGCCCGTGGCCGCCCGCAGGGGGTAGCGGTGGATCCGCACCCCGTCGATCTCCGCCTCCGCCTCCGTGTCGCGTCTGTTCCCCCGGGGGCAGATGACGTGCACCGTCCAGCCGGCGTCGCGCAGGGTCGTGCACTCCTGCCACACCCGCCGGTCGAACGGCACGGACAGGTTCTCCACCAGGATCAGCGCGCGCCGGCCGGACCGGTCGCCGCCGGCCGTGTCACCAAGCAAGGCCCAGGTACTCCGGTTCTGTCTTGCGCGTGTCCGCGTCGGGAAGGTGGACGAGGTCGACGATCACGGGGCCGTGGCCGTGCGGCAGCGCCGAGACGACGGCCGGGTCCCGGGTCCCGACCAGGCACACCTCGGCGTGCTCGAGCACCTCCTCGACGGAGTCGGCGAGCAGTTGCGCGAGGTGGGGAAGCCTGGTCTCGATGTACTCACGGTTGGCCCCGAGCAGCCGGGACAAGCTCACGTTGGCGTCGTAGATCCGCAGGTCGTACCCCTTGCCGTAGAGCCGCTCGGCCAGCTCGACGAGCGGGCTCTCGCGCAAGTCGTCGGTGCCCGGTTTGAAGGACAGCCCGAACAGCCCGGCCCGGCGTTTGCCGGTGCGCTCGACCAGCTCCACCGCACGCTGCAGATGGTCGGCGTTGGAGGGCAGTACGTGGGAGAGGATGGGCACCGAGACGTCGGCGCGGCGCGCGGTGTGGACCAGGCTGCGCAGGTCCTTGGGCAGGCACGAGCCACCGAAGGCGAAGCCGGGCCGCAGGTAGGCGGGGCTGATGTTCAGCTTGCGGTCGGCCAGGAACACGTCCATCACCTGCTGGGAGTCCACCCCGAGGGCCTGGAACACCGCTCCCAGCTCGTTGGCGAAGCCGATCTTGAGGCCGTGGAACGCGTTGTCCGCGTACTTGATGGCCTCCGCCGTCGGGATCGGCACCCGGAAGACCTCGCCGGGCAGGCCCTCGTACAGTGCCCTGACGACCTCGCCGCTCGCCGGGTCGAGCTCGCCGATGACCGTCTTGGGCGGATCGTGGAAGTCCCGCACACTCGTGCCCTCGCGCAGGAACTCCGGGTTGACCGCGACTCCGAAGTCCACCCCGGCCGTACCGCCCGCGGCCTTCTCCAGGATCGGCACCAGCAGGTTCAGGCAGGTGCCCGGGAGCATCGTGCTGCGGAACACGACGGTGTGCCGCGCACCCCGCTCGGCGAGCGCGCTGCCGATCTGCTCCGTGACCCGCTCCAGGTAGGTCGTGCACAGGCTCCCGTTGGGCTCGGACGGAGTGCCCACGCAGACCAGCGACACCTCGCTGTCCCGGACCGCCGCACGGACGTCGCCGGTCGCACGTAACGCCCCGGTCCGCACAGCCTCGGCCGTCAGTTCGCCGATACTCTCCTCGACGACGGGAGCCCTGCCGTCGTTGACCAGGTCGACCTTGACCTGGTTCACGTCCACCCCGATGACCTCGTGCCCCATCCTGGCCAGGCACGCGGCTGACACGCAGCCCACGTAGCCGAGCCCGAAAACGCTGACCCTCATGCTCGGTTCCTTTCCACAGGCAGGCCCTCCCGGGCCGCGTTCCGCGCGTCCGCGCGCATCAGTAGGCCCCCTGCCCGCGGAGCACCGCACGCAGCGTCTTCCACAAGATCACCGTGTCCAGGGCGAGCGACCAGTCCTCCACGTACCTCAGGTCCAGCCGGACCGTCTCCTCCCAGGACAGATCGCTGCGTCCGCTGATCTGCCACAGGCCGGTGAGCCCCGGCTTGACCAGCAGCCGCCGCCGGATGTCCGGGCCGTAGGCGGCGGACTCCTCCGGCAGCGGAGGCCGCGGGCCGACGAGTGACATCGACCCGGTGAGCACGTTGAAGAGCTGCGGCAGCTCGTCCACCGAGTACCGGCGCAACGCCGCTCCCACTCGCGTCACCCGTGGGTCCCGGCGGAGCTTGAACAGCAGGCCGGCGCCCTCGTTGCGGTCGGCCAGCTCGGCCCGTGCCCGGTCGGCCCCGGCGACCATGGTGCGGAACTTGAGCATGGTGAACTCGCGGCCGTCCTTGCCGACCCTGCGCTGGCGGTACAACGCCCCGCCCCGGCTGTCCAGCAGCACGAGCAGCGCGACGCCCAGCATCAGCGGGGCGAACAGCAGCAGCAGGACCGTCGCGCCCACCCGGTCGACGATGCCCTTGATCACCCGGCGCCCCCCGGTGAAGGCCGGCATGCTGACCCGCAGCAGGGGAATTCCGAGCACCGCGTCGATGTGCAGCCGTGGTCCGGCCACCTCCATCAGGACGGGAGCCACGATCATCTCGGCGTCGCTGCCCTCGATGTTCCACGCCAGCCGCTGTAGCCGGTCCGGTGACCAGTGCGGGTCGGGGGTGACGGCGACCACCCGGTAGCCGTCGCGGCGGACGTGGTCGGCCACCTCCGCCAGCCGGCCCACGACCGGCACGCCGTCCAGATGGTCGCCGTCCGGCCCCAGACCCTCCGGGGTGCACACCGCGTCGACCCGCCAGCCGAGGTGCGGGAACTTGCTGGTCCGGGTGATCAGTTCGCGCAGGGTGACCGGGCTCCCGGCGGCGAGTACCGGCCGCAGACAACGGCCTTCGTTGCGCTGTTTGTGCAGCCAGAGCCGCAGCAGATAGCGGGCCGTCATGGTGACGAGCGCGATCGCGGGGATCGCGACGAAGATCCAGAGTTTGATGTTGCGCGAGGTCAGGGCGATTCCCGCGAGGGCCAGCACGACGGTCGCCGTGAACAGCGCGCGTCCGAGCCTGCGGAATTCCTCCGCACCCTGGCCGAGTACGGCCGGAGCCCACGCTCGGCTCACCGCCAGGGTTCCCAGCACCAGCAGTTCGGTGGCGAATGCGAGAATGCCCCATTTCTCGTGCCAGTCGGCCGCGTCCCGGGCCCCGAAGAAGTTACCGATCGCCGCCACCACGCAGGCGGTGGCCATCGTGTCCCCGGCGATCACGTAGCGCCGGTAGCGCTGCTCCCAGTCAACCGTGGGCCGGTTGATCGTCCCGCTCGCCAGACGCCCGTGCGCCGACGGAGACGGGCTGACTAATCCCGCTTGCCGCACAGAACCCCCCAGGTTCGACGTGCTCGCCCAACACCGTTCCTCCACAAGGGGAGGCCCCTGTCGTCCCGCCCCACTGTCCTGCTCCACGGCAGACGGCCATGCCGTCTCCGCGCACGACGTTGCGACCCAGCGCCGGGTTCATCTGGGCAACCCACCCCGGCCGCAGCGGACTCCTGTGTCCTTGCCCTGCCTGGCTCCCGAGGGCCGCGGAAACGCGAAACCTCGTGTCAGCGCACCGAAGGCCCCCTCCCGGGATCCGTGAATCGACCACCCCAAGGCTGCCGCCGAGGGCACGACGTCTGGCTTTCCTCGGCCCGGTCCTGAAGATCGTTGAGGTGCGCCTCAGGCCCGGACGGATGAAGCACGGTCAATCTAGACCATCGTCTGTTGGTATGAAGAGAGTATGTGTGAAATTCGTGCTGGAGATTTGGAATTAGCTCACGTGTTCGGTGAAGTGCGGTGAGCGCCTTGACATCACCGTGCACACCAGCCCCTGCCGCCGCCCCCGTTCCCGCCCTGAGTGGATCATGAATTCGAGGGAGTTCACGGCTGGGCCGAAGAGTGGCCGAAATGCCTTTGCCTGGCCGGAAAGGGGGCGACGGGTGTGCGGTGATCAGATGTCGCGGAAGAGACCAGCCAGCCCCGTGACCTGCCGCGACGACCTCCTGTGGGGCGCTGACCTGCGCGAATGACCTTTCGGCTGTTTCACGCTCGTGCCGCTTGATGGGGCCGGAAGTCCCAGAGAAGTCCCAGAGGACTCCCACATCTGACGGACGCCCTTCCCGCTCTATGGGGGTGAGGCAGCGCGGCGTGGGCTGGAGATGGTCATTGGTGGTCCGCCTGATCGCCTCACCACCGACGACCTCGACCGCTACCTCCAATCCAAACACCCGCCCCACCCGACCCGCGAACAACTCCACGCCGCAGGCAGAGGCAGCCTGCACACCCTGGCCGGCCGCGGCCCGCTCACCGGCAAGCAGGTCCAGCAGGCCCGCGACGAGATCCGCCTCGTGACTGCCTTCCTCGATCGCCTCGCCGATCGTGGACGATCCCTCGCCAACTGCACGCAGGCCGATGTCGATGCCTGGAACGCCGCCGGCTATACCGCCCGCGCCGCGCCGCGCCGTGGCCGCTCGCGCGGCCCCGGCGCCCCTTTGGGCGGGGCTACTCGCGCCCGGCGCTGGTGCCTCACCCATGCCTCCCTGCGGTGGGCGATGCGGTCCAAGCACATGCCGAAGGTCGTCGTTTCGCGCCGCTCCACAAGCAATCCCGCCCCGCTCGCCCAGCACCAACGGCTCGCGCTGCTTCGACAACTCGTGAACCGCGACGACGTGCCGCTCCAGGACTGCGTCGCCGCCGTGCTCGTCCTTCTCTACGCCTAGCCGCTCACCCGGATCACCCGGCTTGGCACCGACGACATCCGGCACCAGGGCGGCGAGGTCCTGGTCCGGCTCGGCGACCCGCCGTCGCCCGTCCCGGCCCCGTTCGCCGGGCTGCTGCTGGACTACCTGGGGCAGCGGCCGAACACCATGACCGCGACTAGGGCCTGTTGCGAAAGTGGCTGAAGGTGCGGGGTGTCGTTCAGAGACTGCGGATGGCCTCGGCCAGGTCGGATCCGTAGGAGGCCCAGCAGATCACCGAGCCGTCATCGTCGAGTTGCCCCATGAACCACTCACCGTCGTCCCTCACGAGGCACAACTCGTGGAACGCAAGAATCACATCGGGCCGAAGCGGCTCGTAGTCGTCCTGGCCGGCCACCTCGACGACTACGAGCCGATCGAAGGAGAGCGGGGCGGCGCTTGGGTCTCCGGAAAGAGCGCGCACGCGCTCAATCGTCCATCCGGCGGGGAGTTCTGAGTCCACCGGCGCATGGTCCCAGCAGGGCCCCCGTCACAGCCACTCGTTAAGGACTGCGACCAGCACGGTCGCCTCGTAGCGGACGGCGAGCTTGTCGTACCGGGTGGCGACGGCACGGTGTCTCTTTAGGCGGTTGATCCCGCACTCGACAGCATGACGCTCGCGGTAGTCGACTGCGTCAAAACGTGGCGGCCTGCCACCGCGGGAGCCGAGCTTCCGGCGGTTGCGCGCCTGGTCGGCCTTGTCGGGGATGGTGCAGCGGATCCCGTGGCGGCGCAGGTAGGCACGGTTCCTGCGGGAGGCGTACGCCTTGTCCGCCCGCACTCGATCGGGGCGGACGCGTGGCCGGCCCGGCCCGAGGCGGGGTACGCGAACTTTCTCCAGCACCGGTTCGAACTGCGGTGAGTCTCCACGCTGTCCTGCCGTCACCACAATCGCCATGGGCTTCTGGCCCTGCTCGACGGCCAGGTACAGCTTGGTGGTGAATCCGCCGCGCGACCGTCCCAGTCCGTGATCTCCGGGCTCTTCGTGGACACCGCCTGGTGGTTCTTTCTGCAGGTCACCCTCCCTTCGGGCTCCGGCCGCGTGCTGGTGGGCGCGGTAGACCGTGGAGTCGACGTTCAGGTCCCAGACGATCGTGCCTTTCGCATCGGCCTGAGACTGGAGACGGATGAGGACGCGGTGCCAGGTGCCGTTGCGCTGCCATCGGCGAAACAGGTCGTAGACCCGGTTCCATGGTCCGTACTCGACGGGCACGTCCCGCCACGGAACACCGGTCCGGACCCGGAACCGTATGCCGTCGATCAGCTGCCGCCGAGGCCAGACGGGCGGCCGCCCCGCCTTCGCGCCCTTCGGCATCAACGGCTCCAGCACCGCCCACTGCTCGTCCGTGAGATCTCCCCGACTCATGACCGTGATCATCCACAGCCCAAGATCCACTTTCGATACACGGCCTAATCCGGACTCCCGATGGCTCTTCCCCGGCCGCCGGGCCGGACAGCCCATGACCCCGGAAGCCCTGGAACTCCGACTCCGTCACCTGGCCTTCCCGACCCAGCGAGGACGCACAGCGGCGATCCGCCACCTCGTCCTCCAGGCCCCGGCCCCGGTGGTCGCCCGGATGCTCGGCTACCACGATGACACCACCGTCCAGCTCGCTGCCGAGGCCGGAGGAACCTGGCGGCACTATGCCTCTGCGACCACTCACGCTGACTTCACGTCGACCTGCGCAGCATCGGTTAGCAGGGTGCCGTCCTGGCGAGTCGGGCGCCGGACTTAGCGGGCCGTCGCCGACACTGAGCTGATTCCAACCTGGTTGGCTGGCTGGATAGTTGTGCCGTAGGGGGCGGT
>NZ_JABLSI010000020.1 GCF_019303475.1 Streptomyces sp. JJ38
CTCAGATCCTCAGGATCCAGTGTCTCGTGTGTCCAAGATCCGGGGTCAAGGCCCACGGCAGTCGCTGTTGCGAGTCCCGCAGATCGCAGTCGGAGAAGCCGACAAGGAAGAGTCCTGCTGTGCGGCGTCGTCGCAGGTACGTGGCTACGATCTGCTCTCTTCGAAGGCTGTGGGCAAGTCTCGGTTCCAGCCCTTGCAAGGGACGCTGGCGCCCTGTCGCCGACCGCGCAAGGCGGGAACAGCGACAGCGCGGCGCAGGAGCTGGCCCGGCTGCGGGCCGAGAACGCCAAGCTGCTGAGGGCGGAGAAGCAGTGGCAGCTGGAACGCGAGATCCCACGCCGGGCAGCCGCGTATTTCGCCCGGGAAGTGACGTGAAGAACCGCCGCTGGAACTTCATCTCCCAGCACCGTGCCAACTTCGGTGTCCAGCGGCTGTGCCGGGTCCTGAGGGGCTCTCGATCCGGCTATTAGCGGCACCTGGTCACCGTAGAGGCCCACGTCGAACGCGAGGCCCGCGAGGTGGCGGCGGTCGCCGAGATCCGTGCCATCCACGCCGGGCACGCCGACGCCTACGGCGCCCCGGGTGTCCGTCGATTCCCACGGCACCGTCCGCGACAGGATGCCCGTCGTCGGAGGTCTGCTGGACCGGGCCGAGGGTACCGCCGCCGACGGCTGGTCCCTGCCTCCGCGGGTGTACGCGACCGCCTTATGAAGGCCTACGTGGCCGCCCTGAAGAAGAGCCAGCGCTGAAACGACGGCGAAAGTGACGGGACGGTCACCCCCGCAGGTGCCGATACTTTCGCCGATTCCCCCGCGTCCCCTTCCCATGGCACCTGCGCGTCGACACGGGGAGTCGAGGCCGCTCCGAACGCGTCTTCGATGTCCTGTGCACCAAGATCGGGGCACTGCCGCGGCCCGCTTCCGTTTCCGCCTGCCCCGTCCGGCACCATCAGCGCACCTCAGGTAGCGGCTTTCGCCGAGCAGGAGGAAGGTGGTCGTGCGCGACGAAAGGGCAGAGAGCGATGACGCAGAGCCGACCCTCGACGACGACTGACTCCGGCGCCCCGGTGGAGAGCGACGAGCACTCGCTCACCGTGGGAGCAGGGGGACCGATCCTGCTCCAGGACGCCTACCTGATCGAGCAGATGGCCCAGTTCAACCGGGAGCGGATTCCCGAACGGCAGCCGCACGCCAAGGGCAGCGGCGCGTTCGGCCGCTTCGAGGTCACCCACGATGTCAGCCGGTACACCAAAGCGGCGCTGTTCCAGCCGGGGACCCGCACCGAGCTTGTCACACGCTTCTCGACCGTGGCCGGGGAGCGCGGCAGCCCGGACACCTGGCGGGACCCCCGGGGCTTCGCGGTGAAGTTCTACACCTCCGAGGGCAACTACGACATGGTCGGCAACAACACGCCCGTGTTCTTCGTGAAGGATCCGATGAAGTTCCAGCACTTCATCCGGTCCCAGAAGCGCCGGGCCGACAGCAACCTCCGCGACCATGACATGCAGTGGGACTTCTGGACCCTCTCGCCCGAGTCCGCGCACCAGGTCACGTGGCTGATGGGTGACCGGGGCATCCCGCGCACCTGGCGCCACATGAACGGGTACACGTCCCACACGTACATGTGGATCAACGCGTCCGGCGAGCGGTTCTGGGTGAAGTACCACTTCAAGACCGACCAGGGTATCGAGTTCCTCACCCAGGCCGAAGCCGACCACCTGGCGGGCGTCGACTCGGACTTCCACATGCGGGACCTGTTCGAGCACATCCGGGACGGGGACTTCCCGTCGTGGACGCTGCACGTGCAGGTCATGCCGTATGAGGAGGCGGCGGCGTACCGGTTCAACCCCTTCGACCTGACCAAGGTGTGGCCGCATGGCGACTATCCGCTGCTCCCGGTGGGCCGCATGACGCTGGACCGCAACCCCACCGACAACCACGCCGAGATCGAGCAGGCCGCCTTCCAGCCGAACAACTTCGTCCCCGGCATCGGGCCCAGTCCGGACCGGATGCTGCTGGCGCGGCTCTTCTCGTACGCGGACGCCCACCGGGCCCGCCTCGGCACCAACTACCAGCAGCTGCCCGTGAACGCGCCCGTCGTCGACGTCCACACGTACTCCAAGGACGGGGCGATGGCATACCGGAAGACGTCCGATCCGGTCTACGCTCCGAACTCCAAGGGCGGGCCCGCCGCCGACACCGAGCGGTACGGGAGCCCGCCGAGCTGGACCGCGGACGGCGAGATCACCCGGTCGGCCTACGTCTCACACCCGGAGGACGACGACTGGGGGCAGCCCGGCACCCTCGTGCGCGACGTCCTGGACGACGCGGCCCGTGACCGTCTCGTGGACAACGTGGTCGGCCATCTCCTCGACGGGGTGAGCGAGCCGGTCCTGGAGCGTGCCTTCACGTACTGGACGAACATCGACCCGTACCTGGGCAAGCGCATCGCCGAAGGCGTCCGGGCCAAGCAGGGTTCCTAAGGTCCCCACGTCCGGGCTGGGGGCCGACCATCCGACGACGGCGAGCGGTAGGCACTGGCCGGCCCGCCACTCGCCCAGCCGGGTCGCCGCGTCAGCTTTTGTGGAGCTTGATGTTGCGCATGGTCACCAGGGCGGTGCCGCAGAGCTTCTCCCCCGCGGACTCCACGGAGAAGACCTCGGCGGCGGCGACCGTGATGGTGGTACTCGGCCTGACCACCTTGCCGCGCGCGACGAGCTGCTCGCCCTTCGCGGCGGCCAGGATCTTGACCGTGTAGTCGATGGTCATGTTCACCCATCCGGGCGGCAGCAGCGTGCCGGCCGCCGAGCCTCCGGCGAAGTCCGCCAGGGAGCCGATCACTCCGCCCTGGAAGAATCCGCTGTGCTCCGTCAGTTCCTTGCGGTACGGCTGGATGATCTCGGCTTCCCCCGGCTCCACCCGGCCGAAGTCGAAGCCCAGATGTCGCGCGGCCGGCATGGTCAGCACCGCCGTCTTCACGGCCTGCGCGAAATCCGGGTTGGCCGCCTTGAACTCAGTCATGGGGTGGGGACTCTCTCTCGGTCGGTGGACGGTGGGGGGCACCCGCTCAGCGGCTCCGGCCCGGCGCCGTGCCGGTTTCCCAAGGCGTGAAGCCGCCCTCCAGATAGGTTTCCCTGGCCGCGGCGCGCATGATCTTTCCACTGCTGGTCTTCCGCAGCTGTCCCGGAAGGGCCAGCACGAGGTCTTTTACGGACAGTTCGTGTTCCTGCACGATCGCCGCGCGAACGGATCCGGCGACGTCCTTGGCATCGGCGGTGAGCTTGTGGCCGCGTTTGACCTCCTGGACGACGACGAGCTGGTCGCCGCCCGCGCCCGGTACCGAGAACGCGGCCCCGGAACCAGGGGTCACGGCCTCGTGCGCCGACTGTACGGTCTGCTCGATGTCCTGCGGGTAGTAGTTGCGCCCCCGGATGATCATCAAGTCCTTCAGCCTGCCCACGACGTAGAGTTCGCCGTCGACGATCACGCCGAGGTCCCCGGTGCGCAGATACCCCCGGGGATCGCCCTCGCAGGTGGCCTGGAAGGTGTCGGCGGTCGCTGTCGGGTTCTTCCAGTAGCCCTGTGCCACGTGGTCACCGTGCACCCAGATCTCGCCGACCTCCTGTGGGCGGCAGGGACGGCGGGTGTCCGGGTCCACGATGCGGACCTCCTCCCCGTCGAGGACGAGCCCGGAGCCGGTCAGCGGCCGGCCACGTCCCCCGTGTGCCTCGGCGTAGCGCTTGCGGCCGAGCTCCTCGGCGTCCACCAGGACGGTGCGTGCGCCACGGCCCTTTTTGCTGCCGGTGACCAGCAGGGTCGCCTCGGCCAGTCCGTAGCACGGGTAGAGGGCCTTGGGGCTGAACCCGAACGGCGCGAAGCTCTCGTGGAACCGGCGCAGCGTGTCGTGCCGGATGGGTTCGGCCCCGTTGAAGGCGACCTTCCAAGAGCCGAGGTCGAGGCCGGACACTTTCTCCTCGCCGCCTCGTTCGAGGGCGGATTCGAGCGCCGTGACGCAGGCGTCGAACGCGAAGTTCGGGCCCCCGCTGCTGTGGGCCCGGTACCGGGATACGGCGGTCGGCCACAGCAGCGGCCAGCGGATGAACGCCGTGGGTGACATCTGGATGCTGCTCGCGCCGACGTAGAGGGGCTGCAGAACGTTGCCGATCAGGCCCTGGTCGTGGAACAACGGGGCCCAGCCGACGACCGTGGAGTTCTCGTCGTGGCCGAAGGCTTTCCTGATCATTTCCTGGTTGGCGGCGAGGTTCCCGTGCGAGACCATCACCCCCTTCGGGGCGGAGGTGGAACCCGACGTGTACTGCAGGAAGGCCAGGGAGTCGGCGGTGGGAGGCTCTGGGGCGAACCCCGGGTCCGCGGGCGGCCGCGGCTCGTCCACCCGGATCCAGCGCAGCGTCCCGCAGACCGCGTCCAGGAGCGGCTTACCGGTGTCGGCCATCGGGCCGGCGGTGAGCGCGACGGCCGGTTCGCAGTCCCGCACGATGCCGAGCGTCGCTTGGTGGACCCGGCTCTTGCGCGGAGGGTTGACGGGCACCGCGACGACGTGAGCGTACAGGCACGCGAAGTAGGCGACAATGAAGTCGAGCCCGGGCGGAAAGAGCAGCAGTGCCCGGTCACCGGGCCTGCAGTGCCCGACCAGTTCCTCGGCCACCGCCATCGCGCGTGCGTACAGGCCGCCATAGGTGATCTCGTCGGCTTCCTCGCCGTACCCGTTCAGGAAGACGTAGGCACGCTTCGACGGATGACGTCCGGCGCGGCTCCGCAGGACCTCAGGAAGTAATGCTCGGTGCCGCATTCTTGTCCTCTCCATTCGCGGCGGTGCCGGTGAGCGCTGTCGCGAGCGCGTCGGCCATGTGCGCCGCCATGTCCACGCGGTGGCGCTGGTGGAAGAAGTGGTCGCCCGGGAAGGTCCGCAGGGCGAAGGGGCCCGTCGTCTGGGACTGCCAGGCCTCGACTTCGCCGAGGTCCACCACCGGGTCCCCGGTGCCGTAGAAGACGGTGATCGGGCAGGTCAGCGGCGGGCCCGGACGGTGGGCGTGTTCCTCGCAGAGCCGCAGGTCGGCTTTGATCAGCCGCAGCGCGTAGCGGCGGAAGGCGGAGCTCTGGGTGGCCGCGCCGCTCGCTCCGCCCATGGCGTCCAGGGCGTGGATGAACTCCTCGTCGGGAAGGTCGTGGATGGCCGGCCTGGTCGCCGTCCGGTGGGGTGCGCGACGGCCGGAGACGAACAGATGGACCGGCGGGGTGCCCGCCGCGGTGAGGGCTCGCGCGAGTTCGAAGCCGATGAGCGCTCCCATGCTGTGGCCGTAGAGGGCCACGGGGGCGCCGGCCAGCCGGCCGGTCTCGTTCAGGAGGACCGCCACGACCTCGGACACCGTGCGTGGCGGTGGCAGGGACGCCGCGTCCTCGCGCCCGGGGAGCTGGGCCCGCACGGGTGTGATGCCGCGTGGGAACAGGTCGAGCCATCTGGTGAAGGAGGAGGCGCCGCCGCCGGCGTGGGGCAGGCAGAGCAGGCCGACGTCGCCGGGCGGGGGATCGTACCGCAGCCAGGGTCTGGGCTGGGAGCGGTGAAGGGTCATCTGGGGCCCCTTACCGCGACCGGCAGGCTCTTGAGGCCGCGGACGATGAAGCTGTGGTCCTGCCACTGGAGTTCCCCGGGCTGGAGTTCGAGACGTTCGACTCGCCGGTACAGGCGTGCGAAGGCGATCCGGGCCTGGAGCTCGGCCAGCATGCCGCCCAGGCAGCCGTGCATCCCGTGGCCGAAGGCGAGGTGCCGCCCGGCGTCGCGGTCGATGTCGAACGCGTCGGGCCGGTCGAACACCGCGGGGTCGCGGTTCGCGGAGCCGAGGCAGAGGAGGACCTGGTCGCCCTCCCGGATGAGCTCGGTGCCGACTTCGACGTCGCGTGTGGCCAGCCGCTTGGTGAGCTGGAGGGGGCTGTCGTAGCGCAGGGCTTCGTGGACGGCGTTGCCCGCCAGGTGCGGCGCACGGTGGAGTCGGTCGGCCTGGTCGGAGTGGGTGAGCTGTGCCAGGAGGCCGTTGCCGATGAGGGATTTCGTGGTCTCGTTCCCCGCGACGAAGCACATGATGCAGACGAAGACGAGTTCCTCCTCGCTCAGCCGGTCGCCGCCGGCCGTCCTGGTGGCTAGCAGCCTGCTGATGAGGTCCGCGCCCGGCCGGGCGCGGCGCTCGGCGAGGACCTCCTCCAGAGCGTTGGCGAAGGTGTCGACGGCCTCGCGGACGCGGGTGAAGTCCGCCGCCTTCATCAGCCCGGGTTCGAGCAGGAAGCGGATGTCGTGGGTCCATTGGGCGACGTGCTCGCGCAGCTGCTCCGGCAGTGCCATCCAGTCGCACATCACCATGACCGGCAAGGGGGCGGCGAGGTCGGCGATGGCGTCCATGCCCCCGTCGTCCCAGGCGCGCTGCAGGAGTCGATCCGCGGTGTCGGCGACGCGGGAGCCGAGCGCGGCGGTCTCCTGCGCGGTGAAGACCCGGTTCACCAGTCCGCGCAGCCGGGCGTGGTCCGGGTTGTCGGTGAAGACGAGCGACTTCCTGCCGAGTCGTTCGATGCGCCCCATGGTGTCCTGTCCCAGGCGGCTCGCCTGGTCGCTGACGAGCTGGGGGATGAGCCCGGCGCTGAAGCTGCGGTCCCGTAGCACCGCCTCGACGTCGGCGTGCCGCGTGATCACCCACATGCCCAGTGTTCGGTGGACGGGTCGCTCTTCCCGGAGCTGCCGGTAGCTGGGGTAGGGGTCGCGGCGGAAGGCCTCGGTGAAGGGGTTGAAGCGGACGCGGGCACGGGTGGGTCGGGAGGTGCCCGGTGCAGCCGTGGTGGTCGTGTCCGGCGTCATCCTCGCTGCCCCCCGTGGCTGCCCAAGTATGTGGTGCTGTAGGGCCTGAGGAGCAGCCTGAGCAGACAGATCTTTCCCATCCGGAAGCCGAGGGCGGAGAGCTTCAGGTACCGCTCGTACCGGGCTACGGTCTCGGGTCCGGCGACCGCGGTGGCGGTCTCGCGGTTCGCGCGGAGTCGGCGTGCCCACTGTTCGCAGGTCCAGGCGTAGTCGAGGCGTCCGTTGCTCACGGACTGGGCTTCGAAGACGCCCTCGGCCGCTGTCGTGATCTCCGCGAGGGTGGGCAGGTCCGCGTTGGGGAAGATCTCCTGCTGCATGAAGGCGCTGGCACTGTCGCGGCGCATGTTGGCGTAGGCGATCGTCTGCAGTGACAGCATGCCGTCGTCGGTCAGCCATCCGCGGCAGCGGGTGAAGAACTCCCGGTAGACGTCGATCTTGTCGGCTGGTGAGTCGGCGGGGGTGGCGAAGTGCTCGAACGCGCCGATGGAGATGATGCCGTCGAAGGGGGCGCCGGGTTCGTACGTCCGCCAGTCCTCGATGCGCACGTCGACGCCGGGATACCCGCGAGACGTCACGTAGTGGGCCTGCTGCGTGCTGAGCGTGAGTCCCACGGCACGTTCGACGGACGGGGTCCGGGAGAGGCGTTCGAGTACCGATCCCCAGCCGCATCCGATGTCCAGGACGCTCTTGGCCCGGTGGGCTCGGATGGCGTCCAGGTGGAAGTCGAGCTTCCGTTGCTGGGCCGCTTCCAGCGTGTCGTCGGGGCCTTCTCGGAGGGCACACGAATACGTGAGGGAGGGGTCGAGCCAGAGGCTGTAGAAGTCGTTTCCGACGTCGTAGTGGTGGCGAACGGCCGCCGCCGCTTCGGCGGTGCGTGTGCTTTCCCCAGGGGTCACCGCCGCTACACCCCGGACTGCTGGATCTGGCGATGCAGGTACTCGGCGACGGCGTTGATATTCGGGTTCTCGAACAGCGCCTCGGGCGGGAGGTCGACGTCGTAGCGTTCCTCGACCTCGACGAGGAGGGACACGGCAACCGCGGAGTCGATCCCGAGCCGGTCGAAATCCGCCGCCGGGTCCACGTCTTCCACGGGCATTTCCACGATGCCGGCGACATACTCCTGGCACCAGGTGATGATGGCGTCCTTGCTGGCGTCCATGGGCGTACTCCCTTACGCAGCGGCGCCGCGAGCGGCGTCGTCGGGGTTGTTGGTGACACGTTTCGTCCGCATCCGCTCCTTGGACGGGACCTTGAGGTCACTGGCCAGGCCGAAGAGCGCGAGCAGTCTGATGAGCCAGTAGCCGGGGTCCAGGCGATACCAGTCGAGCCCGAACGAGGGGGATTCGGGAAATGCGTGGTGGTTGTTGTGCCAGGACTCCCCCAGCGTCACGAGGGAGAAGATTCCGCCGTTTCGGCTGTTCTCCCTGGACGCGTACGGGCGGGTGCCGAAAATGTGGAGAAAGGAGTTGATGGCCCACACGATGTGCTCGAGGACGAACATCCGGACCAGGCCGCCCCACAGGAGGCCGCTCACCGCGCCGGTCCAGCTCTGGTAGGCGATGCCCCCGACCAGGGCGGGCGCGAGCATGCCCAGCGCCACCCAGTAGTAGTAGAGGCGTGCGACGCGGACGAGTGAGCGGTTCTTCAGCAGGTCCGGGGCGTAGTGGACGATGTTCGGGTACGCGTGGCGGCGCATCCACAGGAAGTGGGAGTGCACCAGGCCGCGCAGCATGCCGGTGAGCCCGCCGCCGGAGAGGTTCGGGGAGTGCGGGTCTCCCTCTCGGTCACTGCACTCGTGGTGCCGCCGGTGCAGTGCCACCCAGGACAGCAGGCCACCCTGTCCGGCCATCGACCCGAAGACCGCGAGGGTGGCGGAGACGGAGGGCGCCGCCTTGAAGGTTCGGTGCGTGAAGAGGCGGTGGTAGCCGACGGTGACTCCCAGGCCGGTCAGGAGCCACATCGCGAGGAACAGGACGAGTTCGGTCAAGCCGAACGGATGGACCGCGAGGAATGCGACGGCGATGGCGGTTCCCACGATGGGGAGGATGTCGAAGAGCAGGAAGTGCCGACGCTGCAGACGGTGGATGTACTCGTTGCTGATCGTTTTCCGGCGGGGGGTGGACATGCCGACTCCGGGTATGGAATCCGAGCGGCTTGTTGCGGGTCGTACGCTTTCCTCAGCCATACTCAACCCCAGGTCTCCGAGTGGAGAGATCGTCGAGCACTACAGTGGCAGAATCGCGTGTGCCGTGTCTATGCGTTCTTTGTCTTCAGGGCCCTCGAAGTCAGTCGTCGTTCGGTGCGGCGGCAGGGCGCGTCGTGGGGGCGTGATTCCGTTTCCGGAAGGCTGGCCCACGGGCCCGGAACATCGCCCCGCCTGGCGAATTCCGGATTCCGTCGCCGGCGAACACGGCAGGGCATTTCGTTCTCATGGCGTGTGATCCGCACTCGGTTCTCCCTTCGGGAGTGGTTCGGCGGGCGGTGGGACGGCGTGCCCGGCCGACGCGGCGAGGAACTCCGCCAGGAGGTTGGTGATCACTTCCGGCTGTTCCAGGGGGCTCGTGTGCCCGCAGTCCGCGACGACCTCCAGCCGGGCACCGTCGACGAGCTCGGCGATGCGCTGTGCCTCCGTCAGCGGCGTGGCCTCGTCGTCGGCGCCCACGACGACGAGGGTGGGCACGGTGATTCCGGTGATCTCCGTGTCGACGGGGGCGCGGTTGGCCACGCCCAGGGTCGCCTTGCGCAGCGCCGTGCGTCCGCTGCGCTGGAGCCGGGCGGCCCACGCGTCCAGCGTCGCCTTGCCGGCGGGATCGGCGAGGAAGGCGGGGCCGAACAGCAGCGGCCGGAGCGTGCCCAGGAGTGGCCGGATTCCGACCAGGAGCTGGGCCAGGGCCAGCATTTTGGACTTGCCGGCCAGCCAGCGCCGCTCAGGCCCGGCGCTGGTGTCCAACAGCGTCAGGGAGCGGACCAGTTCGCCGTGCCGGGCCGCGAGTCGCTGTCCGACGAAGCCGCCCATGGACAGCCCCACCCAGTGCACCGGTGCGACGCCGAGGGCGCGGATGAGGGCCACGGCGTCGTCGGTGAGGGTGTCCATGTCGTAGCCGCCCGGGGTGGCGGGGGTGTCGCCCTGGCCGCGCCAGTCGATGGCTACGCAGCGGTAGCGTCGACGCAGAGCGGCTATCTGCGGGTGGAAGACCCAGCCGCTGAAGAGCAGGCCGTGTCCGAAGAGAATCGTTTGGGCCTCCGGTCGTCCGGCCGGTGCGCCGGTGTCCAGGTAGGAGATCGTCGTGCCGCTGGATTTGATGGTGGGCATGGATGCCTCCGTCCTCCTCGGCTTCGGCCGGGGGTTCCGGGCCGGCTGGCGTGTCACCGCGCCCCGCGGGCTCCGCCGCCGAGGGCCCCGGTCCCGAACATCCCCCGTCCTGCGCGTGTGGTCTCCTCCCTTCGCACATGGCGAAGACCACGGCTGCCGAGCCTCGCGGCGCCGCGCGGGTTCTGCTCCAGATCGTCGTTCACGAGGCAGGCCGAGGGAGGATGGCCGAGTCGCTCGCAGGCGACCTGGTCGATGCGGCCCCCCGGTTTGCGGCTGCCCGTCTCGCTGGAGAGCACGACGACGTCCGCGAGGTCGTGGAGGTCGTATCCCCGATAGCAGTTGTCGCCCAGCGTGTCGGAGACGATCGCCACGGGTACGCCCCGGGTACGTAGTTGGGGTATGGCCTGGAGCATCGTCGTGTCGGGCCGCCTGCCCGAGGCCACGGCGTCGACGAGGCCCGAGGATTCGACGGTCACGCCCTCGGCGCGGAGCCCGTCCGCCAGCCGCCGGTCGCACTCGGCGTCCGTCATCCGTCCGCACTCGTGTAACCCCAGCGGTTCGCCCGCTTCTCGGCCCTCGCGGAACAGCCGTTCCAGGAGGAGTGGCGCACCACTGACGCGTTCGGAGAAGGCACGGAACCAGGCCAGGACACCGGTGGACAGCAGGCCGCCGAAGTCGGTGAGCACCCCGCGCGGCACCTCGGTCGCTCCGCCCTGGATACCAGCCGACTCGTCCACGCCATCAGCTCCGTTTCGCCGACGGGCGGGAACGCGCGGTTGGGTGGCCTGCCGGACCGGTCGGCGCCAGGCACGGCGCGGCCGGTGACGCATCCCCTGTGTCCGGTGGGCACGCAACGCAGGGTGCCGGATCGTTGCCTGAGCGCTTGGCACGGCCAGCGACAGCGAGCAGCTCCACGACACCCCCCGTGACTGAAGCGCCGCTCGTGCAGGGGGAGTTGACTTCCCCACAGGCCGGGCTTCGCACCTTGGTCCTCGCGGAACCCTGTATAGTTGAGTCCGACGTCATATTCAAGAGACACACCCCAAACACCCGCGTAGAGCCGCGTGTTGGCGAACCGGTGGGCGGGTTCGGCGGACTCGGTGCGCCGACGGCGGCGTCAGACGATCGCGGTTAGCATGGGCGCCCCGGCACCGGTTCGTACGAAGTGGATGGATCATTGGCTTCCCAGGTCGCAGCCGAAGAGCGCCAGAGGGCCCGGATCACTCCGCGAAGCCAGCGCGGCGTCAGGACCCGTAACGCACTCGTCCTGGCCGCCCGCGAAGTCTTCGAGCGCGACGGCTACCTCGACGCCCGGACCGCGGACATCGCCAAGGCCGCCAACGTTGCCACGGGGTCGTTCTACACCTACTTCAACAGCAAGGAAGAGATCTTCGAGGCGCTCGTCGCCAGGGTGCAGGACGAGATGCTGCAGCCGCGCCTCCGCGCACGTACCGGCATCACCGACGCGCGCCGTCTCATCGACGCGGCCAACCGCGAGTACCTGCAGGCATACGAACGCAATGCCCGCCTGATGGCGTTGTTCGAGCAGGTGGCCCAGATCAACGAGAAGTTCCGCGATCTGCGGATCAGGCGCAACGAGGCCTTCGCCCACCGCAACGCCAGGATGATCCGCAGCCTGCAGGAGGCCGGGGAGGCGGACCTGCGGCTCGACCCGCTGCTGACCGCCTACGCCCTGGGTGCCATGGTGAGCCGCCTGGCCTACATGCACTTCGTCCTCGGGTGTGGCTTCCCGTTCGAGCAGCTCGTGCAGACGCTCAACAGGATCTGGGAGAACAGCCTGCAGCTGGGCCCGTCGACGTCGGCCCAGTGAGGGTGCTCCGGGCGAGGGGCCGGGACGCGCCCGCCTTCCCGCCCGCGTCGGCGGTCCGCGTCGACTACCCGCCGGCGGCGCACTGGGGAAGGGCGCGGTGGAGCAGTGGGGGCTCGGCTCGCCGGGCGGCGAGGGCGGCGGCGTGCCCGGAGTCGCCTGCACCCGGCTCGCGGGCCAGCCCGGCGCCGCGGGCCTTGAGGCAGGCCTCCGTGCGGGCCCGGCTGGGCGGGCCGCAAGCCCGGCCGGGTCCGGGGCCCAAATCCGGGCGCGCTCGACAGGGTGCGGTACGCGGAGCGGCTTCGCGACGGTGTGCGGGGGACGGTGGGGCTGGACGTCGACGCCGACCGGGACCGGGGCGAGGGCGATCAGCACCAGGTCACCGCCGTGGGAGAGGGAGAGCTCCGGTGGGCGGTCGGGCCCGGCCCGTGCCGGGCGGTCGTGCGGGGCGCCGCAGCACGGGCAGGGGAGAGCGGACCGGCTCCGGCCGCGGTGGGGACGAGCAGGCCAGGCCCCCGGCGGGGGAGGCGTCATGGCACCCGGGAGCCGGGCCGGTTGCGCCCGGGGCGAAACGCGGTCGTCTCACCGCCGGTCCTGGGTGACCGTGGGCGTCATGACGAACCGCATCGCCGTCCTGTCCGACGTTCACGGTGTCCTTCCGGCCCTGGAGGCCGTGCTGGCCGAGCCCGAGGTGCGTTCCGCGGAGCGGATCGTGCTGACGGGCGACCTCGCGGCGGGTCCGCAGCCCTCGCGGGTTCTCGACATGCTGACCGGCCTGGGGGACCGCGCCCTGTGGGTCGGCGGGAACGCCGACCGGGAGCTGGTGGAGTTCCGCCGGGGGCTGCGCGCGACGCTGCCCGACCCCATCGCCCCGTGGGCCGCCGAGCAGCTCGACGAGGAACACGTGAGCCTCCTTGCCGCACTGCCGCGCTCGCTCGAGCTGTCCGTCGACGGGCTGGGGCGGGTGCTCTTCTGCCACGCGACACCCAGGGACGACGAGGAGGTCGTCCTGGTCGACTCCGGGCTCGAACGCTGGGCGGAGGTCTTCCACGGGCTCGACGGCGATGTGCGCACGGTCGTGTGCGGCCATACCCACATGCCGTTCGTCCGACTGGCCCATGGCCGTCTCGTCGTCAATCCCGGCAGCGTCGGTATGCCGTACGGCAGGACCGGGGCACACTGGGCGCTGCTGGGGCCGGGGGTCGAGCTGCGGAGAACGCTCTTCGACGTCGAGTCCGCCAGGGCACAGGTCGTGGCGGACTCGACGTATCCCGGGGTGGCCGAGTGGGCCGACTACTTCCTGGCGGCGCGGGCGAGCGACGCGGAGGCGCTGGAGGCGTTCGGCCCGGGTGACGGGCGCGCGGAACGGCGGTGAGCTGCGCGGCGGTTCAGGCTCGCCACGCCTACCGAGCGCGGCAACATCGCCAGCCGCGTCGCCCTCGACGCACTCGAACGTCCCTTCGGGGAGGATGCCGCCAGGACGGGCGCGGGGGCTCATCGCGGGCTTCGGCCCCGGGATCACCGCCGGGATCAGCCTCGGCGCCCGGCGCGGCACCTGCCGGGCGGAACCGGCGTCCGTCCTCACGGGTGGGGTCCGGCTGCTGGTCGATGTCGCCTCCGGGCCGCCCGAGCGGCACCAGGAACCGGCCTGAGCCGGGACGTGCGGACCGCGGTGAGGGTGGCCGGCCCGCCGTCCTCCCGTCGGTGGCCGGTGCCCTCGGGCGGCACCGCTCGCATGCCAGGCGGGGGCCATGACGGTACATTCTGGACATGGCTCATGGTCGCTGGAAGTGGTACCTGACACGCCAGCGGCTGCGCGCTCCCCGCACCTGGCCGCTGCCGCTGACGCTGCTGGGCACGGGCCTGCTGCTGTCGTGGGTGTTCCCGCTGATCGACCGTGAGGTCGCCTATGTGGAGGAGGAGTTCAGCGAGCGCTTCTTTCCCCACCTGGACAGTGGCTCCATGGCCACGCTGCTGTCCGCCGTCGCGGGCGGGATGATCACCCTGACCGGCCTGGTGTTCACAGCGATCACGATGGCCATGCAGTTCGGGGCGTCGCAACTGTCGGTACGCGTGGTGCCGATCCTCCAGCAGGACCTCGTGATGCGCTGGGCGGTCGGCACGTTCATGACGACCTTCATCTACGCACTGATGATCTCGGTGCGCCTCGCGGTGAGCCAGGAGGACTACCGGCCCGTCCTGTCGATGCTCTTCGCGATCCTGCTGGCCGTGGCGTCCGCCGTGCTGTTCTTCGCGCTCGTCGCCCGGGTGACGACCGTGCTGAACTCCGGTCAGCTCCTGCGCATTCTCGCCGACGAGGGGAGCAGGTCCGTGGACCGCACGCACCCCGGAGGCGAGCACACCGGCCCCAGCGAGGAGCCCGCCCGGACGGACGCCGAGCCCGAGGTGATCCCGCTCGGCACCCCGCCCGGACGCGGCCAGGTGCTCATCGCCTGCGACGGTCCGGGCCTGGAGCGGCTCGCCCGGCGCACCGGGGCCCGTATCCGGCTCATCCCGGTCACCGGTGACTTCGTCGCCCGGGAGGCCCCGCTCTTCGTGGTGCGGCCGGGTACGAGGCCGCTGAAGCGCCGGGAACTGATGCGCCACCTGCTGTTCGACACCACGTACAGCGCGGCCACCGACCCGGCCGGAGCGCTGCGCGCGTTCGTCGACATCGCGCTCAAGGCACTCTCCCCGTCCATCAACGACCCCGGTCGCGCGGTGCAGTGCCTCGACCACATCGAGGACCTGCTGGTGCGGATCGCGCCCCGCCTCGCCGCCCGGCCATCCGTCGGCACGACCGCCGCGTTCCAGCACCGGTCCCGCTCCTGGACCGACTACGTCTGCATCGCCACCGACGAGATCAGGCACTTCGGCAGTTCCTCGATGCAGGTGCAGCGGCGGCTGCGGGCGCTGTACGCGACCGTCGCCGAGGTCTGCACCCCCGAGCAGATCGACCCCCTGCGCTCCCGGCTGGAGACGATGGACGCCGACGTCGCCGCGGACTGGCCCCGGGACCTGGACCGGCGGCTGGCCGGGCTGCCGGACTCCCAGGGCCTGGGCACGGCGGCCGGGGACACCCAGGACGGCCGGGGCCGACGTATCGAGGCGTAGCGGACCCGGGGGTTTGGGCCCCGTGCCCCGACGCCGATCCGGCCACCTCCGAGGGCCTGGTCGTCTGCGCTTTCTCGGCGCCGGGTGAGCAGGAGGGCGACGACTTCGAGTTCTCCACCGCCGTCCTCCCCGACCGGACGGCGGACGACGGCCGTGGCGCTTTCCCGGAGCGGCGTCGGCCGTTCGGTGTTCGCGCCCGCCCGGTCCGGAGCCCTGCGTCTTGGGCAACGCTCCTTGGAGCATGGGTGGTTGGGATATCGGTACTCGCCTGCCGCATACTTCTGAGTGTTCGATCTCGGGGCCGGGAGGCTGATGATGGACCGCCAGATGACAGTCGAGGAGGACATCCTCGTGAGGGCCCCGCAGGTGGAGCTGTACCGGACGGTCTCCGACATGCGGGCCATGACCCGGCACAGCCCGGAGTGCTGGGCGGTCCTGGGTCCGAAGGGCCCGGCCGTCACCGGCCGGAGCTTCCTGGGCCTGAACCGCAAGGGCCTCTTCGTCTGGTTCACCCGGTGTCGCGTCACCCAGGCATCGCCTTCGGAGCGGTTCGCCTTCGACGTGAGCGTCTTCGGTCTGCCCGTGGCCCGCTGGACCTACCGGTTCGCGCCCGAGGGTGAGGGCACGCGGGTCACCGAGACCTGGGAGGACCTGCGCACCGGACGCGGTGGCCGCGTCACCGGGCTTCTCGGTCTCGTCTTCACCGGGACGCCCGCCCACACACGGGCCGACGTCAACCGCCAGGGCATGCGCAGGACCCTGCAGCGGCTCAAGCGGGCCGCGGAGGGGTAACTCCCCCGCGGCGTTGCGCGGGTGCCCACACCGAGAGCCGGCCCGGCTCGCGGGCGTGCTCACGCGCGGCGATGGCGGGTGTAGTGGCGCTGCGCCTTGGCCCGGTTGCCGCACCCGGCCATGGAGCACCAGCGGCGGGTGCCGTTCTTGGAGACGTCGTAGAAGTGCAGGATGCACTCCGGGTTTCCGCAGGGCCGGATGCGGTGCGGGCGTTCGGCGAGCAGCCGCAGGTAGTCGCGGGCCGCGGCCCAGGCGGGCAGCCAGGACGGCTCGTCCACCTCGACCTCGGCGGCCGGGCCGCCGTCCTCGCCCATGCGGTGGCGTACCCAGCCGTGATCGAGGACGGCGTTGAGGGCCGCGACGGCGGCCGGGGCGGGGCGGGCGGGACTGGCGATGACCTGGTCCAGGGCGGCACGGGCCTGGAGGACGCGGTCGAGGGTGCCCTGGCCGGGGGGCACCCTCGACCCGCCCAGGGCCTCGCGTACCGGACGCGCCGCGAGCCAGATCTCCAGTCCGTCCGGGGTTTCCAGCAGGTCGTGACGGCCCGCGCCGTCGATCCAGCGGGTGTTGAGCAGGTCGATGGCGAGGGGTTCGCCGGTGAGCGGACGGGGGTCGGCTTCGGGCTGTGCCGGCACGGCGGGTGAGTCCTTCCTGTGCGGCGGCCAAGGGAACACCCCTCCACAGTAACCGGCCAAGCCTTGATCACTGGTTGCACCGTCGACACCTAACCGTTAAAGTCAGTTTTACCGGTTGCGAGGAGGCTCGCAGCCCTGACGAAGGCATGTGATCGACGATGAGCAAGGCCAAGAACCTGCAGACCGGGCACGTCGGGCTGAACGTCACCGACATGGACCGCTCCCTCGCCTTCTACCGCGAGGTCTTCGATTTCGCGGTCCTGGCGGAGGGCAAGGAAGAGGGCCGCCGCTGGGCGTTCCTGGGGCGCGACGCCCAGCTCCTCGTGACGCTCTGGCAGCAGAGCGAGGGGGCCTTCGCCACCGACCGGCCCGGCCTGCACCACCTCTCCTTCCAGGTCGACACCATCGACGAGGTCAGGGCCACCGAGGCGGCCCTGCGGCACCTGGGAGCCGAGTTCTCCTACGACGGAGTCGTCCCGCACGGCGAACAGGCCTCGTCCGGCGGCATCTTCTTCACCGACCCCGACGGAACCCGGCTGGAGGTCTACGCGCCGTCCGGGGCCGACCCGGCCGACGCTCCGACGTCCGGCGCACCCACCTGCGGCTTCTTCTGAGCCGCGCCGTACCAGCACGGCCACGAGCGGTGGCCGACGCGGGTGGCCGCGCCGAGCGGGCGCGGCCACCCGCCCACTCCCGGCCGTCGAAAGGACGAGAACGTGACCGCATACCACCGGGGCGAGATCGCAGTGCAGGAGCGCGCCGGACTCGCCGAGCAGGCACGGCGCTCGGGCCGCGCCATCGGCCGGGCGGTCCCGCCCGTGGCGCGGGAGTTCCTGGCCGGGCAACCGATGATCGTGCTCGGCGGCGCCGATCCCCACGGCAGCATCTGGGCCACCCAACTGACCGCGGATCCGGGCTTTCTGAGCGTGCCCGACCCGCACACGCTGCTCATCGACGCCCTCCCCCACCCCGACGACCCCCTGGCGGGCACCCTGGCCGAGGCGGCCCCACACCGTCCGGCCAGGGTGGGCCTGATCGCCATCGAGCCCGCCACCCGGCGCCGGATGCGGATGAACGGCCGCGTCCACCGCGCCGGGGACGGTCTGCGCGTAGAGTTCGACCAGGTCATCTCCAACTGCCCCAAGTACCTCCAGAAGCGCCGGCCTCAGCGGCGTGCCCCCGGCCCGGACCGCCGTGTCCTCCGCGGGTGCGAGCTGAGCGCCGTCCAGCAGGCGGCGGTGGCTCGCGCGGACACGTTCTTCGTGGCGACAGCATCCGAGGCGGGCGAGGCCGACGCCTCCCACCGGGGCGGCAACCCGGGTTTCGTCCAGGTGCTCTCCCCCACGCTGCTCCGCTGGCCCGACTACACCGGCAACGCGATGTTCCTCACCCTCGGCAACCTTGAGCTCAATCCCGCCGCGGGATTGCTCTTCCCCGACTGGGAGACCGGCGCCGTCCTGCACCTGTCGGGCACCGCGCACGTCGTATGGGACGCCGAGGAGGCGGCCGAGGTCCCCGGCGCGCAGCGGCTCGTCGAGTTCCGCGTCGAGGACGTCCGGGAGATCTCCGCGGCCTCGCCGCTGCGCTGGACCACACCCGACTACTCACGCTTCAACCCTCCCGTCGCCTGAGCCGCGGCGCCCCGCCCAGGCCAGACCGGGCGGGGGCCGGGCCCCTGGGGCCGGGCCGCCCTCTTCCCTCTCTGACAGCAACGGAGCACAGCATGCGAATCACCGTGGACATGGACCTCTGCGACAACCACGGACAGTGCGTCTTCGCCGCACCCGAGGTCTTCGCCTTCGACGACGAGGAGCGCCTCGTCTACGAAGCCGCACCCGCGGCGGAGCTCTACGACGATGTCGAGCACGCGGCCGCCGCCTGCCCACTGCGTGCCATCACGCTCATCGACGACCAGCCGTGACCGAGGTCGGTGGGAGCCGCGGGCCGCGCCTCGCCCGCGGCTCCCACCGCTCACCGCAGGGGCAGCGGGGCTCCGTGCTCCGTCGCGGGGCGCGGCCCGAACAGGCGGCGTTCGGCCGCGCTGATCGCGACGTCGTTGATGCTCGCCTCCCGACGGCGCATCAGCCCGTCCTCCGCGAACTCCCACATCTCGTTGCCGTAGCTGCGCCACCACTGGCCGTCGGCGTCGCGGCACTCGTACTGGAAGCGCACCGCGATGCGGTTCTCGTGAAAGCCCCACAGGTCCTTGCGCAGGGCGTAGTCGTGTTCGCGGGCCCACTTGTCGCGCAGGAAGGCCGCGATCTCCTCCCGGCCCGTGAGAAACCGGTCCCGATTGCGCCAGACCGAGTCCTCGGTGTAGGCGAGCGCCACGCGTTCGGGGTCGCGCGTGTTCCACGCGTCCTCCGCCGCCTGGACCTTCCTGCGCGCCGCCTCCGCGTCGAAGGGCGGAAAGGGGGGACGTGCCATGGCGGGTTCCTCTCATGAGAACAGACAGAGAACGATCGTTCTCCCACTGGGCGACTAGCATAGGGAACGATCGTTCTCTGCGGTAGTGGGAGATGGTGTGAACGACGAGGAAGCCCGTACTCAGCTGCTCGACACGGCCGAGCGGCTGTTCTACGCGCACGGCATCCAGGCGGTGGGGATGGACGCGCTGCGCACGGCCTCCGGGCTCTCGCTCAAACGGCTCTACCGGTGCTTCCCCGCCAAGGCCGATCTCGTCGAGGCCTACCTGCGACGACGCGACGCGCGCTGGCGGGAGGCCCTGTCGTCTTACGTCGACGAGCACGGGGCGACCCCGCACGGCCGGGTGCTCGCGGTCTTCGACTGGCTGGCCGGGTGGTTCGCCGACGACGGGTTCCGGGGCTGCGCCTTCATCAACGCCTTCGGCGAGGCGGGAGCCGTGTCCGACGGCGTGGTACGCGCCGTCCGGGACCACAAGCGGGCCGTCGGGGCGTATCTGACCGGCCTCACCCGCGACCTGGGACGCGGCGACGCGCCGGCACTGGCTCAGCAGTTGCTGCTGTTGCTGGACGGCGCGATCACCACGGCGGCGATCAGCGGTGACCCGGCGGCCGCCGGTCACGCCCGACGCGCGGCCGAGGCCCTCCTGGCGACCGCGCCCCCGGCGGAGGCCGACGGCTGACCGCACCACCTCGCCTTCCAGAGCTGTCGCCCCAGACGCCGCCTAGGCTGACGGCATGCGAATTCCCCGGCGCGCGGCGCGCATCGCGGTCCTGGATCCGGACGGCGCGGTGTTCATGTTCCGGTACGACAACGAGGAGGTCGGCGTCCACTGGGCGATGCCGGGCGGCGGGCTCGACGCCGGCGAGACGCTCCGGGAGGGCGCGCGACGGGAGCTGACGGAGGAGACCGGCTGGCGGGATGTCGAGCCCGGGCCGCTGCTGTGCACATGGGAGCACGACTACACCCGCTCGGGCGTGCCGGTGCGGCAGCACGAGCACATCTACCTCGCCCGGGGCCCACGACGGGACCCCGCGGAGGGGGTGGCCGCGGCACACGCGCAGGACGGCATCCTGGCCTGGCGCTGGTGGTCGCCCGCGGAGCTGCGACGCGCGCCGGAGCCGCTGTGGCCGCCGCAGTTGCCCCTGCTGCTGGCCCAGGCCGAGGCGGCGGACGGGGCCTGCCGGGCGGTCGAGCTCGGGTACGTGCGGAACGGGACACACGACCCCTCGTAGCGGCGTGCGAGGCGCGTCCGCGAGGCCGGCCGCCCCGGCCCGCGAGGGGCCCGGGGCGGCGGCTCGCGCCGCGCTGAATCGTTACGGCCAGATACTCCCGACCCACTCGGGGCGGTCGATGAACGGGTTGCGGTTGTGCTGGTAGCGCTCGTAGACGACCTCGTTGCGGCGCTGTTCGAAGGTGTCCGGCGGGTCCTGCTCGTGCCACTGCTTGAGGACGGAGAGGCGGCCCATGTACGGGGCGGAGCCGTTGCCGACCCGGTCGTTGAGCTCCAGGTCCGCGAAGGAGTCGTCGCCCTCGTAGCGGACGGCCATGTAGAAGATCATCCGGGCGACGTCGCCCTTGACCGCGTCCCGGGGCTCGAAGGAGTCGTGGTCGGTGTAGCTCTCGGGGGCCTGGTGGACCGGGCTGCCGCCGTGGTCGAAGTCCTTGTTGCCCCGTGCGCTGTTGACGCTCACGTCGGTGGGCCGCAGGTGGTGGAGGTCGGTTCCCGGGCCGCGTGAGGTGCCGAAGTCGCCATGGGACTTGGCCCACACGTGCTCGCGGTTCCAGTCGTCCACGTCGCCGCCGTTGTCGTACTCGCTCCTGGAGTCGCCCGAGTAGAGCAGGATGACGCTGGAGGAGTCGGAGGGGTCCTCGTCGGTCTCGCGCAGGGCGCCCCAGACCTCGCTGTAGGACAGCGTGTCGTGGTCGTCGACGATGTCGTGCAGCGCCTGCCTCAACTGCTGTCCGCTCTTGCCCTCGGCGGCGTCGTAGTAGCCCGCGGGGGCTTCGTACGACGCCGCCGAGGACGTGGACGGAGCGGGGGTGGGGGTGGCGGTGGCGTGTGAGCCGAGGGCCACGGCGGTGAGTGCTGCCCCGGCGATCAGGGCGGCGCCGAACCGCCGCCGCGCCGTGTGGAGGACGGGCATGGGTGAGTCCCTTCCAGACGTCCGCGTGCCGGTGGCCTCAGGGCACCACAGCACGACAGATTGACGTGAACCGGTCACACGAGGGTGGCATGGGCCTCGGCTCCGGAACGTGAACGTCCTGTAGCGGTTGGGTGCCCATAGCGCGGCGACGCGAGGTGACGGCGCCCTCACCCGGCACGCCTCCGTCCAGCACGGACGCGCGGCCGTGCACGGTCGGGACGAGAGTGGGTACGCGGGTGGGCAGCCGGGGCGGACCCCGGGACGTCACCGTATCGAGGAGGCAGTGGCCATGGGCATCGCCACCGTGAATCCGGCCACCGGCGAGACGCTCAGGACGTTCGACGAGCTGAGTGACGAGGAGGTCGAGGAGCGTCTCGCCAAGGCCGCCGCGGCCTTCGGCGTCCACCGGCGCACCGGCTTCGGCGAACGGGCCGCCCTGCTGGAGCGGGCCGCCGAGGTGCTGGAGGCGGAGCAGGACTCGGCGGCCCGCATGATCACCATGGAGATGGGCAAGCCCCTGGGCGCAGCGCGCGCCGAGGCGGCGAAGTGCGTGAAGGCGATGCGTTGGTACGCGCGGCACGCGGAGGACGAGCTCGCCGACGAGGAGCCGCGCCCCGCCGACGTCGAGGACTCCGGCGCCTCCCGGGTCTTCGTCCGGTACCGGCCGCTGGGCCCGGTGCTCGCCGTCATGCCGTGGAACTTCCCGCTGTGGCAGGTGGTGCGGTTCGCCGCGCCCGCGCTGATGGCGGGGAACGTGGGGCTGCTGAAGCACGCGTCCAACGTTCCGCAGACCGCCCTCTACCTGGAGGACGTCTTCCGGCGAGCGGGGTATCCCGACGGGTGCTTCCAGACCCTGCTCATCGGTGCCCGCCGCATCGAGGGCGTGCTGCGCGACCCGAGGATCGCGGCGGCGACGCTGACCGGCAGCGAGCCGGCCGGGCGGTCCGTGGCGTCCATCGCCGGCGACGAGATCATGAAGACCGTCCTGGAGCTGGGCGGCAGCGACCCGTTCCTCGTACTCCCCTCGGCCGATCTGGACGGCGCGGTGAGCACCGCGGTGACCGCGCGGGTGCAGAACACCGGTCAGTCCTGCATCGCGGCCAAGCGGTTCATCGTCCACAGCGACGTCTACGACGACTTCGCCGCCCGCTTCACCGAGGAGATGGCCGCGCTCACGGTGGGCGATCCGCTGGCCGAGGGCACCGACGTCGGGCCGCTGGCCAGCGAGCAGGGCCGTGCGGACCTGGAGGAGCTCGTCGATGACGCCGTCTCGCTGGGCGCGCGCACGCTGTGCGGCGGGCGGCGGCCCGCGCACTTGGCGTCCGGCTGGTACTACGAGCCGACCGTGCTGGCCGACATCACGTCCACGATGCGCATCCACCGGGAGGAGGCCTTCGGCCCGGTGGCGACCCTGTACCGGGTCTCCGGGCTGGACCAGGCGATCACGGTGGCCAACGACACCACGTTCGGCCTGAGTTCGAACGCCTGGACGCGGGACGAGGCCGAGCAGGAGCGGCTGGTGGCGGACCTGGAGGCGGGCGGCGTCTACTTCAACGGGATGACGGCCTCGCACCCGGGGATGCCCTTCGGCGGCACGAAGCGGTCCGGCTACGGGCGCGAGCTGGCCGGGCACGGCCTGCGCGAGTTCTGCAACGCCACCACGGTCTGGTATGGCGCCCGGTGAGGCCGGGCGGCGCCGGACGCGGGATCAGTAGGCCTGCCACTCGTGGCGGGCGTACTCCAGGATCGCCGGGTCCATGAGGGTGCTGGCCCGCACGTTCTGTGGCCGGCGGTCCACCGGGAAGACGGCGGCGGCCTCCAGCACGGCGTCGTCCAGGAAGCGCAGCGGCGGTGCGTCCTCGGGCAGACGCAGCGCCGGGGGCTCGCCCTCGCCACGGGTGGCCAGGAGGAAGCCCCAGTTGCCGAAGCTGGGGACGTCGATCTGGTAAGGGGTCGTGGTGTAGCCCGCCTCGCGCAGCGTGGTGGCGATGGACCAGTAGCTCTTGGGCGCGAAGAAGGGCGACCCGCCCTGGACGACGATGCGGGCCTCGGGGGCCAGGGCCCGGCCGAGGAGGTGGTAGAACTCCACCGAGTAGAGCTTGGCCAGGGCCGCGGTGTCGGGGTCGGGGAAGTCGATGACGACGGCGTCGTACCGCTGTCCGGCGTCGCGCAGCCAGTTGAAGGCGTCCCGGTTGACGACCGTGACGCGGGGGTCGTCGAGGGCCTCGCCGTTGAGTTCCCGCAACGGGGTGAGGGAGCGGGCGAGCTCGGTCATGGCCGGGTCCAGGTCGACGAGGGTGACCTCGGCGACGTCGTCGTAGCGCAGGATCTCGCGCAGGGCGAGCCCGTCCCCACCGCCGAGGACGAGCACCGAGTCGTGCTCCTCGGTCAGGGCCGGGTGGACGAGCGCCTCGTGGTAGCGGTACTCGTCGACGGAGGAGAACTGCAGGTCTCCGTTGAGGAAGAGCCGGAGATCGGGCTCGCCCGTGAAGGCCGGCGAGCGGGTGACGACGATCTCCTGGTAGGGCGTGGTCTCGGCGTGGATGATCGGGTCGCGGTAGAGCTGCTGGCGGGCGCTGACCTCGATCTGGTCGGCCAGGGCGTAGGCGCCGCCCAGGACGGCGAGGACGGCCGCCACGCCCACGAGGAGTGCGGTGCGCACGACGCGGCGGGTCTGCCGCCGGAAGATCCACAGGACGACGATGACCCCGGCGACGGCGTTGACGGCGCCCACCACGAGCGCGCCCCTGAGCTGGCCGAACGTCGGAAGCAGCAGGAACGGGAAGCACAGCCCTCCGACGAGGGCCCCGATGTAGTCGACGGCGAACATGTCCGCGACCGCGCCGCCGGCCTCCTGACGGCGGATTCGTTGCAGCATCGTCATGAGCAGCGGGATTTCGGCACCGATCAGCACACCGACGACGAAGGCGATGACCACCATGGCCGGGGTGTAGATCTGCAGCCAGGCGAACGCGGCGTAGAGCGCCAGGACGGAGAGCCCGCCGACGAGGGCGAGGGTGCCCTCCACGAGCGCGAAGGCCCCTACGGCTCGGTGCCGTAGGGGCTTGGCGGCCAGGGATCCCACCCCCATCGCGAAGACCATGACGGACAGGACCACGGAGGTCTGCAGCACCGAGTTGCCGATGAGGTAGCTGCCGAGTGCGGTCAGGGCCAGTTCGTAGACGAGGCCGCAGGCGGCGCACAGGAAGACGGCGAGCAGCAGCAGGAACCGTGGCAGTCGCGCCGTGGGCGCGGCGGGGCGAGTGGTGCTCATACGGCCTCAGGACAGTGCGGCGCCGACCATGAAGGCCGTGCCGATGTACATGGCCGCCTGTACCCAGGCGGCGGGGTGGGGCCGGTCCCCGTCGTCGTCGAGGACGGCGTGGCCCATCCTGCCGGGCGTCATGAGGCTGACGACGACCGCGACGAGGGTCATGACGAGCACGCCGGCGAGCCCGTAGAGGAGGGTGCTGAACAGGCCGTCGGCCAGGCCCTGTTCGGATTCGCTGGAGCGGATGGCGTCGGCGATGATGAGGCCGATGGCGAGGGTCTGGCCGCCGAGCAGGACCGCGGCGCCGCGGTTGCGTTCGGTCCACACGACGTGGACGAGCTTGCCGGGGGTGACGATGTCGAGGGCGACGAAGCCGCAGGCCATGACGACGAAGCCGACCAGTCCGTAGAGCAGGGCGTAGCCTGCCGACTCGAAGATCTCTGCCACGGGGGTGCCTTTCGGGGACGTGTCGAGGACGGTTGGGGCTGGGGTCTACTTGCCGGAGCCGGGGCCGCCGCCGCGGAAGTCGTTGCCGCTGCTGCCGGGCGAGGGCCACGCGTGGCCGACGTCGCCGTGCCAGCGGCGGTGACCGTCGCGGTAGTCCTCGATCTCTATGCGGCTGCCGTCCCGGAGGGGGAAGACGGCGACGATGTCGTCGCGGTAGCGCAGGTAGTACCTGCCTCCCGTGTTGAGGCGGCCGAAGGCCTCGCGGTGGGAGTCGATCTCGCCGGCCACCTCGGCCGGACGGTCGCTGGGGTCGCGGTAGTCGAAGCCGTCGCGGCTGTACTCCTTCGCGATCCAGCTGCGGGGGACTTCGTTGGCGTTGTTGTCGTCCGAGCAGCCGGCGAGCAGCAGCGTCGCGGTGAGCGCCGCGCAGGCGAGTCGGGCGGGTTTCATCGGGCCTCCAGCCAGGTGTGCGTCGCCACGATCCGGCGGCTCTGCGGGTAGGTGTGCCAGGTCCTCCAGCCCACGCCCGAGTCCCCCTCCTCGACGGTCAGCGCGGTGACGGCGTCCGGGGACCCGGGGAAGACGCCGCACAGGGCCTGCGGGCGCCCGGAGAGCCGGTCGCGCAGCCGGGCCACGCAGGCCGTGAAGCCCGCCTCAAAGGAGTCGGGTGCGGCGTGGGGGTGCGCGGAGAAGTCGAGGACGCGGGCGGTGAAGTGGTAGTGCCAGGCGTCGAAGGTGTGCGTCACCGTCGCGGGCAGCCCGCCGGCCGCGTCGGGCAGGCAGGCGACGGTCTCCCGCACCGGGCCCGCGAAGACCTGGTGGGAGGCGCCGAGGAGCCGGAGTTGGACGGTGAGGGCGCCGGCCGTCACCTCGGAGACGGCGAGGGCCTCGCGGGCGGGGAGGTCGAGGGCGAAGGAGAGCTGGTCCGCGTCGGTGTCGAGGTAGGGGGCGGCGAGGGCTATGTCGCTCACGCGCCGCTGCCGGGGTAGATCGTCAGGGTGCCCTCGGGCACGCGCTCGCCGAGGGAGCACTCCCAGGTGCCGCGCCCCTGGTCGCCGAGGAACCGTTCGAAGGCGAGGCTGCGCCCGCGGGGGCCGTCGTAGTCGGCGTACTCCATGCGGCCGGTGGCACCGAGGCCCGTGGTGCCCTCGGAGCGGTAGGAGGCGGTGCCGTGCTCGGTGCGGTGGTAGGTGACGCCCTCGACGGTGACGGTGGCGCGGCTCGGGGTGAGGTCGGCGTCGGCGCGTTCCGTCCACAGGACGACCTCGAGCGTCGGATCCTCTTCGACGGAGAGCCAGCGGCGCCCCTCGCCGGTGACCTCCATGGGGTCGAGGAAGTGCTCGGACCAGGTGTACCCGCCCTCGGTGAGCCGCAGGGAGCCGCGTACGAACAGGCGTTCGCCGAGATACTCGACCATGTCGCCGGCCTTGAGCGTGCGGGGGTCTCCGGCGGCGCTGTCCTCGGGGGCGAACGGATCCCGGGGTGCCGGTGCCGTCGTGGCCGTCGCCGTGCGCCGCCTGCGCAGCAGCACAGCGATCACGATCGCGAGGATCACGACAGCGAGCACCGCCAGCAGCAGCTTCACGACAACCCCCGAGATTTGGCACTGCGACGAGCGCGGCCGAGTATGTCACAGCGCCCGGGACGGCAATCGGGCGGTGTACCGGCCCCGTTTTGCGGCCGCCGGTGCGGGGAACCCGGCGGCCCATGTCAATGCGATACACGGACGACGGCGGCACGCGGGCCACACGGCAGGAGCCGTCGCCCCCGGGGCCGGGACGGACGATGGCGGCGCTCGACGCGGTGGAGCGCTTGTCCGCCCTGGACAGCACCGCGACCCGGATCCGGTCGTGGGTGAAGAGCCTGCCGCTGGGGCGCGGCCGGGACGCGCTGCACGGGAAGTGGCTCGGCCACCCGGTGCATCCGCTGATGGTCCAGGTGCCGGTCGGTTCGTGGCTGTCCGCGGCGGCACTGGACCTGGTGCCCGGTCAGCGGCGCGGCGCCGGGGCGCTGGTGGCGCTGGGGCTCGCGGGGGCCGGACCGGCCGCGGTGGCGGGCTGGGTGGACTGGGCGGAGCTGCGGCCCGGGCAGCAGCGTGTGGGGTTGGTTCACGCCGCCTGCAACATCGGCGCCGTCGGGCTGTACGCCGGCTCGCTCGTGATGCGGATGCGGGGCCGGCACGTGAAGGGGCGGCTGCTGGGTTTCGCCGGGCTGTCCCTGATCTCGGCGGGCGGGGCGCTGGGCGCTCATCTGGCCTACCGGCAGGCCGTGGGCGCCAACCACGCCGAGGGGATGGCGGCGCGGATCGGCTCGCAGTGGTACGAGCTGGGCCGGCTGGAGGAGTTCCCGGTGGACGTGCTGGTGCGGCGCAGCGTCGAGGCGGTGCCGGTGGTCGTGGTGCGCCGGGCCGACGACCGGGTGTACGCGCTGGTCGAGCAGTGCAGCCACCTGGGTGGCCCGCTGTCCCAGGGCCATCTGACGGACGGCTGCGTGAAGTGCCCCTGGCACGGCAGCCTGTTCCGGCTGTCGGACGGCTGGAACGTCCACGGCCCGGCGACGTCGGCGCAGCCGGCTTTCGAGACGCGGGTCGAGGACGGCGTGGTGCACGCCCGGCGGCGTGACTGACGGACTGACGGCCGTTCGGGTGCTTCCCGGGGCGCGTGGGCGTCCTGTCCGCGGAGGCGGGCGTAATCACCCGCGTCCGGGGGAACCGGGTGCGGCCAAGGAGAAAGCGAGGTGACGGCATGATCGGATCTGTGCGCCGCCGGCCGGTCGACGCGCACGAGGCATCGGTGGGTGAGCTGGTGGAGCGTGCCTCCGCCCAGCTCTCGGAACTGGTGCGCCGTGAGATGCGGCTGGCCCAGGCGGAGCTGGTGCAGAAGGGCAAGCGCGCGGGCATCGGCGGCGGCATGTTCGGCGGGGCCGCACTGACGGGTTTCCTGGCGCTGCAGGCCTTGGTCGCCGGTGCCGTCGCGGCGCTGGCGCTGGTGCTGCCGGTGTGGGCGTCCGCGTTGATCATCGGCGGTGCGCTGCTCCTGGTCACGGGGGTACTGGCGGTGGTGGGGAAGAGGGAACTGCGCAGCGCCACTCCCCCGACGCCGCAGCAGGCGCTGGGCAGCGTGAAGGCCGATATCGCCGAGATCCGGGGGAGGATGCACCGATGAGCCGGCACACGGAGGCGGCGGCGCGGGATCCGCGGGTGCTGCGGGAGCAGGTCAAGGACACGCGGGCGGAGCTGGGTGACACCGTCGCGGCCCTGGTGGCGAAGACCGATGTGCGGGCGCGGGCGCGGCGCCGGGCGACGGACGCCCGCGTCCAGGCCCGGCACGCGGCTTCGGTGGCGCGGGAGGGCGGCCGGCGCGCGGTCCTTCCGCTCGCCGCGGCCGGTGTGGTGGGCCTGCTGACGGCCGCGTGGGTGCTGCGCAGGCTGTCCGGGCGGAGGTGAGCGGGGTGTCCAAGGTCGTGAGCCGCGTGGGCGGCCTGGCTGTGACGGTGGTCGGCGGCGCCGTGACGGGTGCGGTGTTCAAGCGGGTGTGGCGGGCCGTGGCCGGCGAGGACGAGGCTCCCGACGCGCGGGACGTCGAGCGGAGCTGGCGGGAGGTGCTGCTGGCCGCGGCCCTGCACGGGGCGCTGCTGGCGCTGGTGAAGGCGGCCATGCAGCGCGGCGGTGCGCTGGGGGCGCGGCGGGTGAAGGCGCGGCGCGCCGCCTGAGGGCCCCGGGCTCCGCGCGAGCCCGGGGTCCTCAGGGCCGTCCGGCGTGCGCGACGGCCGCCGCGGTGTCAGCGGATGGACGCGCCGGAGACCGTCCGGGAGATCACCAGGCGCTGGATCTCGCTGGTGCCCTCGAAGATGGTGTAGATCGCGGCGTCGCGGTGCATGCGCTCGACGGGGTACTCGCGGGTGTAGCCGTTGCCGCCGAGGATCTGGATGGCCTGGGCCGTGACCGTCTTGGCGACCTCGCTCGCGTACAGCTTGGACATCGAGCCCTCGGCCGCCTCGAAGGGCTTTCCGGTGGTGGCCATCCACGAGGCGCGCCATACCAGGAGCCGGGCCGCGTCGATCTGGGTGCGCATGTCGGCGAGCTGGAAGGCGACGCCCTGGTTGTCGATGATCGGACGGCCGAACTGCTCCCGGGTCCTGGCGTAGTCGAGGGCGACCTCGTAGGCGGCGCGGGCGGTGCCCACAGCCATGGCGCCGACGGCCGGGCGGGAGGCCTCGAAGGTGGCCATGGCGGCGTTCTTCACCCTCTCTCCCCCGTTCTTGGCGCGCTCGCGGGCCCGGGCGAGCCGCTCGTCGAGCTTCTCCTTGCCGCCGAGCAGGCAGCTGCCGGGGACGCGGACGTCCTCGAGTACGACCTCGGCGGTGTGGGAGGCCCGGATGCCGTGCTTCTGGAACTTCTGCCCCTGGGAGAGACCGGGAGTGCCGGGCGGGATGATGAAGGAGGCGTGGCCCTTGGACCCGAGCTCCGGGTCGACGACGGCGACGACGACGTGCACGCTCGCGATGCCGCCGTTGGTCGCCCAGGTCTTGGTGCCGTTGAGGACCCACTCGTCCCTGGCCTCGTCGTAGACGGCGCGGGTGCGCATGGAGGCCACGTCGGAGCCGGCGTCGGGCTCGGAGGAGCAGAAGGCGGCGACCTTGACGTCGTCGGCGTCGCCGTACATCTGGGGGATCCAGGTGCCGATCTGCTCTTCGGTTCCGTTGGTGAGCACCCCGACGGCGGCGAGGCCGGTGCCGACGATGGACAGGGCTATGCCGGCGTCACCCCAGAACAGCTCCTCCATGGCCATGGGGATGCCGAGGCCGGTGGGGTCGAAGAACTGCTGGGCGTAGAAGTCGAGGGAGTAGAGTCCGATCTTGGCGGCTTCCTGGATGATCGGCCAGGGGGTTTCCTCGCGCTCGTCCCACTCGGCGGCGGCCGGGCGCATGACGTCGGCGGCGAAGCCGTGAATCCACTCCTTCACGGCCTTCTGGTCGTCGTTGAGGTCGAACGCGAACTCCGTCATGGCGGGCCCTCCAGCACTGCCTGTTACTTGAAGTAACGGCAGTCTGTTACTGATCGGTAAGGTATGTCAACTCCCCCACTCTCCGGTACCCCCCGCTGCGCGGGTGTTACTTTGCGCAGGCAGCGCACAGCACGGGCGGGGAGTGACGCCATGGAGACCAGAGGCCAGGACGACCGGCGGGCCGCCGCCACCGGACGCAGACGGGAGGAGCTGCTGGAGGCCGCCAACCGCGTGGTGATGCGCGAGGGGCCGGAGGCCTCCATGAACGCGATCGCCGCCGAGGCGGGCATCACCAAGCCGATCCTCTACCGGCACTTCGGCGACAAGGGCGGCCTCTACCGCGCCCTCGCCGTCCGGCACACCGACGCCCTCCTGGACTCGCTGCGCGCCGCGCTGGACGCCCCCGCCGACCGCCGGGAACGGGTCGAGGCCACGCTGGACACCTACCTGGCCGCCATCGAGGCCCGCCCGCAGGTCTACCGCTTCCTCATGCACCCGGCCGAGAGCGACTCGCGCGGGGAGCAGGGCTTCGCCGCCGGGCAACAGACGGCGCCCGTCCTGCGCAGGCTCGGCGAGGAGCTGGCGCAGGTCATCGCCGACCGCGTGGACCTGGGCCCGAACGGCGTCGAGCTGGCCCGCGTGTGGGGGCACGGCATCGTCGGCATGATGCACGCCGCCGGGGACTGGTGGCTGTCCGACCGGCCCTGCTCGCGCGCCCAACTGGTGCGCCACCTGGCCGATCTGCTGTGGGGACGGCTCGCCGCCGCCGGGGACAAGGTCGGCGGCCACCCCTTCTGACCCCTCAGGCGCTCCGGGTCCCGGCGCCCGGCAGCGCCCGGCCCCAGTCGCTGCGGCGCACCGCGCGCAGGAGGCGCCGTCGCCGCAGACCGCCGAGCCGGTCGGCGTAGACGGCGCCGTCCAGGTGGTCGCACTCGTGCTGAAGGCAGCGCGCGAAGAAGCCCGTGCCCGTGACCCGGGCCGGGCTCCCGTCCGCCCGCAGGCCCTCGACCACGACCCGGTCGGCGCGCGGCGTGATGGCCTCCAGGCCGGGCAGCGACAGGCAGCCCTCGGGCCCGCGCACCCGCACTCCGTCGGCCTCGACGAGCCGCGGGTTGACGAGGTGCCCCACGTGCCGCCGGTCCTCGTCGTCCGGGCAGTCGTAGACGAAGACGCGCACCGCCTCACCGATCTGGTTCGCGGCCAGTCCCACCCCGCGGGCCGCGTACATGGAGGCGAACATGTCCTCGACCAGCTCCGCCAGGGCCGGCCCGAACTGTGTGACCTCGGCACACGGTTGGTGCAGCACCTCGGCACCGTAGAGGGTGAGGGGGCGGATTCGTCCGGAACTGCCGGGGATGGCGCCGCGTTGCATGTCCGTCAGCCTACGGCGCCCCGCCGAAGGACCCCGTGGTGCGTTCGGGAGCCGAGCCGGATCTCGGTAGGCTGCACCATGACCGAAGCGCAAGGAGGATCAACGACGATGTCGGGCAACCCGGAGCCGCTGTCACCGCGCGCCAAACTGGCCGTGACGGCCGGCAAAGCCGCGGCGGCGGTGTCACGAGCGGCGGGCCGTGGCAGCGGATCAGTCATCGGCGGCCGGGTGGCCCTGAAACTCGATCCCGATCTGCTCGCACGGCTGGCCTCACACCTGGACGTCATCCTCGTCTCCGCCACGAACGGCAAGACGACGACGACGCGGCTGATCGCCGAGGCCCTGCGGGCGGAGCCGGAGGACGTCGTCTCCAACGCACTCGGCGCCAACATGCCGGCCGGCATCACCTCCGCCCTGGCCGGCGGCTCCCGGGCCCGCTTCGGCGTCATCGAGGTGGACGAGAAGTACCTGTCCGCGGTCGCACGGGACGTGACACCGAAGGCCATCGCCCTGCTCAACCTCTCCCGGGACCAGCTGGACCGCGCGGCCGAGACCCGGATGCTGGCCGAGCACTGGCGCGAGGGGCTGGCCGGGAACAAGGCGCTGATCGTGGCGAACGCCGACGACCCGCTGGTGGTCTGGGCCGCCTCCTCCTCCCCCAACGTGGTGTGGGTGGCCGCGGGCCAGGAGTGGAAGGACGACGCCTGGTCCTGTCCCTCCTGCGGCGGTGTGCTGCAGCGCCCCGGGGACGACTGGGTGTGCGCCGAGTGCGGATTCCGCCGTCCGACGCCGACCTGGGCGCTGTCGGGCGACCACGTGCTGGACCCGCACGGCTCCGCGTGGCCGATCCGGCTGCAACTGCCGGGCCGGGCCAACCGGGCCAACGCCACGACCTCGGCCGCCGTGGCCGCGGCCTTCGGCGTGCCGCCGCAGACCGCCCTGGAGCGCATGTTCGCGGTGACGGCCGTCGCCGGGCGCTACGACGTCGTCTCCTACCAGGGCCGCGAGGTGCGGCTGCTGCTGGCCAAGAACCCGGCCGGCTGGCTGGAGACGTTCTCCCTGATCGACGCTCCCCCGGCGCCGGTGATCCTGTCCGTCAACGCCCGCGGCGCCGACGGCACCGACACCTCCTGGCTGTGGGACGTCGACTACGGGCGGCTCGCCGGCCACCCGATCTGCGTCATCGGCGACCGCAAGCTCGACCTCGCCGTGCGGCTGGAGGTCGCGGGCGTCGACTTCCAGGTGTGCCAGAGCGCCGAGGAGGCCGTCCGGCGCTGCCCGCCCGGCCGGATCGAGGCCATCGCCAACTACACCGCCTTCCAGGACCTGCGGCGCGCCGTGGGCAACTGACCCGGTCCAGTCGAGGAGTACGAGCATGAGTGACAGCAGCCTGCGCGTCGTGTGGGTGTACCCGGACCTGCTGAGCACGTACGGGGATCAGGGGAACGTCCTGGTGGTGGAGCGCCGGGCCCGGCAGCGCGGGCTGCACGTCCAGCGCGTCGACGTGCGCTCCGACCAGCCCGTCCCCACCTCCGGCGACATCTATCTGATCGGCGGCGGCGAGGACCGTCCACAGCGGCTCGCGGCCGAGCGGCTGGTGCGCGACGGCGGCCTGCAGCGGGCCGTGGACAACGGCGCCATCGTCTTCTCGGTGTGCGCCGGATACCAGATCATCGGGCACGAGTTCGTCAACGACCTCGGAGAGCGGCAGGCCGGTCTCGGTCTGCTCGACGTCACCTCGGTGCGCGGCACCGGCGAGCGCTGCGTGGGTGACGTGCTGGCCGACATGGACGAGAACCTGCGGCTCCCGCAGCTCACCGGCTTCGAGAACCACCAGGGTGTCACCCACGTGGGGCCCGGAGCCCGGCCGCTGGCCCGGGTGCGGTTCGGACGGGGCAACGGCACCGGGGACGGCACCGAGGGCGCGTGGAACGACACCGTCTTCGGGACCTACATGCACGGGCCGGTCCTCGCCCGCAATCCCCAGATCGCCGACCTGCTGGTCAAGCTGGCCCTCGACGTCAACGCCCTCCCGCCGGTGGACGACCGCTGGTACGAGGCGCTGCGGGCCGAGCGCATCGCGGCGGCTACCCAACCGGCCTGACGGCTTCGGGCGGGCCCCGGTCACGGCTGTGACCGGGGCCCGCCCTATTCTGATCCGGGCGACCGGAGCGAATCAGGAGCTACAGGGATGGACCACAGCGGCCACGGCGGGATGACCGATCTGGCACCGTTCACGTTGGGGCGGGGTCTGGCGTTCACCGGTGAGCCGTTCTTCCTGACCGGCTGCCTGCTCGCCCTGGCGCTGTACGGCTGGGGTGTGCTGCGGCTGCGGCGGCGCGGGGACGCCTGGCGGACGGGGCGGACGGTCGCGTTCACCGCCGGGGTGCTGACGATCGCGCTGACGATGTGCACCGCGCTGAACGAGTACGGCATGGTGCTGTTCAGCGTGCACATGGTGCAGCACATGGTGATCAGCATGCTCTCGCCGATCCTCCTGCTGCTGGGGGCGCCGGTGACGCTGGCGCTGCGCGCCCTGCCCGCGGCGGCCCGCGGCCGCACGGGGCCGCGCGAGCTGCTCGTCCGCGTGCTGCACAGCCACTACGTGCGCGTCATCTCGCACCCGGTGTTCACCATCCCGCTGTTCATCGCCAGCCTGTACGGCCTGTACTTCACGCCGCTGTTCGACCACCTCATGGCCTCCAGGCCCGGGCACATCGCGATGATGCTGCACTTCCTGGCGGTCGGGCTGGTCTTCTTCTGGCCGATCATGGGAGTGGATCCGGGGCCGCACCGGCCGGGGTACCTGATGCGCATGCTGGAGCTGTTCGCCGGCATGCCGTTCCACGCCTTCTTCGGCATCGCCCTGATGATGGGCAGCGAGCCGATGGTGAAGACGTACGCCGACCCGGCCCCCTCACTGGGCGTGACGGCGCTGGGGGACCAGCACGCCGCCGGGGGCATCGCCTGGGCGTTCAGCGAGATCCCCTCGGTTCTGGTGCTCCTCGCGCTCGTCTACCAGTGGTACGTCTCCGACCAGCGCCAGGCCCGGCGTCAGGACCGGGCCGCCGCCCGCGACGGGGACGCCGAGCTGGCGGCCTACAACGCCTACCTGAGCTCGCTCCAGTCGCGCGGCGCCGCCTCGCGGAGCTGATCGCCCCTCCCCCGCCGACGGCGGCACCCCGCGGCCGGTGGCGGCCGCCCGGGCCCGGCGAGACGATGGTGGGGTTGAGCCTGCGGCCGACCCGGCCCCCTGGCCGGGCCGGGCGAGGAGGTGGGGCACGATGCCAACGGCGACGAAGGCCATGACGGTGGCCACGGTGAGCGGGTTGGTGCTGGCCACGGCGTACACGGTGGGTCTGGGTGGCAGTGGCTGGGTGTGGTTCGCCTGGCTGGTCCTGGGGCTGGCGACGCTGGGCCTGATGACGGCGGTCGGGCACTGATGGTCTGACGCCGCGCCCCGCGGCGCGGCGTCAGACCATCAGTGGGTGGGCTCGGGAACGTCCATGGCCATCAGGCCCCGCAGGCCGGTGCGCAGGACGTGGGGGTCGAGCGGGCCGAAGAGCGCCTGCTGGACGAGGAAGCCCTGAGCGGCCCCGATCAGGGCCCGGGCGACGTCCTCGGCGGTGGCGTCTTTCGGCATCAGGCCGCGCTCCTGGTAGGTGTGCACGATCTTGATCCACGAGGAGAGCACCCGTGCGTAGCCCTCGCGCATCCGGGAGGCCAGCTCCTCGTTGCGCAGGGTCTCGGCCCACACCTGGAGGGCGAGGGCGGGAGTGGTGTCGGAGCGGCGGCCGAGCACCCGGCACAGGACGGCCGGAAGCAGCACGTCGGGCAGGGCCGGGTCCTCGGCGCGGGCGGCGTCGGCGAAGGCCGAGCCGACATCGTCGAACACCTCCATGGCGATCGCCGTGATCAGGTCGTCCTTGCTGCGGAAGTACCGGTAGACGGCTCCGGCGGACAGGCCGGTCTCCTGGAGGACGTCCTGCATGGACGTGGCGTGGAAGCCGTTGCGCGTGAAGCAGCGGCGGGCGCCGTCGAGGATCTGTCGACGGCGGGCGGCGAGGTGTTCCTGGGATACGCGGGCCATGGAGCAAAGCTAAAACGAACGTTCATTCTTGACAAGGAGCGGCCGAGGCGAGACGCTGGAGGTCAGCCAAAACGAACGATCCTTCTTTTTGGAGGCCGACGATGTCCACGGCGCACACCACCACCTCTCCCCCCGCCGCGCCGGACGCCGCCCCCGACCGGCCCGGCGACGGAATCCCCTTCGACCGCCGTCGGCTCGTCGCGGTCCTGGTCGTCACGCCGCTGATCGCGGCGCTGGCCCTGTGGGCGTTCGCGTGGCCGGCCAGCCGGATCGCCCCGCGTGACCTGCCGATCGGCCTCGTCGCCCCCGCCGGCGCGCCGATCGCGGAGAATCTGACCGGCGGCCCGGGCGAGGACGCGTTCGACGTCCAGCGCTACGACGACGCCGCGGCCGCGAAGGCGGCCATCGAGGACCGCGAGATCTACGGGGCCCTGGTCGCCTCCCCCGAGGGCATCCAGCTCCTGACCGCGTCCGCGGCGAGCCCCGCGGTCGCCCAGCTGCTGAACCAGGCCGTCGCCGCCCAGGCACCGCCGGGAGCGGAGGTCACCACCACGGACGTGGTCGCCCTGCCCGAGGACGACCCGCGCGGCACCGGCTTCGCCGCCGGGGCCCTGCCACTCGCCCTCGCCGGGGTGGCCGCCGGTGCGATCACCTTCGTCATGGGCCTGCGCGGCACCGTCGCCGCCGCCGCACTGACCGGCGCGGCGGCCCTGGTCGGCCTCACCGCGGCCGCGATCGAGCACAGCTGGCTGGGCATCCTGACGGGCAACTGGTGGGCCGAGGCCGGCGTGCTGGGGCTGACGATCCTTGCGGTGGGCGCGACGGTCGCCGGCGCCGCGGCCCTGCTCGGCGCGCGGGGTATCGGGCTCGCCGCCCTGCTGATCGTGCTCATCGGCAACCCCTTCTCGGGCGTCACCTCCGCCCCCGAGCTGCTGCCCGGCGCCGCCGCCTGGACCGGCCAGCTGCTGCCGCCGGGCGCCGGCGGCTCGCTGCTGCGCTCCGTGGCCTTCTTCGACGGGGGCGGGGCGGCCGGGCCGGCCCTCGTCCTGACGGTGTGGGCGGTGCTGGGCCTGACGGCCATGATGCTCGGCGGCCACCTCAAGCGGGGCCGGGAGACGGCCCGAACCGCCTGAGCCTCACCCTCGCCCGCCGCACACCTCAGCGGCCCGGACACCGATCCCCGGCGTCCGGGCCGCTGAGGTGTGCGGCGACACCGAAGCGCCGGCGTTCGACGCCCCCGGCCGCCAACCCCGCCCGCGGCCGGGACGCCGACAGCACCCCGCGCGCCGCCCAGGCCCTGGTGAGGTTGCCCGGGCGCCCCGAGGAGGACGGGGAGGGGTGAGGGGAGGACTACATCCGGGCTCAGCGGTCAGGCGTTGAACATGGAAGTGCACCACGGAGCCCGCAACGAGACACCGCTGGAACGTGACGACCGCAACTTCGGGGAGCTCCTCCAGGAGCTGCGGGTGATCCAGACCGGGGTTCAGATCCTGTTCGCCTTCCTGCTCACCCTGGCCTTCACCCCGCGCTTCCCGGAGCTCGACGACTTCCAGCGCGGCACCTACATCACCACGCTGCTGCTGGCCGCCCTGACCGTCCTGCTCTTCACCGCGCCCGCCGTCGTCCACCGGCGGCTCTTCCGGCGCGGGGCCAAGCGCCGCGTGGTGGACGTCTCCGCCCGGCTGGCGGCGGCCGGTCTCGCGGTACTCGGCCTCGCGCTCACCGGGGCCGTGCTGCTGGTCGTCGACTTCGTGCTCGGCCGGGCCGCGGGCCTCACCGCGGCCAGCGCCACGCTGCTGGCCTGCGTCGGCCTGTGGCTCCTGCTGCCCTGGCACGTGCGGTCGGCCCACACGCGGACGCGGGCCGGTCTGGCCCGGGACCCGGCTCAGGCGCCCTCGGGCGCGCAGGACACCACGGAGCGCAAGGCCTGAGCGACCTGCGCGTCGCTGAGGTCGGCCCGGGCGGTGAGCCGCAGCCGGGAGACGCCGTCCGGCACCGAGGGGGGCCGGAAGCAGCCCACCGCGAGCCCGGCCGCGCGGCAGTCGGCGGCCCACTGAAGTGCCGCCTGGGGCGACGGAGCCCGCACGGAGACGACGGCGGCCTCCGGCCGCCTGGCGGTCAGGCCCGCCGCGGTGAACCCCTCGTACAGCGCGAGGGCGACCTCGCGCACGCGCCGCGCCCGTCGCGGTTCGGCGCGCAGGAGGCGCAGCGCGGCCAGTGCCGCCCCGGCCGCAGCCGGTGCGAGCCCGGTGTCGAAGATGAACGTGCGCGCCGCGTTCGTCAGATGCTCGATCACCGCGGCCGGGCCCAGGACGGCGCCGCCCTGGCTGCCCAGGGACTTGGAGAGGGTGAGCGTCGCGACGGTCCCCGGAGCCCCGGACAGCCCGGCGGCGTCGAGCGTGCCGCGGCCGCCCTCGCCCAGGACGCCGAGCCCGTGCGCGTCGTCGACGAGGAGACCGGCCCCGGCCTCCCGGCACACCCGGTGCAGCCCGGCGAGGGGAGCGGCGTCCCCGTCGACCGAGAACACGGCGTCGGTGACGGCGAGGCCCGGCCCGGTGCGGTCGGCGAGCACCTTGGCGACGGCCTGCGGGTCCGCGTGCGGGGCGACGACGGTCTCGGCGCGGGCCAGTCGGCAGCCGTCGATGAGGGAGGCGTGGTTGGCGGCGTCCGAGACGAGCAGGCCTCCGGGCGGCGCGAGGGCGGTGACGGCCGCGAGGTTGGCGGCGTAGCCGGAGGAGAACACGAGCGCGGCCTCGAAGCCGCAGAAGGCGGCGAGTTCGGCCTCCAGCTCGGCGTGCAGCTCGGTCGAGCCGCTGACGAGCCGGGACCCGGTGGCGCCCGCGCCCCAGCGGCGCGCCGCCTCGCCCGCGGCGGTGGTCACCCGGGGGTCGCGGGCGAAGCCCAGGTAGTCGTTTCCGGCCAGGTCCAGGAGCCGGCCTTCCGGGGGGCGGGGTCGCAGCGTGCGGACCAGCCCGGCACTCCTGCGCTGCTCGCGGGCCGCTTCGAGCCACGCGAAGGGGTCGTCGGACATGCGCCGGATACTCCTCGCTCGTCGGTTCCCCCGAACCTAACGGGAGGGCCGCGGGTACGTCGTGTGGTAATCCACACACCCCGATCGGCCCGTCTTGTGTCACCTCTCCTTGGCCCGAGGCTTGTCCGTGAGCGAGGATGCGCGCCATGGACCTGCTGAACACGCTGGTGGACAAGGGGCTGCGGCGCGAGCTGCCGACGCGCGAGGAAGCGCTCGCGGTGCTGGCGACCTCAGATGACGAACTGCTCGATGTGGTGGCCGCGGCGGGCAAGGTACGCCGCCACTGGTTCGGGCGGCGGGTGAAGCTCAACTACCTGGTGAACCTCAAGTCGGGCCTGTGCCCGGAGGACTGCTCGTACTGCTCGCAACGGCTGGGCTCGAAGGCCGAGATCCTCAAGTACACCTGGCTCAAGCCCGACCAGGCCGCGGAGGCGGCCCAGGCGGGGCTGGCCGGTGGCGCCAAGCGGGTCTGTCTGGTGGCCAGTGGCCGCGGGCCGACCGACCGCGACGTGGACCGGGTGTCGGAGACGATCGCGGCCATCAAGGAGCAGCACGAGGGCGTCGAGGTGTGCGCCTGCCTGGGGCTGCTCTCCGACGGCCAGGCCGCCCGGCTGCGCGAGGCCGGGGCGGACGCCTACAACCACAACCTCAACACCTCCGAGGCCACCTACGCCGACATCACGACGACCCACACCTACGCCGACCGCGTCGAGACCGTCCAGCAGGCCCAGGCCGCGGGCATGTCCGCGTGCTCGGGGCTGATCGCGGGGATGGGCGAGACGGACGCCGACCTGGTGGACGTGGTCTTCTCCCTGCGCGAGCTCGACCCGGACTCCGTGCCGGTCAACTTCCTGATCCCGTTCGAGGGCACGCCGCTGGCCAAGGAGTGGCACCTGACGCCGCAGCGGGTGCTGCGCATCCTCGCCATGGTCCGCTTCGTCTGCCCGGACGTCGAGGTGCGGCTGGCCGCGGGCCGCGAGGTGCACCTGCGGTCGATGCAGCCGCTCGCGCTGCACCTGGCGAACTCGATCTTCCTCGGCGACTACCTGACCAGTGAGGGCCAGGCCGGCAAGGCGGACCTGGAGATGATCGAGGACGCCGGCTTCGAGGTGGAGGGCGCCGACACCACGACCCTGCCCGAGCACCGGGCCGACGCGCTCGCGGCCGGCGGCTGCGGTTCGGGCGGCGGTGGCGGCTGCGCCCCCTGCGGCGACGCCGGTGCCGAGCCGGAGGCCGCGGCCGCCGAGACCGTCCCCGCGGGCGTCACGGCGGGCGAGGAGGCCGAGGCCGGGGTCGCGCGCACGGACCTGGTCGCCGTGCGGCGCCGGGGGGCCGGGACCGACCTGCCGCCCAATGCCTGAGCCGCTCCCCCAAGGCCGGCTGCTGGCGCTGGACCGGCAGCACGTGTGGCACCCGTACGGGCCCATGCCCGGGCGCGAGGCGCCCCTGGCCGTCGAGTCGGCGGCCGGGGTGCGCCTGCGGCTGATGGAGCCCGTCGCCGGACACCGCGAGCTCGTGGACGGCATGTCCTCGTGGTGGTCGGCGGTCCACGGCTACAACCACCCGGTGCTCAACGAGGCGGCGCGGGCGCAGCTGGACCGCATGAGCCACGTGATGTTCGGCGGGCTCACCCACGAGCCCGGGGTCCGGCTGGCCAAGCGGCTCGTCGACGTGTCGCCGGAGGGCCTGGAGCACGTCTTCCTCGCCGACTCGGGCTCCGTGTCGGTCGAGGTGGCCGTCAAGATGTGCCTGCAGTACTGGCGTTCGCTCGGCCGGCCGCGCAAACAGCGGCTGCTGACCTGGCGTGGCGGATACCACGGCGACACCTGGACACCGATGTCCGTGTGCGACCCGGACGGCGGGATGCACCACCTGTGGTCGGGGCTCCTGCCGCGGCAGGTCTTCGCTCCGGCGCCGCCGCCGGGCTTCGAGGCCGAGCCGGACGACGGGTACGTCCGGCGGCTGCGCACGATGGTCGCCGAGCACGCGGACGAGCTGGCCGCCGTGATCGTCGAGCCGGTGGTACAGGGCGCGGGCGGCATGCGCTTCCACTCCCCGGAGTACCTGAGGGTGCTGCGTGAGGCCTGCGACGAGCACGGGGTCCTGCTCGTCTTGGACGAGATCGCCACCGGCTTCGGCCGGACCGGTGCCTTCTTCGCCGCGGACCACGCCGGGATCAGCCCGGACGTGCTGTGCGTGGGCAAGGCGCTGACCGGCGGCTATCTGACGATGGCGGCGACGCTGTGCACGAGCGAGGTGGCCCGCGGGATCTCCGAGGGCGAGGTGCCGGTGCTGGCGCACGGTCCGACGTTCATGGCCAACCCGCTGGCCGCCGCCGTGGCGGACGCCTCCGTGGAGCTGCTGCTGGCCCAGGACTGGGCCGGTGAGGTGGCGCGCATCGAGTCGGGCCTGCGCGAGGGGCTGGCGCCCGCGGCGGGGGCGCCCGGCGTGCGGGAGGTCCGCGTGCTGGGGGCGATCGGCGTCGTCCAGCTCGACCGGGAGGTCGACATGGCGGCGGCGACCCGGGCGGCGGTGGAGCACGGCGTGTGGTTGCGCCCCTTCAGGGACATGGTCTACACGATGCCGCCGTACGTGACCGGGGACGAGGACGTGTCCCGGATCTGCGCGGCGGTGTGCGCCGCCGCGGCCGCGGGGAGTGGCCGATGACGGTCTGGTTCGTGTCCGGCACCGGGACGGAGATCGGCAAGACGGTGACCGTGGCGGCGCTGGCGGCCTGCGCGGTGGGCGCGGGCCGCAGCGTCGCCGTGCTCAAGCCCGCGCAGACGGGGGTGGCTCCCGGGGAGCCCGGGGACGTGGCCGAGGTCCGGCGACTGGCCGGGGACGCGGTGACGGGCGTCGAGCTGGCCCGCTACCCCGAACCGCTGGCCCCCGAGACGGCGGCCCGGCGGGCCGGGCTGCCGTACCTCTCCCCGCCCGAGATCGCCGAGGCGGCCGGGAAGCTGGCGGCCGAACACGACCTGGTGCTGGTGGAGGGGGCCGGCGGGCTGCTCGTCCGGTTCGACGCGGCGGGAGCGACACTGGCCGACGCCGCGCGGCTCCTGGACGCTCCGGTGCTCCTGGTGGCGGCGGCGGGGCTGGGCACGCTGAACGCGACGGCGCTCACGGCCGAGGCGCTGCGGGCCCGTGGGCTGGCCTGCCCGGGCGTGGTCGTCGGCTCCTGGCCGGCGGTACCGGACCTGGCGGCGTACTGCAACCTGGCGGATCTGCCCGTATCGGCCCGGGCACCACTGCTGGGGCTGGTGCCGCAGGGGGCGGGTGCGCTCACGGGGCCCGGGTTCCGGGCCGCGGCTCCCGGCTGGCTGGCGCCGGAACTCGGTGGGGGCGGGTTCAGCCTCCCGCACGGGGACGGCTGAGGCCGCCGGGAGGCACGCGGCGGTGCCGGGGCGGCGGGCTCAGCGGAGGCGGCGGCTCAGCGGGTCCAGCCGCGCAGCTCCTCGGCGATCGCGGCGACGTCGGCCGTGCCGTCCTTCACCAGGCGGGCGAGGTCCCGTATCTGTTCGGGGGACGTCGTGACCTTCAGCCCGCTGGCGACGAGGTAGGCGTAGGCGACGGCGCTGGCGTACATGGCGTTGTACCGCTCCAGGGCCGGGACGTGCAGCAGGAGCTGCAGGAGGGCCGCCGCCCGGTCGGCGGCGTCGGCGTAGACGGGGCGGCCGAAGACGGTGGCGCCGTGCCGGCTGACGGCGGCGACCAGGGCGCCGTAGTCGGTGATCCGCGGATCTCCCGGCGTCTGTTCCTCGGCGACGATGAGCAGCCACGCGAGTTCGATGTGCAGGCTCACGTACGCGGCCGGCTCCCCCGCTCCCGGCCCGGATCCAGAGGTTCGGGGAACTCGTCGGCGAAGACGGCCTCGTACTGCTTCATGAAGTCGGCCGCGGCGTCGACGAAGGTGTGGCCCACCTCCCCGGCGTCCCGCTGGACGAGTTCCTCGATGTAGCGGTTGACGCTCACCCCGCGCTGCAGCGCCTGGCGACGCGCCGTCTCGGCCGTCGCCTCGTCCACCCGGACGTTGAGCTGTGTCTTGGCCATGCCGCCACGCTAGCGCTTTCGCACTAGTAGGGGAAGGCCGCGGGAGCGGGACGGCACCGGCCGGGCTCGACATCGCGGCGGCGGAGTGCTGGGATGCGAGGTATGGGCAGTCACGGTGACGAGGTGCGCGTCCGCACGGCCCGGATCGCGGACGCCGAGGCGGTGCTGGCCTTCTGGGGCGTGGCCGCCGAGGGCGTCAGCATCAGCGACGACCGGTCCGGGGTCACCGCGCTGATCGAGCGCGACCCGCAGGCGCTCCTCCTGGCCGAGCGGGGCGGGGAACTCGTCGGCACCGTCATCGCGGGCTTCGACGGCTGGCGCTGTCACCTCTACCGGCTCGCGGTCCACCCGGCCCACCGACGGCAGGGCATCTCCACACTGCTGCTGGCCGCGGCGGAGAAGCGCTTCGCCGAGCTGGGCGGCCGGCGCGGCGACGCGATGGTGCTGGACCGCAACGAGTCGGCCCACCAGGCCTGGACGTCGGCGGGATACGCGCGGGAGCAGCAGTGGAGCCGCTGGGTCAAACACCTGTGAGCCGCCCTGAGGCTCACCGGGCCGCACGCGCCCGGGCCGCCGGCCCGCTGGGCCGCGCCCGCTGAGGAGGTGCGCTCCCCCTTCGGCTCGTACGCTGGGACCACCAGCCCACGACCGTGAGGAAGGGGGGCGGCGTCCCGCCATGGACGAACCTCCGGGTCCGCGGTGCCGAGCCCGCCGTGCGGCCGGCCGGTTCCACACGTCGGGGCCGAGGCGATGACCGAGGTCCTGCTGCTCGGGGTGGCACTGCTGCTGACGCTCGCCTGCGGCGTCTTCGTGGCCGCCGAGTTCTCCCTGACGACGGTGGAGCGCGGGCTGCTGGAGCGGGCCGCGGCGGAGCGCGAGCCCGGCGCGGCCGGGGCGCTGGCCGCCGTCCGGTCGCTGACCTTCCAGCTCTCCGGCGCGCAGCTCGGCATCACGCTGACCAGCCTGCTCATCGGCATGCTCGCGGAGCCCTCGGTCGCCACCCTGCTGCGGGGCCCCGTCGAGGCCGCCGGGCTGCCCCCGCGGGCCGCGTCCTCCACCGCGCTGGCCCTGGGTACGGCCGTCTCGACCGTCGTCCTGATGGTGGTCGGCGAGCTGGTGCCGAAGAACTGGGCGATCTCGCGTCCGCTGGCGATGGCCCGGCGCGTCGGCCCGCCGCAGCGCGCGTTCTCCGCGGCGTTCCGGCCGTTCATCCGGCACCTGAACAACACCGCGAACCGCACGCTGCACGCCATGGGCCTGCGGCCGACCGAGGAACTGGCCTCCGCGCGTTCCCCGCAGGAACTGGTGGCACTGGCCCGGCACTCGGCCGAGGAGGGCGTGCTGGAGGCCGACACCGCCGAGCTGTTCGTCCGCAGTCTACGACTGGCCGAGCTCACGGCGGAGAACGTGATGACGCCCCGGGTACGGGTGCACGCCCTGGAGGAGCGGGCCACGGCCCTGGACGTGGCCACCGCCACCCGGGCCACCGGGCTGTCCCGCTTCCCGGTCTACCGGGAGAGCCTGGACACCGTGGTGGGGGTCGTCCACATCAAGGACGTCCTGGCCGTGCCCGCCGCCGAGCGGCCCGGGCGGACGGTGGCGGGGCTCGCCCGCGAGCCGCTGCTGGTGCCGGAGTCGCTGCCCGCCGACCGGGTGCTCGACCGGCTCTCCGAGCGGCGCAGCCTCGCCGTCGTCATCGACGAGTACGGGGGCACGGCGGGCGTCCTCACGGTGGAGGACATCCTGGAGGAGGTCGTGGGCGAGGTGCGGGACGAGCACGATCCGCAGGCCGCGCCCGAGCTCGCCCCCGCCGGCCGGGACGCCGTCGGCCGCGCCCTCTACGAGGCCGGCGGCTCGACGCGGGCCGACGAGCTGGAGGCGATCGGGCTCCTGCTGCCCGAGGGGCCGTTCGAGACCCTGGCGGGTCTGATCGCCACGGAGCTCGGGCACATTCCGTCCGTCGGTGACGCGATCGAGGTGGCGGGCTGGCGCGTCGAGGTGGTCGACGCGGCCGGCCGACGGGCGGACCGGGTACGCCTGCGGGCGCCCTCGGGCACGCTCCGCCGCCGACCGGACCAGCCCGGGGACCGCGAGGGGCAGGCCGGCGGATGACGTTCCTGCAACTGTGCGTGGGCCTGCTGATGATCACGGCGAACGCCTTCTTCGTCGGCGGCGAGTTCTCGCTCATCTCGGTGCGGCGCAGCCAGATCGAGCCGCGTGCGCACGCGGGCGACCGCCGGGCCCGGCGCGTGCTGTGGGGGCTCGAGCACGTGGCCCAGCTGATGGCCACGGCCCAGCTCGGCATCACGCTGACGACCCTGGTGCTGGGCATCGTGGTCGAACCGGCCATCGAGCATCTGCTCGCCCCGGCCTTCCACGCCGCCGGGGTTCCGGAAGGGGCGAGCCACACGATCTCCTTCGTGGTCGCGCTGACCCTGGCCACCTATCTGCACATGCTGTTCGGCGAGATGGTGCCGAAGAACATCGCGCTCGCCGAACCGGAGCGCACGGCACTGCTGCTGGGGCCTCCGCTGGTGGCCCTGACCCGGGCGCTGCGCCCGGTGATCTTCGGCATCAACGCCCTGGCCAACGCGCTGCTGCGGCTGCTGCGCGTGGAGCCGCGCAGCGAGGTGGAGTCGACGTTCTCCGACGACGACCTGGCACGCATCGTGACCGACTCCGGTGCGGCCGGGCTGCTGGACGACCGGGCCACAGCCCGGTTGCGGGACGCCCTCGACCTGGGCCGGCGTCCGGTGTCGGAGGTGGTGCGGCCCGGCGCGCGGGTGGTCTCGGCCCCGATGGGCGTCACCGCCGAGGAGCTGGAGCGGCTCAGCGCGACCTCCGGCTACTCGCGGTTCCCGGTCCTCGACGCCGCGGGGCGCACGCTGGGCTACCTGCACGTGAAGGACGCGCTGGACGCACCGGCGCCGGACGCGCCCTTCCCCCGCTCGGCCCTGCGGCCCATCGCCCGCGTGGGAGCCGGGACGCCGCTGGACGACGTGCTCGCCGCCCTGCGCGGCCGGAGCACCCACCTGGCGGTGGTCGTCGAGGCCGACGGGCGCACCGTCGGACTGGTCACCCTCGGGGGCGTGCTGCGGGAGCTGATGGGCCGCCATCCGGCCCGGTGAGCCGGCCCCGCCACGGCGGAGGCGGGTCCGGGGCCGGTCAGGAAGGCCGGATACGATGACGCGGCCATGGAGACCGCACCGCAGATCAGCAGCTTCGTCGCCCTGGGGGACTCGTTCACCGAGGGCATGTCCGATCACGGCCCCGGCGGGGGCTACCGGGGGTGGGCGGACCGGCTCGCGGACCGGCTGGCCGCGCGTACCGACGGCTTCCGCTACGCCAACCTGGCCGTGCGGGGCAAGCTCATCGGCCAGATCGCCGAGGACCAGGTGGCCCGGGCGGCCGCGATGGAGGCCGACCTCGTCACACTCGTCGGTGGCCTGAACGACGTCCTGCGGCCCTCGTGCGACATGGAACGGGTGTGCGGGCTGCTGGAGCAGTCGGTGGAGCGGCTGGCCCCCGCGTGCGGGCGGCTGGTGCTGATGCGCAGCCCCGGGCGGCAGGGACCGGTGCTGGAACGCTACCGGACGCGGATGGAGACGCTGTTCGGCTTCATCGACGACCTGGCCGAACGACACGGCGCGCTGGTGGTGGACCTGTACGCCGCCCGCTCGCTCAGTGATCCCCGGCTGTGGGCCGACGACCGGCTGCATCTGACGGCCGAGGGGCACCGGCGGGTGGCGGAGGCCGTCTGGCAGCGGCTGGGTCACCCGGCCGAGTGCGACTGGGACGAGCCGCTGCCTCCGTCGGAACCGCCGGCCTGGCACCTGCGGCGCCGCGCCGATCTGCGGTTCGCCCGGGAGCACTTGGCGCCCTGGATCGGACGGCGCCTGACCGGCCGGTCCTCCGGGGACGGGCTGCTGCCCAAGCGTCCCGACCTCACGCCGCTGGCCTGCGAGGACACCCCGTAGAATGCGGGAGCGTGACTGACAAGCCGCGCATCCCGAACGTCCTCGCCAACCGCTACGCGTCCGCGCGGTTGGCGCTCCTGTGGTCTCCGGAGTACAAGGTGACCCTGGAGCGCCGGCTGTGGCTGGCCGTGCTGCGGGCTCAGCGGGACCTGGGCGTCGACGTGCCGGAGGCCGCGCTGGCCGACTACGAGCGCGTTCTGGAGGACGTCGACCTCATCTCGATCGCCCGCCGGGAGCAGGTCACCCGGCACGACGTGAAGGCGCGCATCGAGGAGTTCAACGCGCTGGCCGGGCACGAGCAGGTTCACAAGGGCATGACGTCCCGCGACCTGACGGAGAACGTCGAGCAGCTCCAGATCCGGCTCTCGCTGGAGCTGGTGCGCGACCGCACCGTGGCCCTGCTGGCCCGGCTCGGCAAGCTGGCCGGTGAGCACGCCGCCCTGGTGATGGCGGGCCGTTCGCACAACGTGGCCGCCCAGGCCACGACGCTCGGCAAGCGGTTCGCGACGGCGGCCGACGAGCTGCTGGTGGCCTACGCGCGGCTGGAGGACCTCCTCGGCCGGTACCCGCTGCGCGGCGTGAAGGGCCCGGTCGGCACCTCCCAGGACATGCTGGACCTGCTCGGCGGAGACACGGCCAAGCTGGCGGAGCTGGAGCGGCGGATCGCTGTCCACCTGGGCTTCGGACGGAACTTCACCTCGGTCGGTCAGGTCTACCCGCGCTCGCTGGACTACGACGTCGTCAGCGCGCTGGTGCAGCTCGCCGCGGCGCCGTCCTCCCTCGCCAAGACGATCCGGCTCATGGCCGGGCAGGAGCTGGTGACGGAGGGCTTCAAGGAGGGCCAGGTCGGGTCCTCGGCGATGCCGCACAAGATGAACACCCGCTCGTGCGAGCGGGTGAACGGGCTGGCCGTGATCCTGCGCGGCTACGCCTCGATGGCCGGAGAGCTGGCCGGCGACCAGTGGAACGAGGGCGACGTCTCCTGCTCGGTGGTGCGCCGGGTCGCGCTGCCGGACGCGTTCTTCGCGTTCGACGGCATGCTGGAGACCTTCCTGACGGTCCTGGACGAGTTCGGCGCCTTCCCGGCCGTCGTGGCCCGGGAGCTGGACCGCTACCTGCCGTTCCTGGCGACGACCAAGGTGCTCATGGCCGCCGTCCGCGCCGGTGTGGGCCGCGAGACGGCACACGAGGCCATCAAGGAGCACGCCGTCGCCTCCGCCCTGGCCCTGCGGGCCGGCGGGGAGCGCAACGAGCTCCTGGACCGGCTCGCGGCCGACGCGCGCATCCCCCTCGACCGGCCGGGGCTGGAGGAGCTGATGGCCGACCGTCTGGCGTTCACCGGCGCCGCCGAGGACCAGGTCGCGGCCGTCGTCGCGCAGATCGAGGACATCACGCGCAAGCACCCTGAGGCCGCCGCCTACACCCCGGGGGACATTCTCTGACCGCGGCCCGCGTCCGTTGCCGCACCGCGGCGGCTTCGTCGTGACGTGCGCAGGCGGATACCATCCGGGCCACACGCTCGGTGCGGGGAGGCGACTGTGGCCAGGCTGACCGGCGGAGACCCGTCGCTGCTGCGCAGGATCAACTCCGCCGTCGTGCTGCGCGCGCTGCGCGGCGCCGAGGGCCCTCCGACGCTGACCGAACTGGTCGGCGAGACGGGGCTGTCGCGGCCCACGGTCGAGGGCGTCGTCGACGGCCTGGTGACCGCCGGCCTCGTCACCGAGGCCGCGGACGTCGCGACCGCGCGCCGGCAGGGCCGGCCGGCCCGCCGTTACCGCTTCCGGGCCGAAGCGGGGCATCTGCTGGGCGTGGAGATCGGCCCGCACCGGGTGTCGGCGGTGCTGTCCGACCTCACCGGCGGGATCGTGGGCCGCGCGGAGCGGCCGGTGCACGAGACCTCCGACGCCGACGAGCGGCTGGAGCGGGTCCGTTCCGTCGTGTCGGAGCTGCTGCGCCGCAGCGAGGTGGCCCGCTCGACGCTGCGCGCGGTGGGTGTGGGAACGCCCGGGATCGTCCGGTCCGACGGCAGTGTGCGGCTGTGCACCGCGCTGCCGGGCTGGACGGGTCTGCCGCTGGCCGAGCGGCTGCGGCGGTCGTTCCGGTGCCCGGTGCTGGTGGAGAACGACGCCAACGCGGCCGTGCTCGCCGAGCGCTGGCAGGGGGTCGCCGAGGGCTGCGAGGACGTCGTGATGGTGCTGGCCGGCCTCAGCCCCGGGGCCGGCTCGCTCATCGGCGGGCGGCTGCACCGGGGGTACGGGGGCGCGGCGGGCGAGATCGGGGCGCTGCACCTGCTGGGCCGGGAGGCGGCGCCGGAGCGGCTGCTGTCCACGGGCGAGGAGCCGCTGCACCCGCTGGACGAGGCGGCGGTCGCCCGGGTGTTCCGGCGGGCCGGGGACGGCGACGAGCAGGCGCGGCGGGCCGTCGACCGGTTCGTCCGGCGGCTGGTGCACGACGTGGCGGCGCTGGTGCTGGCGCTGGATCCGGAGCTGGTGGTGATCGGCGGCTGGGCGGCCGGGCTCGACGGCGTCCTCGCGCCGCTGCGGGCGGAGCTGGAACGCTACTGCCTGCGGCCGCCGAGGGTCGAGCTGTCGGTGCTGGGTGAGAGTGCCGTGCCCGTCGGGGCCCTGCGGCTGGCGCTCGACCACGTCGAGGAGCAGCTGTTCTCGGTGCAGGCCGGGCCCGCGTAGGCACCGGCCCGCGGGCGGGGCGTCGGCCCTCAGCCCGCCAGGAGCTCGCCGCCCGGGAGGTCACCGAAGACCAGGCGGCAGGTGTCGGCCCGGTAGGTGGCCACGGTGACCGCGACGGTCGCGCCCCGCACGAGGTAGCGGGTGGTGACGACGAGGACAGGGGCGCCGGGGAGCCGGTCGAGGCGGCGGGCGTCGTCCGCCCGGGCCGAACCCAGCTCTACCGAACGCTCGGAGCGCTCCACCTGTCGGCCGTGGAGGGCGGCCAGGACGGCGGCGCCTCGCTCCGCGCCCTCCTCGGGAAGCTCACCGGTGAGGGCGGGCGTGACGTACAGGATCTCCGTCGCCACGGGCTGGCCGTGCTCGGTGCGCACCCGGCGCACGGTGTGGCAGGGGCCGCTCCCATGCTCGCCGAGCAGCGCGGCGACGGCGGCGGGGGGCGCGGTGAGCGTGCACCCCTCCGTTCGCCACGCGTCGCCGGACCGGCCCGCCCAGGCGTCGGCGCCCGGCGCGACGTCCACACCCATGCGGGGTGGTGCCACCGTGGTGCCCACACCGCGCCGCCGCTGTAGGCGCCCCTCCAGCTCCAGCTGCTCCAGGGCCTGGCGGAGCGTGGCCCGGGCGACTCCGTAACGGGCTGCCAGTTCCCGTTCGTTGGGAAGAATCTGCCCCACGGCGAACTCGGAGTCGAGCGCCTCGGACAGCACCGTCCTCAGGTGCCAGTACTTCGGTTCCGGTACCGCTTCCACCTGTGTGGTCCCCACCCTGGCCTCCCCAATCGCCGCGTCTGCGCCGGTTTTTCACCCGGTTCTTTTTTAAAGCTTGTTGCGTATGCCTGGTGACACTAGGACGCGGCACCAGGTTGGTCAAGACCAATCGGCCCCGGGTGGTGTGTCACCCAGTGCCCCGGAACCGGTGGGATAGCGTCCTGGCCGGGCGGCGCGGGGGCGCCGACGGGCGAGGAGAGCAGCATGACGCAGCAGGTCACCGTGGTCACCGGCGGCAGCCGGGGTATCGGGGCGGCCGTCGCCCGGCGGCTGGCCGTCTCCGGACACCACGTGGGGGTCGGGTTCGTCCACGCGCGGGAGGCGGCCGAACAGACGGTCGCGGCCGTGCGGGAGGCGGGCGGGCGGGCCGTCGCGGTCCGGGTGGACACCACGGTGGAGGCGGAGGTGGACACCCTGTTCGACACGGTGGCCGAACGGCTCGGGCCCGTCACGGGGCTGGTGAACAACGCCGGCGTCACCGGCCCCCTCGGCCGGGTGACCGAGACCTCCACCGAGGCGATGCGCCGGGTCGTCGAGGTCAACGTGCTGGGCGCGCTGTACTGCGCGCGGCGGGCGGTGTCGGTGATGTCGCGGCGGTACGGCGGCCCCGGCGGCGCGATCGTCAACATCTCCTCAGGCGCGGCCACGTTGGGCGGGCCGGGCGAGTACGTCCACTACGCCGCGAGCAAGGCGGCGCTCGACGCGCTGACGGTCGGGCTGGCCAAGGAACAGGCCGAGGACGGGGTGCGGGTGAACGCCGTCCAGCCGGGGATGATCGTCACGGACATCCACGCCGCGATGGGCGACCCGGAGCGGCCGTGGCGGCGGCCGGAGCGGGTCCCCATGCGCCGGCCGGGCCAGCCGGAGGAGGTCGCGGGAGCCGTGGCCTGGCTGCTGTCCCCCGAGGCCTCCTACACCACGGGCGCGATCCTGCGGGTCGCCGGAGGTCTGTGAGACGCCGCGGAGGCCGGGCCCCGAGGGTGTCGGGGGCCCGGCCTCGCGGTGGGATCGGAGCACGGTGCCGGGCCGGTGCACGGCGGTCTGGTGCCCCGGCGTCCTCGACGGTGTCAGTCGTTGACGCAGAGGTTGCCGGCCGCGGGGTTCAGCGCCCCGAGGAGGTTCACGCTGTTGCCGCAGATGTTGAGCTGCGTGTGGATGGGGATCTGGACGACGTTGCCCGAGAGCACGCCCGGGGAGCCGACGGCCGCGCCCTCGGCTTCCGCGTCGGCCGAGGCGGTGCCCGCGCCGGTGAGGATGACGGCGGTGGCTGCCGCGAGCATCGCCGCGGTCTTCGCCATGCGTCGCATGGTGGGGTCTCCTTCTTCTGTGGCTTGGCTGGCTGGCTCCCCGGGGGCCGCGGTGGCCGGTGACGGCGGGGGACGCGGGCCGGTGAACCACTGCCGAGGATCGGTGGTGCCGGTTCCGGGACCCGGTTGCGAGCCTGCGCCGGGCCCGATATTCATCCGAAGGAGGGAGGATCGGCCCGGCGTTCCGCCGAGCGGCCCCGGCGGCCTGTCCTCGGCCACGGGCTTGGCCGAGGGCCCTGTTCCGCACCGGCTGACGGAGCATTACGATCCGGAAACGGGTCGGACGCCGGTACCCGACGTCACCGCTCGCGCCGCGCCACCGCCACGCGTTCCGCCACGGCCGCCCGGTCCGGGTGCCGCAGGAACATCGGGGCCGCGCGAGACGTTGGGAAGACGGAGTCGCGGCAGCCCGCGCGCCGACCCGCGTCGGGCGGCACGACCGGCCACCCGAACGTCAATCTCGGAACGGCTTGATATGGCGGAAATGGCTTCCAAACCGACAGAACCATCCTTAACCCGTCGGTCACAGACCGTTCGTGACCAGGCAACACCTGTGCCCAAGGATGTACGCATGGCTGAACCGTCGAACGTTTCCACCGCCCCCGCCACGCCCGCTTCCACGGGCCGCGGGAACCGCCGGCGCATGGCGTGGTGGCCACGCCGTGGCAGGCACGGGGCACCGCCACCCGATACCGGGGCGGGCGTCGCGGCCGAACCCGCCGCGGGCTCGCGTGCCGAAGCGGCCACCGTGCTGTGGCGGATGCGGACGACGGTGGACGAGCGCCCCGGGGCCCTCGCCGCGCTGTGCGCGGCGCTGGCGGACAGCGCCGTGGACATCCTCGCCCTGCAGACCCACCCCCTGGGCGAGTCGGCGACGGTGGACGAGTTCATGCTCCGCGCCCCGGCCGAGCTGGCGAGGGCCCGCCTGGTGGCGATGGCGTCGGCCGGCGGGGGCCGGGACACCTGGCTGGAGCGGGCGGACGCGCACGAGCTCGTCGACGTCCCGACGCGGGTGCTGTCCATCGCGACCCGGACGGCGCTGGACACCGCGGAACTACCCCTGGCCCTGCGGTCCCTGCTGGGGCGCTGCACGATCCGCTCGATCCCCGCCGTCTCCCTGACAGGCCGGCCCATGGGCGACCCGGTGCCCCCGGAAGGGGTGCTGGAGGACACGGTGCTGCGCCTGCCGGACGCCTCGGGCGGCACGATCGTGGTGGAGCGTCCCCAGCTTCCGTTCACCCCGGCCGAGTTCGCCCGGGCCCGGGCGCTGGTGCAGCTGGACACCCGGCTGGGGCAGCGCGTCCCGCGCAGCCGGGATCTGCTGACCCTGCCGGAGGGCAACGCGATCACGGTCCGCCGTGCTGACCCGAACGACCTGGAAGACGCCCGGGCCATGCACGACCGCTGCTCCGAAGCCACGCTGACGCTGCGCTACCACGGCCCCGTGCACGACGCCGACCGCTACCTGGCGCACCTGTTGTCGCCGCGGTTCGGCCGCACCCTGACGGCGGAGACGGCCTCGGGCCGGCTCGTCGCCCTCGGCCACCTGCTGTGGGACGGGGACGAGGCCGAGGTGGCCCTCCTCGTGGAGGACGACTGGCAGCACCGCGGCATCGGCGGCGAGTTGCTCGGCCGCCTGGTGGACATGGCGGTGGAGGCCGGGTTCGAGAACGTCTACGCCGTCACCCGCGCCGCCAACACCGGAATGATCGCCACCATGCGCGGCCTCGGACTGCCGCTGGACTACCAGATCGAGGAGGGCACCATGGTGATCAGCGCGCCGCTGGCTCCGGTCGCCGCCGCTCCGGCTGCCGAAGGCCGCTGAGGGCTTGGTCCAGGTCCCGCCACAGGTCCTCGACATCCTCCAGCCCCACGGACATCCGCAGCAGCTTCTCGCTGATGCCTCCCGCCGTGCGGTCGTTCTCGTCGACGATCCGGTGGCTGATCGACCCCGGGTGCTGGATGAGGGTGTCCACGCTGCCGAGGCTGACCGCCGGCGTGATCAGCCGCACCCCGGCGATCACCTCGTGCGGATCGTCGGCGACCTCGAAAGCCACCATGGCGCCGCCCAGCCGCGGGTAGTGCACGGCGGTGATCCTGGGGTCGGCGGCGAGCCGACGGGCCAGCTCGGCCGCGGTGGCCGACTGCGCCCTCATCCGGACCGGCAGCGTGGAGAGTCCGCGCAGCAGGAGATACCCCGCCAGCGGGTGCAGCACACCGCCGGTGGCGAACCGGATGCGGCGCAGGTCGCGGGCGAAGGCCTCGTCACAGGCCACCACGCCGCCGAGCACGTCCCCGTGGCCGCCGAGGTACTTCGTCGCGCTGTGCAGGACGAACCGGGCCCCGTGCTCCCGCGGGCGCTGGAGGACGGGGGTGGCGAAGGTGTTGTCCACGAGCAGCGGCACCTCGCCGCAGGCCCGGGCGACGGCCGCGAGGTCCACTTCGGCCAGGGTTGGGTTGGCGGGCGTCTCCACCATCACCAGGGCGGTGTCGGCGCGGATGGCGTCGGCGATCCCGTCCGGGTCCGTCCAGGTGACCTCGGTGCCCAGCAGCCCGCTGGTCAGCAGGTGGTCGCTGCAGCCGTACAGCGGCCGCACGGCCACGACGTGTCGCAGTCCGGCCGCCGACCGGGCCAGCAGGACGGCGGTCAGCGCGGCCATGCCGCTGGCGAAGGCGACGGCGGACTCCGTGTCCTCCAGTCTGGCCAGCGCCCGCTCGAAGCGCGCGACGGTGGGGTTGTCCAGCCGCGCGTAGACGGGCGGCCCTTGGAGCTGGGCGCCCGTCGCCGCGAACTCGTCCAGACGCAGGCCTTCGCCCCGGCTGTCGGGGCTCGGGTAGGTGGTGGACAGGTCCAGCGGAGCGGCGTGCAGGCCGAGGGCGGCGAGGTCCTCGCGCCCGGCGTGTACGGCGTGGGTGGCCAGCGCGCCCGGGAAGGGGGATGGTTCCGGGCTGCCGGGCGTACCCGTCAGAGGTGTCGTGTCCATGCATGCATGCTGAACACCTACCGGCCCGTAGTGGATGATGGCCGTGCTACGTTCGGCCGATGGCCGATTCCGTCCGCCTTGATCCGGTCGATCTGGAGATCCTGCGGCTCCTCCAGAACGATGCCCGGACGACGTACCGCGACCTCGCCGCAGCCGTGGGGCTGGCTCCCTCGACCTGTCTGGACCGGGTGACGAGGCTGCGCCGCAGCGGGGTCATCCTCGGGCACGAGCTCCGGCTGGACCCGGCGAAGCTCGGCCGCTCGCTGGAGGCGCTGCTGCTCGTGCAGGTGAGGCCGCACCGCCGGGAGCTGATCGGGCCGTTCGTCGAACGGGTCCGGGCGCTGCCCGAGTCCCGGTCCCTGTTCCATCTGACCGGCCCGGACGACTACCTCGTGCACGTGGCCGTCACCGGAACCGCCGACCTCCAGCGGCTCGTGCTGGACGAGTTCACCGCCCGCAAGGAGGTCGCCCGCGTGGAGACGCGCCTGATCTTCCAGCACTGGTCGTGCGGGCCCCTGCTGCCGCCGGAAGAGCCGGGCGGCGGCAGCGGGCAGCAGCCACCCGGGCCGAAGGCCTGAGCACAACTCCCGTGACGTGTGCGATCTTCCGTATGAGGATGAACCCCATGTCCGAGACCACGCAGGCACCTCCGCTCCCCCGACAGCTCGCCGACGGCTTCGTCGACTCCCTTGTCCGTCTCGACCCCGTGCTCGGCACCGAGCTGGGCGTCCCCGGGACCGACGCGCTGCTGCCCGACCTCTCGCCCGACGGCCGGCGGGCCCTGGCCGACCTCCACCGTTCGACGCTCGCGGAGCTCGCCCCCTCCGCCGCGCGGCCCGAGGCCGCCGACCCGCTGGAGCAGCGCTGTGCCCGCCTGCTCCGGGAGCGCCTGGAGGCGCACCTCGCCGTCCACGACGCGGGCGAGCACCTGCGGGCGATCAACAACCTGTCCTCGCCGGTGCACGAGATGCGCATGGCGTTCACGATGATGCCCACGGAGACCAGCGAGCACTGGGCGACCGTGGCCCAGCGGCTGAGGGGTGTCCCGCAGGCGGTGGCGGGCTACCGGCAGACGCTGGCGGCCGGGCTGGACAAGGGGCTGCACGGCGGGCCCCGGCAGGCCGAGACGGTCATCGGCCAGCTCGCCCAGTGGGCCGGCTCGCCCGGTTCCGGCGGCTGGTTCGGGGACTTCACGGCCGGCGCCCCGGAGACGCTGCGCGCCGAGCTGGACACGGCGGCGCAGAGGGCCGCGACGGCCGTGGACGAGCTGCGGAGCTGGCTGAAGGACGTCTACGCCCCCGCGATCGCGGAGGCGCCGGACACGGTCGGCCGGGAGCGCTACGCCCGTTGGGTGCGGTACTGGAACGGTGCCGATCTGGACCTGGAGGAGGCCTACGCCTACGGCTGGTCCGAGTTCCACCGGCTGGCCGCCGAGATGCGGCGGGAGGCCGCGCGCATCCTCCCGGACGCCTCCGACCCGTGGGCGGTGATGCGTCACCTACGCGACCACGGACAGGTCGTCGAGGGCGTGGAGACGACCCGGGCGTGGCTGCAGGAACTCATGGACGAGGCCATCTCGGCCCTGGACGGCGCCCACTTCGATCTGGCCGGGCCCGTCCGCCGGGTGGAGTCCATGATCGCTCCCCCGGGCGGCGCCGCTGCCCCGTACTACACGACGCCCTCGCTCGACTTCTCCCGTCCGGGCCGCACCTGGCTGCCCACCATGGGCAACGAGCGGTTCCCCGTGTACGACCTCGTCACCACCTGGTACCACGAGGGTGTGCCCGGACACCATCTGCAGCTCGCGCAGTGGGTGTACAAGGCGGACAGCCTCTCCCGCTACCAGACGACGGTGGGCATGGTCAGTGCCAACGCGGAGGGCTGGGCGCTGTACGCCGAGCGGCTCATGGACGAGCTGGGCTTCCTGTCCGACCCCGAACGCCGGATCGGCTATCTGGACGCCCAGATGATGCGGTCGATCCGGGTGATCGTCGACATCGGGATGCATCTGGGTCTGCGCATCCCGCAGGACTCCCCCTTCCGCCCCGGTGAGCGGTGGACCCCCCGGCTGGCGCACGAGTTCTTCGGCCGGCACTCCGGGCAGGACGCGGACACCGTGGAGAGCGAGGTCGTGCGCTACCTCGGCATGCCGGGGCAGGCCATCGGCTACAAGCTGGGCGAGCGCGTGTGGCTGCGGGGCCGGGAGGCCGCCCGCGCGCGGCACGGGGCGGCCTTCGACGCCAAGCGCTGGCACATGGAGGCACTCTCCCAGGGTTCGCTGGGGCTGGACGACCTGGCGTTGGAGCTGGCCGTGCTGTGACCCGTCTCCGGGAGCCCCGGGCCGATCGAAGCCGGCGCTCCGGCCTCAGGCCGGAGCGCCGGCGCCCTCCACGTGGTGCCGGACGGCCGAGCCCGCCCGGCGCTTGACGACCTCCAGCTGGGCCGGGATACGCAGGCGCAGATCGGCGACGTGGCTGACGATGCCCACGCAGCGGTCCCGTTCGCGCAGCGAGTCCAGAACCTCCAGCACCTCGTCCAGCGTCTGTTCGTCCAGGCTGCCGAAGCCCTCGTCGATGAAGAGCGTGTCCAGCCGGGTGCCGCCCGCCTCGTCGCCCACCACGTCGGCGAGGCCCAGCGCCAGGGCGAGCGAGGCGAAGAACGTCTCGCCGCCGGAGAGGCTCGCCGTGTCGCGCTCCCGCCCTGTCCACGCGTCGACCACGTGCAGGCCCAGGCCGGACCTGGCTCCGCGGCCCGCCCGGTCGTCGGAGTGCAGCAGGGTGTACCGCCCACCGGACATCCGCTGCAGCCGGGTACTGGCGGCCGCGGCGACCTGTTCCAGCCGTGCCGCCAGCACATACGTCTCCAGCCGCATCTTGCGCTCGTTCTCCGCCGAGGTGCCGGCCGCCAGGTGGGCGAGTCGGGTGACGCGGTCGTGTTCGGCCCGTCGCGGCCCGACGGCCCGCACGGCCTCGGCGGCCCGCGCCGAGAGCCGGTCCAGCGCGGCGAGCCGGGAGTGGGCCGCCGCTGCCGCCGCGTCGGCGGCCCGGCGCAGCTCGGCCGCCTTCCCCGCCTGCTGCCGCGCGGCCTCCACGTCCACGGCCGGGCGTTCGGCCGCCGCGCTGATGCCGGCGTCGGCCAGCTCGGCGGCCAGGGCGGCCTCCTCCGTCTGCCAGTCGTCCAGCCGTCGCTGCAACTCCCTCACCCGCGCCGGGTCCAGCACGGCGTCGGCCGCGTCCCGCGGGGTGTCGAAAGCGGCCCGCCAGACGGCATCGGCCTCCGCCGCGTCGGCCTGCTTGAGATGCCGGGCGGCGGCCTCCGCGCGGCGGGCGGCCTCGGCCGCCGCCGCCAGCTCCCCCGCGAGACGGCGCAGGCGCTCGGCGCGGGCGGCGACGTCGGCGTCCTCCCCCCGCGCCTGGTTCAGCTCCGCCCGCTGGACCGCCAGTTCGCGCTGGAGCGCCTCCCGGCGCGAGGTGCGGGCCGCGGTGCGCCGCCCCGCCTCGTGGCGTTCGGCCAGGCGGCGCTCGTGCTCCCGCTCGGCCTGGGCGAGTCGCTCGCGGTGCGTGTGCGCGCCGGCGGCCTCCCGCCGTGCGGCGGCGAGGTCGGCCTCCAGGCCCGACACGAGCCGTGCGCAGTCGTCCACGGTGTCCTGAGCGGCCTCCGCCCGCGCGGCCTCCCATGCCTCGCGCACCGCGTCCAGGGCGCGCTCGGCCGCCTCCCGGCGGGTGTCGGCTTCCTGGTAGCCCGTCAGTGCCGCGTCCTCGGCGGCGGCGTCCACCTGACCCTCGATCGGCCGCGCGGGGTCCGGGTGCCGCTCGGAGCCGCAGACGGCACAGGGCGCCCCCGGCCGCAGCCCGGCAGCGAGCTCGGCCGCGATCCCGGCGAGCCGGCGCTCCCTGAGGTCGAGCCAGGTCTCGCGGGCGGCCGCCGAGCGGTCGGCGGCCCGGCGTGCCGCCTCCGTGGCCTCGGCCAGCTGGACGACGAGCCGGTCCCGGGCCTGGGCGGCGGCGAGCCGGCGGCGGGCGGGGTCGAGGCGGCCCGCGAGCTGTTCGGCCCGGGTGGCCGCCGCCTGCGCCGCGTCGACACGGCCCCGGTGAGCGGCCTGTTCGGCGGGCCAGCCGCTCAGCCACTCGTCCGCCTCGCGCAGCACCGCCTCGTCGTCCGCGGCGTCGCGCTCCAGGGCGGCCAGCTCGCGGTCCAGGGCTCCGGCGCGGGCTTCCGCGCGGCGGGCCGCGTCCAGCGCCCCCAGTTCCTGGGAGGTCTGCCGCTCCGCCTCGGTGAGCCGCTCGACCGGGGCCTGGGCGAGGTGGCCGGGCAGGGCGGCCCGCGCCTGCGCCTCCGCGGCGGCGGCCTCGTGGTGCTCGGCCTCGGCCGAGCGGCGGGCGGTGAGTGCGGGGACGACGGTCTCGGCGGCCCGGGCGCGCTCCAGGCGCCGACGCAGGGCGGCGCGTTCGAAGGCCCGGGCCTTGAGGTCCTCGGCCCGCTGGGTCGCCTGCCGGTGCCGGTGCTGGAGCCGGGCCAGCTCCTCGGCGGCCGCCAGCCGCTCCAGGGCGGCCGAGTGGTGTTCCTCGGCGGCCCGGACGGCCAGCACGGTGCTGGTGACGCGTTCGCGTGCGGTGGTGCGGGCCAGGGCGGCGAAGGTGAGGACGGCGTCGGTCAGCCCGGCGTCCCCCGGCGAGAGTTCGGGCAGGGCGGCGTCGGTGCCGCTCTCCTCCGCGGCCTGCTGCATGCGGTGGGCGAGGGCGAGCAGCGCCTCGTCCGCCTCGCGCAGCCGCTGCTGGGCGGCCGTCCGACGCTCGGCGAGGTGTGCTTCGACGGCGCGGAACCGGCCGGTGTCGAACAGTCGCCCGAGCAGGGCGGCGCGTTCGTCGGAGCGGGCGCGCAGGAAGTGCGCGAAGTCGCCCTGGGGCAGGAGCACGACCTGGCAGAACTGCTCGCGGCTCATGCCGATCAGCTCGCCGACCTCCCGGCCGATCTCCTGGTGGGAACGGCTGAGGGGCCGCCACTCACCGGTGGTGGGATCGTGCTCGTGCAGCAGGGAGCGTGCCTTGTCCGTCGTGTAGCCGTGGCCGCGCTGCTTGGGCCGGCGGTGTTCGGGGCGGCGGGCGAGCCGCAGTCGCCGCTCCCCGACGGTGAAGTCCAGGGAGACCTCGGTGGGAACGGCCTCGGGGGCGTGGCTGCTGCGCAGGCCGGTGTGCCCCTGACTCTGGCGGGCCCCGGGGACGCCGCCGTACAGGGCGTAGCAGACGGCGTCCAGGACCGAGGTCTTGCCCGCGCCCGTGGCGCCGTGCAGGAGGAACAGCCCGGCCCCGGACAGGGCGTCGAAGTCGACGACCTGGGTACCGGCGAACGGGCCGAAGGCGGTGACGGTGAGCCGGTGCAGCCTCAACGGGTCGGGTCCTTCTCGTTCTCGGCGTCGGTGACGCGGACGCGGTCGAACGCGCCGCGCAGGACGGCGCGTTCCCGCGCGTCGGGGCCGCGCCCGGCCCGGACGTGGGCGACGAAGTCCTCGGCGATCTGCTGGTCGCTGCGGCCGCGCAGCCGCCCGGCGTAGCTGCGCCGCTGTTCCTCCTCCCGCCCGTCCGGGTCGAAGACGAGGCTCAGGACGTGCGGGAAACGCTCGGCGAGGCGGGCCATGGGCTCGTCCGGGCGGACCGGGTCGGTGAGGGTGGCCTCCACCCAGGCCCCGGTGTGCGGTTCCAGGGCCTCGTCGGCGAGCAGGTCGTCCAGACGCCCGCGGAGGCGGGCGAGCGGCCGGGGGACGGGGCAGTCCACGCGCTCGCCCCGCACCCGGCCCGCGGCGTCGAGGTCGATCAGCCACATCGACTTGCGGTGGCCGGCCTCGGAGAAGGAGTAGGCGAGCGGGGAGCCGGAGTAGCGCAGCCGCTCGCCGAGCGTCTGGCAGCCGTGCAGGTGCCCGAGGGCGACGTAGTCGACGCCGTCGAACACCGTGGCGGGCACGGCCGCGGCCCCGCCGACGGTGATGTCCCGCTCGCTGTCACAGCCCTGGCCGCCGGTGACGAAGGCGTGGGCCAGCACGACCGAGCGGGTGCCGGCGGGGCGCGCGGCGAGGTCGGCGCGGACCCGGTCCATGGCGGCACCGAGGACGGCGGCGTGGGCCGTACGCTCGGCCCCCAGCTCACCGCGGACGAGGGCCGGTTCCAGGTAGGGCAGGCCGTAGAAGGCCACCGGGCCGTGCGCGTCGGAGAGGACGACCGGGGACGCGCACCCGGCCACGTCGGTCCGCAGGTGGATGCCGGCCCGCGCGAGCAGCCCGGCGCCCACCCCGAGGCGCCGCGCGGAGTCGTGGTTGCCGGAGATCATGACGGTGGGCACGCCGAGGGCGGCCAGCCGGTTGAGGGCGTCGTCGAACAGCGCCACGGCGTTGAGCGGCGGCACCGCCCGGTCGTAGACGTCCCCGGCGACCAGGACGGCGTCGACGTCCCGTTCGCGCACGGTGGCCACCAGGTGGTCGATGAAGGCCGACTGGGCCTCCAGCAGGCTGACCCGGTGCAGGCCGCGGCCCAGGTGCCAGTCCGAGGTGTGCAGCAGACGCATGGGCACCGACCCTAAGCCCCGGCGCTGACAGCCGGTCCCGGGCCGGTACGGGCGGCGCCCCCGGGCGGGGCCGGACTGGTCCACGGGCCACGCTCCCGGCGGGCGGTGTCAGCCGTCGTGAGAGCGGTGTCAGCCGTCGTAGCTGTCGCCGTGCAGTGCGAGGCGGGCCGTACCGGCCGTGGTGTCGGCCAGCCAGTCGCGGAAGGCGTCGACCTCGGCCGCGGGCAGGGCGATGTCGAAGGTGACGCGGGAGCCGTAGCGCACCTCGCGGATCTGCCGTCCGGTGGATCGCAGATCGTTCTCCAGCCGGCCCGCGCGGTCGTGCCCGACGGTGAGGGTGGCGAGGCGGGAGCGGTGCCGGCTGACCGTGCCGAGCGCGTCGAGGGCAGCGCCCACGGCGCCTCCGTAGGCGCGGATGAGGCCGCCGGCGCCGAGCTTGGTGCCGCCGAACCAGCGGCTCACGACGGCGACGGTGCAGCGGACCTCCCGGCGCAGCAGCATCTGCAGCATCGGCGCCCCGGCCGTACCGCCGGGCTCCCCGTCGTCACCGGCCCGCTGCACCGCGCCGTCGGCCCCGAGGACGTAGGCCCAGCAGTGGTGCGAGGCTGTGGGGTGCTCGGCGCGGACGGCGGCGAGGAAGCCCCGGGCGTCGGCCTCGGTGGCCGCGGGGGCGAGGGCGCACAGGAACCGCGAGCGGTTGACCTCGGTCTCGTGCACGCCGGGGGCCGCGACAGTGAGGTACTGGTCCTGCATACGGGCCACCCTACGTCCCCCGGGCGGAGCGGGAATGAGCGGGCGGCGGGCGCGGTTGAAGCCGGTATGACCGTGGACGCCAGCGCGCAGGACCGAGCCGTACGGCGCATGCTGACCGAGATGGGCGACACCTGGGCGGTGGCGGGGCTCTCCCACAACACCGCGCGCGCGGCGTTCGGCGTCGCCAGGGTGCTGCAGCGGTACGGCAAGCGGATCGTCCCGGTGCATCCGAAGGCCGAGACGGTCCACGGCGAGCCGGGTTACGCCTCGCTCTCGGACATCCCCTTCCCCGTCGACGTCGTGGACGTGTTCGTCAACTCCTCGCTGGCCGGCCGGATCGCGGACGAGGCCGTGGCGATCGGCGCGCGCGGCGTGTGGTTCCAGCTCGGCGTCGTCGACGAGGCGGCGTACGCGCGGACGCGGGCGGCGGGCGTGGAGATGGTGATGGACCGCTGCCCGGCCATCGAGATCCCACTCCTGTGAGCTGAGCTCACTTCCCCCGGCTCGGGCGCCGGCGCCGAGACGCCGCCTGGCTAGTGCGGTGCGGGGACGGAGACGGCCATGGTCATCTCCACGGGGGCCGTGCCCTCGTTCCGGAACCCGTGGGACACGTGTGACTGGAAGGTGGCGGAGGTCCCGGCGGGTACCTCGTGGTCGGTGCCGTCCACGGTGAGGGTGAGCACGCCGGAGCGGACGTGCACCAGTTCCGTCGTCCCGGTCGGGTGCGGGTCCGAGGTGCTGCCCTCGCCCGGCATGAGCACCCAGGACCACAGCTCCAGCGGCCCGGGCGCCTCGGCGCCGGCCAGGAGCGTGCTGTGGCTGCCGGCCTCCGTCGACCACAGCCGTACGGCCTGCTCGGCCGGTACCAGACGCACCTGCGGGGCCTGGTCGAAGTCGAGCAGGGTGGTGATGCTCACGCCCAGGGCGTCGCCGACTTTCACCACCGTGCCCACGCTGGGGTTGGTCCGGGCCTGTTCGATCTGGATGAGCATGCCCCTGCTCACCCCCGAGCGGGCGGCGAGGGCGTCGAGCGTGAACCCCCGCTCGGTGCGCAGGCGCTTGAGGTTACGGGCGAGCGACTGGCTGAGGTGGTCCAGGTCGGTCACGTGCGAGCCCTCCCCGAGGGATCTGGCGGTCCAATATTTTGAATGGCAAAGTCCTGCATCGTGGACTACGGTGTGCTGGACTCCAACGTCCATCACACTGTACTGCGAGGTGCCCCATGACCGTGGCGTTCGCCCTGGCCACCAGCCTGATGTGGGGGCTGGCCGACTTCGGCGGCGGACTGCTGACCCGGCGCGTTCCCGCGCTCACGGTCGTGGTGGTCTCCCAGTCCCTGGCAGCGGTCGCGCTGGGCGCCATCGTCCTGGCCACCGGGGGCTGGCAGGAGATCGGCTCGCAGCTGTGGTTCGCGGTGGCGGCCGGAATCGTCGGCCCGATCGGCCTGCTCACCTTCTACCGGGCCCTGGCTCTCGGCCCGATGGGGGTCGTCTCGCCGCTGGCCGCCATGGGCGCGGTGGCCGTGCCCGTCGGGGTGGGCCTGGCCCTGGGCGAACGGCCGGACGCCGTGCAGGCGCTCGGGATCGTCGTCGCCGTCGGCGGTGTCGTCCTGGCCTGCGGCCCACAGACCGGCGGTGCGCCCGTGCCACGGCAGACGCTGGTGCTCACCGCGTTCGCCGCCCTCGGGATCGGCGCGGTCATGGCGCTGATCGAGCACGCGTCGGTCACCATGACCGGCCTCTTCCTCGCCCTGTTCGTCCAGCGGCTGTGCAACGTGGCCGTCGGCGGGGCGGCACTGCTGGACCAGGTGCGCCGGGGCCGGCCGGCGCTGCCGCCGGACGGCCGGAGCGGCCTGCGCGCCTCGCTGCCCGCGCTGGCTCTGGTGGGCCTGGCCGACGTAGCCGCCAACGGCACCTACATGGTCGCGGCACAGCAAGGGCCGGTCACCATCGCGGCCGTGCTGGCCTCGCTCTACCCGGTGATCACCGCACTCGCCGCGCGCGGCTGGCTGAGCGAACGACTCCGGCCGATCCAGAGCGCCGGGGTGGGGCTCGCCGTCATGGGCACGGTCCTGCTCGCGGCGGGCTGACCCGGCGTCAGGACACCCCCGGCCCCGGCGGACCCGGTTCACCTCCCGCGCGGGCCCGGCTCACTCCTGCGGCGGCCCCGGCTGCTCCGGCAGCGCGTCCGGCCCGGCCCGCTCCGCCAGCGCGAGCAGCTGCGCCGAGGTGACGCCCTCCGGAACCGGTGTCGGGGCCGGGGTGCGCAGCGGCGGCTGCCAGCCCGCCTCGGCGTCCCAGCGCCTGACGATCCTGGCCGGGGCACCGGCCACGACCGCATGGTCGGGCACCTCCCCGCGGACGACGGACCCGGCCGCCACCACGACGTTGCGCCCCAGCCGGGCGCCGGGCAGGACGACGGCACCGTGCCCGAGCCAGCTCCCGGCGCCGATCTCCACGGGGGCCGACCGGGGCCACTGCCTGCCGACCGGCTCATGCGGATCGTCGTAGGAGTGGTTGGTGGAGGTGACGTAGCAGTAGGGGCCGAAGAACACGTCGTCCCCGATCGTGACCGGGCTGTGCGCGATGACGTGGCTGCCCCTGCCCAGCACCACACCGGACCCCAGCCGCAGCACCGCCTCCGGGCCGAGGTCGAGATCGGGCATCATCCCGGCGGTCAGGGTCACCTCGGCGCCCACGATGCAGTGGTCGCCCAGTTCGATCCACGGTGCGCCGAAGATCGTGCCCTGCGGAAAGGCGAGCCGGGTGCCGGAGCCGATCCGCCGGAAGGCGTGCGGCCCCGGGCGGTCGGCGGTGACAGCCCCCGCCTGCTGCGCCCACCGCCAGGCGCGGTGCACGAGCCGGGAGGCCATCCGGGAGGCCCGCCGGGCCACGGCCCGGGAGGCGGCCCGGCCCGGCGGTACGGGGACGGCCTCGCCCACGTCAGTCCGCTCCCCGGACGGCGGCGCGGTGCTGCGTGGCCAGGTCGCGGTAGGCGGCGGCGTTGAGCCGGATGTGCTCCCGCTCCTCCTCGGTGAGCTCCCGCCGGACCTTGGCGGGGACGCCCGCCACCAGCGAGCCCGGAGGCACTCGCATGCCCTGGGGGACGAGGGCCTGCGCGGCGACGAGCGATCCGACCCCGATCACCGCGCCGTTGAGGACGGTGGCGCCCATGCCGACCAGGACGTCGTCCTCGACGGTGCAGCCGTGCAGGACGGCGTTGTGTCCCACCGAGACGCGCGCGCCGACGGAGACGTCGAAGCCCGGGTCCACGTGGACGGTGCAGTTGTCCTGCACGTTGCTCTCCGGGCCCAGCACGATCGTTCCCATGTCCCCGCGCAGCACGGCGCCGTACCAGACGCTCGCGCCGGCGGCGACGCTCACGTCACCCACGACCACGGACGTGGGTGCCGCGTAGGCCTCGGGGTCGACCTGCGGCTCCCTGCCGCCCACGCCCGCGATCAACGCCTCTGCCATCGCCAACTCCTCGTTCGACTGTGCGGTCCCTGCCGTGCCCGGGGTGCACCGTATGCGACGCCGGGGACACGGGCGCGCAGCGGCTCAGTCGTTCGGTCGCAGCGTCCAGACGATCCGCATGTCGCCGGTGACGGCGCCGTCCTCGCGGGTGATGTCGACCAGCACCGGGAACTCGGGGCGCTGCCCGGCGTCCAGCTCGGCCACCACGTCGGCGACCGGACGCCCGAGGCGGGCGGTGGCGGTCAGGGGGCCCTTGGCCAGCTTCTTGTAGGTGGTCTCGCAGCGGACGGGCAGCGGCACGGCCCTGGAGAGCTGGTCCATGAAGGCCGCCATGACGATGGCGCCACTGGCGGACTCGGCCAGGGTGAACATCGCGCCAGCGTGCGGGCCGCCGACGTGGTTGTGGTACTCGCTCTGGTCCGGCAGCCGGACGACCACGCGCTCCGCGGTGGCCTCGGTGAACTCCAGGTTCAGGGTACGGACCATCGGCACGGAGGCCGCCATCAGCTCGCCGATCGACGGCAGGTTCTCAGACATGGACCGAACATTACCAGCGAGTAGCTTGATGTGGGGCGAGTCGATTCCCGTTCTTCCTCCGCTCCGCGCACATCCCGGCCACGTACCAAAGCGGGGGCGGCCATGGAGACGTCGGGGCGCCACTCGTAGAGTTCACGTCATGTGGCCAGGACAGCAGCAGCCCGGGGGCGGCCAGAATCCGCAGGAACCCAATCCGTACCAGCAGCCGGGCTATCAGCAACCGAATCCGTACCAGCAGCCCGGACAGCCGGGGCAGCCGGGATCGCAGCCCAATCCCTACCAGCAGCCTGCGGGACAGGGCCAGTGGCCGACTCCGGCGCCTCCCGGCGTGCCGCAGCCGCCCGGAGGCGGCAAGAGTTCCAGGCGCAACACGGTCCTCGCGATCGCGGTCTCGCTCGCCGTCGTCGCCGGAGCGGTCGTGACCGGGGCGATCCTCCTCACCGGCGACGAGGACGAGGGCAAGCCCTCGTCGAAGGACGGCGACAAGCCCGCCGCCAGCTCCTCCCCCTCCTCCACGGAACCGGACCCCTCCGAGGACGACGGCGGCGGGATCCGTGACCCGGACAACCCGCGGGGCAGCGGCGAGTCGGACGACCCCGAGCCGGTGGTCCCCGGCTGGCAGGTCGTCATCAACCCCAAGCACCACAGTGCGTTCGACGTCCCCGAGGACTGGGAACTGGGCACCAAGACGACGATCATCGGCTGGGGCGAGAAGGAGGACCCCGACGCGATGTTCCCCATCCCCCAGGTGGCGATGAGCGCTCCGGCCTACTTCAAGGAGGCCTGGTGCGAGGACTCCGACGGGGGCACGTACTCACGGACCGTCGTCGGAACCAAGGGCGCGCAGGGTGCGAAGAACACCAGCGAGGCGGCGCTGAACGCGGCGCAGAGCTTCGTCTACTACCGGCACGGCGAGGAGAAGGACAAGGTCGAGTGGACCGAGTCCAAGCCGTTCAAGAGCGACCACGGCATCGAGGGCCACATCGCCGTCGCCACGTCGAAGGGCGCCGAGAAGGACAACAAGTGCGAGGCGGACGGCAAGGCCGTCGCCGTCTCGTGGCTGGACTCCTCGCGTGAGCTGCGGCTGTGGGTCCTCATCACGGACACCGGGGTGGAGGACGAGCTGTCCCAGGCGATGATCGACAAGATCGCCAAGTCGCTGCGCCCCTACGGCGAGGACGAGTGAGCCGACGGCGCCGGGGACAGGACCCGGTCGTCGCGGCCTCGTCGAAGGCCGTGCCCCGGCCGGGTCAGCCGACGCTGAAGGAGCCCGGCGGGGGCTGCGGCGAGGGCACGGCGTCCTCGTCCTGAACGACCGTGGCCCCCGCGGCGAGCCGGCGCAGCCTGGACCCGTCCTCGACGCGGGCCGGGAAGGGGTCCGCCGCGCAGGCGCGGGCCAGTTCCGCCACCGGAAGCGGGGCCCCGGAGGCGACGAGGACCACGTTGCCGAATCTGCGGCCGTGCAGGACGCCCGGCTCGATCAGGACACAGAGGTGGGGGAAGACGGCGGCGCAGGTGGCCAGTTGGCCACCGAGGAACGGGAAGGGCGCGCCGTCGGCGAGGTTGGCGGCGTACACACCCCCAGGCCGCAGGGCCCGGGCGGCTGCTTCGGCGCACTGGCGCGTCGTCAGATGCGCGGGCACGCGGGAGCCGCCGAAGACGTCGGCCACGATCAGGTCGTGGGAGGCGGGTTCGGCGGACTCCAGCGCCGCACGGGCGTCCTCCGCCTCCACCCGCGTCTCGTCGCCGTCGGGCAGCGGAAGGTTCTCCAGGACGAGGCGGAGCAGGGCCGCGTCCGCCTCCACCACCCGCTGCCGCGAACCGGGCCGGGTCGCGGCGGTGTAGCGGGGCAGGGTGAACCCGCCGCCGCCGAGGTGCAGCACGTCCAGCGGACCGGCGGGCGCGACGGCGTCGATGACGTGCGCGAGGCGGCGGGTGTACTCGAACTCCAGGTGAGTGGGATCGTCGAGGTCCACATACGACTGCGGGGCGCCGTCGACGGTCAGCAGCCAGGCGCGGCCGCGGTCGACGTCGGGCAGCAGCCGCGCCGTCCCGTGGTCGACGGTCCGGGTCAGCGGGAGCGCTTCGTTCACCGTTCCATTGTGGGTGTCGGGCGGGCGCGCGGAAGCGGTACCCCCGAGCCGCCGTTACCGCACGCGTCACCCGGGAGCCGTCGGGGCTTCACCTTCGTCGGTTACCCTCCCCCGGTGCTTGCGCCCACTCGTCCGAACGTCCCGCACGCCCTCGGCGTACCGCTCGAAGGGCCGGCCGGAACGGACGTCGGCCGGCCCCTCCGCGCGCCGTGGCTGCGGCTGGGCGCGCTGGTGGTGGTGCTGGTCGCGGGCGCGGCCGCCGTCGCCGTCTTCGAACCCCAGCGCCTCCTGGGCCCGCAGTGGCTGGGAACGCTTCCCACCGTTGTCGCCGTGAGCGTGTTCGTGCTGGGCTACGGACTCGGTTCGGCGGCCTTCGTACCGCGCCCGGTGCTGTCCCTGGCCGCCGGACTGCTGTTCGGGGCCGGGACGGGGACGGCCGCGGCACTGGCCGGTTCGGTCCTGGGCGCCGCGGTGGCCTTCGGCCTGGGCCGGCTGCTCGGCCGGGACGCCCTGCGCCCGATGCTGCGCGGCCGTGTCCTGCACGCGGGCGACCGGCTGCTGGAGCGGCACGGCTTCCGCTCCATGCTGGTCCTGCGGCTACTGCCCGGGGTTCCGTTCGCGCTGACGAACTATGCGGCGTCGGTGTCCCGGGTGCGCTGGCCCGCCGTCCTCGCGGGGACCGCCGTGGGCTCGGTTCCGAGCACGGCCGCCTACGCGCTGGCCGGCGGCCGGGCCACGGACCCGGCGTCGCCCGGGTTCCTGGCCGCCTCCGGCTTCCTGGTGCTCACCGGGGCGGCCGGCGTCCTGCTCGCCCGGCACCGGCGGGAGCGCTTCCGGCGGGAACGGCCCCGGCAGCGGAGCCGCGAACCGGCGGGTGCCGCGGACTGAGATCCGGCTCCCCGTAGCATCAGACCGGCGCACCACCCTTTTCCACCCATCCACGATCACAAGGACGAGCGCATCCCGACATGACCTGGTTCGAATCATTCATCCTCGGGATCGTCCAGGGGCTGACGGAGTTCCTGCCCATCTCCTCCAGCGCCCACCTGCGCCTGACCGCCGTGGCGGCGGGCTGGGAGGACCCGGGCGCGGCCTTCACCGCGGTGGCGCAGATCGGCACCGAGGTGGCCGTGCTGGTCTACTTCCGGCAGGACATCGTCCGCATCCTGCGGGCCTGGTCACGCTCGCTGGTGGACAAGTCCGCCCGCCGCGACCTGGACGCGCGCATAGGCTGGCTCGTCATCGTCGGCAGCATCCCGATCGGCGTCCTCGGCCTGACGCTCAAGGACTACATCGAGGGCCCCTTCCGCAACCTCCAGCTCATCGCCTTCAGCCTGATCACGCTCGGCATCGTGCTCGGCATCGCCGACCGCATGGCCCAGCGCGCCGCCGAACGGGCCGAACGCGGCACCGGCCGGCACCGGGCCACACGGCCGGTCAAGGGGCTGGAGGACCTCACGGTGCGGGACGGCATCCTCTACGGCTGCTGCCAGGCGCTCGCGCTGATTCCCGGCATGTCCCGGTCCGGTTCGACGATCACCGGCGGGCTGTTCCTCGGGTACAACCGCGCCGCCGCCGCGCGCTACTCGTTCCTGCTGGCCATCCCCGCCGTCCTCGCCTCCGGCCTGCTGGAGCTGACGGAGATCGGTGAGCACGGCGGCCACGTCTCCTGGGGTCCGACGATCCTGGCCACGATCGTCAGCGGCCTGGTGGGCTACGCGGTGATCGCGTGGTTCATGAGGTTCATCTCCACCCGTAGCTTCCTCCCCTTCGTGCTGTACCGGGTGGCGCTCGGCTCGATCCTGCTGGTGCTGATCTGGATGGGCGTCCTCGACCCGTACGCGGGGGGAGACACGTCGGGCTGAACGACCCGGGCCGGAGGCCGACCGGAGGCACACTGAAGGCAGTCCCGGCCACCGGCGAAGGAGGCGCGCCATGCGGTATGCGCCCTCGCGCTGGTGGGGCGGCCTGGCGGCCCTCGCCGCCGGAGCCCTGCCGGCGCTGGCCTTCCCCTCCCCCGGGCTGTGGTGGCTGGCCTACGCGGGGCTCGTGCCGTGGCTGCTGCTGCTCGCGGCCTCGGCGGACGGGCGGCGGGCGGCGTGGCTCGGCTGGGCGGGCGGCACCGGCTTCATCCTGGCGACGCACCACTGGCTGGCCCCGCACCTCCACGTCTTCGTGCTCCCTCTGGCCGCTCTCGTGGGTGCGCTGTGGGCACCGTGGGGCTGGCTCGCGCACCGGCTGCTCCGGGACGGCGCCGGGCCCGCCCGCGCCCTGGGTGCCGTGGTCCTGCTGCCCTCGGGCTGGCTGATGGCCGAACTCGTGCGCTCCTGGGAGTACGCGGGCGGCCCCTGGGGGCTGCTCGGCTCGAGCCAGTGGTCGTGGGAGCCGGGGCTGCGGCTGGCGGCGCTGGGCGGAGTGTGGCTGATCGGCTGGCTCATCGTGGCGGTGAACGCCGGGTTGGCGGCCCTGCTCGCGGGGGCACCGACGCGGGGCGGCCGCGCAGTGGCGGCGGGGGCGCTGGGCTGCTGTGTGCTGGGGATTCTCGGTTCCTGGCTGTGGGTGTCCGCACCGCGGACCTCGGGTGTGGCGCGGGTGGGCGTCGTCCAGCCGGGCGAGTTGAGCGATCCCGTTCCGCGCTTCGACCGCGGGGTGGAGCTGACGCGCTCCCTGGTGGGCCGGGATGTGGACCTGGTGGTGTGGGCGGAGAGCAGCGTGGGGTTCGACCTGTTCGCCCGTGACGACCTCACCCGGCGGCTTGCCGCGCTCTCGGCCGAGGTCGCGGCCCCGCTGCTGGTGAACGTGGACGCCCGGCGGGTGGGCGGACCGGGCATCTTCAAGAGCTCGGTGCTGGTGGACGACGAGGGTCTCACCGGTGACCAGTACGACAAGACGCGCCTGGTGCCGTTCGGCGAGTACGTCCCGCTGCGCCCCGTGCTGGGCTGGGCCACCCGGGTCGGCCAGGCCGCCGAGGAGGACCGGCTGCGTGGCACGGAGCCGGTGGTGATGTCAGCGGGCGGGGTGCGGGTCGGCCCGCTGATCTGCTTCGAGACGGCCTTCCCGGACATGAGCCGGCGGCTGGCGCGGGAGGGGGCGGAGCTGCTCGTCGGCCAGTCGGCCACCAGCACCTTCCAGGAGACCTGGGCTCCGGGGCAGCACGCCTCGCTGGCGGCCCTGCGGGCGGCGGAGACCGGACGTCCGATGGTGCACGCGACGCTCACGGGCGTGACGGCGGCCTACGGCCCGGACGGGGAGCGGGTGGGCCCGCGGCTGGGGACGGACCGCGGTGGCGCGGCCGTGTACGCCCTGCCGCTGACGACGGAGCGCACGCCGTACGTCCGGTGGGGCGACTGGGTGGTCTGGGGGTCTGTGGGGCTGCTCGGCGGCGCCGGGGCGGCGGGCCTCGCCCGGCGGACCGCCGGGCGGTGGCGCTGAGGCCTGCGCGGGCGCGCGCGAGCGCCGGACGACCTCCGCCGTGGCCGTCAGGCCCCCGAGGCCGCCGCCGATGACGAGTGCGCGTCGCCGGGACCTGGCTCCTCCCCACGGTGGCGAACAGGTTCACTACACCTGTAGTGCAGGATACTACGGATGTAGTGCCATGGGTAGATTCGTCCCATGGACACGCGACCCCGACGCCCTTCCGCCCGATGGGAACTGATCGCCGACACGGCGATCCGGCTGCTCGCGGAGCGGGGGATGCGCGGCCTGACCCACCGGGCCGTCGACGAGACGGCCGGGCTGCCGCCCGGCTCCACCTCCAACCACGCCCGCACCCGCGCCGCCCTTCTGGAGACGGCCGTACGGCGCCTCGCGGAACGGGACCGGCACATCGTCTCGCCGAACGGGATCGCGGCCCTGGGCACGGATGTCGGGCAGTTGACCGAGGCGATCGCCGTGGGGCTCCACGCCCTCGTCACCGAGCATCCCGAACAGCTGGCGGCCCGCTACGAACTGGCGCTGGAGGCCAACCGACGGCCCGAACTGCGCGCCTACTACGACCGCGTGGGCATCGCGGCGTTCCGGGAGCCGCTGGTGGCCCTGATGCGCGCGCTCGGGTCCGCGGAACCGGAACGGCACGCGCTGTCCATCGTGATCTGGTGCGAGGGCGTGCTGTTCAGCTGCTCGGCCGGCTCCTACCGCGCGACGGCGCCGGACGTGGCGACACTGCGTACGAGCACCCGGGAACTTCTCGACGGCATGCTCGGCGCCCCCGGCCCGGGCGGCACGACGGGCTCCACGGGCCTGGGCGGCGCGAGCGGCGTCCCCAACCCCGGCGGCACACCGGACGGGTGACGGCGCTCAGCGCGATCACCCTCACGGGGAGTTATCTCCCCTCCCCGGCTGCGGCAGAGTGTGCGGCGTGCGACGCGCCTCATACGCCCTACTGCTCACCGGAGTTGCCCTGGCCGCGGTGCCCGGGTGCATCACCGTCCCGGCCTCGGGCCGCCCGGCACCCACGCCGTCACCCGGCGGGAGCCCCGCCGAGACCGCGACGGCGCCCGCCCAGGAGTCGATCACCCGGCCGGACCGCCCACCGCCGGTCTCCCCGCACCCGAGCACGCGGGACCGTACCGTGGCACCCGGGCCGCCCCCGCGCCCCCGGCCGGCGCACCCCACGCACATCCCGGCTGACCTGCCCCGACCGCCGCGGGAGGGCGCCCCGTCCGGCGTCGTCCCCGAGCCCGTCGCCTCGCTGGCCGCGGGGACGGACGCCTGCGCCCTGGCCGAGGCGTACGGCGGCTGGCAGCCGGGCAGCCCCCTCGGCCGGACCTGCCGGGAGATCCACGATCACGGGGGGCCCGGCCGCCCGTGACCCTCGGCGGCCTCGGACAGCCGCAGCTCCAGCCGGGCGACGGCGGCCCGGACGCCGCGCCCGTAGGCGTCGTCGTCCAGGGTGTCCAGGACGGCGTGGCAGCGGTCCAGCTCGCGCCGGGACGCCGCGTGCTGGGAGAGCTTGAGGTAGTCGGCCGCGAGGTTGAGGTGGAGCGAGGGGAACAGCCCCCGCGCACTCCGCCCAGACCCGCCCCCGGCGGCGCGGTCGCCGCTCATCGCCTCGGCCGCGCCGAGTGCGCGCAGGTCCCAGGCGAGCTCGTCCTGCGGATCGTCCTGGGTGTCGGCCATGTAATGGGCGACGGTGAGCCGGTGGAACGGGTCGCCGTCGTGGCCGAGTTCGGCCCACAGCTCGGCGAACCGGCCGCGGGCCTCCTCCCGGTCCCCACCGTGCAGCAGGATCACGGCCTGGCCGATCCGGGTCGTCATCGCCTCGTCGTCCGGCGTGGACTGGTTCACCTGCGTCTCCCGTGACTGCGTGTCCTCTGCGCGGCGCTGGCGGATGCGGTGTCCGCCGCCCCGACGCTAACCCGCGGCGGCGCCGGACACCGGGCAGGCGCTCAGCCCGCGAGGTCGGGAATGCGCCAGTCGATGGGCTGGTGCCCGTGCGCGGCGACGGCGGCGTCGATCTGCCCGAAGGGGCTCGAACCGAGGAACTTCCTGGCCGACAGCGGCGAGGGGTGCGCGCCCTCCACCACGACGTGCCGCGAGGCGTCGATCAGCCGCGACTTCTTCCTGGCGTAGTTGCCCCACAGGACGAACACGGCCGGCTCCTCCCGGGCGGCCACCGCACTGATCACCGCGTCCGTGAACTGCTCCCAGCCCTTGCCCTTGTGTGAGTTCGCCTCCCCCGCCCGCACCGTCAGCACGGCGTTGAGCAGCAGGACGCCCTGCCGCGCCCACGGCATGAGGTAGCCGTTGTCCGGGAGCGGGTGCCCCTGCTCCTCCCGCAGCTCCTTGTAGATGTTGCGCAGGGACGGCGGGACGCGCACCCCGGGGCGCACGGAGAAGCACAGCCCGTGCCCCTGGCCCTCGCCGTGGTACGGGTCCTGGCCCAGGACGAGCACCTTCACCTCGTGGTAGGGCGTCGCCTCCAGGGCCGCGAACACCTCCTCGCGAGGCGGGTACACCGGACCGCGCTCCCGCTCCTCCTCGACGAACGCGGTGAGCTCCTTGAAGTAGGGCTTGTGCAGCTCCTCGCCGAGTACGTCCTGCCAGGAGGCGGGCAGCATGTCGATCACCTGGTCACCCTTTCCGGTGTGCGTCGGAGGCGCCCGGTGATCTTCACCGGGCGCCTCCGAACGTACAGGTGGCCTCTGACAGTGCCGTTACCAGCTCGCCTTACGGTGCAGCTTCCACATCCGCATGATGGTCGAGGAGTCGATCGTCCACTCGACGCCGGCGATCTCGTCGTGGGCCGCGATGTAGACCCGGCCCTGCCACAGCGGAAGCAGCCGGGCGTCCTCGGCGAGGATGCGCTGGGCGTCCTTGAGCGTCGATCCCGCGGCGGCCCGGTCGCTCTGCCGCCGGGACTCCGGCAACAGCTTGCCCGTCAGGTCCTCGTCCTCGTAGGGCACGCCCAGGGCGTTCTCCGGGCCGACGAACGGGCCGATGTAGTTGTCGGCGTCCGGGAAGTCGGGGAACCAGCCACGGCCGAAGACGGCGTACTCGCCCTTCTTGATGCCGTCCTGGTAGTCCTTCCACGTCGCCTTGTGCTCGATCCCGACCTTGAACAGGCCCGAGGCGTTGAGCTGGCGCTGGATCTCCTCGAACTCCATCCGGGCGCTCGTGCCGTAGCGGTCCGTCGTGTACCAGAAGGTCAGCTTGACCGGCGTACTGAACCCGGCGTCGGAGAGCACCTCCTCCGCCTTCTTCCGGTTGGGCTCGCCGTACTCGTCGAAGAAGGCGCTGGTGTGGCCGGTGATGCCGCCGGGGACCATCGAGTACAGCGGCTCGGCGGTGCGCTGGTAGACGTTGCGCACCAGGGCCTTGCGGTCGATCACCTGGGCGATGGCCCGGCGGACGGCCGGGTCCTCGACGGACTCGTGTCCGGGGTTGAAGACGAGATAACGGATCTCCGTGCCCACGATGTCGTGCAGGGAGACGTCCTTGTTCTCGAACTCCCGGTCCTGGATGGTGGAGATCTGCTCCGGCGTCAGTCCGCGGTAGGTGAGGTCGAGCTTGTCGTCGCGCAGGGCCTCCACCATCGTGGCCGAGTCATGGAAGTAGCGGATCGTCACCGACTTGTTCTCCAGCTCGGCGGCGCCCTTGTAGCGCTCGTTCCTGACCAGCTCGGCCCGGTCGTCCGGGGCGTACGACTTCAGCACGTACGGCCCGGAGCCCGTGACCTTCTCGGACTCGCGCAGCGCGTCGGCCGGGTAGTCCTCGGGGTCGACCAGGGAAGCGGCGGGGGTGGCCAGGACCAGCGGGAAGGTGGCGTTCGACTCCTTGAGATGGAAGATCACCGTGTGATCACCACTGGTCTCGATGCGGTCGAGGGAGTCGAGCAGGGGAGCCGGGCCGACGGGAGCCGCGATGTTGATCGTGCGCTCGATCGAGTACTTGACTGCCTGGGCGTCCAGCGGGCGACCGCTGGAGAACGTGAGCCCGTCCTTGAGCGTGCACCGGTAGACCTGGCTGCTGTTGTCGGTGAAACCGCAGCTCTCGGCGGCGTCGGGCTCCGGGATGGCGCTGGCGTCGGGAAAGTGCAGCAACGTCTGGTAGACGTTGCGGTACAGCTCCCACGAACCGTCCCAGGCGCCGGCCGGGTCGAGCACGCTCGGCGCGCTGGTCGTCCCGACGACGATGGGCTCGTCCTCTTCTCCGTCCCCTCCGGTCAGTGAAGCACAACCGGCGAGCAGGGCCACGGCGGACCCTATCGCCATGCTTCGGAGAAGCCTCTTCCGGCTGAACACGTGCACGCTCCTCGTTGAACGGGGCCACAGCGGAACATCGGTGCGTGCGAGAGATACCACCGGCTCCGGGAGGCGCTTTCCCGCTCCCCATGTCTCGGCCCCGCGCAGAACGCACCAGGTGCGGCAGCGGACCCGCAGCCTGTGACGACGCAGACCCTACCGCAGCCTTGGCCGGAACTACATGGACAGATCAACGACCTCTGCGCTGGTCGTCACGACCGTCACGCAACCGGCAGCCACGGTGACTCAGCGGTGTCCACGAAGGGCTCCGGGACCCGGTTTCGCGATGTTGCCCGCGGCCACGCACACCTTGGGCGCCGGGCCTGTGAACAGGCCCGGCGCCGAGGGCGTGGCATGCGGGACGGGCGTCAGGCGACGCCCGCATTGAGGAACAGGCCGCCGTCCATCACCAGCGTCTGGCCGGTGATCCACTGCGAGTCGTCGGAGGTGAGGAACGCGGCGGCGCCCCCGACGTCCTCCGGCAGCCCGAGCCGGCCCAGCGGGTAGCGCTGCACCGCCTCCTCCTCCCGGCCCTCGTACAGGGCCGCGGCGAACTTGGTCTTGACCACCGCGGGCGCGAGGGCGTTCACGCGCACACCGGGGGCCATTTCCTGGGCCAGCTGCAGGGTGAGATTGATCATGGCCGCCTTGCTGATGCCGTAGGCGCCGACGAAGGGCGACGCACTGACCCCGGCGATCGAGGCGATGTTCACGATCGTCCCGCCGTGCTCACGCTGCCAGGCTGCCCACGTGCGCTGAGCGAATCCCAGCGCCGAGACGACGTTGGTCTCGAAGACCTTGCGGGCGACGTCCAGGTCGAGTTCGGCGATCGGGCCGAAGACCGGGTTCGTGCCGGCGTTGTTGACGAGATGGTCCACCCGCCCCCAGGCGTCCATGACCCGCTCCACCACCTCGGCCTGGTGCGCCTCGTTTCGGGCCTTGCCCGCCACGCCCATGGCCCGGTCGGGGCCGAGGGCGTCGACGGCCTCCTTGAGCGACTCCTCGCCGCGCCCGGTGATGCAGACCCGGTCGCCCCGGGCGACCAGCGCCCGCGCGATCCCGTACCCGATGCCCCGGCTGCCGCCGGTGATCAGGGCGACCCTGCCGGTGTCCGGCGTCGTCATCGCTGCCCTGCCTTTCGCTCGTGCGGAGATGGTCCGTCAGTCCAGCGGTCCACCGGCCACGTACAGCACCTGACCGGAGACGAAGCCGTTGTCGTCACGGGTGAAGTAGGCGACGGCACCGGCCACGTCCTCGGGACGGCCCACGCGCTGCACCGGGATCTGGGAGGCGGCCGCGGCCTTGAAGTCCTCGAAGTCCATGCCCACCCGGGCGGCGGTGGCCGCCGTCATGTCGGTGGCGATGAAGCCGGGCGCGACGGCGTTCGCCGTGACGCCGAACTTCCCGAGCTCCTTGGCGAGCGTCTTCGTCAGCCCCTGCAGCCCGGCCTTGGCCGCCGAGTAGTTGGCCTGGCCCCGGTTGCCCAGCGCGGAGGAGGAGGACAGGTTCACGATGCGCCCGAAGCCGGCGTCCACCATGTGCTTCTGGCAGCCGCGGGACATCAGGAACGCGCCGCGCAGATGCACGTTCATCACGGTGTCCCAGTCGGACTCGCTCATCTTGAACAGGAGGTTGTCGCGCAGGACTCCGGCATTGTTGACGAGAACGACCGGTGCGCCGAGTTCCGCGGTGATCCGGGTGATCGCCGCCTCGACCTGTCCGGCGTCCGAGACGTCGCAGCCCACGGCGAGCGCCCGTCCGCCCGCCGAGGTGATCGTCTCGACGGTGTCCTTGCAGGCGCCCTCGTCGAGGTCGAGCACGGCGACGGCCCGCCCCTCCTCAGCCAGCCGGACGGCGGTGGCCGCGCCGATGCCTCGTGCTGCGCCGGTCACGACCGCGACGCGCTGTTCGCTGCTGGACATCCTGGTCTCCTCGTCCTCGAAGGGGTGAGCAACCGCTTAGTAGCGTGGGTGAGGGTGACGCTAGAAGCCGGGCCCTGAGCTGTCAACGGTCTCCCTGCACAGCGATGTCGCCCGAGCTCACCGACGTCGTCCGCCCGGCCGGTCCGGACGCGGCGGACGCACCAGCACGTCCAACAGCCGCTCGGCCTCCGCCGCCGGGTCCGCCGTCAGCCCCGAGTGCACCGGGCCGGGCTGAACGACGGTGCTGCGCGGGGCGATCAGCCAGCGGAACCGCCGTCCGGCGTCGTCCCCCGCGGCCTGCCCCGCCCGCGCGCCGCCGTGGCACACGTGCTCGACCGCGCGCAGGGCCGCGTGCACCCCGGCCAGGTCGACGGCCGGGTCCAGCGCGAGGAGCCGGCGCTCATCCAGCGCCGTGCGGGCCGCCACGAACCCCCGGGCCCGGCAGTAGACGACGACGCCGGCGTTGATCCGCTCGCCGCGCTCGACCCGGGGGACGACGTGCAGCAGCGCGTACTCGAAGACGACCCGGTCCGGTGCGGTGCCCTCGCTCATCGGGCCGACTCCTTCCAGTCCGTGAGCCAGCCGGGCGCGCGGGAGGGCCCGTCGGCCGTGGGCGGCCCCAGCGTGACGCGCTCGTGGACGCTCGCCGCCCGCTGTGTGAGGAGCCGGACATAGGCCGCGCGCACTTCGCCCGGTGCCGTGAACCCGGGCTCGTCCACGAGCCACTCGTCGGGCACGTCGGCGGCACAGGCGGCCAGCAACTCGGGCGTGACGCGCGGCGCGAGCCGTGCCGCCGCGGCGGCCACGTCCGGGCCGAACGGCGCCAGTGCGTGGTCGGACGCGTCGTAGGGGCGGGCCGCGGCCGCCTCCGCGGTGGGCCAGTTGTGGTGCCAGATCATGCTCGCGCCGTGGTCGATGAGCCAGAGATCGCCGTGCCACACGAGCAGGTTCGGATTGCGCCAGGAACGGTCCACGTTGCCGATGAGCGCGTCGAACCACACGACCCGCCCCGCCTCGGCCGCGTCCACCCGGTAGGCCAGCGGATCGAAGCCGAGGGAACCGGGCAGGAAGTCCATGCCGAGGTTGAGGCCGCCGCTCGCCTTCAGCAGCTCCTGCACCTCCTCGTCGGGCTCGCCGAGGCCGATGACGGGGTCGAGCTGCATCCGCACGAGCTCCGGCACCCGCAGCCCGAGCTCCTGGGCGAGCCGGCCGCAGAGCACCTCGGCCACCAGCGACTTGCGGCCCTGGCCCGCGCCGGTGAACTTCATGACGTACGTGCCCAGATCGTCGGCCTCGACGATCCCGGGCAGCGATCCGCCCTCGCGCAAGGGGGTGACGTACCGGGTCGCGATGACTTCGGTCAGCATTTCGCCAGGCTATACGGCCACCGGGCCTTGCGATCCACGGATGAGCCGCCGGCGACGCCCTCGACCGGCCGCCCGTCCGCCGCGGCCGGGCGCGGGCGCGTCCAGACGACGTCCAGGTTCCGTGCAGGGCCCGCGGAACACAATGGCCTCCGCCGCGTGGCTCCGGGGTCCGGGAGGCCGCGCCCACGCCCGCCGCGTGCGGCCGAACGGGACGTGGCCGACGGCCCGTGCCCCCGGGACGCATGCGACGCCCCGCCCCGCCCCCGCTCGCCTCCTCACCGTCTGCCAGCCTCCCGAACGGAGCCCCGTGACGATGACCGCCTCCTCCTCCGCAGCGTCCGAGCCCCGCCTCCAGCTCTCGTTCGGGCAGGAGCAGTTGTGGTTCCTCGACCAGATGAACCCCGGGCAGACCACGTACAACGTCACGAACGCCCACCGGCTGCGCGGCCCTCTCGACGCGTCCGCGCTCGAGCGCGCGCTCGACCTGCTGACGGCACGGCACGAGCAGCTGCGGGCGACCTTCCACGCGGCGGACGGCGTCCCCTACCAGGTCATCTCCCCCGCGGTGGAGCGGCCGCTGCCGGTGCGCGACCTGTCCGGGCTGGCCCCCGGAGAGCGGGAGGACGCGCTGCGGCGGGAGCTGCGGCAGGAGGCCGACACCCCGTTCGACCTGTCCGCGGGGCCCGTGTCCCGGTTCCGGCTCTACCGGCTGGACGACGAGGAGCACGTGCTCTGCCTGGGCTTCCACCACATCGTCACCGACGGCTGGTCCACCGGGGTGCTCAGCCGCGAGCTCGAACACGCCTACCGGGAGCTGGCCGCCGGGCGGGAACCCGCGCTGCCGGAGCTCACGGCCGGTTACGCCGACCACATCCGGCGCCAGCGCAAGCAGCGGGTCGACGGCGTGTGGGAGGACGAGCTGACGTTCTGGGAGGAGCGCCTCGCCGGGCTCGGGGCGCTCGAACTCCCCGCCGACCGGATCAGGCCGGCCGAGCCGACCCACCGCGGCGAGACTCTCACGGTCGACTTCCCTCCCGAACTGCTGCGGCGGGCCCGCTCGCTGGCCCAGGAACAGGGCGCCTCCCTGTACATGGTGGTCGCCGCCGCGCTGACCGTCGTGCTCAGCCGGTACAGCGGACAGGACGACATACCCGTGGGCGTGCCCATGCTGGGCCGCACCGAGCCCGAGCTCGAGGACGTGGTCGGACTCTTCATCAACATGACGGTGCTGCGCTGCGACCTGTCCGGCTCCGTGACCTTCGCCGAGCTGCTGGAGCGGGTCGCCGACGCCAACCTCGACATCTACGACCACCAGGACGTGCCGTTCGACCACGTGGTCGAACGGGTGCAGCCGACCCGTGACGCGGGCCGCAACCCGCTCTTCCAGATCGCCTGCCAGCTGCTCGGCGAGGGCTCCACGGGCGACGTCCTGCGCCTGGAGGGGCTGAGCGGTGAGCCGGTCCGGGTAGTCGGCGGACAGTCCCGGTTCGACGCGTCGTTCAACTTCGTCGAGGGCCCGGAACGACTGCGGGTCGACGTGGAGTTCGCGACCGACCTGTACGACCGCTGGCGGATCGAGGCCATGACCGGCCACTTCCGTACCGTGCTCGAGGCGGCGTGCGCGGCCCCCGACACCCCGGTGTCCCGGCTGCCCCTCCTTTCCGAGGAGGAGCGGCGCACCCTGCTGGCGGCCGGGCGCGGAGCCGACTTCGACTTCCCCGCCGAACCGCTGCACGCCACGATCGTCCGGATCGCCCGGGAGCACCCCGAACAGCTCGCCGCCGTCTGCCGCGGCCGGGAGATGACCTACGGCGAACTGGTGCGGCGGGCGTTCAAGCTCGCCCGGTACCTGCGCTCCCGGGGCGTGCGGCACGAGCAGGTCGTGGCCGTCGCGATGGACCGGGATCTGGACACACTGGTGGCCATCGTGGGGGTCATGGTGGCCGGGGCCGCGTACACCGTCCTCGACCCCTCGCACCCCGACGCCCGCCTGGACTACATGCTGCGGGACACCGAGGCCCCCCTGGTCGTCACCCGGGCGGACACGCTCGGCCAGCTGCCGCCCTCCTGTGGCTGGGCGAGCCTGCGGATCGACGCCGACTGGGACGAGGTCGAGGCCCTGCCCGAGGACGAACCGCTGGAGGAGTGGGCGGGCCCCGGCTCGCTGGCGTACGTCCTCTACACCTCGGGATCGACGGGGACGCCCAAGGGCGTGCTCGTCGAGCAGCAGGGCCTGCGCACGTTCGTCGAGGCCTACCGGCGCACGTTCGGCGCGTGGGGCCGAACCGACCGGCTCCTGCAGCTTCCGGCACTCACCTTCGACATGTCCCAGGGCGAGATCTTCACGGGGCTGACCAGCGGTTCGACGCTGGTGCTGGTGTCGCCCGGGGAACTCTCCTCGCCCGAGTCGCTGGGCTCCCTCATGCGTGAGCAGCGGGTCACCTACGCCGGCCTGTCGCCGACGATCCTCTCGCTGGTGGACGCGGAGCCCTATCCGGACCTGAAGTACATCATGGGCGGGGCGGAGGTCCTGCCGACCGAGCTGGTCAACAAGTGGAACCTTCCCGGCCGCATGTTCGTGAACCTCTACGGCCCCACCGAGGCGTCCGTGGCGACCACCGAGTACCTGTGCGAGCACAAGGAGTGGACGTCCTCGCCGCCCATCGGCCGGCCCGAGCTCGGCCGGCTGCACTACGTCGTCGACCCGGAGCTGAACCTGGTGCCGGTCGGTGTTCCGGGCGAACTGCTCATCGGCGGGCGGGGGCTCGCCCGGGGCTACCTCAACCAGCCCGCCACGACCGAGGAGAAGTTCGTGCCCGACCCCGTCCTGGGCGAGGGCCGGGTCTACCGCACCGGCGACCTGGTGCGCTGGACCCCGGACCTCCAGATCGACTTCCTCGGCCGGCTGGACAACCAGGTGAAGCTGCGCGGCCTCAGAATCGAACTCGGCGAGATCGAGTCCCAGCTGGTCACCCACCCCCAGGTCCGGATGGCGCTGGCCCTGCTGCGGGAGGACGGCGGCGAGAAGCGGCTCGTGGCGTACTACACCGTGCTCGGCGACGCGTCTCCGACGACGGCCGAGCTGCGGGCCCACCTGGGCCGGACCCTGCCCGAGTACATGGTGCCGACGGCCTGGGTGGAGCTGGCAGAGTTCCCGCTCACCGCCTCGCGCAAGATCGACCGCGCCGCGCTCCCCGCCCCCGTGTCCGACCGGGACCAGGACCAGGACGGCTACGTCGCCCCCACCACCCCGACCGAGGAGAAGCTCGCCGAGGTCCTGGCGACGGTACTGGCCGTGCCGAGGGTCGGGGCCGATGCCAACTTCTTCGCGATCGGCGGCAACTCGCTCCAGGCGATGCGCGTGGTCAGCCGCCTCAACAAGCACTTCAAGGTGAAGGTCAACGTCCGGCTGCTGTACGGCGGCGCGACCGTCGGGACGCTGGCCGCCGCCATCGACGAGCTCGTCCGGAAGGCGGCCGAGGCGCATGGCTGAGACCAGGCGTCGCCGGGTTCCCCCACCGTGCCCCGGGAGGCAGACGTGACCCCGAACGGCTCCTCCGCCGTCTCCGTCCCAGCGGGCCGCAGCCCCTCCGGGGGAGCAGCGCAGGCGCCGCCCGCGCTGCTCCCGACCGACCGGCCGCGCCGGCCCGCGGCCTCCCCCGGGCACGCCGGCCCCGCCCGCACCGGCGTCGCGCGT